>CALDTZ010000013.1 GCA_937924805.1 uncultured Saprospiraceae bacterium
GATAACGACGGAGATTTAGATGTTATATCTAATGGATGGGCAGATAACTATCCAAGGATCTATGAAAACACTTCTGCAATTTTTAATAATCAATCCCCAACGGTGAGTTTAGGAAGCAGTAATGAAACAATCACGCTTCCAATAAATAGTGTAACGTTAACAGGTTCAGGTAATGATCCAGATGGTGGATCGGTTGATTTATTATGGACACAACAAAGTGGTCCAAGTACGGCTTCTTTATCAGGGGCTACAACGACCAGTTTAGCAGCTAGTAATTTAGTAGCTGGTACTTATGTGTTCCGATTGACAGTTACTGATGATGAAAATGAAACTGTTTTTGATGAGGTAAGCGTAAATGTGAATACGGAGGTCACTAATAATTTTGCACTTAGTATAAATACAGGCGGTACAGCTACAACGTATTCCGGTGAAACTTTTATTACAGATCAGTATTCAGATACGGGAAATACGCTTGACCGTCCACAAACAGGATTGCCAGAACCTTATCAAACATTCCGATTTAGTCGATCACAAATCATGAGTTATGATATACCCGTACCTGATGGAGAATATACAGTTCGATTACATTTTGCTGAATTATGGTTTGGCGCAACTGGTGGAGGATCTGGTGGTGTCGGAAGCAGGGTCTTTGATGTAAGCATTGAAGGTCAACTTGTAGAAGATAATTTAGATGTTTTTGCAACAGTTGGAGCAGATGCAATGTTGGTTAGAAATCACACGGTGACTGTTAGTGGTGGTGTTCTTAATATTGATTTCTCGTCATTGTCGTCTGTTGGTGGCACGCGACATCCTATCATAAATGCAATTGAAATAAAAGGAGGAAGTGAAAGTGCAGGAAATGGAAAACAAGGTGATTTCGCTGTGGAGATTGTTGATAATCAAATTGAAGCAGGTGATTTATTTAATAATAAGTCATCAGTAGTCATACCTGTTTTATATCCAAACCCTGCGAGTGATTTTACAATGATTAGAATGACTACTGAGATTGATATTTCTGAAGTGAGTCTTTTTGATCTGACTGGAAAATTGGTAAGAAGCTATAAAGAAGCACAACTGAATCGTTCACAAGAAGGAATTGAATTGAATTTAATAAGTATTGAAAACGGTATTTATATGGTTACAGTAGTACCAAAAGATACTGACATGTTTAGACTTAAGCTTGTAATAAAGAATTAATCATATTACACATAAAAAAAGGCCCTAAACAAGTCGTTTAGTGCCTTTGTTGTTTTATATGTTTACTTTATTTAAATCGCTCAACTGTATTTTCTATTATAGGAAGTAATAATTCTTTAGTCTTTTTATTGATTGTTAATTTTTTAAGAGAATTTAATTGTTCTAAATTATGAACATCAGAACCGATAAAATCAATCATCCCGTCTTCTAAAAGTTTGAACGCAATCTTTTGAACTTCCTTGTTATAAAATTCACTTAAGGATAACATATTCAACTGAAAGTAAATTCCTTGTTGCTTGAATTCGCCATATTTTCTTGTCCTTCCATGTAAAAAATTATAGCGTTCAGGATGCGCAAGAATTGGAAAAAATCTATTATGTGCAATTGCAATAATGGATTCATCAAAATTAATTGGACGCTGTAAATAGCTCATCTCAATAAGCAGATGATCTTTTTGCATCGGCATCACTTGTTTTTCTTCAAGGATGGTTTCAAAATTACTATCGATCATATGTTCAGCTGCCGCGGTTATGTAAACATCATTCAAACCGTTTTTTAGCAATTCTTCTTTTAATACCGAAAGTGAATTTTGAATAGTTTCTTGGGTATTGTCATAGTAATTATGCATGATATGCGGTGTAGCAATAAAATTCGTAACCCCAAATTCTGAAAAACCTTTTATTAGTTGTAAGGAATCGTAAACAGTTTTTGCCCCATCATCAATGCCGGGTAGGATATGGTTGTGCATATCTACAAAACCTTCCAAGAGGTCGATCAAATACTTTTTTCTGCTAAAAAAACTTACCATAAGAATTTACTATATCTGTAAAAATACTACAATAGGTTAACACTTAATGGGCCATTTTAGTATGTTATTTACTAAAACGGCACCATGTGTATTTTAATTATTAGACGTTTGTTCTTTGAAATATTTTGAAAATTAAAACGAAATCGAAATTTTACCTCTTAAGTAAAATGGCGTTCCTGGTGTAAAATGAATTTCTTCAAAAGAGCTTGGTTCATTCAATAGCCTGCTCTCTGTTGCGAATTGTGTCTCATTCCATTCCGAATCAAACAAATTTTCTACAATAACACCGAACGTCCAATTATTCATCGTGTAGTTTAGGTTTAAATCAGTAATGAAATATCCTTCAGCGACAATAGAGTTGTCTTCATTTGCAGGGCGGTCTTTAATAAAGCGATAGTTTATACCACCTGACCAATTTCCTAATTCCCGAATAGATAATCCACCTGACGAAGTTAAATCTGGGGATAATGGAATATAATCTTGCCCTTCTAATTCTTCCGTGCTTCTAGCATACGTGTAATTGATATCACCGTTAGCATATAGCCAATCGGTTAATTGATAGCGTAAACCAAAATCAACTCCGTAACGCTGAGTTTTTCCACTA
>CALDTZ010000014.1 GCA_937924805.1 uncultured Saprospiraceae bacterium
ATGGGTATTCACTTGCTGAAGATTGTGACGACCTTAACCCGAACATAAATCCACAAGTAACTGAAATTACTTACAACGGTATCGATGACGATTGCAATACTGAAACACTAGATGATGATTTAGACCAAGATGGGTATTCACTTGCTGAAGATTGTGACGACCTAAACCCAGATATAAATCCAGACACCGCAGAAATAACATACAACGGATTAGATGATGATTGCAACACTGAAACGCTAGATGATGATCTGGACCAAGATGGGTTTTTACTAGCTGAAGACTGTGATGACCTTAATCCTGATATCAATCCAGATGCAGAAGAGATAGCAAATAATGGAATTGATGAGAATTGTGATGGTGAAGATTTGATAAGTGATGTAAGTGAATTCAAACATTTGGACATTATCATTTTCCCAAATCCAACATCCAGTCAACTTAATATTAGTGGAATTCAAAGCAAACATTTTGAAGTGAGAATGTATACAACTTATGGCCAATTAGTACTTAAAAAAACGAATCAAAGCACTTGGTCTGTTAATCATTTAGATGAAGGTTTATACTTACTAAAAATTGAAGAATCGAGCAGCAAAAGTTCAATCACTAAAAAGGTTAATATCCTTAAATAACCCCTTTTAGCCAATAGAAGTGAAATTAACAGATCAACTGGAGATGATAACATTTTTATGAATTAAACACATAATAGTATTCTTCGTACAAACTAAAAAAACTCAATATCATATGAGTAATGGGATTCAAGGCGATTTAACAACATATATTCCACGTAATACAAAACGTTGGGATGAAATAAGAGTTAAACATCTTTACAATCGCTTAGGAGGCGGCTGTAACATATCCGAACTGAGAGCAGGTTTAGCTATGGATCCCGATAAACTAGTAGATCAATTAATTGATAATGCTCTAGATGTTCCTATTCCAGAATACGATGTTTTTCCATGGGCGCAGCACCCTGTTTTCATTGAAAATGATCCTTACGATTTTTTTGACCATTGTCAAAGAATTAGAGAGGTGCCGATTCAATTGACAACGAATCTTGTATTAAATCCTGTAAAGTATAAAATGGTCCTTTTTTGGTCAAATCACTTTGTGACCGAAAATGATCCAAACTTGGTTCTTTCAGCAACAAGTACGTATCTCTATTTTCGGGAATTATGCAAACATGCATTAGGCAATTTCCAACGATTTACAGAGAAAATAAGCCTCACACCTATGATGCTAATGTATCTCAATGGCAGCTCCAATACTACTGAAAAACCAAATGAAAATTTTGCTCGAGAGTTATTGGAATTATTTACTGTTGGAGATGGCAACTACAAACAAAAAGATATTGAAAATATCGCCCGTGGCTACACAGGATGGAAGGCTGGAAGTCACGCTGGTCATCTGGCTTTAGGCCATTTTGTATTCGGCCCTGATGAATATATCTTACAAACAGAACATCATGATTGGACGATGATTGAGCTGTTTGATAAACAATTTACGCCAAAACAACCAGACAATGATGAAGAAGCCAAACAGTATGCATTAGAAGAGTTTGAGTGGATAGTCAACACAATATTGACAGAAAAAAAAGAAGAAGTAGCCAAATTTATTTGCGGAAAACTGTACAAATTTTATGTCTACGAAGAAATAAATGAAGACATTATTGCGGCAATGGCTCAGGTTTTTCAGCAAGATTGGAATATTGCTGAAGTACTCCGAGTATTATTTAAAAGCGAACATTTTTTTGATCAGAATGCTATCGGTGTGCAGATAAAATCAAGTACAGAAATGTTTGTTCAATATATGAAAAAACTAGGGTACGAATTTAATGTCCATTGGTATAATCATTATAATGCAAAACACCCCGACTATACACCTTTCATTCCATTTGACAATGGAAGTGCCTGTAATGTACCTGGTACAAAAGACAACCATAATGTTACTAGCTGGATGACTTTTCAAGGGCCTGGCCAAGCCTTACTCAATCTACCAAATGTCGCAGGTTACAAAGGAGGAAGACACTGGCTCACAGAGACAAACCTTCTTCTGAGATGGAACGCATTTTTGCCTTTCACCCTTCATCTGCTTGGGTTTGAAGGTTGGTCAGACGAAAATCTTATGGATCGCCCATTAAATAGACAATATATTGTCGACCACCTTATCGAATTAACAAACGATTCCAGAGACGTAGAAGAGGTTGTTCGAGCCATTATAAAGTTTCATTTTAGTTGTCCACTTAGTGAAGAAACGATCCAAGCAGCCATCGTTGCATTCAAACAAAATCATCATCCAGAACACTATTACTATGATGGCACCTGGTTTATTGGCTTTGGTAAAGAATGGCACCAGTATGGTTACTTAATGTTGTACTTGGCAAGACTACCAGAGTATCAACTCACATAATAAAACAACGATTATTACAAATAGAAAATAAAACAAATGAAAAAATAAATTTTGATGATAACAATGGCCCATTATATGAAACTTAATATTATTCCAAAAAGAACTGAAAAACTCAAAATATTATGAGTAACGAAATTCAAGGCGACCTATCAAAATATAAACCAAACAATTCAAAACGTTGGGATGCAACAAGAGTTAAACATCTTTATAATCGGATTGGTAGTGGTTGTAATCTAACTGAATTAAAGGTTGCGTTAACAATGAATCCTGATCAATTAGTGGATCAATTAATCGATGATGCCTTAACAGTCCCGATTCCAGAATACGATGTTTTTCCATGGGCACAACATCCTGTGCTTATAGAAAATGATCCTTACGAATTTTTTGACTATTGTTTAAGAATGAGAGATGTGACCGTCCATTTAGCAACAAATCTCGTACTAAATCCAGTCAAGTATAAAATGGTACTCTTTTGGTCGAATCATTTTGTAACAGAAAATGATCCAAACTTAGTTCATTCAGCAACAAGTACATATCTATATTTTCGGGAGCTATGCAAATATGCATTAGGTAATTTTCAACGTTTTACAGAGAAAATAAGCCTCACACCAATGATGCTTATGTATCTCAATGGCAACTCTAATACTGCTGAAAAACCAAATGAAAATTTTGCTCGAGAGTTATTAGAATTATTCACAATTGGTGATGGGAACTACGAACAAGAAGACATTGTCAATATTGCACGAGGATATACTGGCTGGAAGGCAGGTAGTCATGGAGGCTATTTAGCTATAAATCAATTTGTATTCGGTCCTGATGAATATATCTTACTCAGAGAACACCACGATTGGACTACCATTGAGTTATTTGGCAAACCATTTACACCAAAACAACCAAGCAATGATGAAGAAGCTAAACAATTCGCATTAGAAGAATTTGAATGGATTGTTGAGACAATATTTACAGAAAAAAAAGAAGAAGTAGCCAAATTTATTTGTGGAAAACTATACAAATTTTATGTCTATGAAGAAATAAATGAAGGCATTGTAGCGGCAATGGCAGAAATTTTTCAACAAGATTGGAATATTGCTGAAGTGCTGAGAGTGCTATTTAAAAGTGAACATTTCTTTGATCATAATGCAATTGGTGTTCAAATAAAATCGAGTACTGAGATGTATGTTCAATATATGAAAAAAATGGGCTATGAATTTAATGTTCATTGGTATAATCATGGGAATGCACTACATCCAGACTATATACCAAACATTCCATTTGACAATGAAGGCGCTTGCAATGAATCTGGCTTTCAAACAAACCATAATAATGCAAGTTGGATGGCCTTCCAGGGAGTCGGGCAAGCCCTACTTAACCCACCAAATGTAGCAGGTTATAAGGGAGGAAGACATTGGCTCACAGAAACTAACCTCCTTGGAAGATGGAATACTTTTCTTCCTTTTATCTTACGATTATTAGGGTTTAATGGTTGGTCAAATGAAGATCTTATGGATCGTCCTTTAAATCAACAATATATTGTCGATCACTTAATCGAATTAACTAACGACTCCAAAAAAGTGGAAGATGTTGTCAAAGCCATTATCGAGTTTCATTTTAGTTGCCCACTTAGTGAAGAAACGATACAAGCAGCCGTCGTTGCATTCAAACAAAACTATCATCCAGAACACTATTATGAGGACGGGACTTGGTTTCTTGGCTTTGGTCGAGAATGGCAACAGTTCGGGTACTTAATGATATTCTTGGCAAGACAACCAGAATTTCAACTTACTTGATAAAACACCAACGATTGCAAATATGAAAAATATAGCTAAAAAATAAAATGTAGTCAGATGATAACCTTGGCCAATTATATGACACTTAATTATATGACATTTAATTTCATTCAAAAAAGAACTACTAAACTCAATAAAATATGAGTAATGAGATTCAAGGCGATTTAACAAAATATGTTCCAACCAGTACAAAACAGTGGAACGCAAGTCGAATTCACCACTTATATAACCGAATTGGCGGCGGTTGTAATGTTGCTGAGTTTAATGCCGCTGCTTCTATGAATCCAGATGCAATAGTAGACCAACTTATTGATAAAGCCTTAACGGTTCCATTACCCGAATATGATGTTTTTCCATGGGCACAGCATCCCGTGATTGTGGAAAATGATCCTTACGATTTTTTTGATCATTGCGAAAGAATGAGAAATGTGAAAACACATTTATCTAAAAGCCTCGTCTTAAATCCAGTAAAATACAAAATGGTCCTCTTCTGGTCAAATCATTTTGTAACAGAGAATCATCCCAACTTATCACATACAGCGACCGGTACGTATCTATACTATAGAGAGTTGTGCAAATATGCATTAGGTAATTTTCAAAAATTTACCGAAAAAATAAGCCTAAACCCAATGATGCTTATGTATCTAAATGGTAATTCCAATACCGCAGAAAAACCAAACGAAAACTTTGCAAGAGAATTATTAGAATTGTTCACCTTAGGAGATGGCAATTATGAGCAAAAAGATATCGAAAATATAGCGCGTGGTTATACTGGATGGAAAGCCGGAAGTCATAAGGGATATCTAGATCGAGGGGAATTTGTATTTGGTCACGATGAATATATTCTTAAAAAAGAAGATCATGATTGGACTACGATTACATTATTTGATGAATCGTTTACGCCTCAACAACCAAGTTCCGATGAGGAAGCTAAGCAATATGCAATAGAAGAATTTGAATGGATCGTTAATACAATATTGACCATAAAAAAGGAAGAAGCTGCCAAATTTATTTGTGGAAAGCTCTATACGTTTTTTGTCTATGAAGAAATAAATGAAAGCATCGTTTCAGCTATGGCCGAAATTTTTCAACAAGACTGGGAAATTGCTGAAGTACTGCGCGTTCTTTTTAAAAGCGAACATTTCTTTGATGAGCAGGCCATTGGTGTACAAATAAAATCAAGTGTCGAGATGTATACCCAATATGTAAGAAAGTTAGGTTATGAATTTAATGTTCATTGGTATGATCATACAAACGCGAGAAATCCTGATTATATTCAAAATATTCCATTTGACAATGGTGCTACTTGCCAAATACGAGGATCAGAAACTAGCCATAATCATGCTCATTGGATGACGTTTCAAGGCATGGGACAACATTTACTGAATCCACCAAATGTTGCTGGTTGGAAAGGAGGGAAACATTGGCTTAATGAAACGAATTTACTTGGAAGATGGAATACATTTTCACCTTTCATTTTGAGATTATTGGGATTCAGTGGTTGGTCAAATGAAGACCTTATGGATCGTCCGGTAAATCAACAACATATTGTCGATCACTTAATAGAATTAACAAACGATTCCAAAAAAGTAGATGATGTTGTCAAGGCCATTATCGAGTTTCATTTTAGTTGCCCGCTAAGTGAAGATACTATACAAACTGCTATTACAGAATTCAAGCAAAACCATCATCCAGAACACTATTACCAAGACGGCACTTGGTTTCTAGGTTTTGGTCTGGAATGGCATCAATATGGGAGTTTAATTAGATACTTGGCAAAACTTCCTGAATTTCAACTTACTTAATTTTTCAACCTTTAATTGAATACTATGTGTAAAAAGACATCACATCATCACGATAATGAACATAAACAATGGTCGAGAAGACAATTCTTGACGACTGGGGCACTTGCTTTTATTGGAGGTCTAATGCTAGGAAATTCACCGGTTTCGGCATTTGGTGCAAGTCCTCTATCTTTTGCATTAAACAATGCTGATTCTGACCGAGTCCTCGTTTTGATATATTTAAGCGGAGGTAATGATAGTTTAAATACAATCATTCCTTACTCTGTAGATGTAGGGCTTGATTTTTATAAAGAGAGCCGACCGTTTTTAAAGCAAGAACATTTAGTCGATTACAATGATAATCACTTGTTAAGTAATTATGGTGAGACCCGATTTGCATTAAATCAAAATATGGAACCACTAATGGATTTTTGGAATAATGACAATATGCACATTGTCCATAAAGTTGGTTATCCAGATATGAATCTATCTCATTTCATTTCCCAACAACATTGGTGGTCAGGTACGGAGGTCAAATCAGACCCAAAATATAAAAATGGTTGGATTGGAAGAAACTTCGAAGAGCTATATCCTGGTTTTCTGCAAGCACCACCTGAAGTGCCTCTAGCCATGAATATTGGCCGAGGAACACCCGACTTATTTGTAAATAACAATGGTAATTCGATGTCATTATCTATATCGGATCCAGTAACATTCAGGAATCAGGCAAAACAAGGTCGTACTTATGATGTGGATGGATTGGGAAACACAATACATGATCAGCAAAATGTGTTTGTGAGACGTCTAATTAATAACTCCTTAGGGTTTTCTAAAGTAATACTAGATGCATATAATTCTTCAGAAAATTTAGAGACCGTAGAATATAAACAGTCAAATTCATTGGCAAAAGATTTACAACTTATAGCAAGATTAATTAAAGGAGGTTTAGGTACTAAAGTATATGCTCTTAGTTATGGATCTTTTGATACTCATAGCAACCAAGCGGGGACACATGCCAGTGAATTAAATATTGTAGCTAACGCCATTTCAGATTTCCATGCGGACCTTGCGACCACAGGACAAGATGAACGTGTAATTAGCTTTCCATATTCAGAATTTGGAAGAACGTTTAAAGAAAACGGGAGCGAATTTGATGCAGGAACTGATCATGGAACACTAGCGGATCTTATGCTTTTTGGGAAAGGTGTAAATGGAGGATTTTCTGGAACCCCTATAGATTTTGAAAGTGAAGAAGTTGTCATGTCAAATGGTAATCGAGCTTTATTTGAAAAGCAAGAAGGCAGTACCGATTTTAGATCTATTTATGCTACACTATTACAAGACTGGCTTTGTATAAAAGATGTAATTGTAGATTTTGCCTTAGGTGATGCATATCCGCGGATTCCTAATTTAATAAAAGATCCTTGTACCACCGATAACGAATTAAATCCAGATGTTTTACTTGGCCATAATATCTTAAAAGATCAAGGTAATGCCGTCAACATAAGGTATGCAATGAAATCGCCAGGTAGAGTAATTATTGAAATACTAAATCAATCTGGGCAAGTGCTTGCTACGGTAGTAAATAGTCATCACAGTCAAGGTAGTTATAATAAATTATTAGCTGCTCCAGACTTTTCATTGACGCCAGGAAAATATCTATATAAAATGACATTTGCAGGTAAAGAATATACTCGAAAACTACATATTAAGTGATCATCCATCAAATAAATAAAACTATAACCTCAGAGATATGAAATATATCATCGGCTTAACATTGATACTTAACTGCTGTTTCTTAATAGCACAAAATGCTCAAAATTTTAGCTGCGACAGCGCGATTGAATTACAACTTGGAGACCAATGCTCCGTGCATTCCAATTCGGAATCTACATCGACTAGTTCTTCATCTTGCGATAATCGTTTAGAGCAAGATATTTGGTACTCATTTAATAGCTCAGCAACTTCTTTATATAGCATTTCAGCCAGCTTGTCAGAGATGGATAGTATGTATAATAACATTCTAACCATCTATTCTGGGACCTGTGGAAGCCTAGAGGAATTAGCTTGTGTTAACGATGATGAATATGGATTTTTAGGAGAAATTATTTACTTAAATTTTGATGTATCTCAGCAGTATTATATAAAAGTTAGTGGACTAGATGATGAGTTTGGAAGGACGTTTGGACAATGTTGTGTCAATATAAAAACAGCTAACTCAATTCCCGCTCCAAAATCAAACAACATGTGTAATGATGCAAGTACATTACTCCTTGATGGAGAGTGGAAGACGTTTGATAATAGACATGCTACATTTGAAGGTGAATATCTTTCTTTACTACAAAGAAATCGTGCTGATGTCTGGTTTACGTTTAATCCAAGTGATGATATAAATTTAATGATCGACGTGCTAGCAGATTTTTCTCATACCATCGGATTATATGAAGGATCATGCGATGAACTTACGTTAATCAAAAATAGCCTAAGTGGTTTTAATTTGGAAGCAAAAAGCCTGATCCCTAATCAAGATTATTATATTCAAATCAGTGGAAAATTCTCATCATTAGAAGGTGATTTTGATATTAAATTAACAGAAATTATAGATGATGAATTTGATAATGACGATTGCATATCTAGTGTAGAATACACATCAAGTTGCCTAGCTTTTTCAACGGTAACTTCAGCATTTAGTGGACACTACCCGACTTGCCTATTTCATCCACAAAATGACATTTGGTTTGACTATACTCCAGACGAGACTGGAAATTATAAATTAGCAATAGATGTAGATTTTCCCGCAGTTGTCGCTGTATATAGAAACGAATGTACTGATTTGGAAGAAATACTTTGCAGTACAATTGCAGCATGCGAATCAGCAATAGATATACCTAATTTAAATGGTAATGAAAAATACCTAATTCAAATAGTAACTGATAGTGAATGGTTTACAAACGAAGGTGGTACTGGTTGTATAGAAATAATGCCTCAAAGTGATTATCAATTTTCTCCACTCAGCCTAGAAGTGACTTCAATTTGCATTTCTGATAGTTTGGCTAGACTAAATATTGACATTTCGAATGGTACCGGAATATATACTATTGCAGGAAATTCGCATGGTCAAGAATTACCGGTTGGAAGCAACTATTACGTACAAGTTGAAGACGAAAAAGGTTGTCAACAAATAGCACATGGTATCATATCATGTAATCAAGCAGATAATGAATGCGAATTATTCTTTTCGATAGAAACAACTGATTATAATTGTATAAATCAACAAGGTGCAGAAGCAACCTTAACTGTTTATAGCGAAGAAGAGTATACTGTTTTTTGGTCTAACGGAGAAACAGGTCAAAGTATAACAAACTTAGAACCAGGAGAATATTCGATAGAGATTTCAAACCCAGAAGAAGGTGTATGTCAACAATCTTTTGAAATAACCGAAGATACAGATTCATATCAACTCTTTTTCTTGGATGAAGATGAGGATGGATACGGAAATCCGACCCAATTCGTCGCTTCCTGTGATCAAATCGAAGGTTATGTATTGAATAGCGAAGACTGTAATGATGCAGATCAAGAAATTAATCCAGAAACAACAGAATTAACATATAATGGTGTTGATGATGATTGTAATCCTGAAACCTTAGATGATGACTTAGATCAAGATGGGTATACACTTGCAGAAGACTGTGATGATAACAACCCAGATATAAATCCAGCTTCCTTAGAAATTGCCTACAATGGAATTGATGATGATTGTAATCAAGAAACACTAGATGATGATCTAGATCAAGATGGGTTTACACTCGCAGAAGATTGCGACGATCTTGATGCTAGTATAAATCCTAATTCACCAGAGTTAGCATATAATGGGCTCGACGATGATTGTGATCCTACAACGCTAGATGATGATCTAGATCAAGATGGGTTTACACTCGCAGAAGATTGTGATGATAACAATCCAAACGTAAAT
>CALDTZ010000015.1 GCA_937924805.1 uncultured Saprospiraceae bacterium
CTAATCCATTGATTTGTTTTCCAACGGGCTTTTTCTCTTCTAATTCAGAAAAAGGAAGCAGTTTAATTTTGTTCATATCAATTTTTTGTTGTGTTGTTGTCGCAAATAATTCTTTCTGATATTCGATAAGCAGACCGGATCATTTATTAGGACATATAAGTTATATGTTAATTTGCGTTTTCTTTCAAAATCAAGATACGCTTTCTTTTTTTGAGATGGAATCGTTATCGATGAATAATTCTAAACAGATATAGTTGTTATTATTCCAAACAAACGAGCCGAAGGCATTTTCGATCATAAAATACCCAAATTGTTCTTTCTTTTCTGATTGCTTGATTATTATACATTACTTTTTTGCCTTGATTTTCTAACTATTTTCGTACCTCCAATGGGGCTTAATAATATTTGTCAAAAGCTCATTTAGAATTTTTTAGTTAGTAAGTGATACTCAAGGAGTCCATGCCTTTTTTGAAAATCGTTTCATTCAACCGATGGAGCTTTGTAAATGATCATAAGGGATTTTAAGTGCCAAGAATGATTAATCGATAAAAAAATAGTAAATTATATAATGAATAAGAGTAACAATGTTGTTTTGATATATTCGTTCGATATGCATGCGCTTTTGTTAATCGTCAAACCTGAGAAAACAATTCTATGAAATCAGTACTATTTGCTTTTATAATAATGACTTTTCCTTATGCGGGAATGGCGCAACACGATTCATCTATTGATATTATTGGTAGTGTTGATTATGGGTATAGATATTTAAAGACGTCAAATTCGGACCAACAATATCAGGATATAATAAACACTGTAAATGAAATAGAGATTGGAAGCGTAAATTGGCGTGCAGGATTTAATTATAATCATCAATTAGCTAGATCGTTCTATATAAAATCGGGGTTGCGGTTTGCACAAACAGGTTACAAAACGAAGCGAAGAAACTTGGTATGGCCTGATGGTATGACTGTCAATGAATCACAGCTGTTTTTTGATTACTTATTTATAGAAATCCCTATTGTTGGTCGATGGGAATTTAATCAAAAAAAGTTATCTCCTTTTGTAGAACTAGGGGTTGCACCATCTATATTTCTAACGTATAAGACGACTTCAGTTCTAAATGATACAAAAACTACAACCTTCCATGATGAATATAATGGAGCTTCGTTTAACCCAATACATATCGTTGGTATCTTTTCTTTTGGTGTACAATACGCTATAAATGATCGATACAAAATCTTTGCTCAGCCTTCTTTTAGATTTCATCTTTCACCTACTACATCATCAACGATTATTAAAGAGCAATTATACAACTATGGTTTAGAATTTGGTGTAAGACGTGTTTTTGGACAAGCCGCTTCAGAATGATTAAACCACCATTCGAGTCATCGAACCCCATTTACAACGTTTTTTAAGAAATAACAAAAATAGTTGTTGGTAAGATGATGTATTAAGATGAAACGGATGTTGCAATGCATACTTATTCGACGACAATACCTGTTTTTATATATCTTGATTGTCCATTATCTATTTGAATAAAGTAGGACCCTGCGCCATATTTTCCAATATCTAAAATTGCGTGATTCGCATGAAAGTGTTGCTTTAATAATGCTTTGCCAAGCAAATTGTAGATGGTAATCGTCGTATTTCTAAGATCTCCCTTTATTGTAATAAAGTCGGTTGTTGGGTTAGGGTATAACGAATATGGATAGGAAACAGATTCCAGGTTAGCATTGGAAACACTCATATCACAAGCTTCAATAGCTTCTACAATTGCGGCATATTTTGGTGCTTGAATTATGGATGTATCCTGATCCATCGTTTCGAGAATGCCCCAACTACCATATCTTGCACTGCGATTTGCTACAAAAGAAAAATTCATAAGTTGTAACGGTTTGTCACCAGATTGTAAGGTTCGTAAAAAATCAAACCACTCAAGATACATATGATGCATTGAAGTATCTCTCTGCACGTCTAATAAGGCTTGAGCATAGGTAGGTTCTTCACCAAAAGGATTGGGCGTAAGATGTTGACCTCCTTCATAAAATACCATTGGAACACCTAAAGGATCAGCAAGTTCATTTTTTTGAGTTTCCAACCAGATTTTTGCTTGCTCCATTCCTTGTCGAGCATAGAACGCAACATCTGTAACATTTGCATTTTCAGCCAAATCATCTAGAATGGTCTCTCCATTATCAGAAAACCCAAAATAGAAAGTGGGGGTTATGGCATCAAAACTTCCAGCTGTCAGATTTTGTACGAGTCGATTACTTACGTCTTGCCATGATGCTTGAACTCCGGCAACCCTTGTGATACGATTCAATTCATTTTGAAAGGAAGTCGTCCAAATATCTAAACAATTTTGTACATAAGGCACGACACCTTCCGGCCATGAGACATTTTGTAATTCGCATCCGTATTTATTCAACCATTGGGTTTGCCCAAAGATCCAATTCCAAATTTCATTACTGTATTCTACGGTTAGGTGGCGCTCTACTTCGAGATGATCTCGAAATAGATCAGCCATATTTTTAATATATGCATCGTTGGCTCGGTGCGGAACGCAAACCCATCCATCAAGGTCATAGTCATTTAATAGTTTAATCATCATTTCATAGGGGATTCCTTTGTTCGTTGCCCATGTGTAGTGATTCATTTGCGCACGATCCGCCCAATTAAAAAGGGAGGGATCATCCCACGACCAGGTATCTGGTTGGCCCCAACTATTGGTCATGCCCCAATCCATAAATCGAACGGAAGGAAAAATCGAAAGTTTTTCTAACCATAACGAATAGAATGGTTCTGTTTCATAAGTCGATTCTGTGCCAGGCATAAGGACTCTAATGTTGTGAATCGGATCGTCAATATCGGAGGTTACCATCGTCATTTCAAGAATATTGTTTACTGGACTAAGGAAGTCAAACGTGATTCGATTTGAGGTAGTTTGTTGAAGGTTTTCGTAGCCACCCCAAAAGCTTAATTCTCCAGTTCCATCCCATAAAACAGTATATTCTCCAGCCGGCCAACCGTCTGTAATAGCCCAAATTGTTACGACACGTTGCTCGTAATCTGAATTGTTTATTGATTGTGGTACATGTGTTGGGTAGCCATCTGCTCGGTAGCTTAGGTCATTGGCATGACCAGAATCGAAAGGGTCGGCAGGGTTTCCATTATCTTTGGTATACCACTGTCTAGCATTATGCATAAGATCTACAAAAGGTAATTCTGTCCCATAATCAACAAGACCACTAAGATTGGTTCCGAATGTTAATTTGCATTCGTCCTTAAGCTGAGCTTGGAGACAAAAACAAAAACATAAATACAGGATAGATAGGATTATTCGCATGGTTTGATTTTTTGGTAAGAGAAAGATAATTGATTAATGATTAATTATTAGCGATGATCTTTAGCATTATAAATCATTTTTCGAATTAAGAAACCATTCGCAAGAAGAACACGTTATAAGTAAGTAAGCTTGCGATGATCAATGATGTACTTCGCAATAATTTCTTACATTTATAAAAAAAGAGAAATGAAATTAAATTTATTGTCTTGTAATGCACAAAGACCCGATCGAAGAGCAATTGCGAATTGTATTTCAGAAGTAGCATACAATGTAGACGCCTCATATGCAAGAGAACTAACGGATATTCTTCTTGATGGAGATGCAGTAGAAATAGAAGTAGACAGCAACAGTATCAGCTCGGCATATAGAGCTTTAAGAAAAATAGGCGTTGACTATGCCATAGGTGGATAGTGATACCATCCTAGCCATTTTTCATTTAGTCGCCCTCTGATATTCTAAATTGATCGACTTCGATTACCCCTCCTGCTTCTAAATTGTCGAGTGTAATTGTTCCAATACGAATACGAAAAAGCCTTAATGTTGGGAACCCAACGGCAGCTGTCATTTTTCGAACTTGACGAAATTTGCCCTCTGTAATTGTGATGGACATCCAACTTGTTGGGCCATGTCTATCGTCTCTTATCTTTTTAGTTCTAGGTTTAAAATTGGGAGGTGGATCTAATTTATGTGCTTTGCATGGAAGAGTTGTGTATTTTCGATTTCGAAGCCCAATTTCGGTACCTTCTTGAATTCGTTTTATTGCTTCCGGAGTGATGTTACCATCCAGTTGAACATAGTATTCTTTTTCGACTTTTTTACTGCGCACTTGTTCGCTTACTTTCCCATCTGTCGTAAGTAATAACAAACCTTCAGAATGTTCGTCTAATCGACCAATAGCCATTATACCTTCAGGAAATTCACTAAGTTCACCCAATAGTTTTTTCTTTCGTCGAATGCTTTGATTATTAATAAACTGAGACAAATAACCAAACGGTTTATGAATAATAAAGTGGCGATGTATTGACATTAGTTGAGTAAGGTAAATCTAATATTTGTGCAACTCGAGATCTAAAAATATCCTTTTTTTATTTCTTGATCTAAAGCAAGGTAAAGGTATGATGCGAATGATTATAATATAGAAAATATAACCTATAGTATGTGAATAGCCTTTTATCATTGCCAATCTATTTAACTATTGAGATTGTTGTAAAAAGAAAGGGAGTGAATAAATCCACTCCCTTTTTTAAATTTAATTGATAACTTAAAATGCGTAAGAAATATTTGCTTTAATGACGGTTCCTAAAAACCCAAATTGATTTACTTCCCATGGGTATTTAAATCGACCTCCAAGGTCTGTTACAACATCACCTTTCGTATCAATTACGTCAGGGTATACATTAAGCAAATTATTTGCCGTAAGGCTTACGCCTAATTTGCTTGTTACTTTATAACTTAATAATAGATCCGTGATTACTTTTGCAGAAAACGTTTGATCCTTAGTAGGATCTGCAGCATGTTGCCAAGTAACTTCACCGAAGTAGGTATTGTTTAATCCGATTCTAAAACCAGCCACTTTATATGATAATCCAAAAAGTGCTTTTGTTTTAGGTCTTGCAGAAGTGATTCTTGCTTGTTCCTTTCTATTGAAAATTTCATAGCCTTCCTCACCGACAACACCTGGACTTGAGATGTTGTCATTTTCGATGGTTGTTTCATTAATATTTAATGATAATACAGCCCCAAATTTAGCGCCTTGATAATCAGCAACAACATCAAAACCAGAAGTTTTCGTGTCAAGAGCGTTTACAAAGTATTTAATGCTCGTTACATCATTATCGAGAAGGATTTGCTCCACTGGATTGGTTGTCATATCGTCACCATCAAATCCGATTTCACCTGTAAATAGGACTCTATTGTCAACACTAATATTGTAATAATCTGCAGAAAAAGAGAACTCATCTGTAAATCTATACGTAATTCCTCCTGTCAAGTTGAATGAAGTCTCTGCATCCAAGCTAGGAACACCTAATCCTACGATTACAGGACTTACGTTATTAAAAGTTCCTTGGTTAGAAATGGTTCCACCGGATACTAACGTCTGAACATTACTTAAATAAATCTGATGGAGAGATGGTGCTCTAAATCCAGTACTTACAGAAGCTCTAATCGCTCCCTTCTTATTTGCAAAGTACTGTCGTCCATTTATTTTCCATGATACATTGCTACCAAAATCTGAATAATTTTCAAATCGTACGGCTCCACCAATTAGCGTATTATCACCAAGATCATAATCCAATCCTGCATAAACACCAATATTGTTGCGGTCTTCATCCAATGCGTTACCGGGCTGTAATCCAGGGAATGACTGTGCACCACCATCGATATAAGATTCTTCTTGTCCTGCTACCACCTCAAATCGTTCTTGTCGAATCTCAGTTCCAAAATAAACGGTAAGGTCATTGAACGAACGATATAAATCAAGATTTCCAAGTAGATTACTAAATGCATACGCTCCTGCGTCAAACTCAGTTGGACTATTCGGTAATAAACTAGGGTTGATCGTATTACCGATTACATAATCAATGCTATTAGAACCATAACCAAAACTAACGTCAGAATTCCATTTAGCAATTTTGTTTTTAGATCCTATGGAAAAGGTTAAATCAGAAATATCAGTTTCAAATGTTGGTTGAAATCCATCATAAGCTTCACCATCAGGTGTTAATAACCCAGCATCGTCTGGAATCCAATAAGGAGTTCTGTATAGTGCATAAGATGTACCTAATCGTTTTGTAATACCAGCTAAAGCATAAAATTCAGATGACTTACCGTAAGGCATTGTAAAGTTTGCCATACCCGAAATTTTATCGTAATTAGGTTGGCCAATCGTCATTCCTAAATCTGGATTAGCTTGAATAAATGGATCGGTACCATCTACACCAAATAGATCATCTTTTCCTGGTTCTCCAGCTCTATTCGTTTCATCTTGGTGATAGTAAGATGCGGTAACATTTAAATTTCCTTTTCCAATATCAAACCCTTTGTTTATTCCAAGATCATACATAAGTCCATCACCTGCGGTTGTAATACCACCACCTAGACTCACCGATCCTTCGTTTCGATCTTTAAGTACTATGTTAATGACACCAGCTATGGCATCAGATCCATATTGAGCGGCAGCACCATCTCTTAATACTTCGACTCTTTCTATAGCTTCAACAGGGATACTTTTCATATCTGTTCCCACTTCTCCTTTACCTGGCGTATCATTTACATACACTAAAGCACTTTGATTCTTCCTTTTTCCATTTACTAATACTAGCGTTCTAGATGGTCCAAGGTTTCTCAATTCACTTGGATCAAAATGAGCAGTTGCATCAGATACTGTTTGGTTGCTTGAGTTATATGATGGTACTTTATAGTTTAACATCTGCTCAACCGTTACCTGTCCACTTTCTTTTAATTGGGCTGCATTAATATTGTCGATAGGTACTGGACTTCCAAGAACTGTTCTTGCTTTTCCCCTAGATCCAATAACCACAATTTCATCAAGGGCTATGTTTTTACTAAGGATTGACATCACTTTTTCTCCAGAAGTGACATATTCCATGGATTGATACCCAATATAGGTAACGATTAATGTAGCTGGGGTAGAAGTTACATTTAATGAGAAGTCTCCATTAATATCCGTAATGGTCCCGTTGTTTGTTCCTTTTTCTTGAATCGATGCACCTATGAGTGCTTCTTGATTGTCGTCTGTAACGTTTCCATCGATCGTTTGGGCAGTAAGAAAACCGCTTAAACTGATGGTACAGATCATAATAAATAGTGTAAATAGTTTTTTCATAAATTAAATTGTTTAATGAATACGTCTTTTGTGTAGTCGTTTGGGTTTTGGTGAAAACCTAAAAATAATGTTTTGAGAATACATAAAAGTACCAAATATGACAAATTATACTTTTTTTTAATATTTAGTAAATATTTACGTTGACTAAACTCAATAATTTATGGTCTATAAATAAATGAAAGTGGAGTTTTTCAAGAGATACTTGAATGGATAGATACGGACTTATACGTTTACCAATTCTGATGAATTTGGATCCTATTAATAGGTTCAATAAATTTCATTAGGAAGGAGGTAAGAATGCTAAAAGATCTTACGAATAATTCATAATGAAATAATTTTAAACACATCAATGTACGGAAATGATAAGTTCTCCCATCCTTTTGATTTGTCAAATGAGCTTAATTTTTATTTGCCAATAATCATTTTTTCTACTTTTTTGAATCCTGTTTTTAAGTCTGTAATTTCAAGTAAATAGGTACCATGAGGTACTTTCTCAATGTTGATTTGATGACTGTTTAATTGAGTTTTAATCAGATCACCTTTTACATTATACAAGTTTACTTTGAAATTATTCTTTCCAAGAATATCGATATTAATTAAATGAATGGCCGGATTAGGGTAGATGTTAATTACCGAGTTAGAAATTTCATGAATAGAAGTAGCAAGATCCATTCCATCGCAATCTTCATCAATTCCATTATTAGGAATTTCATCGGCTAAAGGATTGATTTCAGGATTTGTATCGTCGCAATCATCTGCGAGTACGAAACCATCCTGGTCTAAATCATCGTCTAGTGTTGCGGGATTGCAATCCTCATCGATACCGTTGTATGTTATTTCTGTTTGGTTCGGATTGATTTCAGGATTGGTATCGTCGCAATCATCTGCGAGTACGAACCCATCTTGATCTAGGTCATCGTCTAGTGTTTCAGGATTGCAATCCTCATCGATACCGTTGTATGTTATTTCAGTTTGGTTCGGATTGATTTCAGGATTGGTATCGTCGCAATCATCTGCGAGTACGAACCCATCTTG
>CALDTZ010000016.1 GCA_937924805.1 uncultured Saprospiraceae bacterium
TCATAGCAACAATTT
Source organism: uncultured Saprospiraceae bacterium (assembly GCA_937924805.1). Classification (GTDB taxonomy): domain Bacteria; phylum Bacteroidota; class Bacteroidia; order Chitinophagales; family Saprospiraceae; genus JAHDDO01. The sequence goes on from CALDTZ010000016.1 coordinate 16, forward strand.
CATAATTAGACAACGACTTATTCGGCAATATCCTTTCGATGAAACTTTAGATGGTTATGGTTATGAAGATCTGATTATGGGCCAAAAAATGAAAAAGGAGCATGCATCATTTTTTTATATTGATAATCCAATAGAACATTTAGGTCTTGAAAAAACACCCGTTTTCATTCAAAAGTCAATAAATTCTATTGAAAATTTAATTGCCTTTGAAAAGAAAGGAATATACCTAAATACACGACTGCAACAATTTGAAAAGAAGTTGACAAAATTTAGACTTAAAAAGAAGATTCAAAAATTTCTTTCAAAGAATATCTATAAATTAGAAGAAAATATCAAAAGTCAATCTCCTAATTTGAGGAAATTTGACGCTTTTAAATTATATCATTACTTAAGACTTAAAGATGAAGTTTAGCCTATTTATTTGTTTTCTACTTTCTACACCTTTTTTGTTGTCTGCAACTACTATTGAAGAAAAGTTATATGACTTAGAAGGTGTCAAATTTGAAAAGTTTGAAAAAGAAGGTAATGATCATCAACTTTACAAATTAAGTATCAAGCAGCCAATCGACCATAAAGACCCTTCAAAAGGATATTTTAGACAAAAGGTCTATCTAGAGCATAAAGGGTTTGATAATGTTACAGTTATGAATACCCAAGGCTATAATACTAGATTTAAATCGAATGAAATTGAGCAAATTACAGATGGTAACTATTTAAACATTCAACATCGTTTTTTTGGAGAATCTAAACCTGACTCATTGGAATGGAAATATCTTACGCTTGAACAAGCGACTGCTGATTTACATAGAATCAATACCCTTTTCAGATCTATTTATAAAGGCAAATGGATTGCAACAGGAATCTCAAAAGGCGGGCAAACAAGTATATTCTATCGTTACTTCTACCCTTCTGATGTTGATGTTACGATACCCTATGTTGCTCCTCTCAATACCAATATGGAAGACCAACGAATCTACACTTTTTTAGATTCTGTAGGTACGGATGATTGTAGAAATAGAATTAAAGAGGTTCAATTGGTCTTATTTAAAAATCGTGAAGCTGTCCTTGATCGACTAAAATGGTTTGCCCAAGGTCAAAATTTGAGTTTTAATTATTTAGATAATTCAATAGGAAAAGCATTTGAATACGCAGTGCTAGAATATCCTTTTTCATTTTGGCAATGGGGATCCAATTGTGACGATCTACCAAGCCCAAATAATCTCGATGCTAACATTCAATCATTTATTGATATTGTCGGACTACAATTCTATAGCGATGATGCTATGGACTTATATGCGCCTCACTATTATCAAGCATCGACTCAAATGGGTTATTATGGATATGAATCTGAAGGCTTTGAAGAATACTTAATTGAACTTGGAAAAAACCCAAATGCTTCATTCCCTCCAAAAGGTACAACCCCTTCTTACACAAGTGATTTGAATAAAAAAGTTAAACAATGGCTTGATAAAAGTGGAAACCAATTTATCTACATAAATGGAGCGTGGGACACTTGGTCTGCAACAAGTGTTGTTCCCTCAAAAAAGGTGAAAGCTGTAAAATTTGATTTACCAAACGCTGATCATGGCAAAGCTAGAATCAAAAATATGCCTACTGAAATGAAAGCTGCTTTTGAAAAAACCTTAGAGCAATATTTAAATGTAGATATAGATCTTACGGTATTGGATTAAATACTGATAACGATACCTAAAGAAGGGGTAATCACCTGCGCTCCAGAATCAATTGTTTTAAGTTTATATCGCTGCTGATCTGCTGGCGCTGTCGGGTTAACAATAATACCACCTCCAATTGGATCTCCAATATCATCGACAGGTCTGTCCAATATTTGAGTCGTAGGTATTCCTCCATTGCTTAGCGCAATATTTCTTACATCAGCATAAATATTAAGGGACCACTTATCAAAATAGAATTTTTTATCAATTCGTATATCAATAGAGTTAACTGGATCTAATCGTAATGTGTTTAACTGTGAATAATCTGGATAAGCTCTGAAATTACGATCCCAATTTTGAACTAAATCCGAGTCTTCACTATCAGGAGTATAAGGCAAACCTGATTGGAAACGCCAATTCAAACCAACCTCCCAATTATTTTTGAACTGTTTACCAACAGTCATATTTCCAACATGTCTAGAATCCCATGAGCTCGGAACGTAGTTTCCTTCTTCATCTGTAAACTCACTCCAACCTAATGTGTAAGCTAATATTCCATAAAACCCTTTAAATAATCGCTGTTGATATAACAACTCTAATCCATAAGCTCTTCCTTCATTTGTGGGTGTACTCGGTTCGTTTCCAACAACTCCAAAATCTCCTCCTACATTTGCTAAAGAAATTTTATCTCTTAATAGAAATGGATAATTTGAATAATCTTTATAATATCCTTCTAATGTAATTCTTGAAGATTGAGTTGTGTTGTACTCAAGTCCTCCAACGAGATGGCCAGCCCTAATAAATTTTGCTCCATTTTCTCTATTAACAAAGACATCCCCTTCTTTATACCCTAAAACAGTATATGCTGGTAATTGATAATAAATGCCTGTATTAAAATTAAATGCCCATTGATCCGTCAATTTGTACGATAATGACGCTCTTGGAGAAAATTGATCCAATGGATTTGCCATTTCAGATGAAAACGAATTCCCATCCATTCTAACGCCGACTGAAGTTGTCATCCTTCCACTTAACCAATCACGACTCACTTGCCCAAAACTATAATATTTCCAAAAATTTAAATCTACATTGAATTCAATATCTTCAGCTCCATTATTCGTAAAAATCTTATTAAAAGTTTCATTCGAATATTTGACAAACTCAGTACCTGCACCAAATGACCATCGATAAGCTCCACTTTGAATCACCTGTTCAGCCCTTAGTTTATTTTCAATCTCTCTTGATGTATAGTTTAAGAGTAAGTTATCTTCGGTTGATTCATCATTGCCAAGATATTTAATCGTGTTGTTATTTAACATATTTCTTGATAAAACGAACGTCGAATATCCATAATCTTGATATCGCTTATAAACAACTCCATTAGTGTAAGACCATTGATTGTTTACTGGTAGAAAATCTAAAATATATCTTCCTGACTCATTTTTACCTGCATCCAAATTTAACTCGAAATTATCAATGGCTCCTAACCCTATAAATGTCCACTCTTCTTTATTATTAGGTTTGTATTTAATTTTAGTCTGAAAATCATTATAAATAGGAAGAAAAGGTAATTCGAGTGCTCTAAATAAAAACTGTAGATAAGATCGCCTTGCGCTAAACAAAAAAGTAGTTTTGTCTCCGATAGGCCCTTCTAAGGTTAAACCTAAATCTTGCGCACCTACTGTTGCTGTAAAACCTAATCGATCATCTCTACCATCTTTTTGTTTAAATTGAAAAACAGAACTTAATGCATTTCCTCTAGCACTTGGAAACGCTCCACTAAAAAAGTCTACTTCCCGAATAAAATCAACATTGATAATTCCCGCAGGTCCACCTGATGCACCCTGGGTAGCAAAGTGATTTATGTTTGGCACTTCTACATCATCCAGATAAAACCTATTCTCATTGGGTGAGCCTCCTCTAATAATCAGATCATTTCTAAAGTTAGCTGTTGTTGTAACCCCCGGTAATGATTGGACAACCAAAGAAATATCTCGGTTCCCTCCAGGTCTTCTTTTTATTTCGGTTATCCCAATGGTACGCAAGGAAACAGGACTTTCTTGAGTCTTTTTAAAAGCATCTGCTTTTATTGTTACCTCATCCAATGTTTCACCATCTTCGACTAATTTAAAATCAACGACAGTTGGTTTATTATTTAGGACTTCTACTTCAAATTTTGTTTCAGTTTTAAATCCCAAATAACTTATTTGGATATCATATAATCCTGGCTCTAAGCCATCGATTGTATAAAATCCATTTTCATCTGTAGTCGTTCCAATTGTCGAATTTAAAACTATTACATTGGCAAAAATGATGGACTCATTATTCACATCATTCGTTGCTTGGCCTTTTATTACTCCGGATTGTCCAAACGTTACAAATGGAATAATAAATAATAAACCTAGTAGTACATTTTTCATATTAATGCTTAGATTGTGTTAAACATTGAAGGTGGATATTTGTTTATAAAATGTACGATTTTTCACACACTCTGTTCTAATTTATATTTAATCAAAATAACTTGATCTAAAAGAAATAATTATGATAAATGTCCAACTATTCATTGATCGCAAACCTACAAATAATACCTCCACCATTATTCGGTCATTAATCGTTTTTATTAGCTTTTCAATTTCATCCTTTTCATATAGTCAAAGTACCATATCGAAAGGAATCTTTCTAGGGAAATCGAAGCCATTAATAGAAGTAGGTCTTAAGCAAACAAAAGACATTTTACCTTCGAAAAAGAAAGGAAAAGAGCAATATAAAGAAATACCAAATTTTCAAAATGAATTTCTTATCCCACAGAAATATAAAGATACAGCTCTCCCTAAAAATGGAGATCCATTGGTTCAAAAAAATAGAAGCGGCGATCATGTTTTGTATGGAAATATTGATATTGATTTGATCATAGAAGGTCAAAACCAATCTCAATCTGGAGGTGTGTTACCTCCAGATACAGAAGGTGATTCAGGTAAAAACTATTTTATTCAAGCAACCAATGGTAATGGAAGTACAATTCGTATTTACAACAAATCAGGAGATTTAGCTGCCCCACCCATGAATTTAAATGGCTTTTGGTCTGAATTTGGAGCACAAGGATTAGGTGATCCAATAATCATGTATGATCATGACGCAGAAAGATGGGTTTTAACTGAATTTGAAACGCAAGTTGATAATGCATTACTCGTTGCTGTTTCTGTAACAGATGATCCATTGGGTGAATATTATGCGTACAAATTTAGAACACCTGATTTTCCCGATTATCCAAAATATGGAGTGTGGCCTGATGCTTACTACGTCACTTCTAATGAATTTAGCGATCCTTTCGTACCCATTTATATTATTGATAGAGAAAGCTTGTTAAATGGAGAAGACACAGACATCATACGTCTTTCAGGAATGGATAAATATAACATTAGCAATGGTTTTCAATTACCTGTTTCTCAAAGAGCAACACCGGCAGAATGGGATGGAACATTACCTCCACCTGAAGGAACACCCCATTATAATTTCAGAGTGTATGATGATGCTTGGGGCTCTGGGCAAGATAAAATAGAAATGTGGGAAGCTATTTATGATAAAGAAAATCCTTCTAACTCTAGACTAGAAGGACCGATTGATATTTTCTTAGAACCATTTGACACTCATTTATGCCTTACGAGTACAAGAGATTGCATTGCACAACCTGGAACAGATAACTTAGTAGCTGTGATTCCTTATGTAATACAAAATCGAGTTCAGTATCGAAACTTTGGAACGCATGAAATGATGCTGTTAAATTTCCCTGTAGACATTAATGATACAAATACTGCGGGTGTTCGATGGGTAGAATTAAGACGAGAAAATGGAAATGATTGGTATAAATACCAAGAAGGAACCTATGCTCCAGATGATGCAAGCCGCTTTATGGCGGGAATAGGAATGGATGGGGATGGAAATATTGCTTTGGGCTATACAAAAGTAGATACCGACTCCACCTTCCTAAGTTTATATGTAACAGGTAGACTAGCGGGCGACTCACTGGGAGTTTTCACTTTTGAAGAAACACTTATCGCAGAAGGGGGATCGGCTAACAATGATGTAAGATGGGGTGATTATTCTTCGATGTCCATTGATCCTCTAGATGAAAAAACGTTTTGGTATACTGGAGAATATATGCTAGGCAATAATAGGTGGTCTACAAAAATTGGTCGTTTTCAAATTTTTAAAGATACCATTGATTTGGCTCCTATAGAATTACAAGAACCAACAACAAGCCCAGATCTAGGTGTTAGTGAAATGGTAACCGTTCAAATTAAAAATAAAGGCCTTACAGAGCAGTCTCTATATTCGATTGGATTGATCGTTGATGGAAATTTAATTGTGGAAGATCCAATAAACCAACTTCTGCCCATAAGTGATATCTATACGCATACGTACTCAATACCAATTGATATGTATGAAATACGTGATTATCATTTTGAAGTCTATACTATCCTAGCCAATGATGATAATATGTCAAATGATACAAGTAGTTACATTCGTACTAAGCTTCCAAAATATGATGCAGGTGTCGTGAATGTAAATACCATTACAGATATAGTATGCGGTGACACTTTAGGTATCACGGTTGATGTTCAAAATTTTGGTGAAGAAATTTTAAATAATTTCATTCTTGAAATAACACTCAATGGATCGAGTTTTCTATTTCCTCAAGAAGTCTTTCTAAACAAAGGTGATATTCATTCTATTGATTTACCACTATTTGATTTTATCATGAATGAAAACCAATTTTCGGCTTCCATATTATCCCCTAACGGAATAGATGATGAAAACATGGCGAATGACGAATGGACAAAGAACTTTACTTTTAATCAAGATGCAAGACGATTAGAATTCGATATGAATTCTGATTTTTATTCAAATGAGACTTCTTGGTTACTCATTGATATGGCCGGAGACACGATTGATAGTAGAGCTTATTTAAAAAATGGTGGTGCTTCAGAAAATGTCTATTACTGTTTGGATGAAGGTTGTTATACTTTTATTTTGAAAGATTCATATGGCGATGGCTGGGAGTCAGGAAGTGGTATTTTTTATGAATGGAAAGATGAATCCGGTAATATCCTTGCAACATTAATTGAAAGTAACTTTGGTTTTGAACAAGTATATGATTTTTGTATTCCTTTTGAATGTATGCTCGATGCTACCGTTTCAATTGAAGATAGCTCTGAAGAAAATGTTGCGGATGGAACTATATTTGTTTCTCCAACAAGTGGTATCCCACCATTTTCGTATAGTATTGATGGTCAAAATTTTCAATCAGAATCTATATTCGAAGATCTTGTCACTGGCGATTATACGGTAACAATTATCGATGCAAATGGGTGTGAAATTGAAGAATTAGTTACCGTTGATTTTATTTTAAGCAGTAATAATCATTTAGCTGACAAAATAAACGTCGTTATTGCGCCGAACCCAAATGAAGGAAGGTTTGATATAAAAGTTGAAGGTCTAGGGTATTTAACAGAACTTACAGCAACTCTATATAGCGAACTAGGTCAACCCATTTACGAAAAGATTTTGGCCAATTATAGTGGTATTTGGTCCTCCAATTTTAGTTTAAAACAACAAAAAGAGGGTGTCTATTTCCTCCGATTAAACACAAAAGAATCAAACAAAGTATACAAAATAATAAAAGCAGTTAATTAAATGGAATATAGATATTTAGGAAAAACAGGTATTCAAGTTAGTACACTATCGTTTGGATCATGGATTACATTTGGGAATCAAATAAGCGATAAAGTAGCAAAATCGTTAATGGTATATGCCTATGAAAACGGAGTCAACTTTTTTGATAATGCAGAAATTTACGCAAATGGCAAATCCGAAATTGTCATGGGTACTATCCTTAAAGATGTAAATTGGGATCGTTCCAGTTATTTGTTATCATCTAAAGTATTTTTCGGTGACGGTGGAACACTTCCAAACCAACGAGGATTAAATCGGAAGCATATCGTCGAAGCTTGTCATGCCGCATTAAAAAGGTTACAAGTCGAATACCTTGATTTGTTTTATTGTCATCGTCCAGATAAAAACACACCGATGATTGAGACGGTAACAACTATGAATCACTTGATACAACAAGGAAAGATCTTTTATTGGGGAACTTCAGAATGGTCTGGCGTTGAAATTATGGAGGCTAATATGGTGGCAAAGGAAAATAACCTTATCGGACCAGTTATGGAGCAACCTCAATACAACATGTTTCATAGAGATAAAATTGAAGTTGAATACGATAAAATTTATGATACCGTGGGTTTAGGGACGACTATTTGGTCTCCATTAGCTTCGGGTACATTAACCAATAAGTACCTTGGCAAGTTTCCAAATTCTACGCGTCTTGGACTAAGCGAATTAAATTGGCTTAAAGAAAGATCGTTGACTGAAGAAAGGTTACAGAAAATTGAAAAACTAAATGAAATTGCACAAGATTTAAATGTAAGTCTTCCCCAATTAGCCATTGCCTGGTGTGTTCAAAATAAAAGAGTAAGTACCGTAATATTAGGCGCGTCTAAATTAGATCAATTAAAAGAAAATTTAAAAACAATGGATCTTCTACCTAATTTGCCAGCAGAAAAATTAGAACAAATCGAAACTATATTGGATAATAAACCAAAGAAACCTATGTTTTAAAGTAACATAGGTTTCTTTTATCGTTTTATTTAAATCAAAACATTTAGTTATATCATTGTATCCAATTACGATTCTACACCTTCAATTTCTAAGGCTTCAACCCAACCAAAAGAATCTGGAATAGATTTATTACGAATACCATTGATCGTTTCTTTTAACATCGGTGCTACCTTATAAGTATCTACATCCAGATTAAAATCTACGCCTTTGTACCCTATCCTATTTACAACAGCAACCAAAGCTGCAGTTCCAGAACCAAATACTTCGTGTAGTTGACCTTCTTCATTCGCTTTTACAACTTCATCGATACTTATTAATCGTTCTTCCACCACAATATCCTTACTTCTTAAAATATGTATGATCGAATCTCTCGTTATACCTTTCAAAATAGTACCATTTGTAATTGGAGTTATCACTCGATCACCGATGACAAAAAAGATATTCATCGTTCCAACCTCTTGAATGTATTTAAACTCTTTTGAATCTAGCCACATTACCTGATCATAGCCTGCCTTTTTTGCTAACATAGCTGGATATAAAGAAGCTGCATAATTCCCTGCCGTTTTGGCTTCGCCAACTCCTCCTTGAGCTGCTCTAATGTATGTTTCTTCTGCTTTTAAACTGACAGGTTTTGGATAATATGGACCTACTGGCATTGCAAAAATTAAGAACGTATAATTTTCTGAAGCTCGAACTCCAATATATTCATCGGAAGCAAACATCAAAGGCCTTAAATACAAGGCGCTACCATCTTCTTTTGGAATCCATTTTGATTCTAATCGCACTAAGGTTCTAATGGCATCTAAAAACATCTCTTTGGGAAGCTCAGGCATACACATTCGAACGGCTGACTTATTTAATCGCTCGACGTGCATCTCTGGTCTAAATAATAATGGATTGCCTTGTTTATCTCGAGTTGCTTTCATTCCTTCAAAAATCGCTTGACCGTAGTGCCAAGCTAAATTGCCAGGATGAATCGATAAATTTTCTATCGGCTTTATTTCAGGTGTTCCCCATGCACCGTCTGAATATTCAACGAGATACATGTGATCAGAAAAAGTTTTACCAAATGGAATGTTGGAAAAATCAGTTGTAGATATTTTTGATTGGCTAGTTTTTGTAATTTTGATAGGCGATGTTATCATTTGATCTGATTTTGCACAAAAATAGCATATATTCTGTGAATCCTATCAATCATTGAATTAAATTTTTTTTATACCTATTTATTTCTATTATTCAAAATAATATTCTCTTTTTATGGAAAATTTAAACGAAAATTTTTTAGACTTCCAATACTATGCAATTTCAGAAGTATCCTTACCTGAAATTAACGGTAATTTGAATTCAGAAATAGTCGTAATTGTTGATGAAAATGACTTCGACGAGACATTAAAAGCGTTTTTAACCAAAATTTTAGGCGCTATTAAAATTGATTTTAACGAAGTTCATTTAATCCTTTCAACCGCTGAAAAGCAAATTCCTCTTGCTTCCTTGGTTAAAAAATTGAGAAGTAAAAAAGTAATTTCTTTTGGAAAAACAACCTCAGATTTACAATTAAATATTGAGGAAAAATTAAATGGTATCGCGAAATTTGAAGATTACTCATTTATTCTTGCATCACCACTCCGTGAGATTTCTACTAGTCAAACACTAAAAAAAGAATTGTGGGCTTCACTACAAGCTTGGGGACGCTAAGATGAGTGGTCTAATACAATTTTCCATTCATTTCCAAATTTCTCCCACAAAAGACTATAATGACCTGAGAGTGTGTCTTTTGCCCTAAACAAGGTCCATTTACCAAGTACAAACTGATGATCAAAACTTAACGAATCTACTTGAATAATATCGAACGCTAAGGTTCCCATTGCAGCACGATCAGGGTAACTCTTTTTATATTGATCCAATGTCTTTTTATAACCCTTTGTAATTCCATTTTTCCCAACAAAGCGAAGTGAATCTGTCTCCCAATATCCTATCATAAAATGATCGAGATTACCACTATTCCATGCTACTTGTTGATTGCCCATAATCTGACGTATATCAGCTTCCATGCTTTTTTTATTTTGAGTAAACTCAATGTTTTGATTAATTCTCTGAGATTCAGTCGATTGGTCACAAGCAAGAAAAAGAAACGCAAGAATCAAAATATAATACTTCATGAAATAAACTTTTGTATTCTCAAGATACAGAATAATTAACTTGCTATTTTCGCATATGCTAACAATCATATTTGCCACAGGGAATCCGCATAAAGTAGAAGAAGTTAATTCTATTATGAATATGGATGACGTCCTACTAAAGAATTTAAATGACATCCATTGGACAACAGAAATTATTGAAGATGGGGTAACTTTTAAAGAAAATGCATTTATAAAAGCAAATACCCTTTTCAAAGAAGGACATCCATGCGTTTTGGCAGAAGATAGTGGACTCGTTGTCGAAGCATTAAACGGTGCACCTGGGATTTTTTCAGCAAGGTATGCTGGATCACAAAAAAGTCATGCAGATAATAATATTAAATTATTACAAGAACTTAGCACCCATCAAAATAGAAAAGCAAAATTCACCGCTACTATTTGTTATATTGAGCATGGAAAAATTCACTATTTTATTGGTGAATGCCAAGGAGAAATTTTATCAGAATTGGATGGAGATAAAGGATTTGGGTATGACCCTCTTTTTAAACCTAATGGCTATGACCGAAGTTTCGCCATCCTAGGGGATCGTATAAAATCAAACATTAGTCATCGTGCAAAAGCCTTTATTGCCTTTACCGAATTTCTCAAACAAAAAAATCTAAAATAAAGAGGGTTCCATAAATAAAGCTAGCAATCCCATTCGTCGTAAAAAAAGCTAAATTTATTCTAGATAGATTTTTGGCAGTCACTAAACTATGCTGAAAAGCTAATAGTCCAATAAATATAAAACATCCAACCCAGTGAATGTATTGCATGCTTATTGGATACAACGTATTAACTAAAAATGAAACATAAACAAGCAATACAACAACAATCAAATGCACACCTCTTGAAACATTTAAGGCGTTTTCGCGACCAATCATTGCTGGTATTGAATATAATTGATTCGTTTTGTCAAAATCATCATCTTGTAATGAGTAAATTATATCAAAACCACCAACCCACAAAAAAACAATGAGCCCAAATAGAACTGGAATTAAATCAAACGATGCCGTCACAGCTAAATATGCTCCAATTGGAGCTAAAGCAAGACCTGCTCCTAAAACGAAATGACATAAGAACGTAAATCTCTTAGTATAAGAATAACCTAAGGTCACAATTATTGCAATGGGACTTAAATAGAAGCACAAATTATTAATAAAATAGGTGGCTAAAATAAATATGAATATGTTAGCAATGATAAACAATCTTACTTGCTTAACAGAAAGGACACCTTTAGGAATTTCTCGATCTTTTGTTCGAGGATTTTTTGCATCTATATCACGATCAATGTATCGATTAAATGCCATTGCTGCACTTCTCATTGTGATCATACAAACCAACACAAGAAAAAGCAAAAGCCCATATTCTACAGGACCTGAAACAGAATGAACACCCAAAACAAAACCTACCAGAGCAAAAGGTAAGGCAAAAATGGTGTGGCTAAATTTAACTAAGCTTAGATATGATTTCATAGTATCAAGAGGCAAAATGAAAAGAGACCTGCATTATTAATAATACAGGTCTCTTTTATATATTCTAAGTCATATTGACTATTGAGGCGTAACTTTTACATTTGGCGTTGATCCTGCAGCACCTTCTTCTTTGTCTACAATACCTTTAATTGTCAAGTATGTATTTACAGGGTCTGTGTTTGCAGTAATTGTAACTCTTTTAGATTGATTGTTACCACCTACTTTACCTTTTCCTTTAGAATCAAACTGTACTTTAATTTCAGCATCTGCACCAGGAGCAATAGGCTCTTTTGGCCATGAAGGAACGGTACATCCACAAGATCCTTTAGCATTTGAAATAATCAAAGGCTCACTTCCTGTGTTTTTAAATTTGTAATTGTACGTAACTTTTTCACCTTCCATAATTTTTCCAAAATCATACGTTGTTTCAGGAAATTCTAATGTTGTCAAAGGTCCTGCTGGTACTTCTGGCTCATTTGGTTTAGCAGCTGGAGTCGTTGTTGTGCTTGTTGTTGCTGCTGCTGGCACTGCACTTGTGTCATCTGCTGAAGTAGTAGAAGCTCCGTCGCTCTTACAACCTACTGCTAAAGAAGAGATAACTAACAATAAAGATAATAACTTAACAATTTTCATTTTATATAATATTTAAATAAACAATAATACTAAAGTATAAACATTTGCGATTGATAAATGTATAACCACGCTCGTTAACAACTGGTTAACATCGCATTTTTTATTCGTTTACAAATGTAAAGATCTATTTCCTAACCACCCACTAAATTCCACTTTATTCATTGCATTTAAGCATTGATGGACCAATAAACCTGCTTTTCGAGCTACATTTATTCCCCATTGGACATCATCATATCCTCGAATACTGTGCGCATCTGGGTTAATTGAAATGTAAACTCCCTTTTCCAACGCATAGATAACCCATTCCCAATCTAAATCTAAGCGATTTGGGTTTGCATTAATTTCAATGGCAACATTATTTGCAGCACAAGCGTCGATAATGTATCCATGATCAATCGGATACCCTTTCCTACTTAATAAAAGTCGACCTGTCGGATGCCCTAGGATCGTTGTTAACGGATTTTCAACAGCTTTAACAATTCTTGCGGTCGCTTTCGCTTCATCCATTTTTAGATTAGAATGAACAGATGCAATGACTACATCCAATGTTTCTAATATTTCAGAAGTATAGTCTAATCGTCCATCGTTTAAAATATCAGCTTCAATTCCGCTAAAAACATGAATTTCATTCTGCGACTTATTTATTAACTGTATTTCATTTATTTGATTTGCAAGCCTTTCTTCCGACAACCCATTTGCATAGAATGCTGCTTTTGAATGATCTGTAATGACCAGATATTCATATCCTCGATCAATCGCTCCCTGAACCATATCTTTCAAAGAATGCGTTCCATCGCTGTAGGTCGAATGGTTATGAATAACTCCTTTTAAAGAAGATCTGGAAATTAATCCTTCATTTTTAAATTCTTCAAAATACACCTTTTCGTAATTTGACTCTTGCATTTCTGGCAAAATCAAACAACATTGATTTTTTTCAAAAAAAGCCTTTTCAGTCGATTCTGATGTTTCCATTTTAGGAAGAAATGAAAGTGCTGATGTCAGATTGTATCTATCTTTAACAAAATCTTCTTCAGTGGCAGGATGGAATTCAATGGGAACAGAATGAAAGGTCATATTTGCATCATTTGATTGGACCAATTCATTATCAATTAAATTATTTACCAAATGATTTGATGCTTGCGCCTCGACATAAATAATGTCGATTTTATCTATGATGGGACTTAGTCTTCTCATTTGTCCAGCGACATCGATGATGGTTACTTTATATTCACTTTTTATTTGATCTAAAAGTGCATTCACGGGTTCTATGATATTGGCATATAGCGCTTTCCCTTTAGATTGCAAATGGTATTTTAATTGTTCAATAAGAGTTGCTTGGGTTTTAGCTCCAAAACCTTTTAAATCAACTAATCTATTTTCTTCACAGGCATAAAGCAGCTCACCTACATTATCAACTTCCAAATCCTTCCAAATCGTTTTAATTTTTTTTGCACCAAAACCTTTGATCGACAACATCTCTAATATCCCTTCAGGTGTTTTACTTATAAAATCATCCAAAGCTGAAAAACTACCAGACTCTTTTATTTGAAAGATTTTATCAATGGTTGAATCTCCAACACCTCGAATCGAAGATAACTCCTCAACTGATTTTTCAAAAATATCGCCTTCAACACCTCGGATAGTTCTATACGCAGATTGGTAGGACTTAATTCTAAAAGGATTACCACCATGTAATTCCATTAAATCAGATAAAAGTTTAAATTTATTGGCAATAGCTTTGTTCGTCATGTGCGCACTTTATAATTTTACATCAAATTTGGTGTATTTTTTAATATTAATTAATTTAATAATATAAATTTTTATTTAAATGAGATTTTTAATCTTCACTCTTTGGATCGTGTTAATGATAAGTTGCAACTCAAATTCTTCTCATGTCCCCAATATGGATCTTTCTGGATATCAGCAGGATCAAATGAAAAATGATATTTTGCGAGTATATAAAGAAGCAAATAATCGAATTATTGAAGAAGGCTTTATTTCAAACGGAGTAAAGAATGGTACTTGGACAACTTATGATCAAGAAGAAGGACGTATCTCAAAGATTGAATCGTACACAAATGGAATCCTTAATGGTGCCGTACTTGAATTTAACAATCGAGTACAAATTGAAAAAATGACAACCTATGCTAATGGAATTTTGAATGGAATTAGTGCAGAATACAAATTTGGTAGACCGCTAAAAGAAACTCCTTATGAAAAAGGCATTATTCAAGGAACATATAAAGAATATTTCAACAACGGAAAAGTTCAAAAAGAAATGATGTTTGAAAATGGTAAAAGAAATGGTTTTTTCAAACAATACAATGATGAAGGAAAGCTCACAATAGAATACCAATTCCGTAATGACGAAAAAATAAGTGGCGGAATGGTCGAATAAATAGACCTAAAAAGAACAGTTATTAAATATAATTCATATGTAAAAATAACTAATCATTAACTATATACATATATATTTTATTTATATTTGTAGCAAATAGTTGTGATGAATAATTTTGGGTTAGATCGAGAGTTACAAAATTGTATTAATACTTTATTTCGAAAAGATACGAATGAAGTAAATGTAACTAATGAAGAAAGAGAAGTAACCTTAGTTGAAGGTGTCATCACGAAAAAACTAGGCCAAGGGCAAGCTCTTTCCGTTATCTTTAATGAAGAAACAAACCTATCATCTATTCTAGATTCCATTTCTGATTATCAGGATTTTATCTGCTTGATAGACGACAATACTTCTCTTGATAGCTTAATTGCTAAAATTAGATCTAGCATAAAGAGACAAATTCCAAACACCCCAGTAAATAAAGACTTTATAGACGATTTTGAATATCAAATTCAACAATTCATTGATTATTCAAAAATGCAATATGGTTCCACACCTTCCTTGCGAAGTTGCCAAATCTACATTGAGAATTTAAATAAAAAACTGAATCTTAATCAACCTCAAACTTATCTCGATAAAAACGTTATTAAAGCCTTTAATGGCCTTAACAATACGAAAGTTCTTTCAGAAAAAATTAGATTGATTGCTGAAAATGCTCAACCAAGTTTCAGAATCATTGACAAATCAAATCCTTTTCATTTTCAAGACAGGTGGAACGATTTTAATGAGTTTGAACGGGAAGTTCAAAATCAACTTACTTTATTATCTGAAAGTACTAGTACGTTAAATGATGCTTTCAATGAATTGAAACAAACGCTTCATGACCAGCTCTCCAATGACATAAGCAAATTACTCGCTTTCATTAGAGCAGCAAAGGCTGAATATCAACGTTTACCCAAAACTGTACAAAAGAAATCATTGTTTTTTAAATCTAAACCAGAGGAATTAAAACCCATACAAAGGT
The DNA here is from genome assembly GCA_937924805.1 of uncultured Saprospiraceae bacterium. GTDB lineage: Bacteria > Bacteroidota > Bacteroidia > Chitinophagales > Saprospiraceae > JAHDDO01. Next base: position 16,014 of record CALDTZ010000016.1, read on the forward strand.
TATCATTACCACTGTTTAATTTTAGTGTAAATACCGCAATGGCTCAAAAGGTCATTCAGTCCATTCACGATTGTGAAGCAGTAGAACAAGAGATGCAATTGAAGATGTTAGATTATGTAGGATTTTCTTCTGACTTTGTAGATACAATACTTAAAAGGTTAAATTTTTCAAATAGTTCATATAAAGCTATTTCAGCTTTAGAAAAAAACTTTTCTACAATTTTTACTTCGGTAAAAGACGGTAATTCAATTACATTCGAAACAGATCAACTTTCTCTAAACTTTTATCAATATTCGATGAAAGTTGCTAAACTAGATTCTGAAATTTCTTTTTGCCAATCTTTCCTTGATCATCAAAAACCATATTTATCATGGTGGTTTGATCTTAATAATATTTCTAAAAAAGTACCAACAATTGTCAATTACTTATTGACTAAATCATACGAAAAATGGAACGACTACTTCCAGCTAGGGCTTTACTATTCATTTTCAATACAAAAAAGTAAGCCAATCGGAGATTTTGATTATCACTTTGTAAACAATCATCAAAAACAATACGAATTTGACCAAATGACATCGAAGTTGTTCGATCTTGAAATACTAAAGCAAAAAGGCATCAAACATTTTACTTCGAATAAAAAATCGAAATTTGTGGCTTTGACAAAAAAGAAAAACCACAAGATCACTTCAGTTAATCAGTTGCTTACTGAATTTAAAGATTTAATGGATGCTTGCTTCCCTATTCAATTTTTCAAAATCAATCGATTTAATCCTAAGTATTGTGATCATCATTTCATCTTGAATCTCAAGAATAACCTTGAAATTGAACATAAAGACATTATTCACATTCGAAATAGTAAAAATGTGAAATCTGAAACGAATACTTGTCAAGTACTTTTAACTCCATTAGTTAATAAAAATATTGAAGAAATTCTTTTAAGAGATCGGCTTGCTTTTGTAAAGAATATGTCTAGTCATTTACTAAACATCATTCAAAATAGATCTATCCAATTTTATACTGGGCATAAAAAAAATATAATAAGCCTTTTGGAGCCCGTTCAAAACAAACAAATAGCATCGGTGTTCGATAATCAAAATATTGCCCAAACAACTGTTCAAGAGTCCATTGGAGATACCTTGACTGAGTATTTATTAGAAGCAAACACCACGGATTTATTTATTTTAACAAATAATAATTTATTGAATCCATTAGATGTTGAAACTATTTTTCATCAACATAAGTTCATGAATATATGCAGATACAATCGTATTACGTTTGTTAATTTTAAGGATCAAAACATTCAACCGATACACCATTTATTTAACCCAAAAAACAAGGTAGTCTCAACCGAGCATGAGCCAGTTATACCCGCTAAATCTTCCTACGTTCAATCATCTATTACAGATTAAAGTTGCAGATGAAAAACGATATATTTTTGATCAAATAAGAAAGAAATGGTTGGTTTTTCAACCAGAGGAATGGGTCCGCCAGCTTTTTATCCAATATTTATTAACGGAATTAAATATACCTATTAAACGCATAAGCGTAGAAGTCATGATAAAAGTAAATAATATGGCTCGAAGGTATGATTTAGCTATCAGCGATAAAAATGGGAATATTCAATTCTTATTGGAATGTAAGTCTTTTAAGGAGAAACTTTCAACGAAGACTTTTAGACAAATAGCCGCTTATAATAGTGTTTTAGGAGCACCATACTTGTGCGTCACAAATGGCAAATCTCATTATCTAGCTCAAATTAGTGAGCTAAAAGAAATTACTTTCTTGACCTCGTTTCCTAACCTAATCTATTAATGATGAAATTATTAGATTCTAAGGAAGCACTGTTTACGTTTTCATTGATTTATGCCTCTCATGAAGATTTAGAGTATTCTGAAACTGAGCGATCATTTATTAAAGATCGTTTTGGTGAGGATTTATTGCGTGAACAAGAAGCTCTTTATTTTAGCATGTCAAATTTTGCTGCACTAACCCTCATACAGAAAAGCAAAGAAAACTTACTAATTACTCCTGATGAAAAATTAAAATTTACCACCTTGCTAAAAACACTTTTTTCAGAAGATGGTCGTTTCAGCAAACTTGAAAAAACGCTTTTAACCTTCCTGTCAAGATATTAAGATTCCAATATCACCTTATACAGCTCTTTTGTTCGTCTTTCTAATACTTTTACTTTTTTACCAATTGTTTTTTCAATCGTTTTTTCATCGTAATGCCTTATTGATATTAAGTCAACCTGCTCTTTGTATTCGATTTCAAAATCAAGAGACAATGCCTCAAAAATACTCGACCGAACAGGTGAATCATTAAAACATAAATGAATGTTAATCGCAGACTTTTGAAGGTAATTCACTTCTGTTTTATATCTATCTAACAATACCAATACGTGAGCTAGAGAAACTGACTTTTTAAAAGTCTTTGGGCTGAGTGAAAGAAATACTTGTTTTTCTTTCATCATAATTAAGGGCGGATATTGTAAACCTTTTGTATTACTGATTTTTGTTCCATGATTTTTGTATTCAACAAAACTTTTCACAAAAAGAGGGATGTTCTTATTTTGTAATGGCCTAATGGTTTTAGGATGTATGACTTTTGCTCCTGCATCTGCCATTTCTATCATTTCATTATAGTGAATCTCTTTAATAAAAGACGCTTCCTTTACTTTTTTGGGATCAGCAGTCATAATTCCTGGGACATCTTTCCATACCACTACCTTTTCTGCATTTAAAGCGTTTGCAAAAATTGCCGTTGTAAAATCGGATCCTTCCCTACCCAAGGTCGTATTGAAGTTTTCGCTACTAGAAGCAATATATCCTTGAGTTAACACAATATCATTTTTTGCCAGTTTCTTTGAAGTTTGCTTTTGTATTGCCGAAGTGGTGAGAGACCAATCAACATTGGCCGCTCTATAATTATTATCGGTAAGAATCATGTCTCTAACATCCATCCATTCTAAATTAAAACCTTGATCTTTCAAGTATCTGCTCACAATAATGGTCGAAAGCAACTCACCTATTGATACAATTTGGTCATAGCTATAATCGAAATTTGGTTTTGCCTCATCTTCCAGAAACCAATCCAATTCAACAAATTGGTCATTAAGATCATCAAATACGACATGATTCGGTTCAAATAGTTCTTTTGCAATATCAAAATGTATTGCTTTTACATTCTTAATCAAGGACTGCAATTCAGGCTTTTTATAAAAATAAGCATCTGCTACTTTTTCCAACATATTCGTGGTTTTACCCAATGCCGAAACCACAATTACCATTTTCGAATTTAAATATTCTCGTAAAATATCAGATATATGTTTAATTTTATCTGCATTTGCAACTGAAGCACCACCGAATTTAAAAACTTGCATTCTTATAAATTAGTTTGTAAAAATAGAATTCGGAAAGCACTTTATAACTTAGAATCGTGGATAATTTATCAAATATTGAAATTGGAATAAGATTATTATGCGTTGGCATGATTACTGTTTTTATTATTCTATTCATTGTTGTTCTATTAGCAAAGGGACTTATATTTTTAACAAACAAAATGGACTTTCTTGATGATGAAGTTCATCCAGTTAAATTGGGTAAAAAAGTTGAAAATAAAAAAGTTGCAATTTTATCTGCCGTTGTCCTATCTGTAACAAATGGTCAAGGTAAGATTAAGGAAATTAGAAAATTGTAAGCCGATTAATTATGTCTAAAAAAATTGAACTTGCTCTAGTATATAGAGATATGTGGCAATCCTCTGGAAAATATGTTCCAAGAGTTGATCAACTTAATAAAGTTGCCCAACCAATCATTGATATGGGCTGTTTTAGAAGAGTCGAAACGAATGGTGGAGGATTTGAACAAGTAAACTTATTATTTGGTGAAAACCCCAACACTGCAGTTCGTGAATGGACGCAACCTTTTAATGACGTAGGGATTCAAACTCAAATGCTTGAACGTGGATTAAACGGGATTCGAATGTCCCCTGTTCCTAAGGATGTCCGAAAATTGATGTTTGCTGTAAAGAAAAAACAAGGAACAGACATTTCAAGATCATTTGATGGATTAAACAATCCTCAAAACTTGGCCCTTTCATTTCAATATGCGAAAGAAGCAGGTATGATCGCTCAAGCGGCATTGAGTATTACAGTATCTCCTGTACATACGGTAGATTATTACATTGACTTAGCAAACAAATACATTGATCTTGGTGCAGAAGAAATTTGCATTAAAGATATGGCTGGAATTGGAAGGCCTGCCAGTATAGGACGAATGGTGAAAGGTATTCGATCAAATCATCCTAATATTCTCATTCAATATCATGGTCATACTACACCAGGGTTTTCAGTAGCAAGTTCGCTTGAAGCAGCAAGAAATGGTGCTAACATCATTGATTGCGGCATGGAACCTTTATCATGGGGAACTGGACATGCAGATGTATTGGCTATTCATGAGATGCTTAAAGATGATGGATTTTCATTGCCAGATATCAATATGGATGCATACATGGAAGTTCGAAAACTTTCTCAAGAATTTATGGATGACTTTTTAGGTTATTATATCAATCCTAAAAATCGGTTTATGAATTCTTTACTGATCGGTCCAGGATTACCTGGTGGAATGATGGGGAGTTTAATGGCAGATTTAGAAAAGAACCTTAGCAGCATAAACAAATGGCTTACTAAAAACAACAAACCAAATATTAGCCAAGATGAATTACTGATAAAGTTATTTGAAGAAGTAAAGCATGTATGGCCTAGGTTAGGCTATCCACCTTTAGTGACTCCATTTAGTCAATATGTTAAAAATATTTCCTTAATGAACGTCTTACAGATTATTAAGGGTAAGCCAAGATGGTCCATGATTGACGAAAATACATGGTCTATGATTTTAGGTAAATCAGGAAAATTACCTGGTAAACTTGGCGATGAGATTCTTGCAATGGCTAAAGAACAAGGAAGGGAGTTCTTTGAAGGGAATCCTCAAAGTTTATATGCTGATGAGTTAGAATTGTATCGGTCAAAAATGAAAGAAAAAGGTTGGGATGCAGGTACGGATGATGAAGAATTATTGGAATATGCTATGCATCCAGCTCAATATGAAAATTTCAAATCAGGGAAAGCTAAAACTGATTTTCTAGCGGATTTAGAAAAAAGAAAAGCAGGGACTAATCATCCTTCAAAAGCCGGAGGTAGTGGCCCCATTCCTGTGGGTGGAACTGCACTTCCAAACGAAATGAATATTAGCGTTGATGGAGAAAAATATAATATTATAATAGAGTATCCAGGTATGGATGTATCAACTCCTAATTCAAAAAGTAAAAATACACCCAATACAAAAATAGCTGCATCTGAAATAGAAGGAGCACATTTTGTACTAGCTCCTTTGGAAGGCAAGTTTTATTTAACAAAAGACAGCAGTGAAAAACCAATTAAACTAGGAGATAAGATTAATAAAGGAGATACTATTGCCTATATTGAATCGATGAAAGTGATTAATGCCGTTGTCTCAGATGAATCGGGCACCGTTGTAGATATTTTAGCTAATCATGGTGATGAAATTGAGGAGGATGACAAACTTATTGCACTAAAATAGATGGATATACTGAACAAATTACTTGAAATGACAGCGTTCCAAGAATTGAGCGCAGAGCCTTGGAGTCTATTTATGATTCTAATTGCATTTGGTTTGTTATATCTAGGTATTTACAAAAGGTTTGAACCCTTACTATTAATACCTATTGGATTTGGCGTTTTACTCGCCAACTTTCCGAGTGGTGGTATGGGGGTTATTCAAGCAAGTTCTGATCCAGCTATTAAGGGAATGGATATTCTAGAAATTGCCAAAAATTATGGCATAATGAATATGCTTTACTATACTTTAATTAAAACAGGTCTTTTACCACCTCTCATTTTTTTGGGTGTAGGTGCAATGACTGATTTCGGTCCAATGTTACGAAATTTACGGTTGGCCTTTTTTGGAGCTGCTGCCCAAATTGGTATTTTTGCTGTTTTATTATCATCAATAGCCCTAGGCTTTACGCCTCAAGAAGCGGGTGCACTCGGTATTATTGGCGGAGCAGATGGCCCAACCGCTATCTATACTGCCATTATTTTAGCACCTCATCTTTTGGGACCAATCGCGATCGCTGCCTATTCATATATGGCATTGATTCCCGTTATATTGCCTTTTGCAGTTCGGTTGACAACCACTAAAAAAGAGCTTTTAATAAACATGAGAGCTCAAGACAAAAAATATCCTTCAAAGCAAAAAATAAAGCACCTAAGAGCAACTAAAATTTTATTTCCAATTGCACTCATTACGATCATCGCTTTATTAGTTCCAAGTGCTACCCCACTTGTGGGCATGTTATTATTTGGAAATTTAATTAAAGAAATTGGAACAGATACAAATCGTCTGTTCAAGGCTGCTTCTGAAACCATTATGAATACGGCAACCATCTTTTTGGGTTTGACCGTTGGAGCGACTATGTCTGCATCTACCTTTCTTCAATCACAAACACTAATGATAATTGGAGGCGGGTTCCTTGCTTTTATGATATCAATGATTGGTGGAATTATGGCAGTGAAGATTTACAACATGTTTTCAAAGAAAAAGATAAATCCATTAATTGGTGCCACAGGACTTAGTGCCGTACCAATGGCATCGAGAGTGGCAAATGAAATTGCACTAAAAAATGATCCTAGCAACCACATTCTTCAATATGCTATGTCTAGCAATATTTCTGGAGTTATAGGCTCAGCAGTTGCTGCCGGCGTTCTTATATCATTTTTAGGCTAAGCTTTTCGTTCTGTTATTTTACAAATTTCAATAACCGTATCAACGGCTGCTTGCATTTCTTGGACTGTCGTCCATTCAAGTTTTGAATGAATCCCATGCTGTCCTGAAAATAAATTCGGGCATGGTAATCCTTTGTGTGATAAAATTGCACCATCTGTACCTCCCCTTATTGAGCCTACTTCATAAGGAAGGCCTAGGTTTTTCATAGCTTCAACAGCATAATCTACAATATACATGTGATTATCTATCACATCTTTCATATTTCTATATTGCTCGGTTGAAATTCCTTCGCACTTTGATCTAGGATAATCTTTTAATACTTCTTCAGCTATGGACATAATCAAAGCTTCGTTCTTTGCCAAGTTAACCGTATCAAAATCACGAATAATAAAAAAGATAGACGCTTCTTCCATTTTAGCATCTAATTTATACGGGTGAACAAACCCTTCTTTTAATGTTGTTGATTCTGGACTAAGGGAATCTTTAGGCAATTTAGCTATTATCTCAGAAGCAATTTTCAACGCACTTTCCATTTTACCTTTTGCATATCCTGGATGAGCACTTGCTCCTGTAATCTTCAGCTCAAAAGCGTTCGCTGAAAAGTTTTCATATTCAAAACATCCAAGATTGCCACTGTCTAAAGTATATCCAAAGTCTGCACCAATTTTACTTAAATCCGCATGCTTAACACCTCTTCCTATTTCTTCATCCGTAGTGAAAAATAGCTTTACATCACCATGAATAATGTCCGGGTTGTTTACTAATTGATAAGCAGCATCCATTATACTTGCAACTCCTGATTTATCATCAGCCCCCAATAAAGTTAAACCACTAGCAGTAATAATATCATGCCCTATCTTATCTTTTAATTCAGGAAATCGTTGTTGATCAATTACTTGAGATGGATCATCTGGCAATGTAATACTACCACCTTGATAATTAGGATGAACAATAGGTTTCACATTTGTACCACTACAATCAAATGCAGTATCCACATGGCTACAAAAAAATACAGTTGGAATATTTGATTTAGGTGAATTAGACGGTATAGAAGCATAGATATATCCTTCTTTAGACATTTCGTGCGTAATACCCATTTCTTTCAATTCAGCACTCAATGCTTTTGACATATCTAACTGCTTAGCTGTACTTGGCACAGCATCAGAATACGGATCTGCTTGAGTATCAATCTGAACATATTTTAAAAAACGATCTTTTACAGTATATTTCATCGAAGGGGAATTTTGACCTAAAAATAAAGAAAGCTTAGGTTTTCTTTTGTATTTGAAAAGATTTATGAATAAAAAAAGGCAGTATAGAAAATTATCTATACTGCCCTTTTGCATTTAATTATAATTATTGCTTTACCACCTTAAAAAGTGATTTAACACGTTGATCTTTTAAACGAAGATAATAAATCCCCTGTGGATAGTTTTTCAATGTAAAGTCGGTCTTGTGCGTTCCGCTGTAGTTAACCAATTTCCTGTTATATAAAATTTGACCATTTCCATTTAATAAATCAACAGACATTATTTGGACATCCTCTAATCCATTAACTTGTAAAGTAAAATACCCTTCATTCGGATTTGGAGCTATTACTACGTCAAGTGAATTTGTAAAATCATCAACAGGCGATGTCTCCCCTATAGAAACTTCTCCTGTTGTTTCACACCCATTGCCATCAATCGCATAAACGGTATAATCACCTGGTAATAAATCTTTAAACGATGAGGATTCTTGCAACGTAACACCTCCGTCAATACTATACATAATAGGTTGAACTGCATTAGAAATATCAACGAAAATAGATCCATCTGCATCATTAGGAGAACTTGCATCATCCACACTTAATTCAATGGCAACTAAACATTCGAATGGAATACAAAATTCTTGAACTTCTTCATCTCCGAAATTTTTATTTGTCAATTCAACTAAAATATTTCCTTCATTATCGATCCATCTGTAAAAAGGTTCGTCTCCTCCACCAAAATTTGAACTCCAGCCATCACCATAAGAATCCTTCATAGTAAATGTAAAACACCCTTCTTCTACACATATAAAAATATTATCAAATTTAATTCCTCCACCATCTGAATAATCTCTTTCCGCAATTATATTGCCGCTTTGGTCCTCTAATATCCATGACGTTTCTCCTGAATAAAAATCTGTTTTCATATCAAAGTCCATTCTTGAAAAGTTAGGGCTGTAAGAAAACATACTCGTATTCGGATTATCATTATCTAAATTCTCATCATCAAATCCATTCGGTTGTTCTACTGTCACTAAAAGCACATTTTCTCCTTCAATAAAATCAGTCAGTGTAAAAACATGACTATAAGTATCCCCTTTAGCTAACTCACCCACATAATCAAAACTTTCAATCGTTCCGTTCAGATCTGCATTGATTCTAAAACTCGTTAAGCTCTCTTCTCCATAATTTCTTACTTCAGCCGTTACTTCTAACTCTTCACTGCATACGAGTGCATCGAATCCTGACACTTTAACCATTCCAGCATCATATTTAGGTAATTTCGTAACCACATAATCAATGGTATCATTCCCCATTAATTCATCTGAGACTAATGCAGTAAATATTTTCACATCGTAATCTCGGATTTCGTCCATATCTACTGTTTGACTAAATGTATGAAGGTACGTTGAATCTTCTGCCAATTCAATATCGACTTCATCCGTTACAATCAACTGGCCATCAAGCATTAACCCAACAGAATAAAGATTTTGAGTTTCAACACCAAAATTTCTAATATTTGCGGTTACTGATTGGGTACTATTTAGATCTGGCCCTGTTTGAGGTTCTATTAAGGAGAATGGTCCAATATCATCATTGTTTTTCTGTAGATAAAAACTTGCTACTTTAGTTCCCCAACCACCTGTTGCTTGCATATATTCACCCGTAAACCAAAATGTTAATTCATCGGTTGGATCGATCGATAACGATGAATAATCACCCCACCTTGTTGAAAGATTAACATTTCCACCTTCTACAATGGACGTTTCATCAAATGTCATTTCTCCAAGTTCATCATCCGCTAATCGTCCTGTAACACGAAGACCTAAAAATGTAGAATCTCTATCTACGATAGAAAACACTAAACCAATATTTCCTTTTAAATCCATCGCGATCGAACTCATAAATCGACTTGCGTCATTCGGTGAGTAGGTACCTTCTTGATATAAATACCACTCTCCTCCTGGCTCTCTACGAAGTTCTACCCATCTAACACCTGCATGATTATTACCATCTGTATCAATTGCAAAGTTCGTTAACATCATTTCATGTGTACCAAAATTTCTGTATTGAACTCTATTATATAATACATGTTGTAGTGCTGAAAAAGTAGCATTAACATTGGGTTGTGAAAGACAATCAAATATCCCTCCATTACACAAATGACTATCAAAAGGTGCTAATTCTATAATTTGAGGTCCCACCATTCTAGAAGCAGATGGGTTGTCTGGATCAATATCAGCTTCCCAAATTTCAATATGATCCGTTCCTCCATTCCATCCATCATCATGAATACGCAATGACATAGGTGGCGTATCGGCCGGTGGTGCCATTCTTCCATCCCACTCTACTGGAGACGCAATTTGAAAAATTCCGTTTCCATTAAATTTCGTCATTCCTCCCATTCGGATGAAATCTGTTTCTAAGCCTTGCATTACATCATGCCTATTAAAAGCATAATTAGGAATAAAATTATCACTAAACTCATTTGTTGTTATTGTTATGTAATCATTCCACAAACCAAATTTCGGATAATCTGGAAAAGAAGGCGTTTGAAAACGATAAGCATAATATTCTCCTAGCGGATCTTCGGTTACAGAAACGGCTACTAACATAGCATTTTGGTTTGCTCCTTCAAATTCAGTTAATATCCATCGCTCATATTCTTGATCGTATAATGTAATTGGATCACCTAATCCTTGAGCTCCATATTCAGCCCATAATGGATTTAAGTTAATAGGTGATGTAACCTCATTACCTTGTTTATCATAGATTCGAACAGTTGTACCATTCCAGTTTATAGATTGTATATAGTAATTTTTACCATTATCACCATCGGTATCCGGAGGAAAAACATTTGCATTTGCTTGATTGGACCCTTCAGAGACAAAATTGATTGGTACCTCACCATTTACAGCTGCAGATCTTGATCTTGATTGCATCATTAATGGATCATTTCCTTTTGGTAAAGCATTTTCTGCATTTAGAACAGGCATTGGCTTTTGTGATGTAAAATTTGGAATACCTCTCCATTCTTTCTTGTATTTGGTTCTTGATTCAGCAACGTTAACAGATTGAAGATTCAACGTTTCGGACAATGGAATTGATTTTCCTAAAAACTGCCCTTTGGTTACTTCAGCTTGTTGTGCGTCTGCTTGGCTATTAAAAAAAAGAAAGAAGCAAGAAATTAAAGTATAAACTAAATATTTTTTCATGTGGTGGTTTTATTACTGTAAGATATAATAATGATATATAGTTGTCGATGTAGTTTGTCTAAAAAAAATGTCTGTTAAAAGATATTAAATGGTTTTTAATCAAAAACGTTCAACCAATGTTAAAGTTTGATGTTTTATTTACAATCATGTCGAAAAGGATGACTTTTCAAATTAATGGTCGTCTCAACATTAGAAATTAAAGAAGTTTTTTCATATTGTTTTGATTATTTTAGAAGCTACTACACCCTATTGAGGAAGTAGCTTCTTTTAATTTTAGTCAATATTCATTAATCCCAAAGATTTTTAGGATATACACCTTCGTCAATTAATTTTTGAATTCGATCCATAACGAAAGGCTTATCATCTTGATAAGTAACACCAAACCAAGAGGACGGAGATTCTAGAACCCTTACCCTTTTATATCCTTCATTAATCATATTATCTAAGACCTTAGGAATAAACAATTCTGATTTCTCTTCATTACCACGCTTATTCAAAAATAGTTTGAAATACGATTTCGTTTTTTCAAAATAATCAGGATAGAATCCAAACATGTTCATTGACACCAATGTATGTTTATCTAATTTATTGGTTTTTCCATCTAATTCAAATTGCCCATTTCCATCTTCTATCTTTTCAATAGCTATTGTCTCAACAATATCTACTAAAAACCCATCTTCATCTTTTCCACATACCCCTCTATTTACCGTTCCATAATCAGATAATGTGTTCATCAAATAGTACGACACCACGGCATAGTCCTGCTTTTCATTCTTTGCAAAAAAATCAGTTAATGTAGAATATGCTTCAACCCCATAGTAATCATCTGCATTTATTACTGCAAAAGGCCCATCAATTACCTTCTCGGCAACCAATACGGCATGAGCAGTTCCCCAAGGTTTTTGCCTTTCTGGATTTAGCGTATATCCTTCTGGCAAATGATTTAATTCTTGGGTTACAAATTCAAGTTTTACTTTACCTTCTAATTTTTTTCGAAATACGGCTTCAAATTTTTCTTGGAAACTTTCTCGAATGATAAACACGACCTTGGTAAACCCGGCACGTATAGCATCATAAATGGAATAGTCGATAATCGTCTCTCCATTTGGACCAAATGCATCCATTTGTTTTAACCCACCATACCTACTCCCCATTCCAGCTGCTAGTATTACTAATGTCTTGTCCATAATCGCTTTTGATTTAAGATAAATTTAGCAAAAATTGTTTAGTTAAATTCGCTCTAATGTAATACATTTGCTGAATCTTAAACGTTCACAGAACAGAATTTGGAATGATTTATGATGTATATTTTACATATTACAATAAATCGTAATATGTAAAATAATAGCAAAGAGATATCAGCATGAACAATATTTTTAAAATTTCAGTTTTAATTGCCTTTATTGGAATCGGATCTTGTACAAAAGATCAGATGCCGCTCCTTATTGAACTCGATAATGAATTACGCGCAAAGATTATTGAAAAATCTCCTGAAGGTACCGCTGAATTCTATATCCTTCCGAACGAAACAGATTTGGATAAAATCCCACAAGATCCTAAAAACGTACTTACAGCCGAAAAAGTTGAACTTGGGAAATTAATGTTTTACGAAACAGCACTCGCTCAGGATGCGCTAAAAGAAAGTTCAAAGGGTACATATTCTTGTGCATCATGCCATATTCCTGCTGCAGGATTCAGACCAGGAAACTTTCAAGGAATTGCGGATGGAGGAGAAGCTTTTGGAATCAATGGAAGTGATCGAAGAAAAAGTAGTAATTATGAAGAAGATGAATTAGATGTTCAAAGTGCAAGACCTTTAAGTCTGACGAATGTAGCCTATGTTGAAAACACCTTTTGGAATGGACAATTTGGAGCAACTGCAGTAAACGAAGGAACCCAAGAGTTATGGCATCAAAATGAGGCAACGGAGTTGAATTTTGAAGGATTTCATGGTATTGAAACCCAAAATATGGAAGGACTTCATACCCATCGAATCGCCATTAATAAGCCTTTACTTGATTCTTTAGGATATACACCGCTTTTCGATGCTGCTTTTGCAGATATTGCTGTCGAAGATCGATATACTCGACGTACTGCTTCATTTGCATTTTCTGCCTACATTCGTACTCTACTTACAAATCAGGCACCATTTCAAGATTGGTTAAAAGGGAACAACGATGCACTTGGATACGATGAAAAAAAGGGAGGTATTCTTTTCTTTGGAAAAGCAAATTGTACTAAATGCCACTATAACGAAAATCTAGGGTCTTTAGAGTTTCATGTTTTGGGTGTAAATGATATGGATCAAATACCATCTTTTAATACCTCTCCGGATGATCGAAGAAATAAAGGAAGAGGCGGTTTTACGTTGAAAGAGGAAGACTATTACAAATTTAAGGTACCTCAGCTATACAATATGAGGGGTACTGAATTTTATTTTCATGGCTCAAGTAAAAGAAGTATTGAGGACTTAATTGATTATAAAAATCTAGCTAAACCAGAAAATCCAAGAATAGATTCTTCATTGATTTCACCAAAATTTATTCCTTTAGGTTTAACGGATATGGAAAAGACTCAACTTGTTGCCTTTATTAAGAATGCATTGTATGATCCTAACCTTGAAAGATATCAACCGACATCGGTACTTTCTGGTCAATGTTTTCCAAATGCCGATATCATTTCACAAGAAGATTTAAATTGTGGAAATTAGTATTCAACATTTGGTACTAAATACCAACTGTTTTTTCCTAGTTTCTGCCGAATATCGACAATAAATTCCTTTAAATCTGTACCATTGCAATCAAAGCTAAAACCTACCCTAATATATGGGCCATATTTTTCAGTATAGGTTTTATACCCCGAAGATTTAATCTTGTATAACATATCTTGAATATTATTCTCGTTTCGATATGAACCGACAATAATGATACATTCTTTGGGTTTAACATCGGTTGATTGATTCGTTGCTGTAGTCAATTTTTCTTCGATATTATCCGCATTATTTAACAACGTATCGGCAGTGACCTTATCATTTTCTAGATCAACAACCCCTACATTTTCTTTTAAGGTTACACCTTTATTTGATTTCAAATAATTGATCCCATAAAATAAACCAGTAGCTAAGCCTGCAGCCAACAATAGAATATATAACCATGTTTTAGAAAACTTTTCTTCTTCATAGGGTTCATCTCTTCGATGTGTTTGTTTTGTCGTGAAAATGGAGTCATCATCTTTGATGTCGTCGCCTTTTAACCATTTTTCCTCTTTATGAACAACATTTTCTTTTTCAATGATCGGTTTTACTACGGATTCAACCTTCGTATTATCTTGTGAGGCAACCGTACTTTTTGAAACAGCAGGAGTTAAAACATTCGGGTCCTTTTTTTCAACAAATGGTTGTTCTAGGGTTTTCTTAGTATGTTTTGGTATGGCTGTGACATTAAGCATAGGTAATGCATTGGTAAGCCATTCCTGAAGTACTTTTGAGGTTGAAAACTTTATTGTACTATTTTCATCTCTTTCTAATGTCCCTAAATTTTTAATGTGAACCTGATTATAATTTAAAAATCCATTTAATACTTTTGTTGAAAAAGTAGTCAGGGCTTTACTCGATTTCTTTTCTGAAATTTGATATTTTGAAGAAATTGCTTGAACCATTGTTGTAGAATCGTCATATTCTTCAGAGAAAATGATTGTTTCATACGGTGGCTCCAATTTTTGTTTTGCCGAATTAAATGCTGCGGAATGTCTTTCTAATTCAAACTTTCCAACGCCTGGCAATGACACTTGCTCTTCAGCAAATAATAGATCAATTATTACTTCTGCGATGTTAATCTGCATATTTTTATTTTTCAACATTGCAAAGATAATATTTTAGCCTTGGAAATATTCTTTAAACTAGCTATTCAAATCTTACTTTTACAAAATGGATACAAAATTAAACAGAACACAATCAGAAAAATTATTCAACGAAGCTAAACAACTTTTCCCAGGTGGAGTAAATTCTCCAGTTAGGGCTTTTAAGTCGGTAGCAGGTGCTCCATTGTTTATTAAGAAAGGAGATGGATGTAGGATCACAGATGAAGATGACAATGAGTTTATTGATTTTTGTTGTTCATGGGGACCTCTTTTATTGGGACACAACCATGATGTCGTTCGTGAATCAATAATCGAAACTGTTAAAAATGGCACCTCTTTTGGCACGCCTACAAAACTTGGGAATGAAATTGGCAAACTCATTATCGATAATCATTCGTATTTAGATAAAATACGATTTGTAAGTTCTGGCACCGAGGCAGTTATGTCTGCTATTCGGTTAGCAAGGGGTTACACTGGAAAAGATAAAATTGTGAAATTTGAGGGCTGTTATCATGGTCATGTTGATTCATTATTAGTTAAGGCCGGTTCTGGATTAGCTACTTTTGGAGAATCTACTTCAGCTGGTATCCCAGCATCTTTTGTAAAAGACACCTTGGTTATACCTTTAAATGATCTTGAAAAATTTCAATCTGTTCTTGATGAACATCATCAAGATATTGCTGCTGTAATTATTGAACCTATCCCTGCTAATAATGGACTCTTAATCCAAGATCTTAATTATCTAGTCTGGTTGAGAAAAATATGCGATGATTATGATGTTTTATTAATCTTTGATGAAGTAATTTCCGGATTTAGAGTTGGTTTTGAAGGAGCATCAGGGCTGTATAGGATTCAACCTGACATTATAACTTTTGGAAAAATAATAGGAGGAGGAATGCCTGTAGGTGCTTATGGTGGGTCAAATGAAATCATGTCTCATATTGCTCCTGATGGACCTGTCTATCAAGCAGGTACACTCTCTGCAAATCCAGTTGCAATGGCCGCCGGAATAGCGATGTTGAAAACAATACTAAAAGATGGGTTCTTTGAAAAACTTAAAAAAAACACAACCTATTTTGTTGAACAACTTGAATCTTTTATATCAAGCAGAGGTTATGATATGCATATCCAGTCGGTAGGATCAATTTTTTGGTTTGCATTTACAAAAACTAGAGTTATTTCTTCAGACCAAATACAACAAGATGCAATAAGTAAATTTAAAATATTGCATGCCGAACTTCTACAAAACGGAATCTATTTAGGTCCATCCGCCTATGAAGTTGGATTTATTAGTGCTGCACATACAAAATCCGATTTAGATGAAGCAATTGTGATTATTCAAAAAGCCCTTGATGTAGTTTATAAAGATTCATGAGACAATCATTGACCATAAAACTAATTTCACTTGCAGTATCTAGTTATATGCTGCTAGCTTTGGGATGGTGGACTTTATTATTATTAAATAAAAACGAAAAACTAAAAGATGTTCAAAACTATCTGGACACCAATAACATTGACTATAGTTTAATAACAGATGAAAAATTTGCCTCTCAAAAAACAATGATTTTAGGGGAAGGCTTTAGTTTTGGTATTGCCTTGGTTTTAGGGATATATATGTTGTATCGAGTCTATAAAAAAGAATTAATCGTTGAACAAAGTAAGGCCAATTTCCAAATGTCTATCACTCATGAACTTAAAACACCCGTAACTGCAATTAAGTTAACCTTAGATACTTTAAAGCGGAAATTGAACTTACAAGACTCCCTATTAGATATTTATAATCAAGGTAATTCGTCTGCAGTAAGATTGGACAATCTTATTAATAAATTGTTATTGGCGAATAGATTAGACAGTGCCAACACCTACTCAAAAGAGCCATTAGATATACTTTCGATTCTTAAAAATCGAATGACTCTCTTTCATAAATTATATCCAGATTTCACCATAAAAATGGAATCTGATAATCTCATGTCTTTAGTATTATTTGATCGCGAAGGCTTCATCTCAGTAGTAGATAATATTATTGAAAACGCCTATAAATATTCTGATAAAGAAAAAAAACTAACGATACAATCATATCGTTCCAACAAAATATTAAAATTGAACTTTAAAGATGAAGGAATCGGTATTCCTGTCGATAAGAGTAAAAAGGTCACTGAAAAATTTTATCGAATTGGTGACGAAATGACGAGAACATCTAAGGGGACTGGTTTGGGACTTTATATCGTAAATAAAATATTAAAGGATCACAAAACCTCCTTTGCAATCAAACAACACCGAGAAAAAGGAGTAGATTTTGAAATCCAGTTAAACATTATATAAATTGATAAAAATCCTACTTGTTGAAGATGAGGATCAAATCCGAAAAGTATTAAGTTTTAACTTGATCGATGAAGGGTATGCTGTGGTAGAAGCTAAAGATGGCAAAGAAGCCATTACCTTTCTTCAAAATGAATACTTTGATCTAATACTTCTCGATTTAATGTTGCCATTAATCTCCGGATTAGATGTTTTGGATTTTATAAAACTTGAGGGCAAATCCATTCCAACTATTATTTTATCCGCAAAAAACCAAACGAAGGACAGGATCATAGGATTAAAGAAAGGAGCTGATGACTACATCACCAAACCTTTCGATTTAGAAGAACTATTATTACGTATTAACAATGTTGTTCAACGAAAAAAAACGACCTTATCAGCCTTGAATGACATCGTCCAATTTGGGGATAATTCGGTTAATTTAAGATCTTTTCAAGCACACACAAACGCAGGAACAATTGACCTAACAAAAAAAGAAATTGCGATACTTAAATTGCTTAATAACAACCACGGTGAAGTCGTATCAAGAAAGGAAATTTTGCAAAAAGTATGGGGATTTGATGTATACCCTAACACCAGAACAATTGATAATTTTTTATTAGCATTCAGAAAGTATTTTGAAAAAGATCCTAAAAATCCAATCCACTTCCATTCTATCAGAGGTATTGGCTATAAATTTATAAAAAATCCTAATTGATTAACCTCAAGGCCTCACGCTTTGTTAGGTTTGACAAATCAGGGTGTAGATCCACAAATTCTACCACTGCTGTTGGATTACTTTTGCTATATTGTCTCAATGCCCAACCAGATGCCTTTTTTATGAAAAACGCTTTCGAAACTTTGTTAACTTCAATTAGAGAAAATAATAATTCTGCATCCGTCTCATGTTTGTATTTCAATTGAAACAATATCGCTGAGCGAACCAACCATTTATTTTCATTATTAATCCATTCATCCAATTTGCTATATTTTTTTTGGGGTGCATTTTTAAAAATATGTCCAACACAAGTTGGAGCTAAAAAATCAATACTATCCCACCAGGAATTAGTTACGATTAGCTCTTGAATCCAATCAATATCATCCCATGTCAAGTGAGATACCTTTTTCCGTAAAATATCCATCGCTATGTACTGATATTCTCTTTCTTCTTTTGACCAAAGTTTATTTACGACCGATTTAAAATTATTAGAGATTTCTATGTGATGATCGAACCAAAGCCTTTTAAATAATTCCTTTCGAATAGGTGAACGAATGCCTAAAAATGTGAAATTATCTTTCATATAAGCTGCCATTTTGGAACTGTAAGCTTCATCTCTTAGCTTTTCAACTCCGATATTGAGATCATTCAAAAATTGCATAGAAAAAACTTTATTTTTGGTTAACAAAATAATAATATTGAAGCCTTTAGCTGAAAGACTGAGACCAAAAACCCTAGATGATTACCTAGGTCAAACGCATATTATTGGAGAAAATGCCCCGTTACGAAAGATAATTGAATCAGGCAATATGCATTCTTGCGTATTTTGGGGCCCTCCTGGTGTCGGTAAAACGACGTTAGCACTGATTATTGCTAATACGCTAAAAAGACCCTTTCAAGTATTAAGTGCAATTAATGCGGGTGTCAAAGATATTCGAGAAGCCATTCAAAAAGCCGAAAAAGAACGCTTCTTTAACGCACCTAACCCTATCCTATTTATCGATGAAATTCATCGTTTTTCAAAATCTCAACAAGACGCATTATTAGGAGCTGTAGAAAAAGGAACGATCATCTTAATAGGTGCGACGACTGAAAACCCCTCTTTTGAAGTCATCCCTGCTCTTCTTTCTCGATCTCAATTATATGTTCTTCAACCTCATTCAAAGCAAGAGTTAATTACATTAGTCAATCATGCAATAGAAACCGATGAATTCTTTAAAGATTTAAATATCGAAGTTAAAGAATACGAAACATTATTAAAATTTTCGTCGGGTGATGCACGTAAGCTCCTCAATTGTCTTGAATTGATTATTCAATCACAAGACCAAAAGCAAAAAATCAAAATTGACAATGAGATTGTTCAGAAAAGCATCCAGCAAAACATTGTTAAATATGATAAACTTGGAGAAATGCATTACGATGTCATTTCTGCGTTTATAAAAAGTATTAGAGGTTCAGATCCCAATGCAGCAGTTTACTATCTTGCTCGAATGATAGAGGGCGGTGAAGATCCTTTATTTATATGTCGAAGAATGATTATTGCTGCATCTGAAGATATAGGCCTTGCAAATCCAAATGCACTTTTATTAGCAAACAATTGCTTTCAAGCTGTCCATAAAATAGGCATGCCAGAAGCTAGAATTGTAATGTCACAAACAGCGATTTACCTTGCAATTTCAGCTAAAAGCAACGCTGCTTATGTTGCTATAAACAATGCTCAAGCCATCGTGAGAGAAACAGGGAATTTATCAATACCTCTTCATTTACGAAATGCACCTACAAAACTTATGAAAGAATTAGGATATGGAGATGGTTATAAATATGCTCACAACTTTAAAAAAGATCAAATTGATCATGGTTATTTACCAGATGAGATAAGGGACCAGACGATCTATTCTCCTTCAGATAACCCTACTGAAAATCGAATGAATAAGAAGTAAAGCGACATTAATTTAACTTCCAGTATATTCTTTAAATAGTATATTTATAAAAATTTGAAAGCTATCAATTTAACTTTCTCATTACGTACTTTTTTCTTATTTAAAATGCATAAAACTTCGCAATTGATATTGCCTAATTTTTGTATTATAGTGGCATCAAGTAGCGTATTATTGAATAATGGTCAAATGAACGAATTGGATCGTTAAAATATTTTTTCAGGTTTTGAATATTCAAACAATCATTACTTTAAGTAATCCAAACAAATAATAAAATAGATATGGAAGAAATGGACATCATTAGGTCATCAGCTAGAGCATTTGCACAACAAGAAATTTTACCTAATGTAATGGATTGGGATGAAAGTCAACATTTTCCGATTGATGTTATGCGTAAAATGGGTGACCAAGGTTTTTTAGGTATTCTTGTTCCTGAAGAATATGGAGGTTCATCATTAGGATACCAAGAATATATAACCATTATTGAGGAAATTGCAAAAGTTTGTGGGTCTATCGGCCTTTCATTGGCAGCTCACAACTCACTTTGTACAAATCACATTTTGACTTTTGGAAATGAAGATCAAAAGAAAAAGTATCTACCAAAACTCGCATCAGGACAGCATCTAGGAGCTTGGGGACTAACTGAAGCAAATACAGGTAGCGATGCTATGCGTATGACATGCATTGCTGAATTAAAAGGGGATCACTATGTTTTGAATGGTACTAAAAACTGGATTACCCACGGAATTTCAGGGGATGTTGCTGTCATCTTAGCACGAACTGGTGATTTATTAGATAGTCATGGTATTACTGCCTTTGTTGTTGAAAGAGGAATGGAAGGGTTTAAAGGCGGTAAAAAAGAGAATAAATTAGGTATGCGTGCCTCGGAAACGGCAGAAATGATCTTTGAAAACGTAAAAATACCGATCGAGAATGTTTTGGGTAAACCAGGTGAAGGCTTTATTCAGGCAATGAAAATCCTAGATGGTGGTCGTATAAGCATCGCTGCTTTAAGTTTAGGAATAGCAAAAGGTGCTTATGAAGCCGCATTGAAGTATGCTCAAGAGAGAGAACAATTTGGAAAACCGATTGCAAAATTCCAAGCTATTGCTTTTAAATTAGCCGATATGGCTACTAAAATAGAAGCTTCTGAATTATTAACTAGACAAGCTGCTATGTTAAAAATGAAAGGAGAAAAAATGACCAAAGAATCGGCAATGGCAAAATATTTTGCCTCGGAAACATGTGTGGAAGTATCTACTGATGCAGTTCAAATATTTGGTGGATATGGTTACACGAAAGATTTTCCCGTAGAAAAATTCTACCGTGATTCTAAACTTTGCACTATTGGAGAAGGAACTTCCGAGATTCAAAAATTAGTTATCGCCCGAAAGATCATGGATTGATTTCATGGATTGATATCGCGTTAATACCTTAAGTAAATTATCATAAATGGGTAGCTGTTTGTTGACAAAAGGTTCAATATGCAGCCACCCTACTTTTTCAATTCCTTCTTCTTCTTGAGGGGTTAAAATCTGTTTTTTACCTGTCATTGCATACCAGTGGGTTTTCTTGATCGCACGAATACCGTGCTTCGTTTTAAAAGTATGCCTAGTTACGCAAATTTTATAATGACATTTGATATTACAAACACCCGTTTCTTCAATAACTTCTCGAACGGCTGTCATTTTATTCGATTCCCCTTCATCTTTTTTACCTTTCGGTAAATCCCATGCTCCTCGTTTAAAAATAAATAATCCTTCGCCTAATTCATTAACAACTAAACCTCCTGCCGCTGGCACCTTTTTGTATAATGATTTGAAATCGATTTTCAATTTTTCGAAATTGTCCGAATACAATATAATATGTTTGTATTTATTGGATTTTTCCATTAAGTCTACGTAGCTCAGTATATCATTCACCTTGCCAGTATATCTACCTATTAGTACTTTAGATAAACCCTCTTTAATACTTTGGAGCTCCTTAGATTCACACAAAATCAATTGGGTATCTTTTACATAGATTTTGTACATTCGCACAACTTTATTTTTTAAAAAAAATTCTTTACCGAGTATGTCAAATCTTGCAGCGACAATCGCTAAAAGACTATTGCAAATAAAAGCAATAAAATTAAGTCCACAAAAACCTTTTACATGGGCATCAGGTAAATTGTCGCCAATATACTGTGACAATAGAATTGTATTAAGCCACCCATCCGTTCGAAAAGAAGTTATTCAAGGTTTTGTGGAGACCATTCAGGCTCAAAAATATCCCAAAATTGATGCAATTGTAGGAGTAGCTACAGCAGGAATCCCTCATGGAGCACTAGTTGCCAATGAATTAGACTTACCTTTTGCTTATGTTCGATCCAAAGCCAAAGCCCATGGACGGCAAAACTTAATCGAAGGAGAATTAACGAAAGGTCAACAGGTAATTGTCATTGAAGATTTGATTTCCACTGGTGGTAGTGCATTATCTGCAGTTAAGTCTTTAGAAGAAAGAGGAATTAATGTGATAGCTGTACTTGCGATATTTCAATATCAATTACCTGAAGCTAAAGCCGCATTCGAAAAAAATAATTGCACCTTTTTAACTTTGAGCAACTATGGCGTATTATTGCAACAAGCAATAAGTCTAAATTATATTACTAAAGAAGATCATTCTGTGTTAGAAGCATGGAGAATACAATCAACATAGAAAAAAAATCATGAGTATATTTACTAAAGAATCGAAAGCATTTCTTAAAAGATACTTTACCAATTCTTCACCTACTGGTTTTGAAAGTTCAGGTCAAAAAATATGGCTCGATTATCTAAAGCCACATGTTGATGAATCCCATATCGATAAATATGGCACCGCCTACGGTATTATTAATCCGGGGAAACCTATGAAGGTTGTGATCGAAGCACATGCAGATGAAATTGCTTGGTTCGTTAATTATATCAGCGCAGACGGATATATTTACGTTATTAGAAATGGTGGCTCTGACCATATTATTGCACCATCAAAACGTGTGAATATTTATACCAAAAAAGGAATCGTTAAAGGGGTATTTGGCTGGCCAGCAATACATACGAGACGCGGCGACAACGCAAAACTTTCACCTAAAATTGATAATATCTTTATTGACGTTGGAGCTTCTTCAAAAAAAGAAGTAGAAAAAATGGGTGTTCATGTAGGGTGTGTGATCACATTTGAAGACGAGTTAATTGTAACGAATAATAAATACTATACAGGTAGAGCTTTGGATAATAAAATGGGTGGTTTTTGTATCGCCGAAGTAGCAAGAAAAGTGAAGAAACTTAAAAAATCGCTACCTTATTCATTGTATATTGTTAACTCGGTACAAGAGGAGATTGGATTGAGAGGAGCAGAGATGATTGCAAATACAATCAAGCCTGACATTGCTATAGTAACGGATGTAACACATGATACCTGTACACCTATGATTGACAAAAAAGTCCAAGGGGATGTTAAGAGTGGTTCAGGTCCATGTTTAACGTATGGTCCAGCAGTTCACAATAAATTATTAGATCTAATTATTGAAACTGCTGATAAGAAAAAAATTCCGTTTCAACGTGCAGCTGCATCAAGAAGCACAGGAACCGATACAGATGCATTCGCATATAGTAATGGCGGTGTTCCATCTGCACTTATTTCATTACCGCTAAAATACATGCACACCACCGTAGAAATGGCGCACAAAGATGATATTGAAAATGTAACGAATTTAATTTTCGAAACGTTACTAAAAATAAATACTAAAACAAGTTTTGATTATTTATAATAACATCTTTTGAAGACGTTATCTTCAATCGCTAAATTCTACCTATATAGCAATATTCATATAGCTATTTGTGCAATATTCTTAGTGTATGAAACCTATTCTTTGTTAGGAATAGATGCAGATATATCCTATTTACTTCTAGTATTTTCATCAACAATTATTATTTACGGACTCCATCGTCTGGAAGGCTTAAAAAGAATAACTACCTTTTCTGATTTACAGCAACCTGAAGAACTACGATATCGCTTTATTCGATCTATTGCAAAAACGATCAAAGGATTAGTCGTCTTTTGCCTATTACTCAACGTATATTGTTTTTTCCATTTACCCATTGATTATATCCTTCGATTGATACCATTAGGGTTGTTATCATTAGCCTATGTTATACCAATTTATGGTAAAAACAAAAGGTTGAGAGATTTCAACTTTTCTAAAATAATAATTCTATCTCTAGTTTGGGCTTTTTTAAGTGTAACTACCATCACAGGATATACCTTTTCGTTTTTTGAGGCAATTTTTTGTTTGGAGCACTTTCTTTATTTTATTGCTATTACAATTCCATTTGATATTAGAGATGCGAAAATTGACCTAAACAACAATGTATTCACTATAGGAAATGTATTGAAACCAAAGCAAGGCTATATGCTAAGTTTTTCAGTTTTGCTCACTAGTTTTTCATTGATATTCCTTTTATTTTGGGCAAATGAAATGAAATTATCGACATTTTCACTTTACGCTTTAGGCTATATATTTACCCTATGTTCGATTGGGTATTCGTTTAATAAAAAGAATGACCTTTTATTTACTGGTTGGATTGATGCAGGCATTGGTGTTAGAGGGCTATTACTGTTTCTCTTCGTATAATTTTCGATCGGTGTTTTCCAGCACTAATTTTCTTGAATTAATCTAAAAAACCTATCTTAAGGATCCGTATTCAATTTGAATCGGTGTTAACTGTAAACCAACGAAGAAAATGAGACCATACTTACTAGTAGTTTGCTTGCTATGCTTTGCACAAATATTGACATCCCAAACAAACATTTCTGGTGTTATAATAGATGATAAATCCTCCGAAACTTTAATTGGTGCGACCATATTAATTGAAAATTCGACCACCGGAACATCCACTGATTTTGATGGTACTTTCAATTTAACGACAGACCAAGAAGCACCTTTCAATGTTATTATTTCATATACTGGTTATGCTGATCAAAACATAAGTATTACATCAAACAACCAAGAACTAAATGTTCGCATGTTAGAAGCTTCTTTTGTGGCAGACGAAATTGTAGTAACGGGCCAAAGAGTGAGTGAGGAACAAAAAAAGGCGCCATTAACGATTGAATCACTAGATTTATTAGCTATAAAAGAAACACCGTCAGATAATTTTTATGATGGTTTGGGTGCACTTAAAGGTGTAGATTTAACCGCGGCTAGTTTAGGATTTAAAATTATTAACACAAGAGGATTCAATAGTACTAGTCCTGTTCGTTCATTACAAATAATCGACGGTGTAGACAATCAAGCACCAGGACTAAATTTTTCGCTTGGCAACTTTTTAGGTAGTTCTGAACTTGATGTACTTAAAGTTGATTTGATCGTAGGTGCCAGCGGAGCTTTCTATGGACCAAATGCTTTTAATGGCGTTATTAAAATGGATACAAAAAATCCATTTTTTCAAGAAGGACTATCAGCTTATGTTAAAGTAGGTGAACGAAATATGTTAGAAACAGCCGTTCGATGGGCAGATGTATTTACAAATAAAAACGGAAAGCCTTTTATGGCTTATAAACTTAATGTTTCCTACTTGCGTGCTGATGATTGGGAAGCAGAAAATTATGGTCCAGTGGTAGGAACAGATGCAGGATTGTTAAACCCTGGAGGTTTTGATGGTGTAAATATTTATGGAGATGAATATTCAACATTAAATGATCAAAGGACAGTAAATCCATGGTCAGATCAAAAAGGATTAGGTTTATTTCATCGACAAGGGTATAAAGAAATTGATCTCGTTGATTATGATACTAGAAATTTAAAAACAAATGCAGCCGTACATTTTAGAACCCAACCGAATAAAGAATTTGAGTCACCAGAATTGATTCTTTCTAGTAGTTATAGTCAAGGAACGACCGTTTACCAAGGTGATAATCGATTTAGTTTAAAAGATATTCGCTTTAATCAAAATAGAATTGAATATAGAAAAAAAGATAAATATTTCGTTCGTGGATATATGACATCTGAAAATGCTGGTAATTCTTATGACCCGTATTTCACAGCTTTGTTGTTACAACAATCATCAAAATCAAACTTAGAATATAGAACCGCCTATTTAAATTATTGGACAAATGAAATAAAGCCAAGAATCGATGAATCTGGATACCCTCAGTTAACCATAGAAATCGATAGTATGAATAATGTAATTACATCTTTTGATTACGACCAACTAGAAAATTGGACTCAAGAGAATCAAGACTCTCTTGCATTTTGGCATTCATTGGCAAACGAATATGCAAATATTACTCATCCATCTTTTGAAGACAATACTAGTAATTTCTATGAAGTCGGAACAGAACGATATAATGAAGAATTTGCTCGAATAACAAGTACTAAATCTGGTGATCCATCTGGTGGTTCACGAATTATTGACCGATCAAAGCTTTACCATTTGCATGGTGAATATACATTTAACCCCGAATGGCTATCTTTTATAAAGGTTGGAGCGAATGGCCGATTATACACGCCTATATCTGAAGGAACAATCTTTCATGATACCGCTGATGTAAAAATTACGAATTACGAATTTGGATTTTATACTGGAGTTGAAAAGAATTACTTAAACGACAAATTAACCATAAGTGCAACTGCCCGATTAGACAAAAATCAAAATTTCGATTTTTTAGTATCGCCAGCAGCAAGTATTGTCTGGAATCCGTCCGAAAACAATTATTTACGGTTATCCTTTTCTTCTGCTGTACGTAACCCAACGTTGTCCGATCAATACCTAAACTTCAATGTAGGACCTGCTACACTAAGAGGAAACTTAAATGGGGTGGATAGTCTTATCACCCTTCAATCATTTGATGATTATAGAAGAAATGGATTATTACTTGATACATTAAACTACTTCAATATTGACCCGATTCGCCCAGAAAGAGTACAATCTGCTGAGATCGGTTATCGTACGACCCTCTTTTCACAATTGTTTGTTGATGCAAGTTATTATTATAGCATTTATAATGATTTTATTGGATACCAAATAGGATTAGATGGAACCTTTGACCCTTTGTCTGGATTTCCAACATCTATTCGAGCTTATCGGTATGCATCGAATTCAGATAATACAGTAACAAGTCAAGGTTTTTCAATTGGTTTAAATTACTTCTTTGCTAATTATTATAAGGTAGGTGGTAATTATTCTTGGAATAAACTAAATACGAAACTAGATGATCCTATTATTCCAGCCTTTAACACGCCGGAACACAAATATAATATAGGTATCTCTGGACGTAATGTACCAATCAATGTTGGTTCATTACAATTAACAAATATTGGATTCAACGTTAACTATAAATGGGTGGAAGGATTTGTATTCGAAGGATCCCCCCAATTTACGGGGACTATTCCAAGTTATGGTCTGTTAGACGCTCAATTAAATTGGAATTATAAAAAAATCAACACAACTTTTAAGCTTGGAGCATCAAATGTGTTAAATAATAAGGTTTATCAGACCTATGGTGGTCCAAGAATAGGAAGATTAGCGTATTTTACGGTATTATATGAATTCAAAAAAAAGTAACTTATTTAAACTAAACATTTTTAAACTATGAAAAGAATTTACACTTTATTGGTTTTGTTTGCTTTTACAAGCATCAGTTTAATGGGACAGACAAGATATCTGGACAATTATTTTGAGAATGTAGATGTAACACAAAACGTAGTATATGGAACAAATGTGACTATATTGTCAGTTCCAGTTACAGGCTCGACGACTGTACAACCATTAATAATGGACTTGTATACACCTCAAGGAGATACAGAAACAAATAGACCCCTTATCACTTTATGGCATACAGGAAACTTTTTGCCAGCTTTAGTAAATGGTCAAATTTCTGGTACGATAAGAGATGCATACATTGTTGATCTTGCCACTCGATTAGCTAAATTGGGTTATGTTGTTGCTGTACCAGATTACAGACAAGGATGGGATCCATTAAATCCAGTACAAGAAGTAAGAACAAACACATTGATTAATGCTGCTTACAGAGGAGTACAGGATTCAAGATCATGTGCAAGATTCTTTAGAAAATCTGTAGCTGAGGATAACAATCCTTATGGTATAGATCCTGATAAAATTATCGCATGGGGAACTGGAACTGGAAGTTATATTGCCTTAGCGACGACAACGATTGATGATTACTTAGACATCGTTCTTCCAAAATTTATTGGATCTGACATCGATGGTGATGGTAATCCTGATCCAATGGTTATTCCTTTTATACATGGAGATCCTGATGGACTTTCTGTTGGAATCAACCCACAGACAGGTGATACATTAAGTATGATCAATCACCCTGGTTATGAGTCTGATTTTCAACTATGTGTAAACATGGGTGGAGCTATTGGAGACATTTCTTGGTTAGATGAAAGTGATCCACCAATTATTAGTTATCACGTACCAACAGATCCATTTGCGCCTTATGGTACAGATGTATTAATTGTACCTACGACAGGTGATCTTGTTGTTGAAGTTTCAGGAAGTAGAGATATTCAAGAAAAAGCAAGTGCAATTGGAGTTAATGATGTATTCACTGCAGGTATTTTCAATGATGTATATACGGATGGAGCTGCTGTAAACAATGAAGGATTTGCAGGATTATCACCATTTCAAAGACCATTATGGGAAGATCCTGAAACAGGAGAATTTAATGCGTTAGAAGCAGGACCTTGGGAGTTTTGGGATGCTGAATTATGGAGTATGTCTCAACCCCAACAATGTACAGATATGGGAATTCCTTTGGATTTTTGTAACTGGCACTTAGTATCACTTGGAAATAACCCAGATATGTCTGTAGAAAAAGCTTCTGCTTATATGGATAGTATTGTTGGTTTCTTTGGTCCAAGAGCTTGTTTAGCACTTGAACTTGAAGGTTGCTCTTGGTTATTTACCGATGCAGATGACGTAATCGTTGATTATGATATTTCAATTTCACCAAATCCAGTAAGTGACCAATTTACAATTACGACTGGTGTAAATGATATGACTTCAGTTCAGATCTTAGATATTAACGGTCGAGTTCTAAATGTTATTAACAACGTGAATAGCAACGTATTAAAAGTAAATACAACTGATCTAATGAAAGGAATGTATATAGCTCATATACGATTCGAAGATGGACTTAAAGCAATGAAGTTTACAGTAAAATAGATATAAATTAAATATTAATTGAAGGTGCTAAGATTCGTTTTTTAGCACCTTTTTTTATTAAAAGAATATGAATAAAAAGATAATTAAGACTCATTTCATAGACGTCAGGTCAACCCATTTTTTATTAATGGACCATTTATGAAACAATAGAATTAATGATAAACGTTGAATGAAATTAAAATTTCAATTTACGGAAGATCGACTTCCTCCTCTTAAGATTACATTGAGATTTAAAATTAAAAACAATTTCTAAAAACTATTGACCTATTACCCTAAACGAGGTTCTTCTATTCGCCTGATGATCCTCTTCGGTACAATCACTACATTCACATGGGTTTCTAGGTAAAGTCTCTCCATATCCTTTATACTCCACTCTATTGGGGTTGATTCCTTTAGATATTAAGTAATTTCTTGCCGATTTTGCTCTATTATTTGATAAAGTTAAGTTATAGGCTTCATCTGCCCTACAATCCGTATAAGCAGATAATTCGATTTGGATCGAAGGGTTTTTATTTAGTAAATCTGTTAATTGGTTTAATGAAGGTTTTGCATCTTCTCTAATAGCATATTTATCTAAATCGTAAAAAATATCTTGGAGTACGATTTCTTTACCGATTTCTAAAGCCTCTAACTGCATATTCACTTGAATCGTAGTATCCTTTTTAAATTGTGCAAAATCTGGAATATTAACAAATTTAGATTCTACAAAATAACCATCTTTACTTGCAGCCACCTTTATTTGATCTTTAGATTTCAAGTCTGTTATGAAAAATCCTCGATCATTTGTATTAAACGATGCTTCCATGTTTTCACCGATAATATCAACTTCTACTCCATTTAAAGCTTTACCATAAGTATCTGAAATTTTGACAGCAAAATACACGTTGATTGTTTGCTCTACATTCTCTAACAGAAGGTCATCATTTTCAATCTTCTTTTTTTGAATCAAATAAATATCGTCCATTCCTTTACCATCAACTCTATTCGATGAAAGGTAAGCACTTTGTTCATAATCATTTGTTGGCATTAACGGGTTATACGAAAAATCATCACTACCAGAATTGAACGGAGGCTTTAATAAAACAGGTGAAGTCCAGTTTCCTTTTTTGTTAATAAAGCAAGAATATAAATCTAAACCACCGTAACCAGGATTTCTTGAAGAACTAAAATAGAGTGTATCTTCATGCATCGTAGGAAACAACTCATCCCATTGTGAGTTTATTGGTGAAGAGAAAGCTTCTGGTGTGCTCCAATTAGCTACACTTTTTTGACTGTAATATAATTCACTATTTCCATTTACTTCTTTTACAGAAAATATCAAAATACTGTCATTCTCAAGATAGGCTGGATGTCCAACATTTACGTTTTCATTAAAAAACAACATTGGCTCAGCTTCAAGCCATTCTCCATCAATTCTCTCTGATTGATAAATTCGACAGAAGTCATCTCGCTCATTGATTGATTCACACCTAGTAAAAAACATTTTAGAAAATTGTTCGTGAAAGCAAAGAGGTCCTTCACTAAATTTTGAGTTTAACGTTGTTGAGAAATCGTAAACATATGAACCTTCTTGATTTGAAATTAAGATATCAGATGTAGGTCTACCACTATATGTATCATAATCTCCGCCATTTTCTCTATCTGTTACAAATACCAGGTATTCATTTTCAAATAAAACAGGAGCATAATCCGAGGAACTAGAATTCACTTCAAGATTTTCAATTGAATAGCTATTGCTGTCTTTGTAAGAATCTTCTAACTCTTGAATTAAATTCTTTGACAGTATGTACGTACTATTTTTTGTTGTTTTATATAAATCTGTAAAAATTTCTTTAGATCGTTTAAAATTTCCGTTACGACTATATGATTTTGCTAATCGAACTAGGTTTTGCTCGTTCTTATCAAATTCATATAATTGTTTGTACCAAATATAGGCTTCATTCGGAAGATTTATTTCTTCAAAACTTTTTGCTAATAGTTCAGCTTTATTCATTTTCATATCAATAGTATTTGCTATTTGATATTCTTCTTTTAGTAATTCTGTAGCTAACTTATAATGCTTCAAGTCATAGGCTTGTTGTCCTGTTTTAATTTTTAATGCTAAGGAACAACTAGAAAAAAAAATGAATAATAAAAAAATATAAAAAATTCTCACTTTAATAAAACGTAATTTGATTGTTTAAGGTATAAAAAAAGCCTCTTGAAATACAAGAGGCTTTATAAAATTATACTTTTTTATTTTCTATAGTGCTTTAGAAAATCGTTTCGTTGTTTCCTTTGCTGCGCCAGCTCCCAATTCTTTTGTTAAATCTCTTACAATTGGAGTTGCAACGAATATAGATGAATAAGTACCTACGATAATACCAATCATCATTGCAAATGCAAATCCTTTAGTACTACTTCCTCCGAAAGCAAATAAGATAAATACCATTAAGAAGGTTGTAATTGAAGTAATTACAGTTCTACTAAATGTACTGTTTATCGCAAGATTAAGGATCTCATCTGTTGATCTATTTGTATAGATTCCAAGATATTCTCTTATTCTATCAAATACAATAACAGTATCATTAATTGAATAACCAATCACGGTTAATATTGCTGCAATAAATGCTTGATCAATCTCTAATGAGAAAGGAACAATCCCCCATAACAAAGAGAATAATCCTATTACAATCAATGAATCGTGAAACAATGCCGCAACAGCACCAAGACTATATTGCCATTTGTTAAATCGAATAAAGATGTATAGGAAGATTAAAAGCAATGAAAACAATCCTGCTTTCAATGAACTTTTCTTTATATCATCTGCAATAGTAGGCCCAACTTTACTTGAAGTAATGATATGTGTTCCTACTCCAGATTCTGTTGATTTAAATTTATCCAACGATACATTTGCCCCCGTGATACTTGTAATTCCTTCGTGTAGCTTTTCGACAACTCTCTCTGCAGCTCCTTCACCCGTTTCTTTAATTAGATATGTTGTTACTACATTAAATGTATTTTCTGAATCAACCGCTTTTACAACTGTTGGACTTTGAAACAAGTCGTTCAATCCAGTTCTTAATGTTTCAGCATCGACATCAATATTTTCATCAAATTCAATGTTGTATGAGTATCCACCTTTAAAATCTACACCTAAATCAAATCCTTTGGTAAACATTGAAATCAATCCAACAATAATGAGTGTTCCTGATACAACATACGCAACTCTTCTTTTCCCCAACCAGTTGAACTTCATATCCGTAAAAAGTCCTTTTGATGGTGGTGTCCAGAAAGATAACTTTCGATCTCCTTTTGTCCACCATTCTATTAACATTCTACCAATTAATACTGCTGTAAATAATGATGAAAGAACACCAATTATTAATACTACGGCAAATCCTTTGATTGGACCTAAACCAAAATACGCTAATACGAGTGCAACCAAAATGGTTGTTACATTGGCATCAATAATCGCAGAATACGAATTTTTAAATCCATCTGCAATCGAAGCTAAAAGTGATTTTCCTACTCTAAGTTCTTCACGTATTCTTTCGAATATGATTACGTTGGCATCGACTGCCATACCAATGGTAAGTACGATACCGGCAATACCAGGCAACGTTAAAACAGTTCCATAAGATGCTAAAGCACCAAATATGAACACTAAATTTAAAAGTAAGGCTATGATTGAAAATATACCAGCACCTCCGTAATAAAACATCATGAATAAAAGCAACAATAGGAAACCTATAGAAATGGCTTTTAAACTTGCGTTAATATTTTTCTGACCTAAAGAAGGTCCTACCGTTTGTTCTTGAATAATTTTAAGGTTTGCAGGTAATTTACCTACCTCAAGTATACTTGCAAAATCAATAGCTTCTTGTACTGAGAATCCACCAGTAATCTCTGAAGACCCTCCGGTAATGGCACCATTTACTCTAGGTGCTGAAACAATTTCATCATCTAATGCAATAGCGATCTCTCTATTTCCTTCATTTGCTGCTTTAGTAGTCATTTCTGCCCACTTCTTAGCACCAATTGAATTCATTCTCAAGTTTACAGCTGTTTCACCAGTCACTGGGTTTGGTGATTGAGAAGCTCCAACTACTACATCACCTTCCAATGGAGCTCTTTCAGTACCTGGTCGTTGCTTAATCATGTAAAGCATATATTGATTCGTTAATTCTCCAGAATCAAAATCTTTATATGGTTTTCTAGACCAAAGCAATTTAGCATCATTTGGAAATAGGCTAGCTACTTCCGGATTTGCGAGCATTTTAGAAATTGCATTTCTTTTGTTTTTATCTGCGACACCCATAACCGTCTGGGGGTACGCAACTCCACCTGCTGAATTATTTAATGATAATAAACTCAATAGTGGTCCTCCACTATTCAAGAAGTTATCTGATTTTTCAACTAGTTGGAAGGTCGAATCTCCTGTTTCATTACCTAATGAATCCATTTTCATGGTCCATGTAGTATCATAACTTACGGTCGCTTCTTCAACTGCAGCGTCGCTTCCACTTCCAGAAAGTAATTTTTTGTCGGCTTCAACAAACGAAGACAAAACTCCATTATCAGAAACTCTAAACGTTTCCCAAAATTCTAATTTTGCAGCAGAAGATAATATACTTCTAGCTCGCTCAGGGTTTTCTATTCCTGGCATTTCAACAACAATTAAATCCCTTGCTGCATCTAGAGATACATTAGGTTGCGTAACACCTAATTTATCAATCCTTTGCTTTAACATGGTAAATGTCAATTGAACCGTTTCATCTGCTTTTGTACGGAGCAATCTTACAACTTCACCATTCGATGACTCTGCATTGATTTGCTCTCTAAGCTCTGCATCTCTCATGAAGATCTTCGCTAATTTCCCATCACCTGCTAGTTTTCTATAAGCTTGTTCAAACAACGTGATATAGTCTGACTGCGAATTTTCTTGGGCAATTGACGCATTTTCTAGTGCTTGTCTAAAATTAGCATCTCTACTTTTCCCAGAAAGATTTACTAATAAATCTTTTAGATCTACTTGTAAAACAGCACTCATCCCACCTTTCAAATCAAGACCAAAAGCTAATTGTCTCTTTTTTAAATCGTCGTATGTAAATGAACCTAACAATGGAATGCTAAATATTTCTTCGCTAGACATTGAATCTAAATATTTAACTTCCGCTTGCTTACGCACCACATATGCATCATCTTCATTGGCTAACTGTTCGATAGCTTGATCTGCATAGCTCTGCGCGTCTTTCTCTACTTTACGTGTTGGTAGGATATATAATACTTGTAATATAGTCACTGCTAACAACAAGAAAAATAGAACCCGAATTAATCCTTTACCCTGCATTTATATTTTATTTGATACTTAAAAAACTCCGCAAATATAATTGATTTACCATACTTATTGTCTAAATATGTAATTTGATTCATATTTGTACCAAATCAACGATATTAGATATTACCTTAGTCCTAATTAAATTCAAACTATTTTAAATAAACTATTCAATTAAATTAAACAAAATGGGATTATTTTCTTTTTTAAAAAATGCAGGAAGTAGCATCTTAAAAGACAAAGAGTCAAATCATAAAACAGCTGCTCCAGATGTTGCTGCAAAAAATGCTGAGATTCATGAAATGAGATTAAATACATTATTAGGAGTTGTAAAAACAGCAAATGTAGATATTGTAGATTTATCGATTGATTTAAATGGAGATACAGTAACTGTCTATGGCCAAACTGAAAATCAAAGTGAAAAAGAAAAAGCGATTTTAGCCCTTGGAAATGTGAATGGAATTGCAGAAGTAGATGATAGAATATCAGTAGTAAATGTAGAACCCGAAGCTCAATTTTATGAAGTAAAAGGTGGCGATAGTCTTTCTAAAATTGCTAAATCTTTTTATGGCGACCCAATGAAATACAAAGAAATTTTTGAAGCAAATCAGCCGCTACTGTCAGACCCAAATAAAATTTATCCAGGACAAATGTTAAGGATTCCAAACCTATAAAATTTAAAAAAAGCTGATAAATATTTATCAGCTTTTTTTTCTCATCAGTTAATTATCCAACGTATCTATTGTCTTGGTACACTCTTAAGAGGCTTAAAGACCATTTAAAGACCAATCATATTCTTTATAATTTATCGAAACCGTTGATTCTATAGATACTTCTAGAAATTGATTTAAAAACTTCGGTAAATCACCAAAATCTTCTGCATACCATTCAAATATTTTAGAAATCTCAATGGATGATTTTTTAATTGAATTGTAATTAGCATTATTTATAAACTTTCTTGATTGCTTCGCTAAATTCGTTTCCATATTTTCTGCTGTCCATGCCTGGTTTAGCAGTGGTGGACATGATTTGGCAGCACAATTCACAGCAAAATGTATTCTCGGCTCTTGAAAATCAGGCCTAATAATATCATTTTCAATATTATTAAGCGATAACGATTTACCATTCAATTGTATCCATTGTTTATCCCATGGTTTTCCACCTTCAAGATCAATGATACTTTTTAATGGGTAATGATCTATGATTAATTTTAATGTAAATGCGTTATAAGCATTTATCCAATAAGCAAGCTTTTCATTCCTTGACCATTCATCAGCGATAGGGTTGTTTTCAAGCAATTTTATATATTCTTCGAGAGTAGATGCATTCTTTTTTAATCCTGCATAATTAACTACTCCTTGGTCAGATACATACGTTTGTAAAATCGAATTCAATAATTCATGAGACAACTTTTCAATACTTTTTGGTTTTGGCGTTTTCGGCTTTTCTAATTTGGTTTCAATTTCAATTGGTTTATCTTCTATATTATCATCTACCAATTTTTCCTTTTGAACTTCAGCTTCTACTAATTTTTCTTTATTCTTTTCAAGAAACTGCTTCATTTGGTTCTTCAATGCCTTTTTATTTGAAACAGAAGGAGGTATTTCTTTTTTATTTTTTTCTTCCAAAACTGATTTGTTATCAATCTCTTCCTTTACAATAATCTTTCTGTCATTTTCAATTAAATCAACGTTAGAATTATTTCCTTCAACACCCTTGTTTGTTGGCTCATTCGATTCATGGATTAAGCCTTCTTTTTTCGTTGTTAAATTACTTTCCTTACTAATCTTTAATTCCGAGGTATCATTCGTATTTTGAAATGTTTGATTGGTTTGTACTTCTACAATGTTAGGTGTACTAGGTGATGGATTATTACAAGCAATACAAACTTGCGTTAATAATAAAACGAATAGCAGCGAAACAAAAATAATGTTCTTCATATTAAAATTAATTTACATTTATAACACAATATATTTCAATTCATTGAATATAATTCCGATTAAAAGTTAAAACTCAATTTGGCACTAACATTTCTTGGAGCTTCAAATATTCCAGGTCGTTTTGTGAATGTCAAATTCATAGCATTATTCACCAAAAAACTAAGATTGAAGTGCTTAAACTTAAAACCTATTCTTGCATCAATTAGTTTATATGCGGTATCATTATTTGCCAGATATGCACCGATGAAGACAAAATCTACTGGCTCATAGAATAAATTATCAATAGCAGTTACAGCGCTTACCCTTTTGAAAGATAGTCCAAGATTAAAGAAACGATAAGCAATTTGAGCATCAATTGTCAAATTATGTCTATTTCTATATTTAAGAACATTTTCTGTAGACGAGCTAGAAGCAACTAGATCCGGATTGTTAGCAAAATTCCTGTATTTAGGGTTTATTAATGTATAACCTGCCATTATATCCGTCCGAAATTTTCCAAATGTTGCATTTGTAATAAATTCTAATTCTGCTCCTTTTATATCTGTATCTCCTACATTTTTTGATCTAAACCCTAGGGTTTGATTTTCTGAATAAAATCCAAACTCTGTCATATTTGTATATTGGGACCAAAACAATGCTAAATCAATATACCCCTGCCATTGTCCTATTTTAAGTCCTTGCTTTACACCGACTTCAGTGGTCCACCCTTCTTCAGATTCTAACTCCAGATTAGGAAATATAGTAAATCCTGCTGCAGTTGTTGATATAAATTTTTCCGTAATTGTAGGATATCGATACCCTTGCCCCCATGAACTTCTAATAAACGTAGATTTCGTTAAAGGATAATTTAAACCGGCTCTTCCAATAAATTTAGATTCAACATTCTTCCCTTCATTTGGAACGATTTGCCCGTAAAGTTCAGCTGGACTCTTTAATCGATTATTTTCTAACCTCCCTCCTATTGTAACATTCAATTTATTAAAGAAGGTCTTATTTAATTGACCATAAACAGCAAAATTACTTCCTGTAAAACTAGTATCGCCAAACAATTCAGAATCAGACCGTATTAAAGAACCTACCGCACCAGCGACAAGTTCTGCTTCTAATCTTTTGAAGTAATGTTGAAATTGATACTCAATATTTGAATAGGTGGATTGATTACTTTGATCATTATTATTTTTATTATTAATCGTATAATATCTCGAAGTAATTTTGTGTTGATTACCCGTTTTATCTTGAAATTGGCAAAAAGGATCTATGTAAAACCTCGTCGCATCTGACTCTGTTACTTGTACCGCTTTCAATCCTCCACCAATTGGATTCCTCCACAGAAAAGCATTTGCTGATTTTGATTTATTATAAACACTATTTACACCAATAAAAAAAACATCCGAAACACGATACCTTAACTTAAGGTTAGTTCGCCATCGATCTTCATATGCGTCTTGATAATAACTAGCAAACTGGTTGTAGAACCCTCCTATTACAAGGTCTAAATCTTTGATTTTTCTTTTATGGAGAATACTTGCATTATAATTATTAGGTATGTTCGAATCGTCCCACCATTTATTTTTGATTTCATCTGGATCATCATATTGAGTATACGAAACGGAGGCTTTTGTTACCGGTTTGGATGTTGCATACCCAGTCCTAATATTGATTATTCCATTCATAGCAGAAGAACCATATAAAACAGAAGATGCGCCTTTTAAAACTTCAACTTGAGAAATATTTTCAATAGGCACATCATTCCAGTTAGCCCTTCCCGCATCTGCTTGTAGTGCGGGAATATCATCAATTAACAATAAAACTCTTGAACCTGCACCATAGGCATATCCTGAACCTCCTCTTATACTTGCTTGACCATCGATCATTTGAACCCCTGGCACTTTATCCAGTACATCATCAATGGATGGTACATTTGTATTTTCAATTAAATTAGGTTTTATAACCGCTATTGATGAAATAGCTTCTGATAAGTTTCTTTCGTATTTCGAGCCTGTAATAGTGGCTGTCGATAAAGTCGTACCGCTTTCAATCAATTGAATAATGATCGCTTCTGGTGGAATACTAGATATAACAACATCTATTTCTTGAGTTGCAAACCCGATATATGTAAAAGACAGCTTGTGTGTTCCATCGTCTAATTCAATAAAAAACTGGCCATTGATATCGGTAGTTGTTCCTACAGATCCTGAAGTGATGTTTGCACCTATTAACGGTGAACCATCACTTTCAGCAAATACATATCCTGTTAAAGATTGGGAGGTTGCTGATAAATGAAAAAGAATCCCAACAATTAGGACAAGTAAATCTCTCATTAAAATGGTTTTAATGGAGGTAAATTACAAATAAAATAAGATTAAAAAATCTGAAACCTATATTGGGTTAATCATTTCAAGAGACATAAGTGCCTTTTCCTCAGGTCCAATTGACATAAAAGATAAAAATCCACCTGAAGATTTTGCAACATGTTTTGCAAATGAAATATAACTTCTGTACAATTCTGTCGCAACATCATGATCTAAACTCGGCAAGATATCATTAATTTGGGCCAATTTATCATGCAAGAATTTCGTTCTTTCCTTGACATCCTTTGGTGCCGTCTTAACTATATCATCTATGACATCCGTAAAGTCATGACCTACTTTAATGTAAAAGCTTTGAAGCTTCTCTGCTGCTGCAAAAGATCTGATTTCGGTTATTTTTTTTGCCCAGTCTAATTCATCTGAATCAATCTCATTATCAGCTCCTGCTATATATATCGTTATCCAAGAAACTGCGTCTGTAAGCACCTTGAATTGATCATCCGAAATACCTTTAAATTCATTCAACATTATCATCAAAAATTTGTGCAAATATATAAATCTTAATCTATATATGTTAGAAATTTAATTTTAAACCTAAGCTCGGGATTATAGGCAGTTGGTTTACCCGCTCATACTTCACTCTATCAAAGTAAAATATATTTTCCCTATCATATACATTCGTTACACTAAAAACGGCCTCTAAATTTACGTATTCCGAAAAGTAAAACTTCTTTTGAATAGATACGTCAAATCTATGGTAATAAGGCAATCGTCCACTATTTCTTTCATCAGCATAAATAATACTAACATCATCGGGATTTCCCGTTAAAATTTCGGTATCTACTCCTTCTGTAAAGTTTACATTCTCATAAAATCCTTGCGTTAATGAAAATGGAAACCCAGAACCAAAATTCCATCGACCACTTACTTGAAAATCGCCTTTCTTGTCTAGATTATATGAAACCAAAACATTCGAATTGTGTCGTCTATCAAATAGTGTTGGGTACGTTTGTTCTCCATCAAATCGATTAACTCTACCAATAGAATACGTAGCCCATGCATACCATTTTGACCGCTCATACTTCAAGGATAAGTCAATACCTTTTGCATCACCAGTTTCTGTCACATAATCTGCCTCTGTTTTATCGATTTTATTTCTATTGACAACAATCAGTTGAGGAAAATCTTTGATATACCCTTCAAGATTCATTGTCAAATAACGATTAATATCAAATTCTACTCCTGCAATTAAATGCCTTGAGTATTGTAATCTAGAATCCGTATCTGTCCCATCAAAAGATGTAATCCTTGATTCTGGCCCTGATAAAAACCCATTAAATAAGTTTACAACATCCCTTTCATTTGATGTACTAATAAGATTCTGAGAATATAATCCAGCAGCAGCTTTGATTCGAATGAAATCTGTTACATTAAATTTAGCACCTAATCGAGGCTCCACAGATGGTTCACTTATTGATGCATAATATTGAAACCTAAGTGAAGGTTCTATAACCAAACGATCCCAAGCTTTTCTGTACAAAAAGTAAGCGCCAAGTTCAGCTGTATTCTGAAACTGATTAAGATTAATATTGAATGGATTTGTAAATTCAAAATCTGTGAAAATACTTTTTAATTCTACACCATAATCAAACTCATAATTATTACCAAAATAATTGAAATCAAGCCCTAAGAAATACTCACGGATTGTACTTAATCTCGGTGGTTCTATGCCTTCTTGAAGTTTGATATTGTAATCAGAATATCCAACTTTTCCATTTACGATTAATGAACTTGAACTAGGTAAAATCGTAAAATTCATACCAGCTCCTGAATTTGTCCAATTGACGGACGCAACATTTGGGTCAAAATACCCATCACTAAAGTTAAATCCAAAAAAGTTGAACCGGCTACCATTTTTCGTTCCAAAAGAAATTTTACTATAAAAATCAGTAAAATCAAACGGTAATCCAATGCTATCATTTGCAACTGCATAAGGGTATATTACCTTCGATGTTTCAGATATAATTGATTGCTTTGCGGTAAGTATAAAAGAAATATCTCCCTTCCCTTCAGAAAGTTTGATAATTGGCCCTTCAATTAATCCTTTTACCATAAATGGACTTGCAGATACCTGCCCACTTAGTTTCTTCTTATTTCCAGCCCTTGTCTTAATGTCAATAACGGCAGAAATTCTCCCTCCATGGTAGGCATTAAAA
Source organism: uncultured Saprospiraceae bacterium (assembly GCA_937924805.1). Taxonomy (GTDB): domain Bacteria; phylum Bacteroidota; class Bacteroidia; order Chitinophagales; family Saprospiraceae; genus JAHDDO01. The sequence continues at coordinate 57,089 of CALDTZ010000016.1, forward strand.
CCTCCTGTTAAGACATCTACATTCTTAATGATCTCAGTTTCAAAAATCGAATAAAACCCAATCGAGTGAAAAGGGTTATAAATGGTCATCCCATCAAGTAGGATTTTATTCTGAATTGGAGACCCACCTCTAATATATAATTGTCCTCCTTGATCTCCTGTGCTAACTACGCCTGGTACAACTTGAAGATATTGAACAATATCCGCATCACCACCTGTCGACGGTAGTGCTTTTATTTCTTTTTGTGAAACTTGTAACTTTGAAATTTGGACTTCCGTTTTTGCTTGCTCTCTTTTCGCTGAAATATCTACTACCCCTAGACTAACACCTCCTGCACTCAATAATATGTTTACATATTCAATCCTATTTTCTCTGATTGTTACAACTTTTGAAGAGTCTTGATATCCAATATAACTTGCAACTAATGTGTAATCACCAGCAGTTAAATTTGATATCGTAAAAAATCCGTCTTCATTTGTTGTCGTTCCAAAATTTGTATCTTTCAAGAACACATTACCATACAAAATTGGTTCTCCTGTTTTTTCATCATAAACATGGCCTCTTAATGTTCCTGTCTGCGCGAACCCCACATTTACGAATGCAATGAAAAGGAATATGAAACAAATGACTGTATTTTTAAAATTCATTTTTCTAATTTAAATTAGGATGCCCAAATAAATTTGCGCTGAACAAGTCTGCAAATCTAAGGAAATATTTTTTTCTAATGTATACTAATTTTATCGTTACAAGTCTGAAAAATAACGACGAGCGTTTCTATTATTATTACTTATTACTGTACGACTATCAATTCTATTGCCTTCTGCGTCATTGGGTGCATCTCCATACAATTCGACCTCCCAATTAGGATTATTCTTTTCCCCTAAACATGTCGAATGCAATAAAAAGAAATTGTTTCCTGATAATGAAGGGTTATGAAATAAAAATTTAACATTGGTTTGATTTGCTATAGTATTATAAAACCAAATTTCATATGGAGGTGCTGATGGTTCATCGATAACTTCTATTTTTTGATCCGGTTTCCCATATTTCATAAACATATAACCACGATCAGACTCAAATCCAAACCCAACATTATCTCGATACATATTATCTACAGCATGCGCTACTTCCATATATTTTGCATAATACACATCGGCGTGCTCTCTAGATTGCCCTGTGAAATAGTTGAAAATAAAGTATCGTTTTGCTAAGATGGAACCATCCCCTATAATATTTGTCAATATATTCTGACTAACGGATGGAATTTGCGGAGAAATCGCTTTTAATGTAAAATCCAATTCCTCTGTTGTTAAATCTTGAACAAATGAATGTTCAAAATATTCGTTTGCATAAGCCAGATTTATAAGATCTGATTCTGGATGATATATTTGAAAATTACATTTTTTGTTTAGTAATACTTTTTTGCTTGGACTTATTAGTTCAACCGATAAATGATAATCCCCAGAATTTAAAGATTCAATGTCAATAGCTTTGACAATCACCTCTTTTGATGATGGACTTATCTTTTGATACCCTTCAATAATCATTTCTGTACTATCAGCATCAACAAATCCTTTAATTATTGAGGATTTTAGCACTAATTTGGGCTGATTTAGCTCCTCTAAATGATAAGCCTCAACGAAAAAATGCAAATCAGAAATTTCATTTCCAGCAAGGTTAAATGGAAGTCTTTCGTAAGAAAAGCTATATTTCTGAAAAGGTAATTTTTTAGATGTCGATAATTCACTGCATAAGATAATATCAGAAAAAACAGGCTCCATTAAATCATTTCTAATAATTATTTCTTCTTCAACAATACATTTATTTTGTTCATCAAAAGTATCATAAGCCTCAACACTAATAGAGTATGTACCGTCTTGAAGTGCATATCTTTTAAGGTCCCAAAAATCTTTTTTCTCCGTCGAGTTCGGGCTAATTAAAGTGAACTTGTCTGCATGTATAATAGAAGTTCCAGACTTTACGAGAACAATACACTCTACACTTGCTTTAACACTATTCTCTGACTCCTGAATGTATTGAACACTTTTGGCAGGAATCCCTACATATAACTCAACATATCCCTTTTTCTCATCATTAAATTGTTCAATGTAAATATTAGGGATAAAATTTTGTTGCGCTATTACGAAATGGCAACAAAAAACAAACAGTATTATAGCAGATATCCGAGAATGCATAAATAAGATATTATAGGACAAAGATATAGCAAACTAAAATTATAAGTATACGTTTAATGCCATATTTGCAATCAGTGTCGGCTAACATATTTGAAATAATAAATCTTACCTTCATTATCATTAAAAATAAATCTCTATTACGACAAATAGCTTATGGATAGAATTTTGATCACAGGCGTTTCATCGGGTATTGGAAGGGCATTAACTAGACATGCCACAAAAAAAGGTATCGAAGTTTATGGGACCATTAGAAATAAAAAAAAATCTGTCGATCTAATTGAATCATTCGGCAATCTATTTACACCCATATTCTTAGATGTTACCGATGGAAGTCGAATTAAAGAATGTGCTGCTGAATTGATTAGAAACCCAAATTTATATTTTGACTGTATTATAAATAACGCAGGAATTGCTATCCCTGGACCTTTAACAGAAATTGGAATCATCGCGCTAAAAAAACAGATAGATGTAAATGTATTGGGTGTATTTAGAATTACAAATGCATTTTTACCATTATTAAAACGATCTACAAATAGAAAAAAAATTATTAATATAAGTTCCGTTTCTGGGATTTTATCAACACCAATGAATGGGTCTTATTGTATAAGTAAACATGCTCTCGAAAGTATGAACGATGTCTATAGAAGGGAGTTAAAACTATTTAACATTGATGTCATTTCTGTTTTACCTGGCCCTATTAAAACGAAAATCTGGCAAAAAAATCTTGGGAAATTAGATCGGTTTAAAAACGGTCATTATGCTACATTTCTTAAAAAGGCAGATACGTTTATAATAAAAACTGAAAATCAAGCTTTAGATGTTCATTATGCTGCTAACTATATTTATTCAATAATAACTAAGAAAAAGAATAAACCAAGATACATTTTGCACAGGACGCCAATTATTATCAAATTTATGGCTAATTGGGTTCCAGATCGATTACTTGATAGAATTATGTGGAAAAATTTAAACAAAAAATAGATTCAATACAATAATGAAAAATATTACTTTATTCTTACTCATAATACTTTATTTGTGTGCAAATAGTCCAATCGTTATTGCGCAATCTTTTTGGGAAAATTATGAGTTTAGCGAAAGAGATAGTTTACGAGGACAATTATCACTTGAGCGCACTTGTTATGATGTATTACATTATGATTTAAATATTGAAATCATTCCTGAACAAAAATATATCAAAGGAAGTAATGAAATTTCATTTTTATGGGCAGAAAATTCTAATTTAATGCAAATTGATTTATTTGAAAATATGGAAATTGATTCTATTATTTTCAACGAAAAAAATCTTCCCTTTTATAGAAAGTATGATGCCATTTTTATTGAACTACCGATTTTAAATATTGGAGAAGAATATAAAATAATTACGTATTATCAAGGACAACCAATTATTGGCAAAAACCCGCCATGGGACGGTGGACTAAATTGGGTCGTTGATGAAAAAGATAGATCTTGGATTAGTGTGAGTTGCGAACATTTAGGTGCAAGTGCTTGGTGGCCAAATAAAGACCACCTATCAGATGAGCCAGACAGCATGGATTTCACACTTACCTTCCCAAACAATTTAAATGGAATTTCTAATGGACGATTAATCGATGAAAAAAAGGATAAAATAAACAAAACTCAACATTGGAAAGTGAGTTATCCTATCAACAATTACAATGTTACTTTTTATTTAGGCCACTATAAGACGTATCAGGATAGTATTGTTCAATCCAACGGAAAAACCTTAGATATTGAATATTATTTTCTTGATTACAATGAAGACAAAGCAATTCCTCATTTTGAACAAACGAAAAACATATTACATGCCTACGACCATTATTTTGGGCCCTATCCGTTTCAAAAAGATGGTTTCAAACTTGTTGAATCCTCTTATTTAGGAATGGAACACCAAAGTGCTATTGCATATGGAAATCAATATAAAAGAGGTTACCTAGGTGGCTTAATTCCTCCTGAAATGGATCTTGATTTTATTATTGTTCATGAAACTGGCCATGAATATTTTGGCAATAGTGTTAGTTGTAATGACCACTCTGATATGTGGATTCACGAATCGTTTACTACCTATATGGAGGCCTTATATGTTGAATTTATTGATGGATATGATGCTTATTTACGATATTTGAAATTTGAAAAAAGTCACGGTAATAAGGAACCAATCATTGGTCCTTCTAATGTAAATTTTGGAGACTGGAAAGTCTCAGACCATTATTTTAAAGGTAGTTGGATTTTACATACGTTACGTCATGTTATCAATGACGACAAACTATTTTTTAATATGATAAAATCATTGTATCAAACATTTGAATACAAGAATGTTACAAATGAAGATATATTCAACTATATAAATGATTTTACTGGTAGGGATTTCAATTCTTTCTTCCAACAATACTTATTTCAACCCAACATTCCAACATTAGAAATTAAAAATCAAACTAAAAAAGATGGTTACATATTATTTGATGCAAAATGGAATCATGTAATAGATGGATTTACAATGGATACTGCCTACGGTACAGAAGAAAACAAAGACATGTATTTTATTACTGACCAATGGAGTAGTTATGCATACAAACTTGAAAATAGAAAAGATGAACCAAGATTTTACAATGATCGGTTCTTAATTGATATTGAATTTACAAAATAACGATAAACTTAAATTCAGTTTTTACACGTTCCTAACTTTTACGTTTATACACGTTCTAGAAAGACAACTTAGTTTTATCAGGAGTGCATAGTGAACCAGAGCTATGTTTAACATTAATCGCTGGTCTCGATTTATTTATACCTTTCGAATTAGGCAAAAAAAAAACCTTCGTTAGAAGGCTTTTCTTTCTTTGATTTTTGCTTTTTTACCAACCAATTCTCTTAGGTAGTACAATCTTGCTCTCCTTACTTTACCTCTTTTATGTACTTCTATTAGTTTGATATTCGCTGATGACATAGGGAATATTCTTTCCACACCTACACCATTAGAAATTTTTCTAACTGTAAATGTTTTTGTTGCTCCTTCACCTTTAATTTGGATTACGTCGCCTTTAAATTTTTGGATTCTTTCCTTTGCTCCCTCACGAATAGCATAACTTACAGATATATTGTCTCCAGATCTGAATGTTGGATATTCTTTCTTCTCTGTAATTTGTTCGTGTACATACTTTATTAAATCCATACTATTAGTATTTGTAATTGAACCGCAAAGATAATAAGTATTTTAATAAATTCTAATACCTAATTGAATTAAATAAATATTTTATCGAACAAGTGTCACAACGCCATTTCCTTCAATCACTTTATTCCTTGCCCCTTTAATACTGTAAGTGTATACATAAACACCACCTGGGGATAAATCACCAGAATTATTCTTTCGTCCATCCCACCCCACATTTATATCATTAGATTGAAAAACGAGTTCTCCCCATCTGTTCCAAATACTCATTTCAAACCCTTCAATACCATCTACTACCCCTTTACCTTTAAAGGTTTCATTATTCCCATCAAAATTGGGTGTAAATGCATTTGGAAAGAAAAAAGTGCTTAATGGTTCGACATCTAAAAATTGAATCAAGGTATCTGTACATCCATTTTCATGAAATGCAACCAATTGAACAGCATAAGATCCTGTATCTCTAAACTCATGTGTTGGATTCTGAATTTGAGAAAAACCATCGCCACCAAAACTCCATTGCCATGTTTCAGCATCTATGGATAAATCGGTAAATTCAACTAATTTATTAAAAGAATTTAATTTGGTCGGAGTGAATATATAATCAGCAATTGGAGATTCCTTTACTTGTATCCAATTTAAAAATTCATCTTCAATATAACAATCCAATGGAGATGTTATTGAAACTTTAATACTATAGACTCCAGGATTATCATACATATGATTAGGGCTAATTTCATTCGAAGTTGTTCCATCTCCAAAGTCCCATTCAATATTATAACTTTCATTAATTGGCGTTGTCAAATTATCAAACGAAATATTCGCTGGTGCACAACCAATAAAGGCATTTGGTTCAACTATTATTGCCGCTGGTGCTGGATAATATTGAATAATTTTTTCGGTAGTATCTTTACAGTTATTATCATCCGTCACGATTAAAGTAGAGACTTTATCTCCAGGCAAAACGAAAGTATAAGCTGGATTTTGATCTTGAGCGGTTCCTTCTTCGAAGTCCCACCCCCAATCAATGATTGTACTTTGGTCGGCAACACTCAAATCAGTAAAAGCTACTGGCCCAGCGACACATGTATCATAAACAAAATTAAAATCAGAGTCTAAATCCGGAAATATTCCGATTGTCATATCAACCGTGTCTGCACAATCTAACCCTTTATTTAAGATCATTGTAGCTTGATAAGTCCCTATATCTGGGAAAGTATAAGTCACGTCTCTTGTATCCAGAGTGTCTTGGTATGTGCCCAAATCAAATACCCATTCGTATGAAACAATGTGGTCAATTCGAGTACTTAAATTTTTTATTGAAATTGTAGATTCACCACAAGATTGTATAAAATAACTTTGGTCTCCAATTTTTTCAGCACCATCAATGTCAGCAAAAACAAGAGGAATACAATCCAAAACATTAAATTGAAAATCTCTTTTTACCTCTCCTATTTTAATTCCATTTCTATATTCTTCTACACAGACACCCACACTAAATTGACCTGAAATGTTTGGTACGCCATTTATAAATCCATCCATCAATCCAATATTTACCAATGGATCTCCATTCAACGGGAATTGAGGTGAATATAATGGGGCTATAAAATTAACAGGATCGTATGGCGGTCCACATATAATTGGAGAAGGTGTAACTCCCTCACACCCTGATGCATTACCCGGTGTTGTTGATCCATCTGTCCCACCCGCAGCAAGCGGAGAACAGAAACGATAGACTAACGAATCACCATCTGAATCTGTGGCAGATTGGTCAATACTTAACGTTTTTCCATTGCAAATAAAAATGGGAGGAAACTCATTCCATATCGGACTATCATTACAAAACTGTTGTGCTTCAGGACTTATTTCTATTGTCAATGCTATACCTGTAGAACCTGGTGAAGAAATATTAGAAATCGAATTATTTCTACAACATCGTTGGTACGAAATCATGTAAGCCATATTCGAAACTGGCAAACCTAAAGTGAAGGTATAAGTCCCTGATTCTACTCCAACGTCATCACTAGGTTCATCTACACAAATATCGTCTTCAAAACCAATCTCAACGACTTGACCTAAATCTATTCCAGTTATAACATCGTAAAAATCCCAACCGCCTGAACCATTCTGAATATATACTCCAAAATTTGCTGGATCATCAAAGCCTGCTCCATTACTTTTAGTATCTCTATAAAGTTCACAAGTAATGACGTAAGTAGCAAGATTGTTTGACACTGATATACAGTCATATGTTAATGTCCCACCAACAATATGAGCTGCATCAACAGAAACTGTCAAACCTAACATTAAAACCAATAATGCTATTTTATTTCCAAAAAACTTTATTACGTTTTCTATCATTATTTTAAATAACTGTAATTCTTATCTTATTATTTTATTAAAACTAATTTATCAAGGTCACTTTACCTTTCCCTTTATTTATAACATTTCTTGCACCTGTAAATGAATATGTGTAAAGGTAAACCCCATTTGGCAAATAATCGCCTTGATTATTTTTTCGTCCATCCCAACCATTTTCTGGGTCATTCGTTTTAAAAACAACTTCACCCCATCTATTCCAAATTAGCATTTCATATTTTTGCAATCCATCAATTCTCCCTTTTCCTTTAAAAGTTTCATTTTTTCCGTCAAAATTTGGAGTAAAAGCATTTGGAAAAAAATAAGAATTTAGCGGCTCTACATCAAGTGTTTGAATTAATGTATCGGTACATCCACTCTCATGAAAAGCAACAAGTTGAATTGAATATTGGCCAGTATCTTGAAAGGTAATAATTGGGCTTTGTAATTGTGAAAAACCTGCTGATCCAAAACTCCATTGTCGAGAAACAGCGTCAAAGGATTCATCAAAAAATTGAACCGTTTTATCGTAAGAATTTAATTCTTCTGGCGTAAAATAAAATGAAGCTTCAGGCCCATCCTTAACTTCTATCCAATTCGGATATTCTGCGATCGTTTCACAACCAAATGCAGAAATAATTTTTAAACTTATAGAATATGTTCCAGGTACTTGAAATTCGTGAACAGGACTATAATCCGTTGAACTTGTTCCATCACCAAAAGTCCATAAAATATTGAAGGTAGAATCAAATGGTGAGCTTAAATTATCAAATGTAATATTCGCAGGTGCACAACCAACAAATGCATTTGGCTCTACTACTAAGGAGGTCGGAACAGGATAATATTCTACGATTTTCACCATCGTATCCTTACATTCATTATCGTCTGTGACAATTAATCTGGCAATTTTATTACCGGGCAAACTGAATAAGAAGGATGTATTCTGTGTTTCAGCATCACCTTCTCCAAAGTCCCACTCCCAAGACGTAAAGTCTTGAGCACCAGTAACACTCAAATCAGTAAAACTCACGGGTCCTGCAACACAAGTGTCATATTTAAATTCAAAATCTGCATCTATGTCTGGATAGACTCCTACATTAAAGTAAGCTGTATCCGAACATCCAAGTCCTTTATTTAAGATCATCGTACCTGAATATTGTCCTATACCTGGAAATTCAAAGGTCGCGTCCCTCGTCGTAATCGTATCAAATACACCATTAATATCAAAGACCCATTCATAGGTTGCAATTGAAGACTCTTGAGTACTTAAATTTTCAAAAAACACAGTATTTGATCCACAGGATTGAATGAAAAAATTTGATTGACTGATATTTGCTGTTGCTTCAATATCGGCAAAAACGAGTGGTGTACATTCCAGAACATTAAATTGAAAATCTCGTCTAATTTCGCCTATTCGAATGCCATCTCTATATTCTTCAGCGCAAACACCAACACAAAACTGTCCCAATATATTTGGCACTCCTCTTATTATTCCATCCATCAATCCAATATTTACGAGCGGACTACCATTCATTGGAAACTGTGGAGAATATAAAGGCGCAATAAAACTTACTTCATCGTAAGGAGGTAAGCAAGTTGCTGGATCAGGTGTTGGTCCAGCACAGCCTCCACCACCGCCTCCATTTCCATCTGTACCAGCCGTCAAAGGAGCACAAAATCTATACACAATGGAATCACCTTCCGCATCTACAGCAGTATGATCAATAGACAAATCGATACCTTCACAAATGAAAATAGGTGGAAAATTATTCCAACTTGGACTATTGTTGCAACTAATTTGAGCTTCTGGCGAAATTCTAACAGTTAATGCAATCCCTGTTCCACCGGGATCTGAAATATTATTTATTGTACCATTTCTACAGCATCTAGGGTATCCGACCATATAAGATCGATTTGTTACTGGAAGTGTAACTTGGAAGTTGTAAGTTCCTGATTCTACTGCAACCGAATTTGTCGGCTCGTCCACACATGGATCATCTACTGGATTTACCATTTCTTCTGCTCCTAAATTAATATTAGGCAAACTAGAAAAAAATTCCCACCCATTTCCGGATTGAATATATACACCAAAATCAGCTGGGTTATCGAATGGCGCTCCATTTCCAAAAACATCCCGATATAAAGTACATGTGAAATCAAAGGTTACCTCCGAACTATCTAAAGATAACCCAGCACATTCATACGTGATCGTTCCTCCAACTATATGAGCTGCATAAGCGGTATTAAAACATATTGAGAACCAAAATATTGAAATTATTATGTAAAACTGCTTCAATTTTATTTTTAACTAATGATAAAATAATGTTGTTGATTAATAATTTGATCCTAAATTAAACGTTAAGTGCATTGACTTATTTTTAAAAATCATTTAAAACTAAAGATAAAACTTATCTTCATTATAAATCATTTATGCAATTAGAATTACTTGAATTAGAAAATATTAATAAAGCACTTTCAAAAGGTAATACAGTGCTTTTACCAACGGACACAATTTGGGGCTTATCATGTGACGCGCATAATAAAAGTGCGATAGAAAGGATTTCTGAAATAAAAAAAAGAGCTCCTGAAAAAAAATACATCCTTTTGGTCTCCTCCATTGAGATGTTAAAAACGTACACTAAGAATATCCATCCAAGAGTCGAAACTTTATTGTCTTTTCATAAAAAGCCAACAACTTGTATCTATGAAGCTTCTGAAAATGTGCCAAAACATCTAATAAATACGGACGGCAGTATTGCTATTCGCTTAGTAACGGACTCATCGCTGCCAATTCTAATTGAAAAATTCGGGCGAGCCATTATTTCAACAAGTGCAAATTTCAACCAACAACCTTTTCCAACATGTTTTAACGACATCTCTCAAGAATTTAAAGAAACTGTCGATTATATTGTTTCTGTTTCCGATGCACAAAAAGAATCTAAAATGACAAATCCAAGTGTTATTATAAAATACACAAATGAGGGGGAATTAGTCTTTTTGCGAACGTAAAAATGTACTTAAATCTGATTCGATTTTCAATAAATCAACCGCATTAATAACGATTGGATCATTTAATAATTGACGCTTCAATTCATTACTATTGCCAAACCACCGTCGATTCAGAATTGATTTTAAATCTTCAAGTGCTTCATTTTGGCAGTAACTATTTTCAAAAATAAAATCACTCGGCAATTTCAATGATGAAAAATATGATTCAACATCTGTTTCTACTTTCTTAAGACCAAAACTATAATGGTACAATTGTTCTAATGAATACCCACAATTCTGACTACTAATATCTGAAACAAGCACATCTGGAATAATATGTGATTGATCATTCAGTGGTCTTAAGTACTTTTGGCTTTTGAATACTTCTAATGAGTCGCCTAAATTAGTTCCAAATTTAAATTGTATTTTTCGCCCACTAGGAAGATAATAATAAGAGGTTGTCAAACGCAAACTTCCACCGGACTTAAGCGCAAACTGTTCTTGTACCATCCCTTTCCCATAAGTCGTATCACCCATGACCACTCCTCTATCCCAATCTTGCATAACACCCGACAATATTTCACTTGCGGAAGCAGAATTTTCGTCAACTAAAACGACAATCTCATCAATATTAAAAAAGGTGTTACCTCTAGATTTGAATACTCGTTTTCTAGAATTTTCACCTTCTGTTGATAATAATACAAGGTCTTTTTCATGAAAAAGCTGCTGTAAGATCTGCATAACTTCAGATAGAAATCCACCGGGATTTGAGCGAACATCCAAGATCAAATCTAACGATGTTTTCCCTTCAAACAATGATTCGACATATTCCATAAATCGTTCATAACTTTTATTATTAAAACGACTCAGCTTAATAATTCCTATCGTATCATTTAACAGGAAATGAGCATCATTATCATCATTTTTCAAAGATCTTTTATTTAAGGACACTTCATGTATATTGCCATCGCGTGTTTGAACAGTTAAAAACACAGGATCTTTTCTTAATATCTCTTGCCTAATCTTTTTGAATGTCATTCCTTCATCCAATAGGTTAACATCATTAACTTTTAGTAAAGCTTGACCAATCGAAATATTCTTTTGCAAAAGTAAAGAGTCGTCAGATAAATGGGTGATATAAAAAGTATCATTAATTCGAAATAATTCTACCCCAACACCTTGTATGCTATCTTCTAACGATTCATTACTCCCAACCATATTTAACGGAGAAATGTAATTTGTATAAGGATCTAATCCATTTGTTATAGCATAGATCGCATCATCAATTAAGGCTTGCTTTTCTACATTTCTATAAAATTTGCGATCCAATAAATTTAGTACTTCTTCCACGTCCCCAATACCATGTGAATAACTTTCACTGGATTGATCGTAGTAGTACAAATCTTTTATATCATTCGATATGACGTACCCTAAGAATACTCCGAAAGCCAAAACAAAGCCTACAAGCAAAGGCAACCAATAGAGCGTATTGGGTTTTGATTTTTTCAACGTATGTGTATTACCTTAAATGGAAAATAGGTTAGCTTTCGCCTAAATAATGTTTCAATAATTTACTTCTTGAAGCTGACCTCAACTTATTGATCGCTTTATCTTTAATCTGCCTTACTCTTTCTCTTGTAAGTCCAAATTTTTCGCCAATATCCTCTAGTGACATAGGATGTTCTACACCAATTCCAAAGTACAATTTTATAACATCCATTTGACGTTCCGACAACGTATTTAAAGATCGTTCAATTTCTCTTCTGAGCGACTCCATGTATTCCAACTTCGAGTCTGTTTTAGAAATATTGCCATTCTCTAAAATATCCAATAACGAATTATCTTCCCCATCAACAAAAGGCGCATCCATAGATACATGACGACTTGCAACACCAAGTGTTGTTTCAACTTCCTCTGTTGAGATCTCTAAAATTTCCGCCAATTCTTCTGGAGAAGGCTCTCGCTCATATTCTTGTTCAAGTTCTGAGAATGCTCTATTAATTTTGTTTAAAGATCCAACTTTATTCAATGGTAATCTTACAATTCTTGATTGTTCTGCAAGTGCCTGCAAGATAGATTGACGAATCCACCATACGGCATATGAGATAAATTTAAATCCTCTAGTTTCATCAAATCTTTGAGCAGCTTTGATCAAACCAAGATTTCCTTCATTTATTAAATCACTCAAGGATAACCCTTGATTTTGATATTGTTTTGCTACAGATACGACAAATCTTAAGTTAGCTTTTGTTAATCGTTCTAGTGCTTCTTGATCTCCTTGCTTAATCTTCTGGGCTAAGGTTACTTCCTCATCTGGAGTTAACAAATCTACCTTTCCAATTTCCTGTAAATACTTCTCAAGCGACTGACTCTCACGATTCGTTATAGACTTCGTGATTTTTAATTGTCTCATTCCCATATTATCAAAAGGGTTTTGTTATTTAAGTGAAATGCAAAATTACTTTAAAAAATACATCTTTGCACAAATAGTTCGCAAATTTAGCATAATAGATACAATAGTCTTTGAATAAATAAAGTTCATTTTTCTAAAAAAATCAAAAAAATAGTTTTATTTGCGATATCATGTTGGAAGTATAGATTTATTTAATTACATTTCAGCGAATTACATAAAAGAAAAAATATAATGCGAAGAGTACCCCTTGAGTTAGAATTTATTTTCAGAGCCTCACCAGCCATTGTTTACAAATTTCTCACTACACCTGAATGTATCGTTCGATGGTTTTGTGATGAATGTGACATCACTGGAGACGAGTATGTTTTCCAATGGGATGGTGAAGAAGAGATTGCTAACTTAGTCGATGATATAGAAGAAGAAAGGCTAAAATTCAAATGGCAAGAAGAAGATGAAACAGAACATCTTGAATTCAGAATGTATAAAAATGAGGTAACTAATGAGACAATATTAGAACTTACCGATTATTGTGATGAAGGAGATGAAGAAACCACAGCCGATTTATGGAAAAGTCAAATGGAGCAACTTAAAATCTCTATGGGCGGTTAAATTTATTTCACATAATAATTTGAATTTTGACGTTAAAAAAATCAATTTCAGGAATTAGAGGCACGATTGGTGGTGAAATTGGAACAAATCTAACCCCTATCGATATTGTAGAATGCACAGCGGGCTTCGGTACATTCTTAAAAAATTCATTTGATAATGTAACGGTTGTTGTTGGAAAAGATGGTCGTATTTCGGGAGATCTAGTCTCGACCTTAGCTATTCAGACGCTAATCAGTTTGGGGATCAATGTTATTGACCTCGGATATACAACAACACCTACCTTAGAAATGGCCGTTCCCAATTTGAATGCCCAAGGTGGAATAATATTTACTGCATCACACAACCCGAAAGAATGGAACGCTTTAAAATTCATCAATCATTTAGGTGAATTTATTTCAGCTGAAGGTGGTAAAGAAGTTATTAAAATTATTGAATCGGGATCTTTAGTTTTTTCTCCAGTCGATGAATTGGGAACTTTGGTACTTAACAATGAGGCATTAGCGCACCACATCGAAAAAATCTTGCAATTACGTTTTATCAATCAAGAAAAAATAAAAAATAAAAAGTATAAAATTGTTGTTGACTGTATTAATTCTACCGGAGCAATTGCCATTCCAGCTTTGCTCGATAAGCTGAATTGTGAGTACATATTAATAAATGAAAAAATCACGGGTGAATTTGCTCATAACCCAGAACCACTGCCTGCTCATTTAATGGAATTATTTGAAAAAGTGAAAGAGCATAATGCTGACATTGGAATTGTCGTTGACCCTGATGTTGACAGATTGGCCTTTGTGGATGAAAATGGTATTTTTTTTGGTGAAGAATACACACTTGTAGCATGTGCAGATCACGTTCTCACACACTCAGTTGGTAATACTGTTTCAAATTTATCGAGCACTCGTGCACTTCGAGATATTACGATTAAGCTTGGAGGAACTTACACTGCTTCTGCTGTCGGCGAAGTAAATGTTGTAAATCAAATGAAAGCAACAAATGCTATTATTGGAGGTGAAGGCAATGGAGGAATCATTTTACCTGAATTACATTATGGTAGAGATGCATTGGTTGGAATTGCACTGACGCTAAGCCTACTTGCAGAGAGAAATACAAGTCTTAGTGCATTAAAAAAATCATACGCCTCCTATACAATATCAAAAAATAAAATCCAACTATCCAAAGATCTTGATGTAACTAAAATAATAAGCTATCTTCAAGAAAAATATGCTTCAGAGCAACTTAATACCATTGATGGTTTAAAAATAGATTTCGCAGATGGTTGGGTTCATTTAAGAGAATCGAATACTGAACCGATTATTCGAGTTTATTCTGAAGCAAAAAACGAACAAACTGCCAATTTATTAGCGTCGAAAATCATAGAGGATGTTAAAAGTATCAAAGGATAAAAGCAAAGTAATTGAATCTACACTAGAGGACTATTTCAAGCCTTTTAGAGATCAAATAATCGGTAACAATCAATCATTCATTTCACCTTATGGTCCAAAACAAATCGTCTATGCAGATTGGACAGCTAGTGGACGAATGTACAAACCGATTGAAGACATTTTAACAAATGATATTTATCCCTTTGTAGGAAATACACATACTGAAACAACCGTTACTGGCTGTACAATGACATTAGCCTACCATAAGGCTAAACAAATAATAAAGCACCATGTGAATGCATCCGAAAATGATGCGTTGATTTCTGCTAATAGTGGAATGACTGGTGTTGTTAATAAATTTCAACGAATCTTAGGTCTGAGAATTCATGAAGAATATAAAGCCAAAATAAAAATTGAAGATCAAGATAAACCTATTGTTTTCGTTACACACATGGAACATCATTCTAATCAGACCTCATGGCTAGAAACAATTGCTGATGTGGAAATTATAGAAGCATGTCCAAAAGGTTTAGTAAATCTCGACAATTTAAAATCTCTCCTAAAAAAATACGAACATAAAAAGACTAAAATTGCTGCTATCACTTCCTGTTCAAATGTAACTGGAATAAAAAGTCCATACCATGAAATAGCAAAAATAATGCACGAATCTAATGGATTATGCTTTGTTGATTTTGCATGTTCAGCACCATATATCGATATTGATATGCATCCAAAAGATAATGAAATGGGCTATTTAGATGCCATTTTCTTTTCGCCACATAAATTTCTTGGTGGTCCTTCTGGAACGGGTATTTTGCTCTTTAATAAAAAACTATACACGAATAAAATTCCTGATAATCCAGGTGGAGGGACTGTAGACTGGACGAACCCTTGGGGTGAACACAAATATTTTGACGCAATCGAAGCGCGTGAAGACGGAGGTACTCCCGCCTTTTTACAGACCATTAGAGTAGGCCTAGCTGTTCAACTTAAAGAAAAAATGGGTGTTCAAAATATATTGGCACGTGAAAAAGAAATGGGAAAAAAAGTAATGCCTAGGTTACGAAATATTCCATCTGTAAATCTTCTAGCTGAAGACGTAAATGAACGCCTGTGTGTTTTTTCATTTTACATCGACAATTTACATTACAATTTAGGAGTGAAAATTTTAAATGACAGGTTTGGTATTCAAGTCCGGGGAGGTTGTTCCTGTGCCGGGACATATGGGCACTATTTGCTTAGTGTAAGCCATGACCATTCGAATAAAATAACACAAGAGATTTCTTGTGGAATCTTAACTTCAAAGCCTGGTTGGATAAGACTTTCATTGCATCCAACGATGACCGATTCAGAAATTGATTACATCTTAGATTCAATTGAAAGCTTAGCTAAAAACCATGTTGAATGGGCTGCTGATTATCGATATGAAGAGCAGATTAATGAATTTATTAATAATTTCGAATATCGAGATGAATCCTTTATTGTTAAAGATTGGTTTAGTAAAATATGAGCTTAAATAGTCAACGAAAGAGTGAAATCTATTTTGATTTTGCTGCTACTACCCCCTTAATTCCAGAAGTCATTGAAGCAATGACAGAAGCCATGAGTAATCTTAATGGTAATCCTTCTTCTGCGCATAAACATGGTCGCGCTGCTCGAGCAAAAGTAGAACAAGCAAGGAAAACGATCGCTAACTATCTTCAATCTAGTGTAGGTGAAATATTTTTTACTTCATGTGCAACAGAAGCAAACAATATGATCCTTCGGCAAAGTGTTAAGGATTTAGGAATAAAGCGAATTATAAGTTCAAAAATAGAACATCACTGCATTTTACATACACTTGAGGATTTAGAAAAACTTGGAAAAGTTAGGGTCGAAATGGTTGAACTAAACGATGACGGCGAAGTCGTGTATGAAGACCTTGAACGTTTACTCAAAGAGGATGTTTCTACCCTAGTAAGTTTGATGCATGTCAATAATGAAATAGGGAACATTCTAGATTTAAAAAGAGTAGGTAATCTTTGCAAAGAAAACAATGCTTTTTTTCATAGTGACACTGCTCAAAGCATTGGTAAATTTCCTTTTGACTTAAAAAATAGCAATATTCATTTCTTAGTTGGCTCTTCTCACAAGTTTCATGGCCCAAAAGGTGTGGGCTTTGTTTATATCAATGGAGACATTCAATTAAACCCTTTCTTGACCGGTGGTGCTCAAGAACGAAATATGCGAAGTGGTACTGAAAACTTGCATGGCATTATAGGTATGGAAAGAGCTATCAAAGTGATGACTGCCAATTTGGATAACAAAAAAGAAACCATTTTTTCTTTGAAAAAGTATTTTAAATCCGAACTAAAAAAATACTTTCCTGAAGTTTGCTTTAATGGCATTAAAAATGAGGATTATCAATCGCCTTATATTTTAAGTGTATCGTTTCCAGCTCATTCAAAAAACAGTATGCTTGATTTTTCATTAGATATGGCGGGCGTTGCTATTTCTGGTGGAAGTGCTTGCAGTAGTGGCTCGGTCAAAGCGTCTCATGTTCTTCAACAATTAAAGGAAGACGAGACCCGAAAAACAATTCGATTTTCATTTTCATATCAATCAAATAAACAACAAGTCGACGAAGTAATCCTACGATTGAAAAACATTTTAGTTTAAAAAATGTCAATTCATCGAAAATGGATGGCAAGAGCTATTGAATTAGCTCGTTTAGGTGGACGAAATACAAAATCGAACCCAAACGTCGGTTCTGTCATTGTGTTTGAAAATAAAATTATTGGTGAAGGCTACCATGAGCAATATGGACAAAATCATGCAGAAAGAAATGCAATTTTAAATGTAAGCGAAGAAAATATAAAACATCTTCCTTTTTCTACAATCTATGTAACTTTAGAACCATGTAATCACACAGGCAAAACAGGACCGTGTGCTCATTTTATTGTCAAAAATAAAATTCCAAATGTTGTTATAGCTTGTGTAGATCCAAATAATGATGTCACTGGTGGTGGTTTAGCCTATTTAAAGAAAAATGGCGTAAATGTAATTTTGGGCGTATTGCAAGAAGAAGGGTTGTCGCTTATTGCTCCATTCATGATTCACCAAAAAGAAAAACGACCTTATGTTATCCTAAAATTTGCAAAATCAGCAGATCATTTTCTTGGAAAAGAAAACAAACAAATATGGCTGAGCAATCAATTATCAAAAACAATCGTACACAAATGGAGGACGGAAGTAGATGGGATATTCATTGGAACAAATACTTCCATTATTGATAATCCTAAGTTAACAAGTAGACTTTTTGAAGGAAGTCATCCAATTCGTATTATTATTGATAAAAACCTGACTGTGCCCAGTACTAATCATCTTCTTTCTGATGCACATAAGACGATCATTTTTAATCATAAAAAGGAAGGCCACAATCTGAACAAAACCTATATTAAATGGGATTTCAACCAAAAAAGTCTAAAAGATCTTTTAGCACATCTTTTTACCTTAGAAATATATTATTTGATTGTTGAAGGTGGAGCAAACACGATTCAGCGATTTATTGATGCGGATTTATGGGATGAGGCAAGAATTATAAATACACCCAAAATCTTAGAAAATGGAATTAAAGCACCAAACATTCATGGTGTTTTGAGGAAAAAAGTTGTATTAAATGAAGATACGATTGTCTGGATTAATAAGTCCAATGTTAAATTGCGTTAAAATTAATTTAAAGATGTTTGTATGACCGTCATAGCCTTGCAAATTAGGTTTCAAAAGTGTTTCTTTGTTTTAAATATTTGATAAAACTTAAATGTATTTAGCCAAATTATTCTTTAGTTCAATAATCATTATCACACTCGCAATTAATGGCAATAGTCAATCAATCAATTGGGTAGAATGGGATGAGGCTGTTGAGTTGTCAAAAGTGGACGAAAAAAAGGTTTTGATTGATGTTTACACTGAATGGTGTAAATGGTGCAAAAAAATGGAAGAAACCACTTTCCAAGATTCTGCTATCATAGATTATGTGAATGAACATTTTCACTGCGTAAGATTTGATGCCGAGTACAAGCAAGATCTATCGTATAATGGAAAAACATATAAATACGTCAAAAATGGTAAGAAAGGATATCATGAATTAGCAAAAGAGCTTCTTCGCGGACGTATGAGTTATCCAACAACTGTATTTTTAGATGAGAAGCTAAGCTTGATTCAGCCAATAAAAGGATATCAATCGGTAGAAACATACGATCAAATCATTCATTATTTTAATGAAAATCATTATCGAAAAATTCCGTGGAAAAAATTCTCTTTATTGTTTAATTCAAACAAGCTGCACAAGGCAAAGCCGATCATGGTTCAGCCTGTAAAACAGCATTAAAAAATATTAGAATAATTATTTACGATATAATGTTTCAGTAAATAATAATTTATATATTTGCAGCCTATTCGGAGGAATAGAACAGTCAATTGAAATAGATTACATTTTTATCAATGTGTAAGGCTCCGTAGCTCAACTGGATAGAGTACCTGACTACGGATCAGGAGGTTGAAGGTTCGAACCCTTCCGGAGTCACAAAATTCTGGATTATGTCAAGAGTATGCGAATTAACAGGTAAAAGACCTATTAGTGGGAACAATGTTTCTCACTCAAAAAGAAAAACAAAAAGAAGATTCTTACCAAATCTTCATACTAAAAAGATGTATATGCCCGAGCTTGATAAGTGGGTAAAGTTGAAAATTAGTTCAACTGCACTTCGTACAATCAACAAGTTAGGATTATACGCTTATTTGAAAAAATTAGAGAAAAAAGGGGTTGACCATGGGGTTGACTTAACAAAATAATACAGTCATGGCAAAGAAATCAAAAGGTAACCGATTACAAGTTATTTTAGAGTGCACAGAGCATAAGACATCTGGTATGCCAGGTACGTCTAGGTATGTAACTCAAAAGAATCGTAAAAACACACCAGATAGATTGGAAATTAAAAAGTACAACCCTATCTTGAAAAAATATACTGTTCATAAAGAAATAAAATAATACATCATGGCAAAAGTATCAAAAAACGCAAGGGTAGCACAAAGAGCTGCCAACGCAGGATCAGGTAGAGACTTTGTAAAAGTAGTACAAAGTGTAAAAAATCCTGAAACGGGAAAATATAGCTATAAGGAAGTAATGGTTCACAAAGATAAAGTGAAAGATTTCTTTGCTAATAATAAATAATTAAAACAATAATTGTTTTAATAAAAAGTCCTTTACGTAAGTATAGGACTTTTTTTTATATTGACTCGTTATTATCTACTTTATCAATCTATTTAATATAATAGAAGAACAATCGAACTTTTTCATCATTTTTGGCATTCACTAAGTCATAACCTACTTAATTTACTAAATGAGTTTCTTTAAAAAGTTTTTCTCAAAAGAGAAAAAGAAAGATCTAGATCAAGGATTAGAAAAAACTAAATCCAATATATTTGGGCAAATTGCAAAAGCTGTTGCTGGTAAATCTACTGTAGATGTAGGTTTTTTAGACGAATTAGAATCTATTTTTATCTCAGCTGACGTTGGTCTAGAAACGACTATCAAAATTATTGATAGATTAGAAGCAAGAGTTGCCAAAGATAAATACATCAATACCGAAGATTTAAATAAAATTCTAAAAAATGAAATTTCAATCATTTTTTCAGAAAATAAAACAGAAGATGTTGATCATTATGAAGTACCTTCAACCAGTAAGCCAGCAATTATGCTTGTTGTTGGCGTTAATGGTGTAGGTAAAACCACAACGATTGGAAAGCTTACAAACCAATTTCAAAAAAATGGAAAATCTGTAGTTCTAGGAGCTGCTGACACTTTTCGTGCTGCCGCAGTAGATCAATTAAAAATCTGGGCTGATCGTAATGGTTCTGACTTTTATTCAAAAGGAATGAATACGGACCCAGCAGCTGTAGCATATGAAACAGTACAATATGCTGTCAATAATAATAAAGATATAGCCATTATCGATACGGCAGGAAGGTTACATACTAAGAAGCATTTAATGGAGGAATTATCGAAAATTAAACGTTCTGTAGAAAAGGCTTTGCCAGGAGCTCCCCATGAAGTTTTATTAGTATTAGATGCAACAACTGGACAAAATGCAATCGAACAAGCAAAGCATTTTACAAATGCTACAGATGTTACAGCCATTGCTTTGACCAAATTAGATGGGACAGCAAAAGGTGGTGTTGTTCTAGGCATTTCTGACCAATTCAAAATCCCCATAAAATATATAGGTGTTGGTGAAGGAATCGACCACCTTCAACTATTTAATAAAGGGGCTTTCATTAATGCTTTATTTGATTAACGGATTTTTAACAATGCATTAAGGGAAATTGAGGAATTTTTATCTCAACTTCGCATAAAGTTATTTATACTATGATTAAATTTTTATCCATTTGCCTTTTTTGTGTCTTTGCTTTAAATTCAAATGCACAGGTTTCAGAAAGAAAAGCACTTGATCTCACCTTTCACCAAAATACCATAGAATTAGGAAAAATAACAAGAGGAGATAAAAAGACGACTCAATTTAAATTTACTAATACTGGAACCGAAACATTAGAAATTGATCTAGTTTCTGGATGTGAATGTACAACCTTAGATTGGACATACGGGCAGATCGGCCCTGGCGAAAAAGGAGTTATCGATGTAATATTTGATAGTACAGAAAAAGAAGAATCTGGCGACGTCGAAATCGATATTATATTTAAAAATATTGACCCTAAAGTAGATGCTCCATTATTTAGGATTGTTAAATATACTTTTGAATTAATCGAACCTTAATAGGTTTAAAAGACTAATTTTAATCGTTTAATTTCAACACTTCTAAAAATGCCTTTTGTGGCACTTCTACACTTCCTATTTGTCTCATCTTTTTCTTACCTTTTTTCTGCTTTTCTAAAAGTTTACGTTTTCTAGAAATATCACCACCATAACATTTTGCGGTTACATCTTTTCTTAAGGCTGAAATCGTTTCTCTTGCAATTACTTTCATCCCAATCGCTGCTTGAATAGCTATCATAAACTGCTGTCTTGGTAAAAGCTCCTTTAATCTTTTACACATTTGGCGACCAAAACTATCTGCTTTTTGTCGGTGAACCAGTGAAGATAAAGCATCTACACTTTCTCCATTTAATTTAATATCTAACTTCACTAAATCTGATGCTCTAAAATCGATCATATAATAATCAAACGAAGCATACCCTTTAGAAATAGATTTTAATTTATCATAAAAATCAAAAACAATCTCTGCAAGAGGCATTTCAAAACTCAACTCTACCCTAGTTGTCGTTAAGTACGTTTGATTCGTTAAAATTCCTCTTCGATCCATACAAAGACTCATAATCGTTCCTACAAATTCTGGTTTCGAAATGATTTGTGCCCGTATATAAGGTTCTTCAATTTTTTCAACAATTGTTGGATCCGGCAGATCATTTGGCGTATTAATATCCAACATAACGCCTTTTTTAGTATATGCTTTGTAACTAACGTTTGGAACTGTGGTAATTACTTCCTGATCAAATTCCCGTGAAAGTCTTTCTTGAATAATCTCCAAGTGTAACATTCCTAAAAATCCACAACGAAAACCAAATCCTAAAGCTGCAGAAGACTCTGGTTCAAACACTAATGAAGCATCGTTTAGTTGCAATTTCTCTAAACTGTCACGTAGATCTTCAAAGTCATCGTTTTCAATTGGGTAGATCCCGGCAAAAACCATCGGCTTAACATCTTCAAAACCTTCAATGGCAGCTTCACAAGGGTTATTCACTTGAGTGATTGTATCCCCCACTTTTATCTCTTTCGAAATCTTAATCCCAGTAATAATATATCCAACATCTCCGGTTAACAATTCCTTTTTAGGTTCTTGGTTTAATTGTAGAATACCAATCTCGTCTGCATTATATTCTTTTTCAGTATTTACAAAACGGACATTATCTCCTTTCTTTATAGATCCATTATAAATTCTAAAGTAAGCAATTACACCTCTGAATGAATTGAATACCGAATCAAAAATAAGGGCTTGTAATGGAGCTTCAGGATCTCCTTTCGGTGGCGGTATTCTTTTAGTTATTGCTTCTAAGATTTCAGGAACACCAATCCCCGTTTTTCCACTTGCTAATAAAATATCCTCTTTTTCACAACCAATCAAATCAATAATTTGATCTGACATTTCCTCTACCATGGCACTTTCCATATCAACCTTATTTAAGATTGGAATGATTTCTAAATCATTCTCCATAGCTAAGTACAAGTTAGAAATTGTTTGAGCTTGAACCCCTTGACTAGCATCAACAAGTAATAAAGCACCTTCACATGCAGCAATTGACCTAGATACTTCATATGAAAAATCAACATGCCCAGGTGTATCTATCATATTGAAAGTATACTTTTCACCATCCTCTGCATGGTAATACATTTGAATCGCATGACTCTTTATTGTTATACCTCGCTCCCGCTCAATATCCATATCATCCAATGCTTGATTCTTCATATCTCTTTCCGCAATTGTCTGAGTGGTTTCTAACAACCGATCAGACAAAGTACTTTTCCCATGATCAATGTGGGCAATTACACAAAAATTTCTTATCAACTCCATATGTACAAAGATAACATATATGAAAGGATAATTGCTTTTACCTATCCAAAAAACAAGTACATTCTTTGATTTTTAAAATATTTAAATTAAAATGCAGTTTTACAAAAAACTAAAGTAGCACCATGACGATAAATTTAAAAAGTGATACAGTAACAAAACCATCAGCTGAAATGCTTACTGCAATGATAAATGCAGAAGTAGGTGATGATGTATTAGGCACGGATCCAACGGTGATTATGCTAGAAAATAAACTAGCTGATATGTTTGGTATGGAGAAGGCCTTATTTTGTCCGTCTGGTACAATGACGAATCAAATAGCTATTAAAGTACATACAAATCCACTTGACGAAATGATTTGTGATGTCGACTCCCACGTCTATAGATATGAAAACGGGGGCTTCGCTTTTAACTCTGGTATTTCCATTGCATTATTAAACGGCAATTATGGCAAAATAACTGCCGACCAAATCGAAGAACGTATTCAACCCACTTTTGATTGGTTACCAAAATCTAGTCTTGTTGTTCTTGAAAACACCTGCAATAAAGGAGGCGGTGGATATTATACAAAAGAAGAAATCAAACCCATCTATGATTTATGCCAACAAAAAAAATTAAAACTTCACCTTGATGGTGCTCGAATATTTAATGCACTTGCAGAATCTAATGATAGCCCTAAAGATATGGGGCAACTTTTTGATAGTATATCGGTTTGTTTATCAAAAGGGCTTGGAGCTCCAATCGGATCATGTCTCTTAGGGTCAGCGGATTATATAAAAGAAGCACGACGATTTAGAAAAGTAATGGGTGGTGGAATGAGGCAAGCGGGATATCTTGCCGCGGCTTGTATTTATGCCCTTGATCATAATATCGAACGACTAAAAATTGATCATAAAAGAGCCAAAAAACTAGCTAAAATTATGGCTTCAAAATCTTTTGTTGAATCCATTAATCCTGTCCATACAAACATTTTGATCTTTAACCTACACCCTTCTATTACAGCCCAAAAATGTATAGAAACGTTACAAGCTAAAAATATTCTTGCCGTGCCTTTTGGCAAATATGCTGTACGATTTGTTACCCATTTAGACATTTCAGATTCCATGTTTTTTGAATTAGAAACAATCTTAAAGAATCTTTGCGAAGATGACTTTAAATAAAAATATCAATATTTAATGTGGGTTATTTTACTTATTAAAGTATAATAATTGGTTTTGAACAATTAACTTACAATGTTATTCAACACATAATAGATAATGGAACACTTATTGCTCCATTAAATTGCACTATTGTTAATCTAAGATATTTATCAAATGCAAACAGAAGTTAAAAATTATATTAACGGCCAATATGAACGAAATGGTCAATCATCCATGGATGTGTTAAGTCCAATTGATGGACAATTGATCTCCACGTTACCAATGAGTGGAGAAATAGAATTAGAGGAAGCTGTTAAAGCTGCAGAAAGAGCGTTTCCTGCATGGTCTGGATTAACGTTAAAAGAGCGTGTTCAAGTTTTTTTTAATTATAGAACACTACTAGAAAAACATAAAGATGAATTAGCAAAATTAATTGTACTTGAAAATGGTAAAACCTACAACGAATCTATAGCTGAAGTTTCTAAAAGTATAGAGCTTTGTGAATTTGCTGTGTCCATGCCACAAATCATTACAAATGAGATACAAGAAGTAAGTCGTGGTGTAGAATGTCGAATTGAAAGGAAACCATTAGGTGTTGTAGCTTGTATTACTCCGTTCAATTTCCCTAATATGGTACCTCATTGGACCATTCCAAATGCGATTGTCTTAGGTAATACGGTCATATTAAAACCATCAGAATTAGTGCCGCTGAGCGCAATGCGGATGGCAGATCTACTAAAAGAAGCAGGTCTTCCAGATGGCGTTTTTAATGTCGTTAATGGAGGAAAAGAAATTGTAGAAGCAATCTGTGATCATCCACGAATAAAGGCTACTTCATTTGTTGGATCCACAAAAGTGGCAAAAATAGTCTACAAAAGAGCGAGTCAGTCACTTCAGCGATGCGTCGCATTAGGCGGAGCAAAAAATCATTTAATTGTGTTACCGGATGCAAATATAGATATGACTGCAGATAATGTGGTTGCATCAATGGCTGGTTGTGCAGGTCAGCGATGCATGGCTGCCTCAGTCATGGTTGGTGTAGATAATATTCAACACATTATCAATCGAATGGTCGAAGAAGCACAAAAGATCGTTCCTGGCAACAATCTAGGTACCGTTATAAGTCTAGAAGCGAAAACTAGAATCGAAAAGTATATATCCGAAGCAGAAGCTCAAGGAGCAAAGATTTTAGTTGATGGACGAAATGCTGTAGTAAAAGGTAAAGAAAATGGGTTTTATGTTGGACCAACCATTATCGATCACGTAAAACCGGATATGGCCGTTGCTACAGAAGAGATTTTTGGGCCTGTTATTTCTATCATACGGGCTAAGGATTTAGATGAGGCAATCCAAATAGAAAATAGTTCCAATTATGGCAATGCGGCTGCAGTATTCACGCAAAGTGGAGGTCTTGCACGCAGAGTTATGAATGAAGCAAGTGCTGGTATGATAGGAGTAAACATTGGTGTACCTGTGCCAAGAGAACCTTTTTC
>CALDTZ010000017.1 GCA_937924805.1 uncultured Saprospiraceae bacterium
AACCCTCTAAGTTAGTTTCTTAAAGCTAATTTTTGAAAAAAACAGATGTATATCTAAAGACATATTACGAATCGCTGAATTCATAATCCTAGCCACCTATATTAATTCGATATATTTAGTTCATTATACAAATGATTAATAATACCTAAATTGTTTTCTGGAGACCAGACTTTTTTTGTGAAATACTTATTTAACCAAGTACTTTGTCTTTTTGCATACCTTCTACTATGGGTTTTAACTTTTTCAATCGCCTCAGCCAGCGGGATTTCATTTTTGAAATAAGGAAAGAATTCTTGATATCCTACCGTTGCCATTGCACGTAATTGCTGATGTACAAGTAGGCGCTCTACTTCATCCAAAAGTCCATTTTTTATCATTTGATCGACCCGAAGATTAATTCTTTCATATAGTTTTTCTCTAGGAATATCAAGTCGAATCTTGTGAACATTGAACGGTCGTTTAGGTTTCTCTTTATTTAAATAAGAAGAATATGGATTCCCACTTGATAAACAAATCATGAGGGCGCGTTCTATTCGTCTAGCATTTTGTAAGTCTACGGTTTTTGCATAATCAGGATCAAGCTCTTTTAAGAGTTCTTGTTGTTCGACGATCGTTTTTGTTTGTAATTGGGATTGTATAGATTGCTTTGCATTTTCATCGATTTCAGGGAATTGATCAAGACCTTCAATAGCGGATTGAATATATAGTCCTGTACCTCCAACCAGCAATAAATAATCATGCTTTGTAAATAGGGTTGTTAATAATTGGATACATTCTCTTTCATACTGACCAGTTGAAAAGGGATCCTTAATAGACAAGTGATTGATGAAGTAATGTTTGGTTTGTTCTAGCTCTTCTTTTGTTGGTTTGGCTGTGCCAATGTTTAACTCGTTGTATAACTGTCGACTGTCAGCAGAAATAATAGGCGAATTAAATTCTTTTGCAAGATCTAAGGATAGTGCCGTTTTACCTACGGCTGTAGGACCAGAAATTACAATTAAATGCTTGGGCACAATCGATGACTAAATTTGAAAACTAAAATGGTATCTTTCAACGATAAAATTACCACCATGAGATTTCAATTCCTAACCTTTATTCTATTATTTGCTTTACTTGGATGCAATCCCAAGACCAAAGATGAATCAACGAAAAAATCGAAACCAGCTGAAAAGCATAAATACGCCATGGTTATTCACGGAGGTGCAGGCTATATGAATGATAATCCTGCATCCAAAAAGGCCAACGATTTATATTTGGCTGTACTTGATTCGGTATTGACGATTGGAGAAACCATCCTTAAAAATGGAGGTACCTCTATGGATGCTGTCGTTGAATGTATTTCTTTTATGGAGGATAAACCTATTTTTAATGCAGGAAAAGGGGCTGTTTTTAATCATGAAGGAGAGAATGAACTTGATGCCTCCATCATGAAAGGAGATGATCTCAATGCAGGAGCTGTAGCCGGAGTTAAAACGATTAAGAATCCAATAAAAGCGGCAAAGGAAGTATTGTTTAATTCTCGACATGTACTACTTACAGGTCAAGGTGCCCAGGATTTTGCTAAAATTCAAAATATCGAATTGGTAGATAATAATTATTTCTACTCGAAAAAGAGTTTTGATTATTTACAACAAGTACTAAAAGAAGAAAAGTCTTCAGGCAAGCATTCACTAGGTGCAGAAGTCGAAAAGACAAAAAAGCATGGAACAGTTGGATGTGTTGCTTTAGATATGCAGGGGAATATTGTAGCAGGAACCTCTACTGGGGGATTGACCAACAAAAAATTTAATCGAGTAGGGGATTCGCCAATTATAGGTGCTGGAACCTATGCAAATAATAAAACATGCGGTGTCTCTTGTACCGGCGTTGGTGAATTTTTCATGCGATATGCGATCGCCCATGAAATGTCTTCAATCCTTGATCATACTGATCTAAATGTAGAGCAAGCAGCAGAGAAATTGATTAACGGCACCCTCAAAAATATTGATGCAGCAGGAGGTTTGATCGCTTTGGATTATGCAGGTAATGCAGCTATGAGTTTTAATACTACTTCTATGTTGCGAGGATATATTAATCCAGACGTCCGCTACGTTAAAATATTTAAAGACTAAGATTCAATGATATATATCCAATTTTCAAATAAATTTCATCATATTTGAATTATTGTAATTTGAACAAATCAATGCATACTTTTGCATTCTATATTTCAATTAATAAAATAATCGAGAATGAACTCATCCATCCTTAAAAGAGGTTTACCATATCTCATATCCATTATCGTTTTTTATTTGATTTCCATTGTTTATTTCTTTCCTCAGTTTCAAGGAAAAGTAATGCAGCAAGGAGATTTAGTCAATTACAAAGCTATGGTTCAAGAAATAAGGGAGTATAAGAAAGAAACAGGAAAAGATGCACTCTGGACCAATAGTATGTTTGGAGGTATGCCGACCTACCAAATGGGAGCTCAAGAGAAGAACAATATCTCTCCTTATATAAAAAAGGTAACGCATGGCGGATTACCTAGACCTGCAGGATTGTTTTTAGCAGGTATGCTATGTTTTTTTATTTTGATGATCACGCTCAAAGTAAATGTATGGATTGCGATGATTGCATCTATAGGGTTTGCACTGTCGACGAATAATATGGTCTTATTTGAAGCTGGACACTCCAGTAAGGTGCTGGTAATTATGCTTTCTCCATTGTTAGTCGCAGGTACAATATTAGCCTATGAAAGGAATAAATTAGCCGGGTTTGTTCTTTTTACGATCGGAATGTCACTCAATTTGTTTTCGAATCATTATCAGATGACCTACTACTTAGGGTTATGTCTATTGATACTAGTGGGAATATACTTTTATAACGCAGTCAAAAATGGAACAATCAAGTCTTTCTTTCTAAGCTCAGCCTTGCTCTTATTAGGTGTTTTTGTTGGAGTCGGGACATCAAGTACAAGGTTGTTGACAACTTATGAGTATGCAAAAGATACGATGAGAGGTAAACCAATTCTTACGCAAAACAATGATAAAGCGAGTAGTTCTTCGTTTGATGGATTATCCTGGGAGTACGCAATGACATGGAGTAATGGATGGAAAGATTTAATAGCAAGTTATATCCCTCTAGCGGTAGGTGGAGCCTCTGGAGAAATGGTAACAAAAGATTCAGCATTGGGTAAAAAACTGTCTAAAAGAGGAGTTTCTATGCGCAACGGGATTTTAATGCCGACCTATTGGGGACCTTTGCCGGTGACAGGTGGTCCAGCGTATTTTGGAGCCATTTTCTTTTTTCTTTTTATTTTAGGCTTATGCTTGTTGAAAGGGAAATGGAGAAATTGGTTAATCGCCTCTGTGGTTCTTACCATGTTATTATCTCTGGGTAAAAACTTCGCCTTTTTTAACCAATTATTATTTGATTATTTCCCAATGTTTAACAAGTTTCGTACACCGAATTCAGTGCTGTCGGTAACGGTTATTTTTATTCCTTTACTTGGTGGGTTGGCTTTGCATAAAATAGTCACCGATCGCCATCAATCTATGATAAAACCCTTGTTGATAGCTGCGGGCTCAACAATTGGTTTCGCTTTATTACTTATTTTATTGGGCCCATCCATATTTGAATTTTCAAATCCTTCGGATGCAAGATTAGAGCAATCAGGGATCAATATCGAATGGATGTCAGATCATCGGATATCTATGTTGCGATCAAGCAGTCTCCGAACCATTTTGTTAATTGCAATTGCAGCTGGTGCTACCTACTTATTTCTCAAAGAAAAGATTCAATCTTTTGTCTTGCTTTTAATTATTGGATTAGTAGGTATGTTTGATCTTATTCAAATAGATCTTCGTTATTTAAATGGTGAAGATTTTGTGTCAACAAGAAATTACGACCAATTATTTAAACAAAGACCTGTCGATAAGCAAATATTAAATGACAAAGATTTACACTACAGAGTGCAAGATCTGACAGTTAATACGTATAATTCGGCAAGCAGTTCTTATTACCATAAGACAATCGGAGGGTACAACCCTGCTAAGATGCAGCGATACCAAGATATGATCGATTATCATCTAAGTCGAAATAATACGAACGTACTGAATATGCTAAATACCAAGTATGTTATTAGTAATAATCAAAATGGAGAACCGCAAGTTCAATTAAATCCAGCAGCTATTGGTAATGCTTGGTTCATAAAAAACATTAGATTAGTAGGTACTCCAGACGAAGAAATTAAAGCATTAAGCACTTTTGATCCTCAAGCCGAAGCGATTATTCACAATGAATTTGCAGATTATGTAAAAGGTGTATCTGATAATGTAAATGGAAATATCACGTTAACACGATATGCCCCTGATGAGTTGGAATATACCTCTGATTGTGAAGCAGAACAATTAGCTATATTTTCTGAAATTTGGTACGGTCCCAATAAAGGATGGAATGCCTATATAGACGGAAAGAAAGTAGATCATATCCGAGCAAACTATATATTAAGAGCATTAAAAATACCTGCAGGAAAACATACGATCTTATTCAAATTTGAATCAACTATTTATGAAAAAGGTAGTTCCATTGCTTTCATTTCATCAATTATATTAGCATTACTTATCGCCTTAGGCCTTTTTCTTATCGTTCAACGATTCTTTAA
Source organism: uncultured Saprospiraceae bacterium (assembly GCA_937924805.1). Classification (GTDB taxonomy): domain Bacteria; phylum Bacteroidota; class Bacteroidia; order Chitinophagales; family Saprospiraceae; genus JAHDDO01. Next base: position 4,640 of record CALDTZ010000017.1, read on the forward strand.
GAAAAACAAAAGCGAATAATCATCCGTACTTAAAAGATATTTAAATGGAATTTTTGAATCTTAAGATAAATAAAGAAGACGATCATTTTTTAGTGATAACAATTAACAGACCTCAGGCATTAAATGCATTAAATAAAGGGGTAATGGACGAACTCCATCACGTGTTTTTTAAAACCATTCCAAATGATTCCTCCATCCATGGTGTCATATTAATAGGTGAAGGAAACAAAGCTTTTGTAGCTGGAGCTGATATTACAGAATTTGGTGATTTACACATAGACGAGGCAAAAGCCTTATCATTGAGAGGGAAAAGTATTTTTGATAAAATTGAAAATACAACCATTCCTGTTATTGCATGTATTGAGGGTTTTGCCTTAGGAGGTGGTTGTGAATTAGCAATGGCTTGCCATATGCGTATTGCAAGTACCAAAGCAAAATTTGGGCAACCGGAAGTAAATTTGGGTTTGCTACCAGGATATAGTGCTACACAAAGACTGCCAAAACTAATTGGTAAAGGAAAAGCAATGGAATTGTTGTTGACGGCAGATATGATAAATGGAGAAGAAGCCACAAGACTTGGTCTTTCTAACCATTTGGTTGAACCAGGAGAAACAAGAAGTAAAGCTTTGTCAATTTTGAAAAAAATAGCAACAAAGGGGCCTAATGCCGTAGCCTTTACGATTGAATGTGTGAATAGAGGTCCATCTGCAGAAGCAGATGCCCTGGAATCAGATCTTTTTGGCAAAGCAATTGTCTCAGAAGAAGGAAAAGAAGGTGCAAATAGTTTTTTGAGCAAGCGAAAACCAAACTTCAAACGTTAGTTTTATGTATAACACGTATATAGTCTTTTTACTATATAAAATACAATAACACGACCCGAATGAAAAGATGTATATTATTGTTGGTTTTGATTCTAAGTTTCCTTTCGGTTTATAGCCAATCTGGATGTGTAATCAATACACCCACCATTAACCAAGATAGCTCAAAGTGCGTGAATGGAGATTATGTTTTAGCAAGCATAGGTGATACCGTACAAGTTTGTATTGATACGATCATTTACATTGAAACAAATTCAAATTGGTTGGATGCTGTTATTCCTTTATATGATGCAGATATGTTTTTATTAGTGGATGGGTATGGACCAGATGGGTGGCTCTACAATGATACGACAGAGACGCTTGGAAATGGGCTATATTACGACCTAGACGGAGATTTGGATGGTACAAACGATCAAGGAGATAATAGCTGTGGCATTATGAATCAAGACAACGCCATTATTGGCTGTGGTCCTTTTTGTTTTTTATTTGAAGTCCTCACGACTCAAGATACCTTTGATTGTGAATTGATTAAAGGGATTAGTGCTTATGGGGATTATAATTCAGGAGGTTGGGATGTAGGTGTACCTCCATTATGCATAGATGGTGACACTGTATTTGCGCCGCTACCAGTTGTCTTAGGACCTTTGACCATTCAAAAAGAAAATATGTCAAATGTGCTAAATTGGTTTACCTATTCAGAGTTGAATAACCAAGGTTTTGAAATTCAATACAGTACCAATGGAGCTCGTTTTAAATTCCTAGACTTTTTGGCTGGAGCAGGTGATACATATGAAAAAGTAAATTATACATTTGAACATTTTACACATGAACCCATATTATATTATCGATTGAAACAAATTGACCATGTAGGCAAAGAAACGTATTCAAAAATAGTATCTGTGTCAAGATCAGACAAAAAGATAAAAGACATACGGTTATACCCCAATCCAGTAAATGATGCTTTGACGATTGAATTTGTCGGACAACGATTCGAAACGTATACAATATTCAACCCGCAAGGTTTGGCGTTGTTTACAGGAATGTTAACTGGAAATACAACAAAAATAGATACCCGTTCATTAGACGACGGTTTATATTTGATTCGGCTTAATGGAATCGAATCCAAAGCTTTATCATTTATAAAATAAAGATCGATTTTAGCTTAGTTACGTCTCCTTTTATGACAATAAAACAAAACTAAAGACAAACGTTTATTCCCATGAACATATCTTTCTATTGCGTTTTATATTGATTGAAAGGAGATTTTTTAATTATCTGAATATAAATTATCATCTTCATCAAAATCACCTAGCATATTATTTAGTGGATCAGAAAATGTGAAACTCTGATCTAAAATTGTTTTACTGATAATATTGTAGGAAGAAAGTCCATGCAACAGTAGTTCTGCAAAAACAAGTTTTTCAGATTCTGGTACTTCCGCTACTTTTAAATGTTTAGCGATGCCAGGGATATTATTGATTACCTCTTTGTATTTTTTGTCATTGCAACTCGTATTCAAATCGACTACATTACCCCCATTAAACCACATTTTTAAAGCTCCATAAGGATCGATATCGTCTTCGTATTGATCTGGGTTAGGGAAAAATTCATCAAAGACTTCTTTGAATGCTTGACCCATAATTTGTAAAGCCACACTATGATGACCCATTTGTTCTCCTTCATAAACGAGTTCTACTTTACCTGTAACCGCCTGAATGATTCCCCAAAAATCATTGATTCGTACGGTTGTTTTCTTTTCTTTGTTCAAAAGCATTCGCCGTTCAGCTGTACTTACCAGGTTTTCATAGGCCGAAATACTCATTCTAGCAGAAACACCACTTTTATCATCAATTAACTCACTATCTCTTAATTTGAAAACAAAAATTTCGAGTAGATCCTTCAATAACTCAGGAACATAAATAGATTTAGCTACTTCAGGATGGATATTCGCTTCTTGAGCCGTAATTGCTTTAGCGATATCTGTATCAACAGGGTAGTGAGTCAATATTTGACTTTCTATTCGATCTTTCAAAGGGGTAATAATGCTCCCTCTATTGGTATAATCTTCTGGGTTTGCAGTAAAGATAAATTGGATATCTAATGGCATTCGAAGTTTGAATCCACGAATTTGAAGATCTTCTTCTTGTAAAATATTAAACAACGATACTTGAATTCTGGCTTGAAGATCTGGAAGTTCATTCAAAGCAAAAATAGCTCGATGAGCTCTAGTAATCAATCCAAAGTGTATGATCCGTTCATCCGAGTAAGGAAGCTTCAAAGTAGCAGCTTTAATTGGATCTACATCTCCAATTAAATCAGCAATACTTACATCTGGTGTTGCTAGTTTTTCAATATAACGTTCTGATTTGTGTAGCCATGAGATTGCTGTTTTGTCTCCATTTTTTGCAATAATATCTTTTGCAAATCGACTAATGGGAGCCAGTGGGTCATCATTAATTTCAGAACCATCGACAACTGGAATATAATCATCTAATAATGTAGCAGTAAGTCTAGCGATTTTAGTTTTTGCCTGCCCCCGTAATCCTAGTAATAAAATGTTATGACCAGAAAGTATAGCTCTTTCTAAATCAGGTATAACCGTATTGTCAAAACCTTGAATACCTTCAAATCTAGGTTCCTTATTTTTTATTTTTTGAATCAAATTATCTCGTAATTCCTGCTTTACAGTTTTACTGATATATCCTGATTTCTTGAGCTGTGCTAATGTTTTTATTTTATTAATATCCATTTATATTTCCTTGTCTTTTAAATGATTACTTACGTTTATGTCCAACGCTTTTTCAGCGAGTGGCCTTGTATAGGTATTGAAGTTTTCTATAGAAACATTGATTTCATCTTTGGTCCCATTTTTTATCTTCTTTTCAATTTCTAATTTTAATTGATCTAAGGCCTCTATATCTTTTGGGCTTAACCAATCTTTATTTTGAATCTTAAATTTATCGCTTGCAAGTACGATTGATTGAGCTTCCGTTTGTGCTTCAATCAAACTTCTTTTTTGCATATCATCTTCGGCATGTTTTAACGAATCGATGAGCATCTTTCCCATTTCCTCCTCAGAAATGCCATAATTGGAGTTTACGGTTATTTCTGATACCGTATCTGACCTCAATTCTTTAGCTCGAACCGTTAATATTCCATCTGCATCAAGTAAGAATTGGATTTCTATTTTCGGAATCCCCGCCGCCATTGGTGGTATATTCTTTAAAATAAATTCACCTAGGTGACGATTGTCTTTTACAAGATCTCGTTCTCCTTGATAGATACTTACTTTTAAGTTTTTCTGAGCATCAATCGACGTTGTATATTGTCTTCCTGACCGGTGAGGAACTTTTGTATTTCTTGGGATTATCGCATCCATCAATCCACCTACAGTTTCGATCCCTAATGACAAAGGAGTGATATCCAAAAGTAAAATGTCACTTCGATTACCAGCAAGAATATCTGCTTGAATGGCAGCTCCTTTGGCAACCACTTCATCTGGATTAATATTGTCAAAGACAGACTTTCCAAAAAATTGACTAATCGATTCTTTTACATACGGAATACGAGTAGAGCCACCCACCATAATGATTTTGTCAATTTCTGCTGTTTGAAGATTTGCATCAATCAGTGCTTGACGGCAAGATTCAATCGTAAAATCTATTTTTGTTTTGATTAATTCAATGAAGGTTGATTTAGATAGTGTTAGATCAAATCCTTCCCATGTTCTTTGAAAAGAATCACTTTCAGAAAGAGCTCTTTTTGCATCTTCTGCAAGTAGACGCAAGGTTTGTTTTATAACTAATGTTTTACTTGAAATTGATGGCCACTTATCTAACCAATATTGAACAATTGCATCATCAAAATCATCTCCACCTAATCGAGTATTTCCATTCGTGGATAATACTTCGAATACCCCAGATTGAATAGTTAAAATACTAATATCGAAAGTGCCACCACCTAAATCATATACAGCAATATTTTTTGCTTCATCGGTAGTTAAACCTATGCCATAAGCTAAACTAGCCGCTGTCGGTTCATTTACAATTCTTAGTACATCGAGTCCTGCTATTTTTCCAGCATCTCGGGTACCTTGTCGTTGCACATCATTAAAATAGGCAGGCACCGTAATAACAGCTTTGGTAATCGATTGATTTAAAGCTTCTTCTGCCTGAATCTTTAGCTTATACAATATTTTACTCGCCAATTCAACAGGCGAATAAAAGCGTTCACCGATTTGAATCTTTACAAGTTCATCTGAATCTTTTTTCGCAATGACATGATACGCAACGTGATCATTATTTTCATCATCATAGGATTTCCCCATGAGTCTTTTTGACGAATAAATGGTTCGTTCAGGTTTTTCAATAAGAAAAGGAGTGGCAGCATTACCAACAATGACCTGGCCATCTTCTTTAAAATGGACTATCGATGGTACTAAGCCCGTTTTGTTTTCTTCATCGCTAAGTACAATCGGATCATCTCCGTCCATATAGGCGACAAGACTGTTTGTGGTGCCCAGATCTATTCCAATAATAATCTCATTTTTATCATCTTTCAATGTTTCGACTATTTCGCCGGACTTTAGATCAATTGAAATTTTTGACATAGTTAAATTGTAACGTTTACTTCCAAATTAGAATTCATGATATTCACCCAAAGGTAAGTTAGCAATTTGTTTAAAAGCTTTACTTTGTAATTTAAAATCACAATTCTTACCTATGCAAATCGACAAACCAACAAAATTGTTTTTCATATTGGGTGGATTCTTTATAACGAATGCACTTTTAGCTGAATTTGTTGGGGTAAAAATTTTTTCTTTAGAAGCGACTCTTGGTTTTTCGCCATTCGAATGGACACTTTTTGGTGTGGAAGATTTAGGTTTTAATTTAACTGCTGGAGTTGTTTTATGGCCTGTCATATTTGTCATGACAGATATTATAAATGAATATTATGGTAAGTCTGGGGTTAAGAAATTAACCTATTTAACGATTGGACTCATTATCTACGCTTTTTTAATGGTTAGTTTATCGATGGAATTAGCTCCAAACGAATGGTGGGATAGTATAAGTGGTCAATCACCCGATGGATCTCCACAGATTTCTAGTATGAATGCCGCTTTTAAAGCTATTTTTGGCCAAGGGTTATGGATCATTTTAGGGTCTTTGTGTGCATTTATTATAGGACAAGGTATCGATGTTTTTGTATTTCAAAAAATAAAAAAGATGACTGGAGAAACTAAGATTTGGTTGCGAGCTACAGGCTCTACATTGGTTTCTCAATTAGTGGATAGTTTTATTGTTCTTATTATCGCTTTTTATATAGGATCGGATTGGGATATTACACGCGTTTTGGCAATAGGTTGTGTAAATTATTTGTATAAATTTGCGATAGCGATTATGCTAACACCAATTATTTATTTTGCACATTATATCATTGATCAGTATTTAGGGATAGAAGTTGCAAATTCATTAAAAGCAAAGGCAATATTATAAGATTTATGGCGAAGACAATTACAAATACAATCGTGATGGTGCGTCCTGCATCCTTTGGTTATAATGCAGAAACAGCAGAGAACAATGCATTTCAATCTAAAGATGGAGCAACCGAAGTTGAAAGAATTAAGAATTCAGCACTTCAAGAGTTTGACACAATGGTAGAGCAACTAAAAAGTAAAGGTATTGCCGTTATTATCCATGAAGATGATGTCTATCCTGCTAAGCCTGATGCCGTTTTTCCCAATAATTGGTTTTCTTGCCATTCTTCTGGGACGATTGTTACTTATCCAATGTATGCAGATTCAAGAAAGTTAGAAAGAAGCACGGAGTTGATTCAAAAATTAATGGCTGATTATAATTTCAATTATCATATTGGACTAGAAGCTTATGAAAAACAAAATTTAATTGTCGAAGGTACAGGTAGTATGATTTTGGATCGAGTAAATAAGCTTTGCTACGCGTGCTTAAGTTTACGGACGAATGAGGAATTGATAGATATATTTTGCGAACGAATGGGCTATAAAAAAGTGGTGTTTGATGCGCTTGATAGAAATAGTTATCCAATTTATCATACCAATGTAATGATGGCTTTAGGTGTAGACTTTTGTGTCGTTTGCTTAGATACTATTCAAGATGAAAAACAAAAAGAAAAGGTACTACAACATTTAGAAAGCACACGTAAAACGGTTATTGATATTTCTTTGTCGCAAATGGAAAATTTTGCTGGAAATATGCTTCAACTTGACGGAGCGAAAAACCCAATTTTGGTTATGTCTCAAACCGCTTACGATTCTTTGCATAAAGAACAGATAGAAATTATTGAAAAACATACCGAAATTATAGCTTTTGCAATCCCTACTATTGAGAAATATGGTGGTGGTTCTGTACGATGTATGATCGCAGAAATATTTTGTTGATAAAATGGGGATTATTAATGGTTGACAAATGATATATTTAAATTTTTCATATTTAATTTTATTGTAATTTCAAAAAAACAATTAAAACAGTATGAAAAACTTATTTACATTTCTTTTGTTGCTTTTAGCAACTACTTTTTATGCCCAAAGCACCATAAATGGTGTCGTAACCGATGCCGAATCCGGTGATTATTTGATTGGTGCATCTGTCGTTATTGATGGCACAACGACAGGAACAATCACAGATCTAGACGGCGAGTTCACTCTATCAGGTGTAGAGTCTGGAAATCAGTCAATTACGATTAATTATGTAGGTTATAGCCCAATGTCTATGGCAATGACCATTAATGAAGGAGAAAATGATTTAGGGGTCTTAAATCTATTTACTTCGGCAATTGGACTTAGAGAAGTTATGATTGTTGCAGATGTTGCTATCGATCGAAGAACGCCGGTTGCCGTTTCAAAAATCTCTTCTCAAGTAATTGAGGATAAATTAGGAAATCAAGAATTTCCTGAAATTATGAAAATGACCCCTTCTATTTATGCAACAAAAACAAGTGGTGGTTTTGGTGATTCAAGGATTAATATTAGAGGATTTAAGCAAGAAGATGTTGCTTTACTTATCAACGGGATTCCTGTTAATGGAATGGAAGACAATAAGATCTATTGGTCAAATTGGGCTGGATTAGGTGATGTAACAAGATCGATTCAAGTCCAAAGAGGACTCGGTGCGTCAAAGTTAGCTGTTGCTTCCGTTGGTGGTACTATTAATATTTTGACAAAAACAACGGACCAAGAGAAGGGTGGTAATTTCTATATGGGCATTGGTAATGACAATTATCGGAAGTATGGAATGACATTATCCACCGGTCTTACAGATAAAGGTTGGGCTTTTACCTTTAGTGGAAGTCGAACAACTGGTGATGGTTATATTGATTACAACTACATAGATGCATGGACCTATTTCTTTTCAGCTTCAAAGCAGATTAATAAAAGAAACCTCATTATGCTAACTGGTTTTGGTGCGCCACAAAGACATGGTCAAAGAAGTTTTGAACATAATATTGGCGATTTGAAAAACAAATATGGTAAAAGATGGAATGACGATTCTGGTAAATATCAAGGATCTGATTTTGGATGGAGAGAAAATTTCTATCACAAGCCACAAGTTGGATTAAGTCATATCTTCAATATGAATGAAAAAACGGATATCGTTACATCTGCCTATGTATCTGTAGGTAGAGGTGGAGGAACCGGAGACATCGGTTCGACTAGAGAATTTTTAATTGGCAATAATAGCTACGGTCAAGAAGATTTTGATGCAATTGCTGCTTGGAATGCAGGTAATGCATCCCTTCAAGGAAAAGATCCAATTCAAGGGATAAACGTTCAATTTGAAGGACAAGACACGACTTTCAGTCAAGTAGCTTCAAAAGAAAATGGAGGTATTATTAAGCGAGCATCAATGAATGAACATCAGTGGGTTGGTGTGTTGTCAAGTGTAAAACATGATATTAGCAGCAATTTAAACTTTAGTGGTGGGGTGGATTTAAGATGGTATACAGGATCTCATTACAGAAAAGCTATCGATTTATTAGGCGCTGAATATTGGTTTGATAATGATAATAAGAATCTTCAAGGAGATCAGATCTTTGTCCCTCAATCCGATGGTACAGTGCGATCTTACACAGGGATTTTAGTGCGTCCACAAGAGAATGCAGCATCTTTATTTGGGTCAATTCCAGATGAACACAAAATTGACTACCATAATGATGAGAATATTAACTGGTACGGAACATTTGGGCAGATTGAATATTCAAATATGGGCGGACTTAGTGCTTTTGTTTCTGGTGCCGTTAACTTAACACAAATGAGAAGAACGGATTTCTTTATCACAGGTGATCAGACAACGGATTGGACAAGCTTTATTGGTGGTAATGTGAAGTTAGGTGCCAACTATAATATCAATAGTAGAAATAACATTTTTGCAAATGTAGGATATATATCAAGAGCCCCTTATTTTGATGTGCTTTATCCAACATTTAGTAATGATAATCCAAATGAGGATGTAAACAATGAAAGGATTACAGCATTTGAGCTAGGTTATGGATACAGAGCTGGTAACTTTCAGGCAAACTTGAATGGGTATTACACGATTTGGAAAGATAAGAATGAAGTATTTTCTGATACATACTCGATCAACGATTCTACCTCTATTTTTGGAACCTATAATTTATTAGGTGTAGATGCAACACACACTGGTGTTGAAGTTGATTTTACGTATAATGTTACAAAATATTTTGATTTAACTGGTTTTGCTTCATTAGGAGATTGGAGATGGAAGTCAAATCCGGAAGCAGTAGTGTCAGATGATGATAATACCGTAGTCGGAATGTTTGATTTATATATTGATGATTTAAAAGTAGGAGATGCTGCTCAGACAACGTTTGGTTTAGGTGGTGCATTGGATATTGGAGCAGGTCTTTCAGTAGATGCTCAATATTTATATTCAAGCCAACTTTATGCAGCCTATGATCCACAAGCAAGAGATGATTCAGGTGATGCAGCTACTCAGCCATTTGAACTTCCAGGTTTCGGATTGACAGATTTAGGATTGACGTGGAAGTTTGGCATTGGAAGTCAAAAAGCAAGATTAAGAGCAAATATCAATAATTTATTCAATACAGAATATGTTTCTGAAGCGAATGATAGAATTGGTGAAACTGATATCAATAACCTACGAGGATGGGTTGGATTTGGACGAACATGGAATGTAAACATGAAAGTTTATTTCTAATATTTGTTAAAAGCAAAAAGAATGGTCAATTCATTAATTTGAGTTGGCCATTTTTATTACAGCTTTTCGTATTTTACAAAAAAAAATTAAGCATGAAAAGAATTATACAAACAACACTTTATTGTTTTTGCCTACAATTGGCAATTGGCCAAGTCGTCATTAATGAAATAAGTTACAATCCACCAGAAAGTGGAACGGATTCATTGGAATATATTGAACTTCTCAATACGGGAACAGATGCCATGAATCTAGAAGGGTATTATGTTGCAAACGCAGTATCTTTTACATTTGACAACCATGAATTAGCTGCGGGGGAACACGTATTAGTAGCTGTTAATAGTGGCGCTTTACAATCTTTATTTGGTGTACTTTCTTATGAATGGGAAGGTGGATTGAAAAATGGTGGAGAACCCATTGAGCTCTATGCGCCCGATAGTAGTTTAGTTGATGTAGTTGATTATTCAAATGGAGGTACTTGGCCCAGTTCAGATGATGGAACCAATGGCGCGGGATCAACGATTGAATTATGCAATTCATCATTGGATAATAATGATGGTCTTTTTTGGACGGCAGCAGATAATGATACAGGCGTTGCTATTGATGGGATTATGTTTTTAGGTACTCCAGGAGCGATGAATACAGTTGCTTGTGATTCTGTACCTCCAATGAATACTGTGATAACAATTGGCGAAGCTTCGGAAATTGATAGCGATGGTGCACTTGTAAGAAGTGGTGAACTCGTTACAATTAAAGGCGTAATGCACAGTAATAACTTTAGACCTGGTGGATGGCAATCTACAATTATTGATGAAAACAATGATGGAATTGGCATTTTCTTGGGTGAAAACACAACAAATGTTGAACCTGTATTAGGTGATGAAGTAACGATAACAGGTTTTTTAAGCCAGTTTAATGGCCTTGCACAAATTGGACCAGAAGAGTTTGTTATTGAGTCTGAAGGGAATAACCTTTTTAGCCCAACTGGCGTTTCTGCTTTAGATGAGAGCACTGAATCTCAATTAATAGAGTTGTTCGAAGTTTATTTGATTGATGAAAGCCAATGGTCAGGTTCTGGTTCAGGTTTTAATGTTGATGTTACCAATGGTATTGACACCTTTGTCATGAGAATCGATGCAGATACAGAAATGTATGCTGATGCTTCTCCGACAGCAGGTATGATTATGAATATTGTAGGAATAGGTGGGCAGTTTGATAGTTCTTCACCTTATTTTGAAGGGTATCAATTTTTACCTCGGACTTGGGAAGATTTTTCAATTATCGAAAGTAATAATGATTTAAATAATCAGGGAGATATCGCTATTTATCCAAATCCAGTATCTGATGTATTACAAATTGAAACCAATATAGAAGATATTCAATTTGTGAACATAATAAATATTCAAGGTCAACTTATTAACCAATTAAAAATGGATAATGCGTTAGATATATCGTCATTACAAAATGGAATGTATACAATACAGTTCGTTAAAAGTAACGCAGTTGCTTCTTTACGATTTGTAAAAATGTAATTGAATCCAAATTATACTAAATATAAGAGTCGTTGCTTTTGCAATGGCTCTTTTTAGTTTTTATGAAAAATTGTTGGCTATCTAAGAAACACTTTTTTATCATTTTTAGCTAAAACGACTTTGATGTTTTCTTGTAGTGTTGTCGCTAGGGAAAGACCAACATAATCTACTTTCACAGGGAAATTTTTATGTTTTCGATCAACTAAAACAGCAAGCTCTATTTTTTTTGGAAGGATTTCCATCATTGGTTTAAAACAATAAAATAAAGTTCTTCCTGTATTCGCAACATCATCAACCAAGATTAAAACCTTTTCTTTAAAGGATGGCATAGAATCAATATCTATCGTGATCGTATGGTCAATCGGATTTGCAGGGTTTATTTGTACTTGATGAAGATGTATTTTAATTGGTGAAATTTTCTTTAATTGAGTCTCTAATAACGTAGCAAAAGCCAACCCATTATTATTAACACCAATGAAAAATAATTCAATTTCATCATGATTATTTTCATAGATTTCATAGGCTAACCTAAGAATTTTCTGATCTATTTTTTTATTGTCAAGTACCTGTAAACTCATGATTGCTGATCTGGTATGTAATCTAAAGATACACGGGATATTTATGAAAATAAAATCAATTTTGCTTTACCTTATTTCGCACTGAATATTATTATCTTTACGTAATTACCAAACAATTATCACTTTGGCATCAATTGTATTTTTAATCATTTCTTGTATTTCATTATATATTGCTTTTAGCAAGTTTTTCAAAATTAGGCGTAATATCTTTTTTGGAAAAGACAAAATGGATGATGAAAATTCAAATCTTCGTTGGAAGAATGTTCTTCTTGTTGCATTTGGACAGAAAAAAATGTTCAAAAGATTTATCCCTGCCGTCCTTCATTTATTTATTTACGTTGCTTTTTTATTTACTCAAATAGAACTGCTGGAAATTTTTGTTGATGGTATTTTTGGCACTCATCGATTTTTTGCGGACAAAATTGGTTTTTTGTACCCACTCATCATAAGTACTATTGAGATTTTAAGTGTCGGAGCATTTGTAGCGACGATCGTTTTTTTATATAGAAGGAATATTTTGAAATTGCCACGGTTTACAATGGCAGAGATGACAGGTTGGCCCAAAAAGGATGGAAATCTAATATTGCTTCTAGAACTTGTTTTGCTAGTTGGTGTTTTCACCATGAATGGTACAGATGTTTTGCTTCAAGAAATGGATCCAAAGCATTATCCAGATTCAGGATTCCTAGCTGTTAGTAGCTGGCTAGGTCCGCTGTTGTTTGGGGGTTTTGAGCAATCAACATTGGTGTTTCTTGAGAGAGCAGGGTGGTGGTTGCATATTTTGACTGTTTTTGGCTTTTTAAATTATTTAGCCTATTCAAAGCACCTTCACATAATTTTTGCATTTCCCAATGTTTATTATGCTCGGATTTCATCGAGAGGAGAAATGGAAAATATGCCTGAAATTATGAATGAAGTTAAATCTATGATGGGATTGATTGATGAGGTCGCACCTGATCCAAATATGGATGCAGCTTTACCCAATTTTGGAGCAAATGATATAAAAGACTTAGGTTGGAGAGATTTGTTGGGAGCGTATACTTGTACAGAATGTGGGAGATGTAGTTCGGTATGTCCTGCAAGTCAAACCGGTAAAAAGTTATCTCCTAGAAAAATCATGATGGATGTAAGAGACCGTGTAGAAGAAATTGCTTGTAATATCGACTCAAAGAATGAGGATTTTAAAATTGATCAATCAAAAGTGTTAAACATAGAAAACTATCAAGATGGTAAATCCTTGTTTGACCGTATTTCAAAAGAAGAAATTCATGCTTGTACTAGTTGTAATGCATGTGTTGAAGCTTGTCCTGTAATGATAAATCCGTTAGATATAATACTCGATTTACGTCGCTATGAGATTCTTACGGAATCGACAGGTCCACAAGATTGGCTTCCGATGTTTAATAGTATAGAAAACAGTGGTTCAATTTGGCAATTGCCAAACAGTAGAGCTGAATGGATTGAAGAATCAAATTAGTGTAATAATGGATGAATTGAATATACCTTTATATGCAGATGTAATTGCTTCAGGAAAAAAACCTGATGTATTGTTTTGGGTTGGATGTGCTGGAAGCTATGATGCCCGAGCACAAAAAGTATCAAAGTCATTTGCTCAAATATTAAATAAGGCAAAAATAAATTTTGCAATCCTTGGCGATGAAGAATCATGTACTGGTGATCCCGCAAGGAGAGCTGGAAATGAATTTATTTTTCAAATGTCAGCCTTGCAAAATATCGAAGTTTTAAACGGATATGAAGTGACTAAAATCGTGACAGCATGTCCACATTGCTTTAATACACTAAAGAATGAATATCCAGCACTGGGTGGTAAATATGAAGTAATTCACCATACAACTTTTATTCATCAATTGTTTGAAGAAGGAAAAATAGCAGTGGAAGGTGGAGCATTCAAAGGGAAAAGGATAACCTATCATGATTCTTGTTACTTAGGAAGAGTAAACGGTATTTTTGAAGTGCCAAGAAAACTTTTAGCCCAATTGGATGTAGAATTAGTCGAAATGAAGCGATGTAAGTCCAACGGACTCTGTTGCGGTGCAGGAGGAGCACAAATGTTTAAAGAAGATGAACCTGGAGATAAAAGAATAAATATAGACCGAATTGAAGAAGCGCTAGAAACGGGGAGTTCAGTTGTGGCATCTAATTGTCCATTTTGTTTAACGATGTTGACAGATGGAGTAAAGGCAAAAGAAAAACAATCGGATGTAGATGTTTATGATATTTCAGAACTTATTATTCAATCCATAAAATAATGATACGAGATTTAATAGCCTTAAATGATGAAAGTCGAGTATGGGTGTTTCAAGCAGAACGAATTTTATCCTATGATGAAATAGACAAGATTAGACCTCTAATTTATCAATATGCAGATCAGTGGTTGTCGCATGGCACTCCTGTAGAAGCCTATGGAAATATTTTTCATAGACGTTTTTTAGTTTTGGTAGCAGATGAAACTAAATTAAAGGTTAGTGGTTGCTCTATCGATTCGAGTGTTCATTTTGTTCAGCAAATGGGAAATTTACTGAATGTTGATTTTTTTGATCGAATGAATTATGCCATTATGAATGACGATGAAACAATAACTACGATTCATCATATAGATTTTAAAGAAGCATTTGATAATGGGAAAATCGATTCAAACACACTTATCTTTAACAATTTAGTAGATTCTAAAACTAAATTCTTGTCTTCTTGGGTAAGCCCAATCAAAGAAAGCTGGCATGCAAAGTTTGTAAATTAACCTTGCTTTTTCTTTCTCTTTTCCTCGATCATTTTCAAAATTTCTTCATCTGATTTATCTAAATTTTCAATTAAAAAAGATACATCATCTGCTAAGTCGTGAGACCCATATTTTTCTAAGAAAGTAGTATAAATCTTTTTTGCCTCTATTTTATTTCCAATTTCATTTTCCATCATAAATCCTTTAAGAAATAAGCTAGTAGGAGTCTTTTCATAATTTGGATACTTTTGAATAATCCAATCATATGTATTGATGGCTTTTGTGAAACTTCGAATACTTTTAGCTACTTCTGCTGATTTGAACAGATATACTGGTGCATTTGCACTTGCTGGATTTGACATTGCATAAGCCTCACAAGCGTCAACATATGCTCTAGAAGCTTTTTCATTGATTCCAAATTTGTCTGGGTTTTCAAATATCTTCGTTCCTAGGTTTACAACAAAACTATCTAGATTATCAATAGGTTCTGTAAGATTGTCTTTCGCTTTTTGAAAGAGGTCGCCTTCTTTAACATTGGTAATATATGATTTGTACAAAACATTTGAAGCCGCAGTCTTTTTTACACCATGCATAATATCTGCTAATGACATCATATGACTGTTAAAATTAGGGCTCGTGTGATGATTTTTTAACAAAGGAATTAAATAGCTAACAGATTTACTTGTCATTCCATTTTTATTTGAAACGGCAAGACTTGTTTCTAAAATTTCTAATTTGCTTTGTTCATTATCTGCTTTCGAATACAAAGTTCCAAGATAGGTCAAATAAGGTATTGCCGTTTCTTTACTTGGTTTGTCATTATATGCTTTCACTTCAGGACCCGAATCCGGACTCAAACTCGAAGGATTATTACATTGTGTAAATAAAATACACAGCGTCGCAAGACATAGGAATTTACAGATATTGTTCATTTCTGAGATTTGTTGGTGATAAAAGTAGGATTGTAGGCTTAAATTTCCAACCATTTTTGAATTTTAATGTTTTAAATTGCTGAATAAAGACGATTAAACAGTAAAATATGGTTAATTACTTTTGGTTTAGAAGAGATTTGAGAATGGAAGATAATGCAGGGCTTTATCATGCTTTAAAGACTGGAAAGGCGCTGAAAACAGTTTTTATTTTTGACACACAGATTTTATCCAAATTACAAGATAAAAAAGATGCGAGGGTCACGTTTATTCATGATGCTTTAGTAAATCTTAAAGAAGAACTTGAAACATATGGTAGTACCCTTCATGTTCACTTCGGAAATCCAGAAGCAGTTTGGACTAAAATTATTCAGGAAGATAAAGAGGGGATCGAAAATATTTATACCAATGAAGATTATGAGTCGTATTCCATTCAACGGGATGATTCCATTCGTGCACTTGCAGAGAAATCTAAAATTGGATTTAGATCGTATAAAGATCAAATTATTTTTGGACAATCAGAGGTAGTTAAGGATGATGGTACTCCGTATACCGTATTTACTCCATACAAAAAGAAATGGCTAAAAAAACTAGGAGAAAAAATGCAAGCATCCTATTTCTTAAAAGCCTATCCAACAAAGAAATATGCAGATCACCTTTTTAAAGAGGATCCCCAAAAAATGAAATCGTTAAAAGATATTGGTTTTGATCGCAGTGATTTGCCTTTTCCATCGAAAGAAGTAAAACAAGGGTTAATTAAGAATTATGATCAAACCAGAGATTTTCCTGCTGTAAATGGTACAACCAAGTTAGGTGTTCATTTTAGATTTGGAACAATAAGTATCAGAGAAAAAGCAAGGAAGTCGTTGGGCCTTAATGCAACGTATTTAAGTGAGTTAGTTTGGAGAGATTTTTACAGTCAAATTTTGTTTCATTTTCCACATGTTGAAAAAAGTGCTTTTAGAGCAAAATATGAAAGAATTGTTTGGCGAAATAATGAAAAAGAGTTTGAAGCTTGGAAAAAAGGGATGACTGGTTATCCGATGGTTGATGCCGGAATGAGAGAATTAAATTCAACTGGGCACATGCATAATCGGGTACGAATGGTTGTTGCTAGCTTTTTAACCAAGCACTTATTGATTGATTGGCGATGGGGGGAACAGTATTTCGCTGACAAGCTGCTTGATTTTGACTTAGCTTCGAATAACGGCGGATGGCAATGGGCAAGTGGCAGTGGTACCGATGCAGCACCTTACTTCAGAGTTTTCAATCCTACACTTCAACTCAAACGGTTCGATAAAGAATTAGTGTATGTAAAAAAATGGGTGCCAGAATATGATACACCAAAATATGTAAAACCAATTGTAGATCATAAAATGGCAAGAGAACGGTGCCTTGCGACATACAAAGAGGCATTGAGTAATTTATAGTTCCTCTAGTTTGTCAAGTAACCAAGTTTTATTGATTACTTGCTTTTCCTTCAAAATTAATTGCTTGAGCGTTTCTTTTTTCTCTTTTTCTTTTGGTCTAATTTTAAGTAATTTTTTTAAAAACGAATTAAAGTTTTTGTAGATGATTACTTTATTTTCTGACATCACTTTTTGTCGTGATAAGAATATGATAAAACTATCTAATTGGGACTCTAGCACATCAAACTCTTCCAATTCGTAATAGTTTGCAATAGAGAGCGTTCTTGAACGTATATTGTACCATATATCATCATAATTTACTAGCGAAAGAAAACGAATGACATCTTCATGATTCTTTTCATAAAAGTTCAACATTGCCAAGTTGTAATTGAGCGCATTTTCGCGTTGCTTTAGGTCAAGCAGGGTTGATTTATTTTTAATGAATGACTCTACTTTTGAATATTGATTATCTCTTAATCCTGCTACTACATAATTCCTGAAACTTTGAATGGAGAGTACACCATTTTTCAACATATATTCCTTTTCAATACCTGTATCATAAAGGTTTAATATTTCTCCAAGGTAGCTCGTGTCACCTTGATTAAGATGACCTATACAATGTGTTAATAATGCTGAAAATATTTCGGATTGTTCTTCATTTGTGAAAATATCCCACAAATTGCTTGTTAGATCTTTTAATTCTGAAAAGTAACTTTTATTTTCCTTT
This sequence comes from uncultured Saprospiraceae bacterium, assembly GCA_937924805.1. Lineage (GTDB taxonomy): Bacteria > Bacteroidota > Bacteroidia > Chitinophagales > Saprospiraceae > JAHDDO01. The sequence continues at coordinate 22,579 of CALDTZ010000017.1, forward strand.
TCCGTAAGCATAAGGTACATGTTTCTATATACCGAGATAGCTGGGTTGTCTAACAGTTGATTTCTATTCAGAAGTCTTAGAATAATTTCAACTTCAAAAGGTTTGTTGGATATTTTATATTCTCGCTGAAGGGTAACTAATTTGCAAGCTAATTTCAATTTTTCGATCACATAAAATTGATCCAAGTTTTTCGATAAATTATCAATGGTGTCGTGCTGATTAATATCCTTATTGTTTTTTATATTATCTGATTGGATATCATATAATATCTTTTCTCTCTCGTACTGTTTTAGGTGGTAATTTGCTGATTTTTCTGGAAATCGATTAAAGAATCTAGATGAATTTTCTTTTGCTTTAATCGCTAATTCATCCAACCCAAGATTATTGATTTGCTTTAATAATAGAACATGTTTTAATAGGCTATCTTGAGTCAATGATTCAATGGTTACAAAATTTTCAAATCGCAAGGTTAGGTCACTGCATAATTTTCGAAATCGTTTATCATCAAATGCTTTGTTCTTAAAAATAGTTAGCCATATTTCTTGCTTATTTATGGGTGGTAATTTTTGAATTATACTTTTTTGAAAAACTTCAAACAAAGCGAAAATGGATTCATTTACGTTAAAATAAGGAGAACTTAAATATTTATGGAAACGAGTTAGTGTTGTCGTTTTTTGTTGAGCTAAAATGTTGTATATCCTAATGTTCATTTGCTAGAAAATCCGATTTATATTGTTCATATTTTATATTTATATCAACTTGGTTTTTAGTTGTTTCTGTATGTTGTTTGTTTTCAATATGTTATATAATTATTAATATCATATTAATTTATTAACAATGTTGCTTTGTTCTCATATTTAAAATGTATTTTTGTGGTGTTATTTATGATCAAACTGACTAAAATATTAACGTTCGCCTTTGCACTCTTGTTCTCCTTGAACAGTTTTGCTCAATTGAATGATGAGTATATTTCTACAAATGTCAAGTCAGGTCAAATATACGAGTTTAGTTTATTGTCTATTGAAGGACTTACTCCTGTACCCGTTAATCCTGAAAATGTTTTTGATAGTTTAAAAGTTTTTCATGTAGTAAACAATGAGTTTAAGATTGTTTACCAAACGCTTGAAGGATTTAAAGGAGACACCTATTTGGATATAGAATATTATGGGTACGGTAATATTCCCGGAATACCCCTTCCATTTTATACTCAATTTAAAATTCGGTCAAATATCAATGAGGTTTCTGCCCAAAACGACTACTACGTTTCAGCTAGTTCAGATGTTCAAGTAAGTCCGCTACTTAACGATACAAACTCAGATGGTACTTTATCGCTTTCACAAATCGCTTTCTTACAAAATTGTTCGGTAACTATTCAAAATAATCAAACGATTGATATTGTCGTATTGGATAATAACAAACCGGCATTTGTTCAATATGTATGTGAAGACGAAGAAGGAATATCAGATACGGGTTCAATCATGGTTTCTGTGATAGGGGAATCTACTGGGACCATAGATGTGCAAACGCACAATAAGACCAATGTAAATTTAATTGTAGCTTCTGACTATACTATAGATGTCGCTCCAGAAAATGGAGTCATCACAGAAATAGATAATCATTGTTGGGAATACAAATCAGACGAAGGTTACAACGGAATGGAATCCATTACTTTTATAAATAATAATGGTGATCAAATTGCTTACGAACTCTTGGTGCACGATAAAGAAGTTAGCGTCAATTTTGTTTCGGATGATGAAATATACACAGCAATTAATGAAAGTATTGAATTCAATGTTTTTGAAAACGATATGTTCTCTACATTGACAATTGTAGACTATTCCGCTGAGCTAACTTATCTTGGGGCAGGAGTATTTACTTTTGCACCAGAAACTGACTTTCAAGGGGATAAAGTGTTTTTTTATACCATTTTTAATGGCATAGATTTTTTAGATGCTGAAATTGTTATTCATGTTGACAATTTTAGCCCACATAACGAATCAACTTACCAGTTTACGGCAATTGAAGGTATACCATTATCCATCGAGCATAATTCTCCTTACGAAAATTACACTTTTCAACTTATATCAGCTCCTTCAGAAGGTTCAGTAATAATCCTTGGAAATGGGGGAGAAGAAGTACACGAATGCGGAACGATTGAAGGTAATAATACAATCATTTACACTTCTGAATCATCTCAAACCACGGATATATTTGAAGTAGAATATTGTACAAATAATGGTAATTGTGAAATTGTTAGAGTTAATATAAATATTATTTCCAACGATTCTGAAGATTGTTATTGTGTTGACGATTGTGTTTTTAGTGGAGATTTGAACAATGATGGTATCGTAAATATTTCAGATGTACTTGTGTTGGGACTTAATATGGGGGAAGCGGGTGAAGCTAGAGTTCAATCTGAAGATTGGATTCCACAAAACTCTTCGTCTTGGGACTTTTACCAATCAAAATCAACGACGGATTTAAGTTATTTAGATGCAAATGGAGATGGAATAGTTGGTGAAGAAGAGATGGATTATATTGACTCTTATTTTGGCAATGTTCACAATCTACTTCCAAAATCATCTTACCAAACGATTAATACACCAATAACATTAGTTCCGCAACAAACCTCAGTAGATTCAGGTGAATGGTTATTCATTGATATTCACTTGGGTGATACTGAAAACGCTTTTTATGATCTAAGCGGTGTAAGTTTTGATTTTAATATCAATCCAGATGTGATAGATTCCTCCACTGTCGTTGTTGATTTATTTGACGAAAGTTGGTTTACCTATGGAGCAGGTACAATACAATATTGGAATCAACCAACAGCGGGTAATTTACAAATTGGGTTTTCAAGAGTTGGTCAATTAGGGGCGACTGGAGGAGGACCAATTGGGACATTAGGTTTTATAGTAGAAGAAGGTATCGAAGGATTTAGACTAGAAGATAATATTCATACTCTTCCATTGTCGATTTCAAACCCACAGATCTTGGATGTTCATGGAAACGAATATGCTTTACCAGAGTATGAGACGTCTATTGATATTCATCTAAACCCTAGTTTTGAACCTATTAGTCAATACGTTGGATTATTTCCTAATCCAGCGAATGATATTGTTACAATAAAGTCTACAAAATACAGTATTGAATCTGTAGAACTATTCACCATTGATGGGATTCTAATACAAACCTATACGTTTGATCCTACTACACAGGAAAACATTAATATTCAAGATTTACCTGCAGGTGCTTATGTGGTTAAAGTAACATCAAACAATCAGTTATTAACACAAAAGTTAATAAAGATTTAATCTAATTTTCTTTCCCTTTTTTTAGAACAATACGTTACTAGTTTCGATTACAGACGCTTAGCATTAATAATATCTAATAAGTCATCCTTATAGTTTTTTCCTATTGGTAAATGTTTAGTTTGTCCTTTTTCATCAATCTCAACAGAGTTGCCTACGATGGCTTTGATTCTATGAATATTTACGATGTACGAACGATGTATTCGTTTGAATACAGAAGAAGGTAATTTTTTCTCAAGACTTTTCATTGTTTGCAATGTAATTATTCGCTTATCTTGTTTTTTAATAATCACATAATCCTTCAATCCTTCGATATATAATATTTCTTCGAAATGTATTTTGATTAATTTTTTGTCTGCTTTTACAAAGAAGAAATCTTTACTCTCATCCCCTAATGTTGGAGTTTGTAATTCAATAAATTTATTGGTAGCTTTCAAGAATCGATCAAATGGAATCGGCTTCATCAAATAATCGACAACATCTAGTTCGTAAGCTTTTACAGCATGTTCTGAATGCGCTGTAGTAAATATAATGGCCGGAGGGTTTTTTAAAGATTCTAAGAACTCAATTCCCGTTATTTGAGGCATGTTTATATCCAAAAACATTAAATCAATTTCGTTTTCATTTAATAATTGGTTTGCTTCTATAGCATTCTTACATACTCCAATCAGTTCAAAGTTTGCCATTTGAGAAAGATACGATTCGATGACTTCTCGAGCAAGTGGTTCATCATCAACGATAATAATTTTATAAGCCATTTTTATTAAGTTTTATGTCAAGTTCAATTTTATATTTATTGTCAGTATCCGTAATATTTAATGAATGTTCATTTGGATATTCAAGCTTTAATCTTCTTTTTACGTTATTGAGTCCAATACCACCGGATAATGTACTCTTATTTTTTGTGATAGGACCTTTGCTATTTTCAATCTCAAAATGAAGTTTATCTGAATTAATATTCATTTGAATATTAATATAAGCATCTTCTACGGAAGTATTAATTCCATGTTTAAAGCTATTTTCAATAAAAGGAGAAAAAATCAAAGGCATAATGCTCTTACCTTGTGTATCACCTTTTATATCAACTTGAATATCTAACTCATTTCCGTATCGAATTTTTTCAAGGTCTAAATAATTTTTAACATACTGCACTTCTTTGTCTAAAGAAACGGTTTTTCCATTGCATTCGTAAAGCATATATCTCATAATTTCAGAGAGTTTCAATACGGTATTTGGGGCACTTTCTGACTTCTTTAAAGTCAAAGCATATAGGCTATTTAAGGTGTTGAAGAAGAAATGAGGATCTATTTGTGATTTGAGGAATTTAAGCTCAGAGGTTAAATTCTGTTCTTGTAATTCCCTTTTTTCTTGTTGATGCTTAAATATATTCGTGATTAATGTAAATATCATGGATGCAATACCAACAAAAAGAAGTTCAATAAAAATTAAATATTGATTGTTTAAAAAGAAATGTTGTTGATTTGGGTTTTGATAATGAATGAGATAGCTGACAGTTACCTTTAATGGAGTCAGAATGGCAATTAAACCGATTAGCAAGAAGAAATAAGAAATAAATTTTCCTTTATCAAGAAACCGGGGAATAAGAATATAAATATTCAAATAAATGATCGGAGCAAAAAAACATAAGTTGATCATTTCTTTAATGAAGACAAATTGAAAAGGCTGATTTGTTCGATCTAGAATAAGTAAAAATACAAGTAGGAAGACCCAGAATAACAGGTGGTTAATCCATGTAATTTCTAAGTAGCGCCTAGATATTTTTAAAGAAAAAAACTTCATTCGTTTGTTAAAATTAATTTAAATTAATATTTGTAGAAGTGCAAATTAGATTCTACTAATGATCTATTTCTATAGATAGAAAACAATCCTTCTTTTCTTTTGTACAGTTTAAGTAAATTTGTGATAACTAAAGTAAAATTAGAACATGGGTTTGATTGAAACGCAAGTATATGATGCTTCTACTACAGAAAGTATTAAAAAGGATTACCATAATATAATACATAGCCTCGGCGAAGATCCAAAACGAGAAGGTCTTTTAAAAACTCCAGAACGTGCTTCTAAAGCAATGCAATATTTGACCAAGGGATATAATGAAGATCCAGCAAAAATTTTAAAATCAGCGCTGTTTAAAGAGGATTATCAAAATATGGTCTTAGTAAAGAATATAGAATTATATTCTTTATGCGAGCATCATCTTTTGCCATTTTTCGGTAAAGCGCATATCGCTTATATTCCGAATGGATATGTAGTCGGCTTAAGTAAATTACCAAGAGTAGTGGATGTGTTTGCAAGAAGACTACAAGTGCAAGAGCGCTTAACAAATGAGATTTTAAATTGTATTCAAGAAACATTAAAACCAATTGGAGTTGCTATTGTTATCGAAGCAGCACATATGTGCATGATGATGAGAGGAGTACAAAAACAAAATTCAGTAACCACAACTTCAGCGTTTAAGGGTGAATTTGAGAAAACACAAACAAGAGCTGAATTTATGAACTTAATACAAGCTGACTTAAAATAGCCATTATTTTATTTAGAAAGATTCATGACCATATTACTGTACGTTTAATTTTATTTTAACTCTAATTATGAAAATATATGTATTCCCTGGACAAGGGGCGCAATTTGAAGGAATGGGGAAAGAGCTAGTCAATGTAAACCCCAAGGCTAAAAATTTATTTGACAAAGCTGATGAAGTATTGGGTTTTAAACTATCCGAAATTATGTTTGAAGGATCAGCAGAAGATTTACGTCAAACAAAAGTGACGCAACCTGCTGTGTTTTTATATTCTTTTGCAAAATTTTTGGAATTAGACCCTACTGATGTTGATGCTGTTGCAGGTCATTCTCTTGGCGAGCTTACAGCGCTTGTAGCGGCCCAATGCATTTCTTTCGAAGATGGGCTAAACTTAGTATATAAACGAGCACTTGCTATGCAAGAAGCATGCGAAGCTTCAGAAGGTACGATGGCTGCAATTTTAGGTTTAGATGATAAAATAGTAGAAGATATTTGTGCATCAATTGAAGAGATTGTAGTGCCAGCAAATTATAATTGTCCAGGTCAACTTGTCATTTCGGGCTCCGTTGCAGGCATTAATAAAGCAGTTGCTAAATGTCAAGAAGCAGGAGCTAGGAGGGCCATTGTTTTAACAGTGGGTGGAGCATTTCATTCACCGTTCATGGTGCCAGCCGAAGAAAAACTTAGGAAAGCAATTGAAAGCACTGAATTCATTACTCCTAAATACCCCATATATCAAAATGTATCTGGAGCAAAAGAAACGGATCCTGAGTCTATAAAACAAAACTTAATTGCTCAATTAACGTCACCTGTCAAGTGGACGGCAACGATGAATAATTTTATTGATGACGGAGTCAATATTCAATCGGAAATGGGGGCTAAAGTATTAACGGGATTTATAAAAAAGGTGGATAGGAAATTTGAGACCGAAGTACATAACTAATGTCAAAAATATTAAAAGGAAAAATATTGTTGGCTGAACCCTTTGCTGAGGATGCCCATTTTGCCAGATCTTGTATCATTTTATGTGAACATAATGAACAAGGAAGTTTGGGTTTTATCATGAATAAACCAATTGATATTGAAATTGAAAGTTTGTTTACAGAATTTCCTGATTTTGATGCTAATGTAATGTATGGCGGTCCAGTTGCAACAAACACGCTTCAGTATATTCACAATGTCGGTGATCTCTTAGAGAATAGTGTCGAAGTAATACCAGGATTATTTTGGGGAGGGGATTTTGAAAAGCTTAAATTTTTAATCGAATCAGAATTAATTAAACCTCATAATATTAAGTTTTTTCTAGGATATTCTGGTTGGACAACTGGTCAGTTAGAAGAAGAATTAAATCGAGGTTCTTGGATCATTTCAGAAATGGACACAAATTATGCTTTCAAGGAAAGTAAAAAACCATTGTGGAAAAGGATTTTAGAAGTCAAAGGAAGTAATTATACCGTTATTGCTCAGATCCCTGAGTTCACAAGTCTAAATTAATAAAGTTGTTCAACGTAAATAATATAGAATTATCATTCGGTGACAGGCATATATTGTCTAACATTAATTTCATGATAACAAATAAAGATATCATTGGGTTAATAGGTAAGAATGGTGCAGGAAAGTCAACCTTATTAAAAATTATTGCAGGTGATATCATTCCTGATAACGGGAATATTTCATATCCTAAAATTGCAAGGTTAGGGTTTTTAAAACAGTTTTTACCTACAGACACCGAAATATCGATCATTGATGAAACATGTAAAGCATTTGAACGGTTTAATGCCGTATCAGAAAAAATTGTAGTCATAGAAAAGCAATTAGAAGATAAAACATTATCAGAAGTTGAAATTGGAAGATTACTTGAACAATTAGATACAAACCATCAAGTCCGAATTTCGTTAGATGTTTCAAATCCCGTGGCAGAAGCTACAAAGATTTTGAAAGGTCTAGGTTTTGCCGAAGCTCAATTGCAACATCCAATTTCTACATTAAGTGGAGGTTGGCAAATGAGAGTAGAATTAGCGAAATTACTACTCCAAAAGCCAGAATTGTTGCTATTGGATGAGCCTACCAATCATTTGGATATTGAATCAATTATTTGGTTTGAATCCTATGTGAAAAAATACGAAGGTGCAGTTGTTATCATTTCTCATGATGAAGATTTCCTGTCAAATACATGTAACCGTATCATAGAAATCCATGAAGGTAAAATTGGAGATTATCGGCTGCCATATCGAAAATTTTTGGTTGAAAAGGCGCAGCGGACTGAGATACTAAGATCACAATATCAAAATCAACAAAAAGTAATTAAGGAAAAAGAAAGAACCATAACAAGGTTTAAAGCCAAAGCGACGAAAACAAAAATGGCTCAGTCCATGGAAAAGCAGCTTGAAAAAATGGAAAAAGTTGAATTTGAAGAGTTTGATATCACAGACATGAAATTGAATTTTCCTTTTTCTGGACGATGTGGCCAAATCGTATACAAAGGTAAAGATCTTCGTAAATCATATGACGAAAAATTAGTTTTTAAAGATGTAAATATTCAATTTGAAAGAGGCGATAAGATAGCTTTTATTGGACAGAACGGTCAAGGTAAATCTACACTTACTAAGATCATTCAAGAACTTATTGAACCTTCAGATGGAGATTCCGAAATAGGCTATAATGTCGTTAGATCATATTATGATCAAGACCAATCAGAAACGATGGACGAGAAACTGACCGTTTATGAAACCGCCTCAAAAGCTGGTTATACGAAGACTACATCGGAGCTTCGATCTATTTTAGGTGCTTTTTTATTTTCAGGAGAAGAGGTTGAAAAAAAAGTAAGTGTATTAAGCGGTGGTGAGAAGTCCCGACTTGCACTAGCTTGTATGGTCATGAATCCTTCAAATTTCATTATTCTAGATGAGCCGACTAATCACCTTGATATTTATTCTAAACGCGTCCTTAAAAATGCACTGGAAAAATTTGAGGGGAATTTATTAGTTGTTTCTCACGATCGTGATTTTCTCAAAGGATTAACGTCCAAGACATTTGAATTTAAAGACGGAGAGGTGATTGAGCACCTTGGAGATTTAGAATATGTGTTGGCTAAAAGGAAATCTGACGATTTAAGAGATTATGCGAATACAAAATCTACGAGTATTGAACAAACCATCCAAGTAGAAAAAGTAGCGCCTAAATTAAGTTTTGAGGAGAGAAAAAAACTCAATCGAAGGATCACATATATCGAGCGAGATATTGAAAAAATTGAGGCGAAGATGGAAACCTATAAAACGTTAATGGCAGATCCGGGATTTTATACTTCAGATGATAGTCAACAAAAACTTACTGAATTTGGTAAACTTGAGTCAGAATTAAAAGCTAAAACAGACGAGTGGGAGGGAATTATCGAACAATTAGAAAATTGATTGATCCAACTTATTTAGCTTTCTAAGTTGATTTAGAGTTGCTTTCATATCTTTAGGTAAAGCACCATCCAAACTAAAGGTAAACGCTTTTGTGTTGTATTTAAATGTAATTTTGTCTGCATGCAAAGGATGTCTTTTAAGCAAAGCACGCTCCGTATCTTCTTTTTTTAAGTTGAATTTTTTTCTTTTAATTTCAGACAAGAAAAAAGATTCTCGCCCTCCATATTTTGAGTCTACAATCAATGGGTGAAAAATGGATTGTAAATGAACCCTTACTTGGTGCATTCGCCCCGTGTGCATTTTGACACGAAGAAAACTAAATTGCTTAAATCGTTCAACTACTTCATAGGATGTTTTTGATGCTTTTCCACGTTTATGGGGCTGAACAACCTTTTTATCTGTATTGAACATTAAAGCTAGATCTATATCACCCTTATCCACCGACATTTGACCATTTACAAGCGCTAAATATTCCTTTTTTACTTTTCCTTCAGCAAATTGATCATTCAAAATTTTGTGTGAATCTTTATGCTTAGCAAATAGCATGATGCCTGAAGTATCTCTATCTAATCGATGAACCACAAAGATTTCACCATACTTCCGTTTAAGAAAAGTACTTAAAGCCGTTAAATCAGGTCTAAATCTATCCGGAATACTTAACATTCCTGCAACTTTGTTGACAACAACGAAATCTTCATTTTCAAATAGTATATCTAATGATCGTTTACCCATAATTTAAAAGGAAGAATACTCTTTTTTACCTTGAATGAAATATTTGAAAACGATAGAAGATTTCAGCATTCCTTTATCATTGGGATAGTTTATTCTCAATCTATGATTTGTATCAGAAACGTTTCTGCGTTTTAAGTAAATCTTTGGTAAATGAGTGTAGATGTAAAAATGGCTTTTCAATATTTGCCAAGTTGCCATAAAATTCAATTTAAACATAAATTGAATGCCAGCTATTCCATCAAGAATCAATCTAGCAGGAAAAAGCCAAAGCAGTTTAAGTGCTTTTTCGTTTTTTAATATTGTAACGAGATTATTTCTAAAGTTTAAATATATTTTTTGCTTACTTCCATAATTTAATGTTCCACCACCTAAATGATGAACATGAGAATTTGGCATTACATAACATTTGTATCCGGCATTTTTTACACGCCAACATAAATCTACTTCTTCTTGATGTGCAAAAAAATCAGCATCAAATCCTCCAAATTTTTTGAATAAATCTGTTCGTACAACCATTGCAGCACCTGTTGCCCAGAATACTTCTGAAGGCTCATCATATTGCCCGTTATCTTCTTCACAATGATCAAAAACACGACCTTTACAAAATGGATAACCAAAAGTATCAATTAGTCCTCCACATGCACCTGCATATTCAAATTGTGATTTGTTTTCTAGAGACAATATTTTTGGCATAACAGCAAAAACATCTGGGTTTTTATCCATAAAGTCTAAGATTGGATCAAGCCAGCCGTCATTTGCCAGAATATCTGAATTTAGTAAAACAGTATATTTTGATGTTACATTTTTAAGGCCTTTGTTGTATCCGTCAGCAAAGCCGTAATTTTTTGATAATTCGATTGTTTCAATCTCAGGAAACCATTCGGAGACTAATCGTATAGAATCATCAGAGCTATTATTATCAATTAAATGAATATCATTCGATCGAGTTGTACTATCCGTAACGGATGGTAAAAAAGATTCAAGTAAATCGGACCCGTTATAATTTAGTATGGATAGCGTAACTTCTGCTGGGTTTTTTTCGTTTTTATATGAATCGAAAAATGATTTTGCGTCAATCTTATCTAAAGCAAGTTGATTTTTTAAACCGTCTAAATCACTAAATTTTTGATCACCTCTCAAATAGGCATGAAATTCAATGTCAATTTCTTTGTCATAAATATCTTGATTGAAATTAAAGATATTTACTTCGATCTTTTTATTATCGTTATTTTTTATACTTGGACGATGCCCAATATAAAGCATACTTTGATAAAAAACTTCATCAATCTTAACCTTACAGGCGTAAATCCCATCTTGCGGTATTAATTTACTTTTACCATCAATCTGTAAATTGGCAGTTGGGTAACCCAGTGTTTTTCCTATTCCATCTCCTTTGATGACTTTACCTCTTAGAAAGTATGGGTAGCCTAAAAGTGCATTTGCATCTATGATGTTACCGGATGACAGTGATTTTCTGATCTTTGTCGAACTTACCGTAATTTCGTCGATTGTTTCTTTCTCTATTTTGAAAATACCGTGTTTGAAATTAGACTCATATGTTTTCAGTAAATTAAAATCTCCAGCTCGATTGTGTCCGAATCTATGGTCATAGCCAATAACAATACCAGAAGGTTTTATTTTTTCGATAATGAACTTTTCAATATATTCTCTGGGATGTTGTTGAGAAAATTCAATTGAAAATGGCGCAATGATTAAATTATCAATGCCGAATTTCCTTAATAGATCAATTTTTTCATCTAATAAATTAAGTAATTCGATATTGGCATTTTTTGAATCTAGAATTTTTCTAGGATGCGGATGAAAAGTTACGACCGTACATTGGCAACTAAATTCATGTGCTATTTGCCTTATTTTAGCTAATAACTTTTGATGGCCCAAATGAACACCGTCAAAAGATCCAATGGTGATTATTTGATTTTCTACATTCGGAAGATCATTGATGGATGTATATACATTCATTAATTGTTCAATCTGGATTTGTTATTACAAATGTATGCAATTAATTATGTTTTATATTGCATATTTTAAACCTTAAAATACTATTTCTGTTAAGTTTGTTATATGATTGATAATAATGAAATAATAAAGATTCTAAGAGAAATCAAACATCCAAATACAGGTGTTGATATTATCTCATCAAAAATGGTTTCAGATTTCAAAATACAAGGAGAACAAGTTGTTTTTACCATCACATTGAAGCCCCAAGAAGATAATTTAAAACCGTTCTTAAACGCAAGTTGTACAGAAGAAATAACGAGTAAATTTAAAGAGGCCAAAGTCCTTATTAATTTTACTAAAGAAGTAAAAAATGATGTCTCGACTCCCTTACCGCAAGTTAAGAATATAATTGCCGTGGCTTCCGGAAAAGGAGGTGTTGGGAAATCAACCGTTTCATTGAATTTAGCTTTATCACTAAGAGACCAAGGATATAAAGTAGGATTGATGGATGCTGATTTGTATGGGCCTTCAATGCCGACTATGATGGGATTGCAAGATCAAAAGCCTAAAGTACAAACGATTGAAGGTAAGCCTAAATTAATGCCGATATTTAAACATGGAATCCATTCAATTTCACTAGGGTATTTACTTGAGCCTGAGCAGGCGGTTGTTTTGAGAGGCCCTAGATTAGGTGGAATTATAAAACAGTTTGTTTTTGACTGTGTTTGGCCAGCTTTGGATTTCCTAATTATTGATTTACCCCCAGGGACTGGCGATATTCAATTGACCATGGTGCAGACGCTTCCAATTACCGGAGCTGTAATTGTTACAACGCCTCAAGAGGTAGCGGTAGCAGATGCTATCAAAGCATTAAATATGTTTTTATTGCCTAATGTAAAAGTTCCGATCTTAGGGGTCGTTGAGAATATGAGTTGGTTCTCACCTGTAGAGTTGCCTGATAATAAGTATTTTATATTTGGTAAAGGCGGTGGTAAAAAGCTAGCTGAATTTGGAAATACCAACTTATTAGGAACCATTCCCTTAATCCAAGGAATTAGAGAAGGAGGTGATCAAGGAACCCCAATTATGAGTCAAGATTCAAACGATACCAAACGCTATTTTGAAGAATGTGCAGTATCTTTCCTTGGGGCTATTGAAAAAAGAAATGCCGATATTAGTAAAACAAAAATTGTGAGAGTAAATTAATATTATAAATTCGTTATTTTTGTAGTATGTCTACCCAAGAAAAAGAACTACTTATCCTTAAAATTGATGAAGCACTAAATGATATTCGTCCACATCTAGCTGTTGATGGTGGTGATATTGAAGTCGTGGATGTATCTGATGATTATGCAGTAAAAGTAAAGTGGTTAGGCAATTGTCAGACGTGTTCTATGTCAGTAATGACAATGAAAGCTGGAGTTGAACAAACCCTTAAATCAAAAATACCACAAGTAATATCTGTTGAAGCCGTAAACGGAGTAGGGTAATGATTAAAGATTATTCAGGCCTTTATCAATTTATTAAAAAACAACAAAGTTTTTTGTGTGTTGGGCTTGATAGTGATATATCAAGAATACCTCAACATATCATTGAGAAAGAAGAAGACCCAATTTTTGAATTTAACAAAGCGATTATTGATGCAACCAAGGATTTGTGTGTTGCCTACAAACCTAATATCGCATTTTATGAATCCTTAGGTCCTAATGGTTGGCATTCATTAAAGAAAACATTGGACTATATACCTAAAAGCCACTTTACAATTGCAGATGCAAAAAGAGGAGACATAGGGAATACATCTATCCAATATGCAAAAACATTTTTTGAAAGTCTTTCCTTTGATTCCATAACCGTCGCACCATATATGGGGGAAGACTCAATTAAACCTTTTTTGACCTTTAAAGATAAATGGGTAATTCTTTTAGCGTTGACATCGAATAAAGGATCACTAGATTTTCAACTGATCGAAGATAAGATGGGAGTTCCTTTATATAAAGAGGTACTGAAAAAATCATCTCAATGGGGTAGCGTTGAAAATATGATGTACGTTGTAGGTGCAACGAAACCAACTTTTTTGTCTGAAATAAGAAAAATAATTCCAAATCATTTTTTACTCGTACCTGGGGTAGGAGCACAAGGAGGAAGTTTGTCCGAAGTTTGTAAGTACGGTCTGAATGATAAAGTTGGGTTATTGGTAAATTCGTCTAGATCGATCATATTCGCCTCTTCAGGTATAGATTTTGCTAAAGCTGCAAGATCAGCCGCGGCATCTATCCAACAGGAAATGAAAAGTATTCTAGATAGCATGTAGGGTTAAGATGGAGTCATTATGGTAAGTGATGGATGACTCATTACATAGCTTTGTATAATGCGCTGATGTTCAGCATTGCTAGATACTTGAAATTGGACTTCGTCTTCAATGTCAAAATAACTTTTTTGGCTTTCTGCATCGATAATAGTATACCCGCAATACATTGAATCTTTAATTACAAAACAGACTCTTTCATTCAGACCTACACCTTCTTCAATGATGATAAACCTATTTTCAAGATGATTTTGTAAGTGCAATAAAGCTTGCTCGGCACGCAGATTATATTGTTGGAAAGATTCAATATTTAGACAAGCTCCTTCGCATTTTTTAACCTCATAATTAAAGCAACTTGTAAGATCTCTTTTTTCAATATCACAATACTGTAAACAAAGTTCATACATTTCCACTATTCCTTTTAATCTAGATTTTGCGCTTCTAGCTGAAGTATATTTTCCTAGCATTTCTTGATTTGGGGTTAAAAAGCCACCAACTTTATGAACTTCAAAAGAATGATAATCATTTTCTGATTTTGTAAAAATGATGGTAAATGGATAATTTGTTTGCTTCTGTGCAACATTAATTAGGGGGCGTTTTTTTTTGATTTCATCACTTTCAAGTAATAGTGAAAGTAATTCACTCCCTGTTTCGACAAAATCAATTTCCGCAACTTCTCGAAAAAGTCGATTCCCTTTCTTTCCTTCTTTTCCAAAATGTTGTTTGATCCTTTTTTGAATATTTATGCTTTTCCCGATGTAAACGATTTGGCCGCTCAAATCTTTAAAATAGTATACACCACAACATTCCGGAAGTGATTCTACAACACCCAAATCTAGGTTTTTAGGTAGGTTCGTAATTTTAATACTTTCAGAGATTAATGTCTTTTGCTCTTTTTTTGTTTTTGCTTGTTCTAAAACCTTAACCAGTACGACTGAAGCGGCGTAGGCATCGTCCAATGCTCTATGTCTAGATTTTACCTCAATATTGAAATGATTAATTAAATTTCCTAGACTGTACGATTTCAAACCTGGTAGATTTTTTCTAGATAGTTGAACCGTACATAATTTTCTTTTAGAAAAAGTGTAGCCTAAAGATTTAAATTCAGCTTGAAGAAATTGATAATCAAATCGAACATTGTGTGCGACAAAGATCGTGTCTTTAGTATACTTGATAATATCCTTTGCAATTTCATAAAACTTAGGGGCATTCATAACCATGTCATTGGTGATTCCTGTAATTCTAGTGATATGTGGTGGAATGCTTCGTTCTGGATTTACCAATGAAGAATATTTCTCAATAATGACAGCATCTTCGAGTATAACTATACCAATTTCGGTTATTTTATCCGTTTTAAAATGGCCACCAGTAGTTTCTATATCAATAACTGCATATCTTTGGCTCATATTAAATATTTATTATATGCATAATTGTTTCAAGGTAATCATTCCTTTGTTATTTTTCATGGCTTGCCAAGCACAAAATACTCAATCAGATGTGAATGTCGAATCTGAAACGGATGAGACCTATAATCAACCTTTTGTTGTAAACTATCCAACTCCGGGAGCAAATGCTACAGAAAGCTATTTGCCCTATTTAAAAGGTAAAAAAGTTGGTTTAGTTGTGAACGCTACAAGTATTATTAATAAAACACATCTCGTAGATACATTACTTTCACTGAATATAGATATAAAAACGGTTTTTGCACCAGAACACGGATTTAGAGGGCAAGAAGATGCAGGAGCCAAAGTTGTTGATAAGATAGATGAAAAAACTGGATTGGATATTATTTCTTTGTATGGTAAAAATAAAAAACCGCAAACAAAACAACTCCAAAATATTGACATTATAGTTTTTGATATTCAAGATGTAGGTGTTCGATTTTACACTTATATTTCGACGCTTCATTATGTAATGGAAGCTTGTGCAGAAAATAATGTAGAACTTATCGTTTTAGATAGACCTAATCCAAATGGATTTTATGTTGATGGGCCAATTATGGAAGATGATTTTACTAGCTTCGTTGGATTACACCCTGTGCCGATTATTTACGGAATGACAATTGGCGAATATGGAACAATGATCCAAGGACAGTCATGGATTAATAGAGCCAATGAATTGCAAATGAAAGTTATCAAATGTGTGGGTTATAACAGAAATACCACATTTGAATTACCAGTTAGGCCATCTCCGAATTTACCAACACTGAAATCGATCTTACTATACCCTTCATTATGCCTTTTTGAAGGGACAACAGTTTCAGTAGGTAGAGGAACAGAATTTCCTTTTGAGGTTTTTGGTCACCCTAGATTTGTAGCATATGATTTTTATTTTACACCAATTTCTGGCTTTGGATCAAAATATCCAAAACATGAAAATAAAATTTGCTTTGGTCAAGAATTAAGAAAACGAACCTATAATCAAATTAAACAACAGGGCTTTAATTTACAATACCTATATGAAGCCAAGAAATTATGTTCAAATGAAATCTCCTTTTTTAATGATAATAACTTTTTCGAAAAACTAGCTGGAACAATTCAGATAAGAGAAGATTTGAATAATAATTTGACTCCAAAGGAGATAAAATCAAAATGGAAAGAAAATATTGTATTGTTTAATAAAATGAAGGAACCCTATCTAATGTATTAAAAGCTATATTTTATTTGTGCTTTAACAACAGTTTGTGTGTTCCCATCTATTTCATTTAAAGCCGAACCAACGGTTTCTTGATTATCATAGTATGTTCTTGAGTATCGTGCTTCAATCATTAGATTTCGAATACCACGATACCGAAGGTTTAAGTAATATCTTGAACCTCGATAAAAGAAGGGCGGAATATAAAATTCGTAGATCAAATCGTTTTCATAGGCATAAATTCTACTGTCGTAATCATCCGTATTAAATATGGCATAACGCATCGTAAACTGTAATGGAAAATCGATCGATTTAAATAAGATATCTTGATATCCCAGATAACCGCGACTTACTTTTGAATTTTGTTTAAACCATGAAAACTCTGCTCTTGATCTGAGCGTGATTGATTTATTTACATTGTAATTGAGATTAAACCTCAATCGTTGCTTTATTTGAGCTAAAACTGGATCGATTCGTTCTCCAGTAGATGAGTTATCAAATTTTCTTTCATGAAAATATTGAGAGTATATATTTAATTTTCTTTTTATCGTAAAATCAAGTCTTGCTATATATTCCTTTCCATTGGTAGGACTATCAGTTTGGAATTTCAACCAATCATGTCTCCATAAATCAGCATACGTTCTAAATCTCCATTGATAGTTAATTTTCACATCAAGTCCCAAGTAAATCCCACGTTCATTGTTGTTCGATGCTCTTTCTCCAAAAGCATTAGGCAGCAACGCATGATAATCGGGATCAAAATCCCTGTAAAGTAAGACCAATGAGGTCTTACGGTCTAAACCTGCAAGAATACCATGAATATTTCCAAAGCCACTATTAAGCGAATGGGCTGTTTCTCCAAAAAAGAAAAAATTCTTAATCTTAAAACTATAATCAAAACTTAAATTTGTGAGTTGATCACCATTAAACAAAAATTTGTTAGCAAGGGAATTTGCACGTTGAAGAGGTGTATCAAATTTTTGAAACATTCCATTAAAACCTACATGAAAGTCTTTGGTTTTGTATTTTAAGATACCTCCAATCTTTTGTTCTTCAATTTCATTTTCTTTAAGAATCTCAAGCGCGGTACGATGATAGCCACTTTGCGTAAATGAACTAAAACGAATATCAACAAAACCGTCGTCGTCAACAACTTCAGAAATATTTCCATCTCGTTTTACATAACTTCCAAACGCAGTCAATTCTACATTTTTAATGGGCCTAATTGTAACACCCACACCACGATTAAATGCATTTTCATTTACAGAAGAATATGGACGTATTGATCTTCCCCCTTTTCTTACATTGGTTACCCAGGCGCTTTTTCCAGCTCCAAAGTCATTATGACTAATTAATCCTTGACCCATGCTAATCGTAAAATCACCGATAGCAACATCCTTTAAAAAATACGAATAATCCTTAAGGTATAAATGGAAAGACATATAGTCAAAACCTAGTGGATTAGAGCCTCTAAAAAACTGCTCGCCAGCATCTTTTTCTAAAATAAATCCATAACGGAGACGATTTTCATAGTTGTATTTATATCGAATCGCATATTTGTTGGGATCCCCTAAGTAATGAGTTGGGAGACTATCATTAAAGCCGCGTTGTTTTTCTATTGTTCTAATCCATTTAGTATAGATTTCATTTTTGCCTTTGTACAGCATTTGATGAATTGGAACATGAAAATTCGATTCCATTTTAACAGCAGCAATTTGAGAAAGAATTTTTGCTGATTCTAAATCAAAACCTTGAATTGATTGTATTTCTTCAATAGCGATAATTGGACCATATTCAGATCGATAAGAATCAAAAGCAGCAAGTTGGATTGGAGTGAATAATAGAAGCTCAGCTAAATCTTCGCTATCTACTTTGTTGAGGTCTACTGGTTTTTGCAAGTAGGTAGATAGACGGTCATAAATTTGGTCTAAGTCTACATCGTCAAGTTCATTGTTTTCAACAAAAGATTCAATCTGATTACGAATGTTTAATGGGATATCCTGTGCACTCAATAATCCAACACAGGCAAATAGAATGAGTATAGTCCAATAAAATTTTATCAAAAAATGCAGATTTAGATCTTGTAAATTAATAGAATAAAATTTATATGCCAATATTAAAACACCTTTATTGTTAATGTGCATCTCATTTTAATGAATTATAAATTCACAGATCAAATATTTAATCGTTGTTTTGTTTTCGTTGAAATAACAATAATATTATTGTAAGTGTCTTATTCATAGTGTGTTATGAGTATATTTTAATTTTGGATACCACATATTTGCAATTTATTTGATAGGAGGGATTTCATATTGATTTAATATTTGCATCTTTCAAATCAATTAATAAATCTAGGAATGGGTAAATTAAAATTCGAATACATTTGGTTGGACGGTGGTGTTCCAACGCAAATGATGCGAAGTAAAACAAAAATTATTGATGATACACAATTTAGTGGTAAGGTAGAAGACTTGCCATTATGGTCTTTTGATGGGTCTTCAACGAATCAGGCTTCTGGGAGTTCATCAGATTGTTTATTGAAGCCAGTAAGATTATTTACGGATCCAACAAGAACCAATGGTTTCTTAGTAATGTGTGAAGTGATGAATGCGGATGGTACACCCCATATTACAAATGGTAGAGCAACTATAAATGATGACGATAATGATTTTTGGTTTGGATTCGAACAAGAATATGTACTTTGGGATTTAGAGTATCATACTCCACTCGGATTTCCAGCAAAAGGTTATTATCCTCCCCCTCAAGGTCCATATTATTGTTCAGTAGGTGCTGAATTTGCCGTTGGACGAGAAATCGTTGAAACGCATATGGATATATGCATTGAAGCTGGGATAAATATCGAAGGTGTAAATGCTGAAGTTATGAAGGGGCAATGGGAATATCAAGTATTTGCAAAAGGTGCTAAAGAAGCAGGTGACCAAGTCTGGGTTGCAAGATATTTGATGGAAAAAGTAGGTGAAGAATTTGATGTTCGTATAAACCTCCACCCTAAACCAGTTCAAGGTGATTGGAATGGTTCTGGGATGCATGCAAACTTTTCGAATACAGTTTTGAGAACTTGTGGAGATCAGAAAGTTTACGAGGAGATTTGTGAGAAATTTGGAACAAAAGACCGTATACAGGCTGCAATTGATGTATATGGAGCCTATAATGATTTGAGATTGACAGGAAAGCATGAAACGCAAGCCATCGATAAGTTTACATATGGAGTTTCTGACCGAGGTGCTTCTATAAGGATACCAATAGCAACCGTTGAAAATGGATGGAAAGGGTGGTTGGAAGATAGACGTCCTGCCTCAAATGCAGATCCGTATAAAGTAGCTTCTTCAATTGTCAAAACAGTGAAAGGGTAATCACAACAAAAACCTTTATGAAAAGACTTTAGTATTTTACTAAAGTCTTTTTTAATTTTATCATATGAATAGAACACTCGGTATTTTTATCTTTCTTTTTTTTCCATGTTTTTTATTTGCCCAATTTCCAGATATCTCTGCATTAATGGGAGAAAAGCCCAAAAAAGATAAATTTAAACTTAGACACCTCATAACTGGACACAAATACAAGCACTCCGAAAAAGATAGATCATTCAAACTTAATTCGCCATTAAGTTCTATCAATTTTAATCCTGTCCGAGGTTTTCATGGAGCGCTAAAGGGTACTTTTATGGAAGGTAGTAAAAACACCAAAAATCATAGCCTTGAAGCAGTTGTGGGGTATGGTTTTTCTGACCAAAAAGTAAATTTTAAAACGAGTTATCAAAGAATTTTTGATCCAATGTATAAATCTGGATTTAGGATAGCAAGCGGTAGAGAAATTTCAGATGTTCATAATATTAGAACGCTTTATCCTATCATTGAATCATATTTTACTTTGTTTTTTAAGGAAAACTACGTTTATCACTATGAAAATCAATTTGCTGAAATCGCTTTTTTTACAGAAATAAAAGAAGACTTTAAAACAGCTATCACACTCGGATATTATTCAAGGTTGGAGATTGAAAATAAAACGAATTATAGTTTCTTTCAGAGATCCGAAAATTATATTCCCAATGCAAAATTGAATTATCAAGGGAAAGAGTTTTTAGACTCAGATGTTTTTTCATTAAAACTTAATCTAACTTGGCAGCCAAATACAGAATTTGCTGTTTTCAAAGAAGTAAGAATAAATCAAGGAAGTACATACCCAATTGTGAAATTTAATGTTAGTACAAATGTTTCAACAAATTTTGAAAATTATGCTTTTACGACCTTTACCTTGTCAATAAAAGATCAGGAAGCACTTAAGTCAAAAATGGGGTATTTTTCCTATTCTATGACTGCCGGCGCTATTGACATCGGAAATGAAAGCTACCTTCATGCTTCAGATTATTTGGATTACAGAACGAATGAAATTTACATAAATTCGCATTTTTTAGATACTGATATTTTCAACACCTTTCCGTTTTATTATTACAGAACAAATCAATCGTATGCAGAATCACATATAGAATATCATTTTGACGGTAATCTATTAGGTCGTTTACCTGGAGTGAAAAAATTAAAATGGGAACTATATTCTAGATACAGTGCTCTTGCAATAAATGATGTTGATCCTTTAATACACGAAGTAACCGTAGGTGTTGAAAATATTCGATTGTTAGGGGCTGATTTGTTGAGGTTAGAATGCAGTTTTCCTATTAACCCTACAGAAGTACAATCATTTAATATAGGAATTAGATATAATAACTTTATATCTAAGTTTCTGTAGAATCAACGTGATAGCCAGCAGTTCTTCCTAGATAAAAAAGTACCATTCCACCAAAAAGCATAATTAACTTACTGATTAATTGAGTAGTACCCGAAAATGAACGTAAAAATTTCAATATTTGGAGATCAAGGTTTACAATACCCAGGACTAAAGCAATAAAACCTGTCAAAAACAAAATAAACCCCAGCAATGTTAAAATAGAAGATTTCATTGATTATCTTTTAAGAACATAAAGTTCGTAAGAATAAATTTAATATCCAGTCTATTTGTACCTTTGATTTGAAATGAGAAAAGATTTTATAAAATTAATTGAATGTCCCCGTGATGCCATGCAAGGCATTCATGATTTTATAGAAACCGAGACAAAGATTAAATATATCAATCAATTATTGAAAGTCGGCTTTGATACATTAGATTTTGGAAGTTTCGTTTCTCCAAAAGCAATTCCTCAAATGGCTGATACGGCCTTAGTTATGGATAGTATTGTGAAAGGGGATAAAACGAAATTGTTGGCTATTGTTGCTAATTTTAGAGGAGCACTACAGGCTTGTAAATTTGATCAAATCGATTATTTAGGTTATCCATTTTCAATATCGGAAACGTTTCAGATTAGAAATACGAATGCAACGATTGAAGAATCTTTAGAAAGAGTGAAGGATATCAAAGATTTATGCGACGATTGTGGCAAGGATCTAGTAATCTATATTTCCATGGGGTTTGGTAATCCATACGGAGATGAGTGGAATCATGAAATTATTAATCATTGGGTTTCAAAATTAGCTAAATTAGGTATTTCGATATTTTCAATGTCAGATACAATTGGTGTTTCCAATCCTGATAGTATATCCTATATTTTTGAAACGTTAATTCCGCAATTTCCAAATATAGAATTTGGAGCACATCTCCACACAAGAGCTGATACATGGCGAGAAAAAGTAGAAGCGGCGTATCAAAGTGGATGTTTTCGTTTTGATGGTGCTATTAAAGGATATGGTGGGTGCCCAATGGCTAAGGATGAGTTAATAGGAAATATGCCAATGGAAAATCTTATTTATTATTTTGATGACAAGAATCTAGTCAGTAATATTAATAAAAGTGCATTCATTGGTGGCTTAGGACTCGCCTCAGAGACATTTCCCTTATAAGATACAATAAAAAGGTTTTTTCATATTTTTATTCTTTTTATACTTGAGAAGAAATTACTTGATACGTGGCAATTTTTAAAAATAGAAAAGAATTTAAAAGTATATTTTCAGAGTGGTATAACCCACTTTGTAATTATGCATTTTCTATTGTTAAAAACAACCAACAAGCAAAAGATATCGTTCAAGATGTTTTTTTACAAATTTGGGAACAACAAGATCAACATTTTATTAAGACAAGTCTAAAGTCTTATTTGTTTAAAGCAACTTATCATAAGACTTTAGAGAAAATTCGTAAAAGTAAAAGACATCAAGAGGTAGTCAGCCTTTCGGCAAATGGAATTACAAATGAAGTAACAATGCCTGATTTCCAAAAAGATGCAAATCTTTATAGAATAAAGGAAGAAATCAATAATTCAATACGACAATTGCCGCCTAAATGTCAAGAAGTATTTCTCTTAAGCCGTAAGAATGGCTTAACTTACACCGAGATCGCAAATGATCTGGGTATTTCAAAAAAAACGGTGGAGAACCATATGATTAAGGCACTCGATTTTTTGAGGAATAACCTAAAAAATATAATTAGTGAGTAAGAATTTAAAAAATCATATTAATCAATTAATTCTAAAGTCTTTTAAAAGTAAGGCTGCTGATGAAGAGTATGCTCAAATAGACCAGTGGGCAAAGGAATCAGAAGAGAATTTGGATAAACTGAAAGAATTGAAATCGATTTGGAATTCTTCGGAGAATATCCATGAGTATAGATCATTTGATGTAAAGGAAGGTTGGGATAGCATTGACAAAAAAATGTCAACAACCAAAAGAAATCGCTTTTCATGGGTTTATAGTGCTGCAGCTATCGGAGCAATATTAGTAGCCTCTTATTTTTTGTTTTCTACAAATGATGCACCATCAGATATTTCAAATGTTTATGCTACTCAATTATTAAATCAACAAATACAATTAGAAGATAAATCTAATATTTGGTTAAAATCTGAAAGTTCATTATCGAAAGTTTCGTCTTTCATAGATGAGCGCGTTGTTTCGCTCCAAGGAGAAGCGTATTTTGATATTTATAGAGATGAGAAACGACAATTTATTATTAAAGCTGGCAAAGAAACAATTACCGTATTAGGGACCAAGTTTTTAGTTGTTAATGATAAAGACAATTTTGAAGTAATCGTAGAATCTGGATTGGTTGAAGTGAATACAGGTAAGCGTAAAATACAATTGAGTAGAAACGATCAGTTAGTAAAGCAAAATGGTGATTACATTAAAATGAAAACCATCAATAATAATCGATTTGATTGGATCGGCGATGAACTCTATTTTGAAAATGCATCATTAAGTAAAGTACTATTAGCATTGAGTGAAAAGTTTGATATCCACTTTTCAAACCCTAATGGAGTAAATTTAACCCGATGTAAAATTACATCTAATTATCATGCTGAGTCATTAGATGAAATCATAGATGAATTAAATCTTTTGATAGGATTGGAAGTAAAAAAATCAAAATCAAATAAATATAGTATAGAAGCTGTAAATTGTAAATAAATAATACTTCTATGCTTCGGCATTCCATTTTTGTTATCCTCACATTAATGTCCTTCACGGCTTTCAGTCAAGCGTATTTGCAAAAGGAAATTGAATTCAAAGAAAAAGAATTATCGGTCATTTCGATCATTCAACGATTAGAGTTACAAACCAATATTCAATTTAGTTATTCTTCCAGCAATCTTGAAATAGATCAAATTATCTATTTGCCAAGGTCTACATACAAAATCAATGTATTATTAAATAAAGTTTTACCAAATTATGGTATTTCAAACAGTATAAAAGGAAATGATAAAATTTTGCTTTTTTCTACCTTCATTGGTGAAACAAAAGAGCAGTTTTATTTTGGAAAGGTTATAGATGAAGAAACGAATGAGCCTATTTCAAACGCGATTATTTTAATTGGTTCTATTGTAGAATATACAGATGAAAATGGATATTTTTCATTAAAAATTGAATCAACAAAGGCAAAGAAGAGAGAGATTATCTGCCTTTCTTTAGGTTATCAACCTCGTAATTATAACATCAATGCAAACCAACGATTTTCTGTTTTTAATTTGAGGCACGATAATGCATTCGACACGATCTTAATTTATCCAGCAAAGGCTGAAAGTTTTTTCACGGCAACGTCCCCAGACGGGCCAATATTTAATCCTGAATCCATATTTAATTCATCAAGTATTACAGGTGAACCAGATTTGATTAATGCAGTAAAAATGAGTCCGCAAGTACAATCTGGTGGAGAAGGGGCTCACGGGTTATTGATTAGAGGTGGAAGTGCTGATCAAAATTTAATCTTGGTGGATGGTGTGCCATTATATGAGTTTAGCCATCTAGGAGGAATTAGTTCAATCTTTGTATCAGATGTAATTCAAAATGCAAAGCTAAGTGTAGGAGCTATTTCTGCTAAGTACGGAGGTAAGTTATCTTCTGTTTTAGATATTAATCTTAAAGAAGGGAACAAAAATAGATGGGCAGGAAAAGTAGGTCTTGGAATAGATGGAATGAATATGACGATACAAGGACCCATTTTAAAAGAAAAAACATCAATCATTTTATCTGGTCGATTATCTACCTTTAACTTAATTACTCAACCCTTAATAAATAACTTATTAGGTTACGAAAACAATAGTTTAGGATACTATGATACCTATGGCAAAATCACGCATTATTTTACACCGCTTCAAAAAATTTCAATCACCGGGTATACCGGGAAAGACCAAATATTACTTGATTCTAAAAATGAATTTACGGTCAATGAAGTTAATCAATTAGAACAAAGTCGAAATGAATTAGGGTGGGGTAATACTCTTTTAGGAGTCAACTATAGTGCAGTTTTAAGCGAAAAACTAAATATCGATGTATTCGCTAATTATAGTGGTTATACTTTTAATACACGTAAATCATATTCCAATAAGATTGTAAATGAACCCTCAAACGTTTTTGAATACGATTATTTAACTCGATCCCTTAATCAAGATTTCACTTCAAAAATTAATGTCAAATATTATAATGATTTTCTTGGTAATTGGGAAAGTGGAGTGGAATATAAAAAACATTTTAATGCACCGACCATTCGACAAAGTGACGCTTTTTTAGGGGTTGTTGAAAACACAGCAATTGACTCTGTTTTTGAGTCAAATTCATTTGCCGTTTATTCAGAATTTCGAAACCGAATAACATCTAGCATAGAATTAAAAGCTGGGTTGAGATATAACACTACCTTCGGTGATAATTACTTTTATGGCAATCTAGAGCCTCGATTATTATTGGCTTATACAACGACAAACCTAAGAATCTTTGGTACAGCATCTATTAATCACCAAAATCTTCATTTATTACTTAATCCTGGGACAGGTTTACCATCTGATTTATGGTACCCAAGTAATGAGTTGGTTGCTCCAGAAGAAGCGATAGAGTTTTCATTATCTACCGTATTTAAATTGAATGATGCTCAAAAAATACAGATGAATATTTTCACTAAAACGCTCAGTAATTTAATCGAATATGAAAATTCATCGGATCTGTTTTATAACATTATAAACAATGAACCTAGTGGGATTCAAGTTGGTAATATAGATGTTGAAGACAATATCGTATTTGGTACGGGAAGCGCCAATGGCTTTGAGCTTGCTTTTGAGCAAAAATCAGAAAAACTTCGATTTTGGATAAATTATAAATTTGGATTTTCAAATAGGCAATTTGATAAAATCTTTAATGGAACGACCTTCCCATTTAAATATGATAGACGGCATGATTTAAATATAGGATTAAATTTCAACCTTAAAAAAGGTCGATCCATTCAAGCGAATTGGGTTTTTGGTTCTGGATATGCATATACACTGGCAGATAGTGAATATCAAGTTATAAATGGAACGGATACTACTTTTGTACGGGTAGCAACCGGAAGAAATAACAGACGTTTGCCAAGTTTTCATCATCTTGACATACAATATCAACAACATTTTAAATGGAAAAAAGGTAAGTTTTTATTTAGTACCGGTCTTTATAATTTGTACAATCGAAAAAATCCATTTTACGCTTATTTGAAAAGAGATCTCTTTGAAAATAAAGAAACGCTAAATATTATAAGTCTATTTCCGATAATTCCCAATGTCAACATTAATTACTTTTGGTGATCTTCTGATTAAGCAAAATAAAAGTAGTATATTTAGGTAATACAGACAATAAAAATTAATTAATGATAAAATCAACCCATATATATGTCACTTTTGTGATGATAGCTACATGGCTTGTTGGTTTTACATCTTGCGAAAAAAATGTCAATGTAAACTTCGATGATTTTGAACCTTCTTTGATTGTTCAGTCTGTTTTTTCTCCCGACTCTAGTTGGTATATTGATGTTTCTAAAACTAAAAGTATATTTGATTCGAATACCGATTTAGGTATTGATGATGCAAGTATTACAATTACTAATTTAACTGGAAACTATATTTTATCTGTTGAAAACCTTGGTAACGGTAAATACTATGTTCCCAATAAAAGTATACCAGGTCATTATTATCGTATTGTTGTTTCAGCGCCTACTTTCGAAAATGTGATCGTAACATCTTCAGATAGGGTGCCAGAAGCACCTGATTTTGAAGTTTTCATTGATGAAAAGAACTCTTCATCGGGATTACCATATTATGAAATTGCCTATAAATTAGAAGAAAATCCAGATAACGAAAACTTCTATGTTGTAGAATTTTATGATTTATCAGATAATCCGGAAGGTCCTAATAATGAAGAAGCAGAAGAAGGCGTAATCGGTGATATTCGATTTAATACTAGAGATAGTATCAGTGGGTTTAATATTAAAGGATTTATTGCAAACAGTGATTTCTCAAACGGGACCTATGAAGGTAAATATAATGATCCTTCGTTATTAGTTTCTAACTCTAGTAATCGCATAGGTATGACAATTCAGTCTGTTTCTAAAGATCTTTTTGAATATTTAAGATCTAGTGCAATTATAGAACAATCGAATGTTTCAAATTCCAATTTAAGTACACCTCCACAACCACATACGAATATCGAAAATGGCCTTGGCATTTTTGGAGCGTATAATGAAACAATGTATTTAATTACCCCATAATTTTTTAATTTAGTTTCGTGTTGAATGAAAATCATCCTTTAATAAAGGACTGGCTTAATAAGCTCAAATCTCATACAATAACAAAAAGTATTACCAAACGACTAACGAGAGGCAATCAAACTAAATGGTTAGTTGAAGCGTCATCTAAGCAGCATGCTATTGTTTTCGGAAAATTAGATTGTTTAGAATGTGCGAATTGTTGTTCGACAATACCTCCCATTGTAAATAAGCCAGACAGAAAACGTATAGCTAAATATCTAGGCTTAAGCGTTAAAGCATTCGAGCAAGACTATATATCCTTGGATGAAGATGGTGATTCTGTAATGAAAACAGTTCCGTGTGTATTTCTAGGTAAAGACAATACGTGCTCAATTTATGAAGTTAGACCAAAAGCATGTCGTCAATTTCCTCATACAGATGGGTATGATTTTATTGAACAATTAAGTATACACGAACAAAATGTAAAACATTGTCCAGCTAGCCTTAGAATCATAACTAATATGTTAGAATTACAAAAGAAATAGATATTTCAGTGCAGCGTTTTTAGTTATAATTGTATAATATAGATAGGGTAGCTTATCATCCATTTTATACACCCTTTTTTTGCACTCAAATGTCCATTTAAAGTGACTTCAAATCAAATTAAAGTCCCTATTATTGTATACAATCACTAATTTAGTTACATGAAGTATTGCCTATTTATATTAACAATGGTTTTGTGCGTTCCTAATGAGATATATAGTCAGGCACCTCTTCCTTGTGGAGAAGAAGGTCAAATGGAGCCATTTTGTTCTGACGCATGTATAATATGTGATATTGATGGGTTTTCTGGTATTAACAATAGTCCAATTAACGGTGTTGCTCCGCCAGATTTTTGCACTCAATCTCAAGATAATATACAATGGATAGCATTTATCGCAGGTACAACTAACTTAACATTGGAAGTTTTCGTTGGAGATTGTACTGGAGGAGATAGAGAGTTGCAAATAGGAATATATGAAGGAATAAATTGTACCAATTTCCAAAGAGTTTCAAATTGTGATAATAGCATCCCTCAAAATACATCAGAGCTGTTTATTACAGATGTACCATTAGTCATTGGACAATATTACTTCTTTGTAATGGATGGAGGTAATTCTTCAGTTTGTGAATACACTATATCTGTAGTCGATGGAAGTACAAATGTGTCAAATTTAGTAGAATCGAATCCAATTGCTATTCCTGATCTTATTTGTGCAAATCAACCATTTGAAATTTCGATAGAACCACAATTAGGAGCAACTATTTATAGTTGGAGACTGGACGGGATGTTAATAAGTAACGCCCCTAGCTTTGAAACCGAAATCCTTGAAGCTGGTACTTATGATTTATGTTATACTGAATCAAATGCATGTGATGCAGCTGAGCCTAACTGTATTCCTTTGGTTGTAAGCCCTCAAATTATTAAAAATGAGGTAAGAACTATTTGTGAAGGAGATACGGTTTTATATAATGGAGTACAATATAGTATGCCCGGTACATACCCTGGATTAGTAATTCCCGCTGCAGAAGGGTGTGATACCATTGCTAATTTAGTGCTCGAGTTTGGAGCTATATTTGAAGGTGATGACCAATACTTTATTTGCGAAGGGGACACGTTATTTTTAAATGACCAACAACACTATGAAGAGGGTGTTTATGATCATTTTCTACTTACCGAAAGAGGATGTGATAGTACTGTCCATGTAGCGATTGATTTGGTTATTTGTAATATGATGGGTAGTAGCGATGTCACTGATTTATTATGCTTCGGTGATGGTGATGCAGGTTCTGTAACGTTTAGAGTTACTTCAGGTACACCTCCATTTACATATAGTTGGGTTAAAGTATTAGATGAAGCTATAAATGGATCGGGTATGATTTCGATGCAAGGAGAAGATGTTACGTTAAATAACCTTGGCGCTGGGACTTATTTAATCTCTATATCCGATGAATTTGGAAACAGTTTTACCATACTTAGTGCAGAAGTCAAAGAACCAACACAAATACAAACAAGTTTTACATCTTCCGATTTTAATGGCTATAATGTAGCCTGTTTTGATGGTGCCAATGGAGAAATTATAACTGATGTATCAGGAGGAACACCTGGATATACTTATGCTTGGAATAATGGAACGAATGAAAAAGATTTAAGTAATCTTCCGGTTGACACCTATATTCTTACAGTAAACGATGAAAATAATTGCCCACATTTTGATACGATAACATTAATACAGCCACAACCTTTATCGCTGTCCAATGAAAGCCTTAATCCAAATTGTGATGGGCCTAATACAGGCTCCATAACGATTAATCCAGCACTAGGAGGGGTTTCAGAATATTCGTATAATATAGATGGTGGTGCTTTTTCTTCAAATACAATGTTTCAAAACTTAAGCGAAGGAATTTATACCGTTGAAGTTCAAGATTTGAACGGTTGTATTACAACCATTTATGATACCTTGATTGCTGCACAAATTCCTGTTTTATCTTTCCTTGAAGATATTACGATTAATCTAGGAGATAGTATGATACTAAGCCCAATTCTAAATAATATTGACGTAGCGTCCAGTATTTGGACGCCAAATGAAAATTTAAGTTGTATTGATTGTTTTGAACCTTATTCATCACCTTTATTTACAACCTCATACACACTTACAGTCACCTCTATTGATGGGTGTATGGATTCTGCGACAATTATTGTTTTTGTAGAAAAGGATAGAGGAATTTTTGCTCCAAATGTATTTAGTCCTAATGCATCAGGTGAAAATCAAATGTTTAGTATTCTTGGTGGTAGACAAATAGAGCAAATACTTGAATTAAATATTTATGATCGCTGGGGGAGTCTTGTCTATAATGCACAAGGATTAAGTCCAACTACAACTGCAAATGGTTGGGATGGATTTATAAATGGACAACCAGCCATGACAGGAGTATACGTATGGACAGCAGATGTTGAATATCTGGATGGTGAGCAAGAAACCTTTGCTGGCGACATTACATTATTGAGATAATCCAATAATTAAGGAAGATTTTTATTACTTTAAATGTGTAATAAAAATGAATGGGCAAAAAATATAAAACTACTTCTTTTTGGGATGCTCTTAATCCGTTGCTTTTCTTTTTATTAATTCTTATTTATGGGCTTTTTGTACATCCATTTGTATCCGATAATCAACGGTTGCCACTCGAAATTCTTATTTTTATTGCACTGACTTATTCCAGCGTATTCTTATTATATAAAGGCTTTTCTTGGAATGTGATTCAGGATCATATCACAAAAAAAGTAGCGGAATCTGTACCAGTATTACTCATCTTATTTTGTATTGGGATTTTAATTGGCAGCTGGATTGTATCAGGCACAATTCCGATGTTAATTTACTATGGACTTAGTGTGGTAAACCCATCTTGGATTTATTTCTTTTCTTTTATTATCTGTATTTTATTTTCAGTGTTGACAGGAACCTCTTGGGGGTCTGCCGGCACCATTGGAGTTGTAATGATTAGTATAGCACAAGTATATGATGCAAATTTGGCTATTACAGCGGGTGCAATTGTAGGGGGCTCTTTTTTTGGTGACAAAATGTCTCCGCTTTCAGATACCACAAATATTGCAGCACTGGCAAGCGACGTACATGTATATGATCATATAAAATCTATGGCTTTCACTACGTTTCCAGCATTGGTTATTGCACTTGGGTATTATTTGTTTATGTCTCTAAATTTTGAAATAACAGAAAGTCAATCGATAAGTAATTTGACGGAGATTGAATCTACCAAAACGACCCTCCAAAGTATATTTAATTTTAATTTAATTTTATTTCTTCCTTTATTGGTTGTTTTGTGGGGGTCTATTACGAATAAATCGATTGTATTGACTTTGCTTGTTTCGTCATGGGTGGCTATTTTATTGGCTTTTATTTTTCAACCTTTTAGTTTTACAAATATTGTAAATGCATGTAAATCTGGGTTTGATGTAAGCATGTCAAATATGGAAATGCCAGCATCTTCCAAAGTCGTTTCTATCTTAAATAGAGGCGGATTATACAACCTAATAGAAGGTATCGTCGTTTCTATTCTGATTTTTGCTTTTATTGGAACACTACAAGTTATTGATGCAATTTCAATCGTTATTGATAGAATCTTTTCAAGAATTAAGAATGGTTCCCAATTGGTTGTTTCCACCTTGGTAGCGACACTATTTACAAATTTGACAACATCAAACCAATATGCAACCAGTTTTATAATCGGCAGTGCATTTAAAGAAAAATATAATAAGTTAAAGATCGATCGGAAAGTGCTGAGTAGATCGATAGAAGATGCTGGAACTATGATTGAAAATCTATTCCCATGGACACCGTCTGGCATATTTATGTCGCAAACACTGGGAGTCGCGGCATTTAGTTATGCAGGATATCAAGTACTTTCGTTGGCAAACTTAGCAATTGCCTTTTTATTTGGCTTTTTAGGTATTGCAATTTTTAAAAATTCAAACATCGAAAGCATTGGAAAAGAAGTTTAATCTGGAGACAAAAATTAACCATGATGGATTGTTGCACAAGACCTATAATGGAGCAATTGTGCCACCCATTGTACAAACTTCTTTATTTACCTTAGGAGATTGGGATGGTGCAGAAAAAGCATTCTCGAACCCAACAGAGTCACTTATTTATTCGCGTTTACATAACCCTACATGTCAAATTGTTGAAGCAAAAATAGCCGAATTAGCAAATGGTGAAGCAGCAAAACTCTATGCTTCAGGAATGGGAGCTATATCGGCTGCTATCATGCATTATATAAAGGCGAATGCTCACATAATCACGATTAAGAATATTTATGCCCCTGCCCACAACTTTATATCCAATTATCTTCCTCAAAAATGTAATGTAGAGGTAACCTATGTTTCTGGAGAAGATGTGAATGAGTTTGAAAATGCAATTAAAGAAAATACCGTCCTTATATATTTAGAAAGCCCAGCTTCTGTAACCTATCAGTTACAGGATTTGAAAGCGATAGCTGCGTTAGCCCAAAAGTACGGTATAGCTACAATTATAGATAATACTTGGGCGACACCCATATTCCAAAAAGCACTTGATTTTGGTATTGATTTAGAAGTACATTCAGTTTCGAAGTATTTAAATGGGCACAGCGATGTTATTGCCGGTGTTGTCATCGGTAAGAAATCAATACTTGATCATATGTTACTTAATGAAATGGCATTATTTGGTGCCAAGATGGCTCCATTTGAAGCGTTTTTAATCTTAAGAGGATTACGTACCCTTATTCCTAGATTGAAGCAACACCAATCGAGCACTTTGGAAATAGCAAACTATTTAGAAAGTGATAATAGAGTACGCACTGTTTATTACCCTGGACTTGATAGTTTTCCCCAGAAAAAATTAGCAGAAAAACAAATGACAGGTTATACAGGACTTTTAAGTTTTGAGTTAAATACAGATAAATTAGAAGAAATTAAATCTTTTGTAAATAAGCTAACTATTTTTAAGCTTGGTGTCAGCTGGGGCGGTCATGAAAGTCTAGTCTATGCACCTTATATTAGTTATTCCAGAGAGTTGACGGCAGAGCAATTCGCAAAGACAAATATTTCTGCAGGCTTAATTCGTATTTCTATTGGTTTAGAAAGTGTGGTAGATCTAAAAAATGATTTGAATCAAGCACTGGATTATTGACTTTTTAGTACATTTTCATATTCAGCTTGAGTGACGTGAACATCCCTTCTTAAGTCTTTCAAAAGTTCATCTCCTTCAACAAGCGAAGCATCATAAGTGATTAGCCAATCATTTTGTTTTGGATGTATCCGACTTAAAATTCTGACACCGTACTTGTTGCGCACAATTTTAAACCATGAAGGTAGATTTGTTTCTTCTGTTAATTTTAGAATTATTCTAGTCTTATCAATCGGTAAAGGGGGAATTTCACCTTCGTTTATATCATCAACATTGGCAGGAGATTTGAGCGTCCAACCATCCGTGGATTTTGCAATTTTTTCCATTGCATCTTGTATTGCCATTAATGCATCTGGTCTGCCTTCTTTTCCTTTAACAATTTTGAGTGTGTCAGAATCTGAGGGGCAGTATCCAATAGCTGCCATTGGATAATCAGGTATATTACTTTCATACATTGTTGGATAGGCTTCAAAATCAGATAATAGGTACAATGATTTTAATTCATCGAAAGACGTTTTATCCACTTTTTTTGTAAAAACCCCAAGATTATCCATAAATCGTTGAGCATCTAAGATTGCAGTACCATCATCCTTTATTTCAAGGGTGTAAATTGGACATCGACCAAAACATGGAGATTTTTTTAAATAAAACTGAACAAATTGCCCCTCCATTTCACTTTGGATAGCATCCATTTTTTTGGTTGTTTTACAAGAAAAAAACACGAATCCAATCAGACTTAAAAGTAAATACTTCATATTTCTTAATTTCTATTTTGCTTCATCGATGCTTTAAGCATCTACGGTGCCGCCACAACTGCTTCCTGCTCCTGCGGTACAGCCATAACAATGTTGGTTAACAACAATCGATCTTGCTACAAATTCATCCATATCAAACGTTGATAAATGGGTGCCTTTCACTGCAGATTTTAAATCTAACATTTGATTAAAATCACAATCATAAATATAACCATCCCAACTTACAGAGATTGTATTTCTGCACATTAATCCTTCAATCGTATTTACATTAAAAGCATTGACCAATTCTGACATATAGGATTCATAGTTTCCAGATTCGATTAAATAATCTAGAAAGCGACTCACAGGTAAATTCGTAATAGCATAAAGTTGATTAAAAACAATCTCAAACCTTCTCTTCAACTGTCTTTTAAATTCACCTTGTAATTCCATTTGATCACCAGGCAAAAAAGCTCCAGAGGGATTAAAAACTAAATGAAGATTTAATCCACTTCCTTCAACACCATAACCTACTTTGTTAAGTTGTTGTAAAGCTTCTATAGAATCATCAAAAACGCCATCTCCTCGCTGACTATCTGTTCTTGTTTGTGTAAAATATGGTAATGAAGAAACAAGTTCAACATTATGTTTCGCAAAAAAGGCAGGCAGATCGTAATATTTTGGGTGCGCTCGTAATATCGTGAGGTTACAACGATTTATGACTTTAATTCCTTCGTTAGAACAAGTTTCAACAAACCATCTGAAGTGTGGATTCATTTCTGGGGCTCCACCCGTTATATCAACTGTTTTAATTTGATGTTTCCGTAAAATCGAAAGACACTCATCAAGGGTTTCCTTAGACATGTTTTCTTCTTTACGGTCAGGTCCTGCATCTACATGACAATGAGCACAAGTCTGGTTACAAAGTTTCCCAATATTTATTTGAAGTATTTCAGGAATAACAGGTACAATGCCTTTACTAAATCCACTCTTAATCAATGTTGATGCAAACGGCTCAAATTTATTTTCGAGATCGAGACCCCTTCCATTTAATACATCAATTTGTATCATGGTATCCGCAAGATTTGCATTTCTTCGCTTAAGAGTCTTTGTTTTTTGTTTAACTCCCATTTACATTGTATGTTTTTTAACGTGATTCATCATTTGTACACTATTAACTAATGTAGCCCCACTTTTAATAGCAGCAGCAACATGAACAGCTTCCATCATTTGCTCTTCATCAGCACCTTTTTTTAAACATGTTAACGAATATGCATCTATGCAGTATGGACATTGAACGGTATGTGCAACAGCCAAGGCAATCAGTGCTTTTTCTCTAGCTGTCAAGGCACCTTCTTTAAAAACACTAGTGTAATAATCGAAAAATTTGTCACCAAGTTCTTGTTGAAACTCTGTAATATTTCCAAACTTTTTTAGGTCGTCCGGATTAAAATATGATTCAGCCATTTATTTCTATTTCATACAAAACTAAGGTAGTTAGGATAAAGTTTACGTATTATTTGTATAAATGCCATATTTGGACAAAAATGAAAATACGGAAACGTATATAAGTGTTGAAACGAATAATTTCATTAATATCGTATTATAATATTTATTGATTTGAAAAGTAAAGGGTTTCTTGCTAGCTTTCTATTTTGTTTTTGTTTGATTTTTACAAATTGTAAAAACGTAAACTCAGATAACGATTACCCAGAACTGAGTGGTCATATTTTAAAGATAGAAAAGAGTGCTGGGAGTCTGATTTCATTCGAAGGTTTAGAAACCACCATTCCCTCTTTTTTTAATTTTGGCTATTTTTCTAAATCGCTACCTACATTTCTAATTGCCAAAGATTTGAATGTCGGAGACAAAGTTGAAATATTTGAATTAGGCGCCTTAGAATTTGAAATGGAGAATAAATTGATCTCTATCCTTATTGCGAGCCCTACAAGTGAGGATTACAAGATTTTAAATGTGTCTAATTACAATGAATTCTCACTTGCTTATCCACAGCTCAAAAATTTATTTGAAATTTGGATTAAAACAAATTGTACAGAAAACAGTTGTAATAACATTAAATGGAAAAACGATCTGAAAGCAAAATTGCTTGTCCAACAAGCACTAACTAAATAAACAAACTTTGGGATACTTTTGTACAAGTAAAAGCAATACTAAAACAAGTCTAATTGACAACGAAAATACCAGTATTATTCCTATTCAAATAAAAATAGAAAATAAGATCATAGATAATGATCAATGGGATACGTTAGGGAAGCAAAACATATATCTTTCATCTCAGTTTTTAAATGTTATTAATAATAATCCACCATCGGATTTAGTAGGGAGATTTGTTGAGTTTTATAAAAAAGAGGTACTTATTGGTATTGCTTATTTCCAAATAAAGGATTTGAATCTTGCTAAAAGCATGAGACTTGATAGTCAATCTAAACCTAAAAGGAATTTATTTAGTGGCCTAAAAAATATTATTTTAAAGAGGATTAATCAAAAGATTCTGATTTTAGGTAATCTTTTAGTTACAGGTGATAATGCTTTTATTTTTGATAAATCAATAAGTGAGGAAGAGTCCCAAAAGCTTTTAAATCAGGCCGTAGATAAATGCTTGAAGATGGAAAGATCATCAAATAGTAAAATTAATACCGTTTTAGCGAAAGATTTTTTTGTAGACGAATCGAAACGTAAGATTCAGTTTTCTC
This sequence comes from uncultured Saprospiraceae bacterium, assembly GCA_937924805.1. Lineage (GTDB taxonomy): Bacteria > Bacteroidota > Bacteroidia > Chitinophagales > Saprospiraceae > JAHDDO01. The sequence goes on from CALDTZ010000017.1 coordinate 59,683, forward strand.
AATCTTGTTATACTGATTTTAAAGTGCAGCCTAATATGATCTTCCATCTTGATCCTACTTGGAAAAACATAGAAGGATATCTTGCTTCGATGAAAGCTAAACATAGAAAAAGAGCTAAGAGGGCTTTTAAAAAAGGAGTAAATCTTGAATTTAGGTTGTTAAACGCTGAAGAAATAAGAAACTATAGAGACAAAATCTATGATCTTTATAAACAAACATCAGATAGCGCAGGTTTTAATCTTTTTGTTTTAAATCCTCAATATTTTCAAAGCTTGATTCTAAATACGAATGATGATTTTCAAATGCACGGCGTCTTTAATGAAGAAAAAATGGTTGCATTTTACACAACAATCATGCACAATGGATCATGTGATGCTCATTTTTTAGGGTACGATAAGAAAGAAAATTCAACGAGTCAGCTTTATTTAAATATATTATTTAAACTGGTTGAAAAAGCTATTTATTTCCAGAGCAATGAACTCAATCTTTCAAGAACGGCAATGGAGATTAAGAGTTCTATCGGTGCGGAATCATATGATATGACATTACATTTAAAGTCGGAAAATAGAATTCTAAATTTCTTTATCAATAAATTTCTTCTATACTTCATTCCCATAGAGGAATGGGTGCCGAGATCTCCTTTTAAGTAGAAGTTTTTAAAATTTTAACTTCATCATTTATAAGTTGATTATGTCGTACGATTTCCAATCTAAAGACTAATTCTTTATGATTTTAACAATGAAATTGTAAATTGCAATCATGTCTGATCCTACTTTTTCGTTTGTTCGAAAATTCCAATTTTTTCTGGTGTTAAGTGCACTTTTTTTATTGTTTGTTTTTTTTGTTGGTGAAATAGGAACCCGTGTTCTACTTGATGAAAAAAAAATGGACGACAAATTTAATTATGACTCAAAACTTGGGTGGATACCTAAATCAGATTATACCGTGTCTGGGCATTTTCAAGATAGTAAAGGGAATCGATATCTAACGACCTATTCTACTAGTAAATATGGATTTCGAACTTGGGGAGATGTAAAAACGACACAACCAAAGGTTCTTTTTATAGGTGATTCATATACTCAAGCAATAGAAGTAGGCAACGATAGTTGTTTTTACAATAGATTAAAGGATTCAATGAATATTGAAGTATTTGCATTTGGGGCTAGTGGATATGGCCAATATCAGGAGTCTATGATTATTGACAAAGTGATAGACGAAATCCAACCGGATCTCATAGTTTTACAAACATGTGACAACGATTTTCTTGATAACAATGTAGCTTTAGAAAAAACAAGTAATTATAAAGTAAATAGGAGGCGACCTTATTTAGATGTTAATGGTGTTGAATATTATAGTCAAGCACAATCAAAAATGATCTTATTTCTTGAAAATTCTCATTTTATCAGACTTTTAATTCGGAAATTGCAATACGGAATCATGAATAAGGTTACTATCCCTGCAGAAAAAAGAATCGCGGAAGATGCTGAAAACTTCAATGAATATCAAGCATCCTTAATCGCAACTGACCATGCAGTAAAAGCAATTGTTAAAGCTGCAAAAGGAGTTAAAATAGTTTCATTTACAGCTAGTAGTTTTAACCCTCAAATGAAGGATATGAATAAAATTCTAGAAAATAATAATATCCCTTATACGAATCAAACTTCTTTAAGCATTGATTCAGTTAAGCAAAACCAAATTGTAACATCTTCGGATCAATATCATTGGGTTGATGCCGGACATAGGATAATTGCAACTGAATTGACACCATTAATAAAGGCTCATCTTAATAGGAATTAGAAATGTATATTTTAGGAATTTCTGCATATTATCATGATTCAGCCGCTGTAATAATTAAAGGTGATGAAGTGATTGCTGCTGCACAAGAAGAACGATTTACTAGAAAGAAGCAAGATCCAAGTTTCCCTGAAAATGCAATTGCTTATTGTATGAAAGAAGCCGGGTGCCAAGTGGAAGACATAAGTTATATCGCTTTTTATGATAAACCTTTTTTGAAATTCGAACGGTTGTTAGAAACTTATTATGTATTCTCACCGAAAGGTGTTCTTTCATTCATTAAATCCATTCCAATTTGGATAAAAGAAAAGTTTTTCCTTAAAAGAGAAATCAAAAAGGGATTGTTGAAAATAGGTGCTTTTGATTTTAAAAAAGTAAAACTTCTCTTTCCTGAACATCATTTATCTCACGCAGCAAGTGCCTTTTACCCTAGTTCATTTCATAATGCAGCTATTGTAACCCTAGATGGAGTAGGTGAGTGGGCAACAAGTACGATCTGTCATGGTGTAGATCATAAAATTACTATTAAGAAACAATTGGATTTTCCTCACTCCATCGGTTTGTTATATTCGGCATTCACTTATTATCTCGGATTTAAAGTGAATAGCGGGGAGTATAAATTGATGGGTTTGGCACCTTATGGAATAAAAGATAGCCATGAGGTCAATGAATTCAAAACTAAAATAAAAAATAAGCTTATAAGGATTAAAGCTGATGGATCTATTTGGATGGACCAACAATTTTTCTCCTTTGCTTATGGTGATCGTATGGTTCCCGATAAGAAATGGAATAAATTATTTGGAATCCCAAGAAGATTATCTGAATCAAAGATTGAACAAATACATTGTAATATGGCACTAGCCATTCAAGAGGTTACGGAGGAAATTGTATTAAATATTGTTCAACATGCAAAGGATATTACGGGGTCAGACTCTTTATGTTTGGCTGGAGGTGTTGCATTAAATTGTGTGGCAAATGGGAAAATTATAGCGGCCAATATTTTTAAAAATGTATATATTCAACCAGCCGCAGGTGATGCAGGTGGTGCTTTAGGAGCAGCCTTAGCAGCATATCATATATTTCTTAATCAGGAACGAAAAATGTCTGGTCCAGAATCAGATAAAATGAAGGGTAGTTATTTGGGCCCTAGGTTTAGTGACTTAGATATTGAATATGTAGCAAAAAAGTATAAATCTGTTTATCACAAAGAAAATAATAGAGTAGACCTGTATGACTCAGTTGCTTTGTCCTTAAGCCAAGGAAAAATTGTTGGGTGGTTTCAAGGACGAATGGAGTTTGGACCTCGAGCACTGGGTAACCGAAGTATTTTAGGGGATCCAAGGAGCCCGGAAATGCAGTTGAAATTAAATCTAAAAATAAAATATCGAGAAAGTTTCAGACCTTTTGCCCCCTCAGTCTTAGCTTCTGAACGATCTACTTATTTTGATTTGCCGGTAGCATCTCCTTATATGCTGTTAGTTAGTCCATTAGCAAGTTCACAAATGAAAACATTGCCAGAAGGATATCATTCTTTCGAAATGAAAAAAAAGCTTTATGTAGAACGATCATCATTGCCAGCAATAACGCATGTTGATCATTCAGCTCGAGTCCAATCCGTACATAAAGAAACAAATGAACCTTATTACAACCTAATAAATGCGTTTGGTAAAATTACAGGAATCCCAATACTTGTAAATACGAGTTTTAATGTTAGAGGAGAACCCATTGTTTGCACACCAGAAGATGCCTTTAAATGCTTTATGAGCACCGAAATGGATATTTTAGTATTAGAGAATTTCGTGTTTTATAAGGAGGAACAACCCACTTGGTCAAAAGAAAATGATATTAAAACTACTTTTGCATTAGATTAATTAAACTATGGAATTTTTACAAGACTTATGGAATTTTATGAAGACGAGGAAGAAATGGTGGTTGCTACCAATGATTCTAGTTCTTTTAATATTAGGCTTATTATTAATATTTGCTGAAAGTTCTGCTTTAGGATCATTTATATATACCTTGTTTTAGAATGGATAAAAAGTATCAATCTATATTAGGTATCGTAATCGGTTTTTCGATTCTCTATTTTTTATTTGATAAGTCGTGGCTTATTTATACATCTATTATCATTGGATTGTCAAGTCTTCTTTCTGCTCGATTAGCTACATACATAAATGTTTGTTGGAATTATTTAGTGAAGGCAATAGGCTTCATAAACTCATATCTTTTACTAGGCTTAGTCTTCTTTTTGTTGCTAACACCCATCGCTTTTTTATATCGATTGTTTAATAAGGACCAGTTGTTTCTTAAAGGAGATAGAGATTCCTACTTTAAGGAAAGAAATACTTTATTTGTACCTGAAGATTTAGAAAATCCTTGGTAATGATAACCAATTAATTGTATGCATTTTTAAGTCCTTTGATTTTCGTTAAATCATAAAGAGGTGTATTGTCAATCCTTTCGTTGTTTGATGATTCTATTGCATATACATATGTTGCATCTGAAGACACCTGCTTGGTTTCTAGAAACAAAAACATACCAAGCAAAACAGAAGCAGCACCTAGACTGACAACCCATCGAGTAAGGTTTTTTATTTTTCTTTCTTTGTAATGCATTGATAACGAATGATCTAATGTATTCCAAAGCTCAGGTCTAGGTTTAATTTTCCCAGCATTCGCCACTGATCTAATTTTATTTTGATCTTTTAAATTCATTATAATACGGATTTATACAAATGTTTTTTTTTGAGTATTACTTGAAGTTTCTTCTTCGCTTGTATCAACTGAGATTTACTTGTATTAATTGAAATCTGTAAAATCTCAGCTATTTCTCTGTGTTTGTAACCTTCTATCACATGCATGTTAAATACCGTTCTGTAACCAACAGGTAATAATTCGATGGAAGCTAATAGTGTTTGATATTCTAACTGACCAATAATATTTTCTTCACTTGCAATATCATGAAAATCTTCGTCTAAGCTTAAATTAAAGTTTTTGGTTTGTCGTAAAAGCATAAGAGATTCATTGATCATAATTCGCTTCATCCAGCCTTCAAAACTGCCATTATCTTTAAAATTTGAAATCTTCGTAAATATTTTAAAGAAGCCTTTGAGCATTGCATCTTCTGCTTCATCTGATGAAGGAATGTATCTTTTACAGATTGCAAAAAATAAGGGAGAATAATAGTCATAAAGTTCCTTTTGAGCTTTTCGATCTCCTTTTTTACATTTTGATAATATGTTATTAAGATTTTTCAAAAATTTAACTTCTACTTACTAAATGCATTAATTTCTACTTTTGGTGTATTAAAGATTTAAAATATTAAAAAATTCGAAGGTCAAAGGCCTTAAAAGTGGATATATTTGTGCAAAATTTCCATTGACATTATACATATTAAAAAGATAAAATAGAAATGAGTACACAATATAACCCGATAGATATCGAAAAGAAGTGGTATGACCATTGGCTAGAAAAGAAATACTTTCGTTCTGAACCAGATGGTCGAACACCTTTTACGATTGTAATTCCACCACCCAATGTAACAGGTGTATTACATATGGGGCATATGTTGAATAACACCATTCAAGATGTACTTATTCGACGTGCACGATTAAAAGGGTTTAATGCATGTTGGGTTCCTGGAACAGATCATGCTTCCATTGCGACCGAAGCAAAGGTTGTAAAAATGCTTCGTGAAAAAGGGATTAAAAAGTCTGATCTAACTAGAGAAGAATTTCTTGAACATGCCTGGAATTGGAAAAATGAATATGGAGGTATAATATTATCTCAATTGCAAAAATTGGGTGCTTCATGTGATTGGGATCGAACCGCTTTCACAATGGATGAAACCCGATCAAAAGCGGTTATTCAATCATTTATTGATCTATATAATCGTGGAAAGTTGTACCGAGGTAAGCGAATGGTAAATTGGGATCCTGAAGCACAAACTGTTCTTTCGAATGAGGAAGTATTATATAAAGAAGAAAGTGGATTTTTGTATCATGTAAAATACCAAATTAAAGATTCTGAAGAATATGTCACAATCGCTACAACAAGACCCGAAACGATATTAGGCGATACAGCCATAGCCGTACACCCAAAAGATGAACGATATGCTCATTTGAAAGGTAAACAAGTTATAGTGCCAATTGTAAATAGAGCTGTTCCTGTAGTAATGGATGATTATGTCGATCGAGAATTTGGTACTGGGGCATTAAAGATCACACCAGGTCATGATGTGAATGATTATGAAATTGGTAAAAAACATAACTTAGAAACGATTGAAATTTTTAACGACGATGGTACCATTAGTGAAGCAGGAACTTTGTACATCGGAGAAGATCGATTTAAAGTTCGAAAACAAATAAGTAAAGAGTTGGAATCGCTCGGGCATTTAATTGAAAAAGAACCATATCAACATAATGTTGGTAGATCTGAAAGGACGAATGCCGTAATTGAACCAAAACTTTCTCTACAGTGGTATGTAGATATGAAAAAACTGGTTGATCCAGGGTTAGTAGCGGTAGAAGCGGACACTGTTGAGTTTTTTCCTAAAAACATGAAAAATACTTATCGTCATTGGATGACCAATATAAGGGATTGGTGTATTTCTAGACAACTTTGGTGGGGACAACAAATACCAGCTTATTATTATAAAAATGAAGTATTTGTTTCCGCAGATCCACAAGACGCTCTGGTGCAAGCTCAAGAAAAGTTTGGAGACACTTCGATTCAGTTAAAAGATTTAAAACAAGATGAAGACGTATTAGACACCTGGTTTTCTTCATGGTTGTGGCCAATTTCTGTGTTTGATGGTTTCGAATCTCAAAAAGAAATAGATTACTATTATCCAACAAATGTTGTAGTTACAGGTTGGGATATTATCTTTTTATGGGTAGCCCGAATGATTATGGCTGGTTATGAATGGAGAGATCAATTTCCTTTCAAACAAGTATACTTTACAGGAATGGTTAGGGATCAGAAACGTCGTAAAATGAGTAAAAGTCTAGGTAATTCACCTGATGCTTTAAAACTCATTGAAACTTTTGGTGCAGACGGTGTACGGTTTGGAATGTTGTCTTGTTCTCCAGCTGGAGGTGATTTGTTATTTGATGATAAACTTTGTGAGCAAGGAAGAAATTTTAGTAATAAGATTTGGAACGTATTAAATTTAATTAAAGGATGGGAGGTTGATCCAAATAAAGTTCAACCAGCAGAAAATACAATATCCATTGAATGGATTCTTCAATTGCTTAATAAAGTGATTATTCAAAGTGATAAACAATTTAAGGAATACAGAATATCGGAAGCACTCATAGATAGCTACAGCTTCGTTTGGACAGATTTCTGTTCTTGGTATTTAGAAATGGTAAAACCTCCATTTCGTGAAAAAATCGATCCATATACCTATCAAAGTACAATAGAAATTTTTAGATATATTGCTGTTATTCTTCATCCATTTATGCCGTTTATTACCGAAGAAGTATGGAGTCATCTCAAAGATGAAGGAATCGGTACTGATTGCATTAATGCGAATTATCCTGAAGTGGATGTTTATGATCCAACATTGATCGAAGAGATGGAAGGGTTAACTAGTTTAATTTCAGATTTGAGAAATGTACGAAATAAAAATAAGTTAAAACCAAAAGAAAAGATCACCTTATTTGCAAGAGAAGACAATATTACAAAAGGTATTATTGCTGATTCCAGAAAGTTGGCTTTAGTGAAAAAGTTGGGGTTCTTAAATGATGTTGTCATTTCAAATGATGATATTGAAGATGCAGTTCATTTTATCTCTGGGAAAAGTAATTACGTTATTCAAGTAGCAATTGATATTGACATTAATGAAGCAATTGCAGAAAAAGAAGCTGAATTAGAGCACCAAAAAGGATTTGTTACGATCGTTGAGAAAAAACTTAGTAATGAACGTTTCGTTAGCGGAGCTCCAGCTCAAGTAGTTGAGAGGGAAAAGAAAAAGCTTGAAGATGGCAAGGCACGGATTAACAGTTTGATTGAATCCATTGAATTGTTAAAGAAAAAGCTCTAAAATAAAAAATATTGTCGCACATTAGTTATAATGAGAACTTGTTGCCCACATTTTTAAAAAAAATAATTAACTTGACTAAAATTTTTAGCGATTTTAATTTGATATACTACATATCATAATTTAACATTAAACTAATATTCATGAAAAAAAATTTACTCTTTGTTTTATCTCTTTTTGTAAGTTTCACGGCTTTTGCTCAATCAGCAAAGGTTTCATTAAAAGAAGAAATTAAAAACCAAGCACATATGAACGTGCCTGTAATAGCTCCTTCTTTGGAAATTACATCTTCAACTTCAGTACCGCCGGCGGACAATATTATCGCAAGATCAAGTGATTTTGCAGGTCAGTCATTTTACGATTTACAAACTAATGCGACGATGCCAAACAGAGTTGCTTACATGGGAGATGGTGATGTTTTTACATCTTGGACATTCTCAAGCACAGATCCAGCAGCTGGAGCACCAGAAAGAGGAAGTGCAATTCGACAAGCTGATGGTTATGTATGGACAGATGCAGAACCAAATGCAAGAGTTGAAGACCAAAGATGTGGATGGCCTGCAACAAATGTAACAGCAGGTGGTAAAGTAGTTAATACTTCACACACATCGGGACCTCCTTATTTAATCAATGTTGCTACAAGAGATGTTGATGGAGGAGATTGGACGAGCAAAACAATACCAACAAATACTCCATTCGGGGCTTTATGGCCAAGATCTGCAGTAGGTGGTGATGATGGAAATACAGTTCATGCGATAGCAATTTCAACACCAAGTAACGCCGCTTTTGGTGGCGCTGTTTATGAAGGTGTAGACGGCCACGTATTATACTATAGATCACAAGATCAAGGTGAAACGTGGGATGTGATTGATTTTATCATTCCTGGATTAGATTCAACTAAATATGCATCACATGATTTAGATCAATATTCTATCTCTGCAAACGGAAATACAGTAGCTGTGGCTTTGTATTCTACTTGGAATGATTTGAAAATGTTTAAATCTACAGATAATGGAGATACTTGGGAAACATCAACAATTATTGATTTTCCTTTGAAAAAATATGCGATTGATGAAGGATATTCAATTGATCAATTACCTGAAGATCCAAATAGACCTGTTGATGATTCACTAGCTATCTTTACAAATGATGGTACAGGTGAAGTAGTTGTAGATGATTTAGGTAATGTACATTTAACGTTCTCTGAAACGTATGTTTCTGATCAAGATTTGACAGATGCATCTTGGTCTTTTTATCCTGGTTATGATGGTGTATACTACTGGAATGAGTCAATGGGTGATAACTCATATTTATATGTTGCTGGAGCGCAAGATATGGATGGTGATTCAATCTTAGGTGTTGATAATCTAGTGAATTACGGTGGATCTTCTGTGTCAACGCATCCAGAATTTGCATACGATGATGAAGGTAACTACTATATAACTTATGCTAGTTATAATGAGTTGTTTATGTCCGATACACAATTAGGTGTAAGACACATCTTTTTAACTTCATCAAATGATGGTGGTATGACTTGGTCAGAAGAGCCTAGAAACATTGTTGAAGAAGATGAGAATATGCAAGATTTTGCAGCTATTAACTATGAGTTCTTTTATCCTGCATTAGCAAACAAAGCAGATAATTATGTACACTTATTAGTACAAATTGATGATTATCCAGGATCATATGTTCAATCACTTGGTGGTGGACCAACAGATGATATTAGTGGCGATTTCAACTACTTATACTATGCGAATATTCAAGCAGATTTAGAAAATTCTAACAACGATATTGATATTTCTTCTAATGTAAATGTATTCCCTAATCCATCAGATGATCGAATCATTGTTAAAACAGATTTTGATTTTGATAATGCACAAATCAGCCTATTCAATACAATAGGGCAAAAAGTATTTACTCAGAGATTAAATAACGTTTCAGGTGTTAACTACTTCCCAATTGATGTAAGTTCTTTAGCAACTGGTAACTACCATTTAAATATTGTAACAGAGAATGCACAACATGCGCAAACAGTGATTATAAAATAAGCGAAGTATTAAGATATACTTACGTTATAAATAATAGATTTGAAGGCTGTCTTTAGTAAAAGACAGCCTTCTTTTTTATATTAGATAAACTTAAATGAATCCAATGATTAGAATTATATGCTTATTCAGTACTTGCTTAATTTTATTCCAAGCTGAGCTTATATCTCAAACGACCGTCCAAGCATTTACATACTCTTCAACAACAAGAGACACTGTAATTACATTTCCTGAAGGTGATCATAACGAATATGAGAAAATATTGATGCTATACTCGATGAGGTGCACCGATGGATTGATCTCACCACCCATTCAAGGACAAACGAATAATGGCTGCGGTGAATGGGATTATAGCTGTAATACCTATATTGAAGATCCCACCCAATTAGATTCACTTAGAGCAGAAGCACCAAATTATGTAATCAGTAATTTTTCGGATGATGAGTTTCCTTATACATCACAACAAACCTATCGTTATGTTCAAGCGACTCAAAAAGAAGTAAATTATACGAACGTTATTAACGAAAATGAAGTTGGTTTTGCACAAAGTGACACCATTGTTGATCAACCATTTGCTAGTGATCAAAAAATAAATAGGAGTCAAATTTTATTTAAATCATCTGAACTTATAAGTTTAGGCATGTCGACGGATCCACTTACAGGGTTAAAACTTGACGAAATGGGATTAAATACCACATTTTCTAAACTAAAAATAAAAGTAAAAAATACAAATGCCGATAATGTCCAAACGATGGATAATAGTGGCTTTGTTGAAGTTTATTATTTGGATACCGACCTAGGAGCCAATCCTGCATTTTTGAAATTTCACGAACCATTTGTATGGGACGGAAGTTCGAATCTTTTATTGGATATATCGTATACAAAAGATGAAAGTAACGTAACGCCAATAAGTGGTGAAATCACGAACTATAAATCTATGATTTCTTCAAGTCAAAATGTCAACCGATATGCAGAGACGAATGCAAATTCAGTGCTTAACATTGGAAAACCGATCTCACAAATTTCTGAAGAAATAACGATTGCTTTTTGGGTGAATGGAAACGAAGACATACTTCCTGCAAATACAGCTTTAGTGGAGGCAAATGACGCAAATAATAATCGGCAAGTAATGATTCATTTTCCATGGTCAAATGGACAAATCTACTGGGATTGCGGTAACGAAGGAGGAGGATATGATAGAATCAATAAGCCAGCTGATAAAAGTAATTATGCTGGTGAATGGAATCATTGGGCTTTTACTAAAAACGCTGTGAGTGGTACAATGCAGATATATTTAAATGGTGCTTTATGGCATTCTGGAGAAGGATTGTATAATAATATAGATATTCAGGACTTAAATGTATTTGGAAGCATTACAGCAAGTAATTTAAAGTATTATGGCAAGCTTGATGAGTTTACCATTTGGAATAAAGCATTGAATATTGCTGATATTAATGGTTTACTTGAGAAAAATGTAACCATAGATCATCCACTATATGAGAATCTTATGGTGCACTATGATTTTGAAGATGGAAATGCATTGATCGTTACAGATCGCTCTTCAAATGGATATGATGCAGCTATTGAGGGGGTAGTGCAATACGAGAATTGGCTTTCTACTGAATTGGAGCAAGAAATTATTTCAAGTTTTGCTAGACCAAACTTAATTTTTGTTCAAGGAGAATATGAATCAGTAGTCAATGAGTATGTTACCGTTGATTCTTTCCCTTTAGCTCCAAATGAGGTTAAGCAGTATGAGTTGGATGGTACTGATTTAGTATTGACTAATACAAGCTATTTATTCCATGCGAAGCCAGAAATTTTATATGATGAAGATGGAAACATAATTGATATGTTTGAAGTGGTTTCTGAAGATAGCATTACAATCGAGACGTTGGTTCATTATTCAAAATCGCCGATGAAATTAGAGATCATGTCGTTTGTAACTCCGTATGGTATTAATTTGGATTTAGGACCGCAAGGTAAGACTTGGACCTTTGATGTAACCGATTTTGGACCTGCTTTAAAAGGAGATAGACGCATCTACTTAACTAGGGGAGGACAATGGCAAGAAGAAATGGATATAAAATTTGTGTTCTATGAAGGAACCCCTGTTAGAGATGTACATTCGATACAACAATTATGGCCAGTTACTTCTGAGAGTTTTGGTGTGATTTCTGAAAATGAATTTAAATTTGAGCCAAGATCAATCGTACGTGATAATGTTAGTAGCCAGTATATTTTAAAAAATACGATTACGGGTCATGGTCAGCAAGGAGAATTTGTACCTAGAACTCATTTTATTCGAATCAATGATTTGTTTATGGATAGTTGGACAGTGTGGACTGAATGTTCAGAAAATCCAATTTTCCCACAGGGAGGTACATGGATTTTTGACAGAGCCGGTTGGTGTCCTGGAGCAGCCTCTGATACAAAAGAAGTTGATATTACTGATTTTGTTGAACTAGGAGATTCAACGCTATTAGATTATGGGATAACCACAGCAACCGGTGACAGTAGATATATTGTGAGCAGTCAATTAATAAAGTATGGGGAGCCAAACTTTGAAGTTGATGCCTATCTTGAAGATATTCTTTATCCTACCAATAAAGTTGAACACGCAAGATTTAATCCTACCTGTGGTCTTCCGAAGATTAGGGTTAAAAACAATGGTACTTCTCAAATAACATCTTTGAAAATTGAATATGGAATTGAAGGTAATGAAGTTTACTCCTTCGATTGGAGTGGAGATATTGGGTTTTTAAAATCAAGAGATATTGAGTTGAATTTCATTTATGAAATTGCGAATGCATCTGATTCCGATCGATTCTTTGCTGAAATTGTAGAAGTAAATGGAGCACAAGATGGTTATGAAGCCAATAATTCTCGTACTTCTGAATTTGATTTAGTTGATGCCTATTTAGATGATTTAATTATTAATATGCGGACAAATAGTGCAGGCAATGAAACAGGCTATAAGATTTTTGATATGTGGGGTAATGCCGTATTGTTGAAGCAAGGTGCTTCTTTAACGGGGCAAACAACCTATTTTGATACATTACAGTTTAAGCCAGGTTGTTATAAAATGGTGATTGAAGATTCTGACGATGATGGGCTTGAATTTTTTGCAAATGGTGATGGAAACGGTTTTATTAGAGTAAAAGAAGATGGCGGTTTTTATAATATTATTGCGGATGACTTTGGAAGATTCAGAGAATATCATTTTACAATGGGCGAAGTAAGCAGTACAAAAGATCTTGGTTTTACATCTTCCCTTCGAATTTTTCCAAATCCTGCAACCGATGAAGTAGTTATTGCTAATAGGGAGTTGAATACAACTTATACTATTTATTCTATATCAGGCCAAATCATTCAATCAGGTGTAATGAATGATACTGAAATTCGGATTGATATTTCACAATGGGAAAGTGGCATGTATATTTTCAATAACTATGGTGAAAGTTTCGAGTCCGTGAAATTTATCAAAGAATGATCGAATCATTTCTATGATAGACTTCATTTTGCTATCAAAAAGAATGTAAGTGGCATAAAAAAAGCCAATACAAATGTATCGGCTTTTTTTTATGTTGTAAATGTATTTTTATTTTACTTTATCAACAATAGCTTTGAATGTTGCAGGGTGGTTCATAGCCATATCAGCCAAAACCTTTCTATTTAATCCAATATCCGCTTTGTTTAATTTATCAATTAAAACAGAATAAGAGATACCTTCCATTCTTGCAGCTGCATTTATTCTTGCAATCCACAATCTTCTGAACATTCTCTTTTTGTTTCTTCTGTCTCTATACGCATAGCACCATGCTTTTTCTAGTGCATTTTTTGCTACTGTATAGACATTTGAACGAGCTCCAAAATAACCTTTCGTTTGTTTTAGAATCTTTTTTCTCCTTCGTCTGGATGCTACTGCATTTACTGACCGTGGCATAATGTTGTTTTTGTGTGTAAAGGAGGTTGTTTAAAATGACAACGCTTGTGTTTCCTAAATCACGAGTGTACAATTTAATTAATTCCTAGTAGGGCTTTCATTCGTTTACTATCTGCTTTTGAAACACTAGTAGATCCTGAAAGTCTTACTTTAGCTTTTTTACTTTTCTTACGCAATAAATGAGACGTACCAGCCTGGAAACGCTTAATTTTTCCTGAGCTCCTAACTCTAAATCTCTTCTTAGCGCTTGAATTTGTTTTTACCTTTGGCATTCCTGAAATATTTTAAGATGCAAAGATACATTTTAAAAGCAAATAATCAACCTAATTTTTCTTCTTTTTGTGAGGAGCAATGATGGCGATCATTCTACGTCCTTCTAATTTTGGAAGGTTTTCTGCGGCACCAACTAATTCAAGTTCATTAATGAATTTTAATAATAATAATTCACCTCTATCCTTAAATACAATAGTACGTCCTCGGAAATGAACATAAGCTTTTACTTTAGCTCCTTCTTCCAAGAATTTCTTAGCATGACGTAATTTAAACTCAAAATCATGATCATCAGTATTAGGACCGAACCTAATTTCTTTGATGACTGTTTTTGATGTTTTTGCCTTGATTTCTTTTTCCTTTTTCTTTTTTAAATATAAGAATTTGTTGTAATCAATAATTTTACAAACAGGAGGGACAGCTTTAGGGCTAATTTCTACTAAATCAAGACCTGCTTTTTCGGCCCATTGTAATACGATCCCGGTACTATACATACCAAGTTCTACAGTTTCGCCGATATCCGCAGATATTGCTTCTAAATTATCGCCTACAAGTCTTACTTTAGGAACTCTGATTTCTCTATTTGTTCGAAATTCTGGTTCTGTTTTCCTTACGAAAGGTTTTCTGGATCTTCTTGCCAAATGATTTTTATTTGTTTAATTATATATATAATATCTAAACTACATAAAGAAGTTCAATAATTAAGATATATTTTTAGCTATTTCATCTTCTTGAACAACAATCTCGATAATTTCCTCCTTCTTATTTAAAATTGCTTTGATCGAAGTACCTTCTTTCGGACTATTATTTAAAATATAATCTGCTAGTGGCTCTTCAAGATATTTTTGAATGGCTCGATTCAAAGGCCTTGCACCAAATTGTGGATCATAGCCTTTTTCTGAAACAAATTTCTTAGCATCTTTACTTAATTCTAATGTCAAGCCTAAGTTTTCTAATCGTGCATACAAATCTTTAAGAACAATATCTATAATTTTGAAAATATCATCTTGATCCAAGCTATTAAATATTAGAATATCATCGATTCGATTCAAAAATTCTGGAGAAAATGTTTTCTTTAGCGCATTTTGAATAATCGTTTTATTGTCATCATCGCTAGATTTTTGTCTCGCCTCTGTAGCAAACCCAACTCCTTGCCCAAAATCTTTAAGTTGTCTAACTCCAATATTTGAAGTCATAATAATCATCGTGTTTTTAAAATCGACTTTACGCCCAAGTCCATCCGTTAGCATTCCATCATCTAAGACTTGTAATAATATGTTATAAATATCTGGATGTGCTTTCTCTATCTCATCGAGTAAAATTACAGCATATGGTTTTCGTCTAACTTTTTCAGTTAATTGTCCACCTTCTTCATAGCCTACATATCCTGGAGGAGCGCCTATTAATCGACTAACAGAAAATTTCTCCATATACTCTGACATATCAATACGGATAAGGGCATCATCCGAATCAAATACATGTTTGGCTAAGGCTTTTGCAAGTTCGGTTTTTCCTACACCCGTTGGACCCAAGAATACAAAGGTTCCAATTGGTTTGTTCGGATCTTTTAAACCAATTCGATTACGTTGTATCGCTTTCGTTATCTTAAGAACTGCTTCCTCTTGACCGATAATATGCTTCTTTATAGTGTCAGCCATATTTACCAGCTTCTTATTCTCCTTTTGAGCAACTTTCATCACAGGTATTCCTGTCATCATAGAGACCACTTCTGCAATATCATCTTCATTTACAGGGTAGCGTGTTTGTTTTGATTCTTCATCCCAATCAATTTTCGCTTGATCCATCTTTTTTACAAGCTTAGATTCATGATCTCTTAAATCGGCAGCTTTTTCATATTGTTGATTTTTAACAGCTTGATTTTTGAGGTTTTTTACACTCTCAATTTGTTTTTCTAAATCTTCAATATATTTCGGAACGTGGATATTTTTCAAATGAGTTCTTGCACCAACTTCATCCATCACATCTATTGCCTTGTCTGGAAGAAATCGATCGGTAATATATCGATCACTCATTTTCACACAAGCCTTAATAGCATCATCAGAATATTCTACTTGATGAAATTCTTCATATTTAGATTTTATATTCTGTAATATGTGGACAGCTTCTTCAGCCGTAGGTGGTTCGACTACAACTTTTTGGAATCGTCGATCTAATGCTCCATCTTTTTCTATAAATTGACGATACTCATCAAGGGTTGAAGCACCTATCGTTTGAAGTTCACCTCTTGCAAGTGCCGGTTTAAATATATTACTTGCATCTAAGCTTCCAGTTGCTCCACCAGCACCAACAATCGTATGGATCTCATCAATAAATAAGATCACATCTCGTGTTTTTTCAAGCTCATTCATAATGGCTTTCATTCTTTCTTCGAATTGACCCCTATATTTGGTTCCAGCGACTAAAGCAGCAAGATCTAACATCACAAGCCGCTTGTTAAACAGTGTTCTGGATACCTTTTTTTGTTGAATTCGCAAAGCTAAACCTTCAACAATGGCTGTCTTTCCGACACCTGGCTCTCCAATTAAAATAGGATTGTTTTTCTTTCTTCTTGAAAGTATCTGAGATACTCGTTCAATTTCATTATTTCGTCCAATGATAGGATCTAACTTTCCCTCTTCTGCTAGTCTCGTAATATCTCTTCCAAAATTATCTAAAACTGGCGTTCTAGATTTAGAAGTTGATTTTTTCTTTGAGAACTCTCCTGGTTCATTTTCCATAGGCATTTCTGAATCTGAAGATGAGGCAGTAAATGGATCGTGGTAATTCTCACCTTCTTCTTGTTTAACAAATTCTAATTCACTTTTAAATCCTTCGTAATCAATATCCATCTCGTTGAGAATTCTTGATGCTTCGTTTTCTCCATGTTTTAATATAGATAAAACAAGGTGTTCCGGATAGATTTCCTCGTTTTTAAAAAGCTTAGCTTCTAAAAACGTAACTTTTAATACTTTTTCTGCATGCTTGTTAAGTGGTATATTACCAACACTTACATTTGTTTTGGCAGTTTTATTTTCCTTTGATTTTTTCTCAATTTCATATTGTAATTGACTCATGTCTATTTCTAAACCTGTCAATACTTTGAGCGCTAGACTATCTTTGTCTCGAATAATACCAAGTAAAAAATGCTCAGTGCCTATGTAGTCATTTCCTAGCCGAATGGCTTCGTCCTTACTTATTGAAATGATCTTTTTAACCTTAGGTGAAAACCTTCTGTTCATATATTAAACTTTATCTTAATCTATATCTGATTCAAATATATAAATAATGTGCCAAACTTGTAAATATTTCGTAATGACAGTAAATCAAAACGTACATTTGGCTTATAACATTCCTGCTAAATTTTGGTTTATATGAAGTACTCCCTTTAATTTTTATTTAACCTTTAAATTGTTGAAACGATAAAAAAGGATAAATTTGCAATTCAATTTTTGTTTAAATGAAATATACAGTAGACAAACAAGATAAATACACCCTTTTATCTTTAGACGAAGAAAACTTAAATTCAATTATTTCACCTGACTTGAAATCAGAATTTGTATTCTTAAGAAATGAAGGTGTTAAAAATCTAATTTTAGATTTAACTAAGATTGATTATGTTGATTCTTCAGGTCTTAGTTCTATTCTTACAGCGAATAGATTATGGAAAGGGTATGGTTCTTTTATCCTTACCGGAATAGAGTCCGCGAATGTTCAAAAGCTAATTGATATTTCAAGATTAGATAGTATTCTTAATATCAGACGAACCATCGAACAGGCGATTGATTTTGTTTATATGGAACAAATTGAAAAAGAACTCAAGGGAGAAGAGGAGTGAAACCATTCAAGTTAACCATGCTTGGCAGTAATGCAGCCATTCCGGCTTATGGGAGACTTACAAGTGCCATTGCACTTCAATACAATAATGATTATATTTTATTCGATGCCTGTGAAGGTGTTCAGATTAGGTTTGCGGAATATAAAATCCCTGTAAATAAATTGAAGTATATATTTATTTCACATTTACATGGGGATCATTTTTATGGACTTCCAAGCTTGTTGAGCTCTTTTAATCTAAATAATCGAACGGCCCCAATTCGTTTATTCGCTCCTAAAGGAATAAAAAAATATTTAGATACAACGTTTGGAATCACACAAACCCAATTACGATATAAACTAGATATCGTAGAATTTGATGATAAAGTTTCGACTACACTAATTTCGACTGCCCAATATATCATCCAAACGATTCCCCTCGATCATAGAATTTGTACCTGCGGGTTTTTAGTTAAAGAAATGGTATCCGATTTTAATATTCGAAAAGCAGCCATTAAAGAGTACAATCTCAATATAGAAGAAATTAAAGAACTAAAAAAAGGCAAGATTCCGATATCAAGAAGTGAAAATGATTTTATCAATTTCGTTTTGCCCAAAGAAAAAGCTAGATCCTTTGCTTATGTTACGGATACAGCTTATTATGAAGAAATTATTCCTTTGGTGTCTGATGTTACCGTTCTCTATCATGAAACTACCTATATGGATGATTTAAGAATACTAGCAGAAGAACGAAAACATACTACGAGTATTCAAGCAGCGACAATTGCTAAAAAAGCAAACGTTGGACACCTTATTACGGGCCACTATTCACCTAGATATCGTTATGTGGATGCATTAGTAAATGAAGCAAAAAATCACTTTCAAAATACGGTAAAAGGGTATGATGGGTTTTAAATAATCATTCGCCATAGTCTTTAATATTGTAAATAATAAAGACTATGGCGAATGATTATTTAAAACTAAATAAAGACGTTTGGAATAAACGAACAGAACATCATATTGATTCTGAATTTTATAACAATGTAGCTTTTCTTAAAGGAGGTTCTTCGTTAAATGACATTGAATTACCTTATTTACAGAATGTCAAGGACAAATCGATTCTTCATTTACAATGCCATTTTGGTCAAGACACCTTTTCATTGGAGCGACTTGGGGCAAAGCCAACGGGTGTTGATTTTTCAGAAAAAGCAATCGAAGAAGCAAATAAAATGAAACTCCAATTAGATTCTAACGCAAATTTTATTTGTTGTGATGTTTTAAAAACGCGTGATTATACTTCGAATACATTTGATTATGTTTTTACTTCTTATGGTACAATTGGCTGGTTTCCAGATATCAATTCTTGGGCAAAAGTAATTGCTTCTTCATTAGTAAAAGGAGGACAATTTATTATGGCAGAGTTCCATCCTGTCGTTTGGATGTTTGATGATAATTTTACGGAGGTTAAATTTAAATATAGTCAAAAAGAACCCATTATAGAGGAGGAGCTAGGTAGCTATGCAGCAAAAGAAGCAACATTTAAACTCAAATCGATGAGTTGGAATCATGGTATTTCTGATGTTTTAACGGTTCTAATGGATGCAGGATTGAGAATTGATGTTTTTAAAGAATATGATTATTCCCCATACAATTGTTTTAATAATACCATAAAGAAAGGAGATAAAAAATTTGTCATCAAAGGTTTGGAAAACAAAATTCCAATGGTGTATTTGATTAAGGCAACGAAGGAATAACAAGCTATCGTTTTACAGATTTTTTCTTTTTGCCCAATAAAACATGCCTGTCCATATTATGCAAGATATTGAACAAATGATAAAAATAATCATTGAGAAAGATTTTTAAGTTCAAGTTTTTGAGCCTTTGTTAACTTCGAAGTCACTAAATCATAAGAATGATCGATCAGCTCTAATAATAACTTTTCAGGGGCATGTTCAGTGATAACCGTATTCCAATGTTTCTTATTCATATGCCAGCCTGGGGTAACAAAATCATATTCTTCCCTCAATTGAATGGCTCTTTCAGGCTCGCATTTTAAATTTATACTATAGAACGATTGGACGACTTCACCCTTGAATGTAAAGGGATCTAAATTTGATATAGCAAAGAGTTTACCCATAACTTTTAACCAAGCATGCGTTTGATCAAAAGGGTAGTCTTCTGTAACGCCAGATTTGGCTAAGCAATATGTTCTAAATTCTCCAAAATCCATACGATTAATTTAACCAAGGTACAGCCTTTAGTTGATGAATAAAGATAGATCCAATATCAGGCATTAAGATTAATGCCAAAACGATTCCAGCTATGGCACCCCAAAAGTGAGCACTGTGATCTATACCATCGTTTTTTGTATTGGCAGCCCAAGAAGAATAAATGAGGTATAATACACCAAAAATTATTGCAGGAATGGGAATGATAAACATTAATCCTAACATGGACCATGGATTAATCATAATAAAAACAAAGATAATGCCCGATGTAGCACCTGAAGCTCCCACACTAGCATAACTTGGATTGTTTTTGTGTTTCAGAAAACTTGGGATATCTGCAAGAAAAATTATGGCTAAATAAAAAACCAAATAGATCATTCGTCCATTTAGAGTGCAAAAATTGGCTACAAATTTATTTTCTACATATTCACCAAAAGTATATAAGACATACATATTGATCAAAAGATGCATCATACTTCCATGTACAAAACCACCTGATAACATTCTGTAATACGACTTATCTCTAGCTTCAGCGTAAGGATAATGTTTTAAGGTTTCAATAATTTGTCTATTATTGAGTGCTTGGTAAGAAATGATAGCTGTAACGGCAACAATAATTAGTGTTATGCTTATACTCATATATTAAAATTACATAATCACTTAATCATTGTGATAGTTTTCGCCTCTAATAATTGTACAACATCTATAAAGTTGTTCAACAAATATAAGTTTGATGAGTTGATGGGAAAAAGTCATTGATGATAATGATATTTTGATTAATGCTTTATTTTTTAGCTGTTCGTCAAAGCCATAAGCGCCACCAATGAGGAAAATGATACGTTGTTTACCTTGGTTTAGCCATGTCTCAAAAGTTTTAGAGAATTGTCTAGATGTAAGTATCTTACCATTTTCATCCAATAAAATAAGAATATCGTCCTTCGTTATTTTTTTAAGAATTTGTTCAGCTTCCTTCTTTTTAATAACCTGAGAATCTTTCGCTTTAGCAACAGAAGGAAATGTTTTTATTTCAAATGGGTAATATCTGTTTATTCTTTTTACAAATAGAGTAGTGCCTTCTTCTACGAAAGAAAATTTTGATTTTCCTGTCCACCACAATTCTATTTTCACAATATTTTACCTATTTGAAATGATGTAATGTGTCCAAGGCTCTAGTTGAATGGTATAATCTTTTGGAAAATCCCAACGCTTGCTTTTAACAACATCTTCCCACATGTCAAGGTTGCGATGAATCTTATAACTAGCTCTTTTATTAGAAAGGTTGAAAATACAAACGACTTCTGAACTCCCTTTTTTCTTTTCGAAAATTAAAAGCTGTTCATCTACATGAATAAATGTTGGATTAGAAGTAAATGAACTATTCCAAAGGGCTTGATTTAAATGTTTCGATCGATTTAATCGTCTATAAAACTCTTCGTAAGACAATAACCTGAAACCAATTTCATCTTTATTAACCTGACTTAGCCGCTTGAGAATTGGTTCTTCTTGTCCATTATAGATCAAGGGCATCCCGTTTAATGTGTAACTTAATGCAGCCATACATTTATGCGACTCTGGCATTCGTTCAAATTCAGAACCTGTCGTTGCATTTGATTCATTATCAGAAGTATAGTGAATTTGCAGCCCATTTGCTAGATTTCCTTCATTTTTCGCAAACCATTTTTTTACGTCTTTCGCCGATTTTTTCTCTGAAGAAATATCATTCAACAAGGAATGAAATTCTGTTCCATAAGTAGCTTGAAAATATTTGTTCTCTATTAGAGAACTATTTTGTTCACGACTAATCATGAATACTTTTTGCTTCTTTTTAAATAAAGAGGTACTTGTTTCTTTCCAGAATTGAGTAGGAAGTTTGCTTGCATCATGTACAATATAGCCATCTATTTTATACTGATCTATCCAGTAATCGAATACACTTTTCATAGATTTTGATAAGTCTGCATTTTTATAATTTAATAATGCTACATCTTTTGTTTCTGATGTATTTGACTGATACCAATTAGGGAATTCTTTCAACCATTTACAATCCAATCCTGTAACAGATGGATTGATATCTAATAAAACGCGCATTTTTAATTGATGAATAGAATCAATAAGTATTTTAAAATCATCCTTACTTCCATAATCAGAATTGATTCCAGTGAAATTGGTTGAGGCATCTGGGCTACCATGACTTCCCACTCTATTCTTTTTACTTATTGGGAAGATTGGCATTAAGTTAATAATATCTACACCCATATTAGCTAATCGGGGTAAATGTCTTAATATGGATTTAAAATCACCTGCTTTTGAAAATTGTCGCGTATTAATTTCGTAAATATTACTGTTTTTTAACCAATTGTAGTTGATTCCTTCATTGTCATAATTAGGAGCTGAAATGACTGGAGCGGTGACGTTTTTAGCTGCTGGTTTGACGGCTGACTTTTTATCCGTTTTACAAGCCGTAAATAAACATACCGATAACACTAATATGGAAATAATACGAACGTACATGAGTATTGATTTTATTTCTGGAAGTATGATTTTTTAACTAAGAAGTTTCATGTTTTTTCGATGCTTAAAAGCTTCGGTAAGATTTTCTGTTAATCGCTTTGCAACATCTTTAGCTCCTAATTGATTCAAATGATGTTTTAAAGTAAGTATCTTATCGTGACTTTGAACTCCAATATGTTCATCTAAATATTTAACAGACCATTGATTATAAAATAACTCAACGTCTTCAATTTGATCTTCAATGAAATGATTGTCGTAATGCATCATCAAATTCATATCATTTAATTCCTTGATAATTTCAAAAACACTCTTATAGTCATCATATTGACTGAAAAATTTACATCGTAACTCTGCTGGATAAGGTTCTAGCGCTTTAAAGAAATCTTTTGTCGACACTTCCATTAATTCATTTGGAATTAAACTTAATATCGGAAGTATCTTCTCAATCTTTTCATTATTTTTTAGTCCCTTCTTAAAATGTTTTAGTGCAAGATCATATTTTTCTGCTCTGATTAAATCTCTCAGACGAAGAAATTTTAGTTCATGAACTTCTGGATGTAGTTTTATAACTTGATCAACAAATTTTATATAATTTACAATGTTGCTTTTTTCATCTTTTACATTTAAGGCTTTAGTGATTTTACTAATTGAATAATGCTCTAGAATGAAAGTAGACTTTATAGTGTTATCTAAGCCTGAACAGATAATTTTTGACAATACTTGAGAACCAGGGTAATCATCAAGTCTTTTTATTTTATTTCTTAAATTATCTAATATTTCGTCAAAATCTTCTTTTGAAGCAAATTTGCCTTCAAAAACAATATCTAAGATGCTTAGGTTATTATGAGGTAGACAATAACTCAATTGAACAAGCTCTATTAAATCTCTTTCAATTTTAGTACGAAATTCTGGAGCTAATTCCCTCGTTAATAATTTGTCAATAAGATCAGTAAAACTAAATAGATATTCATCAAGAAAATCTTTTTCAACTTTAAAAATGTTTTTAACATAAAACAGTTTGTCGAGACAATATTTGCAGGCGTAAAAGACCTCATCGTACCTTTCTAAGCTGTACATGTCGTTTGCTTGAGAAAGCAAATCTTTTAAGATTTTTTGAAAAGTAAGTATTTGACTTCTTGATAGTTTTGGATTGCTGTTTGTCTTTGCTTTTATTAAATTATTAAGTACTTCCTTATACTTCAGCTCATTATTATTGAAATCAACTTTTGATGCAAAATGAGCATTTAACTCAATTTTGAAATTCGGATTTCTTCTCGCATAAGATTTCAGAAAGACTTTTAATTCTTTCTCATTAATGAAATCAAGAATATTTTTACTTTCGACTTGTCTTGGTTTATATTCCTTAGGCTTTGCAAGTTTTTTTAGCTGTTTTTGGTTTACCTCATCTTCTCTTAAAATAAACAAGGTAGCAATGATGTGACCACAGACTCCATTTTTTGCGTGATCAGAACAAACGCATGTACTAACAATTTTACCAGCTGGTTTCTTTTGAATTTCGACTTCAAATGCTTTTTTGTCTAACGTGAAGTTGACTATAAATAAACCCTTCTTTTCCTTTTGAATAACTGGATTCGAAGTATTTTCGAAAATTGTTTCCCCTTGGAGAAATAGTTTTTCTTCGAATTTCGTTTCTAAATTGGTTAGGAATTGGTGCATTTTTGGGTTTGATTTTTAAAATATTTTAATAAGTGCATTACGAAAGAATAAAGATAATTTAATATTCAAACTTGAATGATAATAAAAGATAAAAAGATAATTTTTGTTCGGCATGGAAAAGCTACAACGCTCGATTATTCTCGAACGGATCACGATAGGGGGCTAAAAAAGAAAGGAGTTACTCAGTCAAAATTGTTAGGCACTAAATTGAACAGTTTAATACCTTCTTTTGATGTAGTTTATTGTTCAAGTTCAATACGAACAAAAGAAACTTTCTTTTTCATGAATGAGGAACTGAAAATTTCGGATGCCAAAATCATTTTTGATAAGAATCTATATTTATGTGAAATCGATGAAATAGAAGAAAGAATTGTACAGATGAAAGAGTCTATCAAAACAGTTCTTTTTGTAATTCATAACCCATGTATCACAGATTTAGGTTATCGATTAGATAGAAGGGCTGACCGTATCTCGAATATTAAAACGGGTGAAGCTTTTATTATCGAATTTAAAAATGAACTTTGGAGTACCTTTACAATGAACAATGATTATCATTTGTTATTTATATCACAGCAATGAAATATGTTTCTTTAGTACTATTTACACTTTTTTTTATAGCTTGTAATCAATCGAAGCCATCGATTGAAATTAATGTTAATGAGTATGGAGATATTATGGCCGATATGGTTATTGTCCAAAACATATTGGTAAAGGCCACGCAAGAAGACCGAGATAGTTTGAAAATAATTCTTCACAAGAATATTAAAGATCTTTATGGAATTTCAGTAGTTGATTATGCTAAAAATATTCTTGAAATTCAGAAGGAAAGTGCTCTTTATAAGCAGATTACAACTAGATCGTTTGAAAGATTAAAATCATTAGAAAACACGAATTTGGATGTAACGATTGGCAAGAAAAACAAAAAGAATTAATTTTATTTTGTGTTTTTGAATGAAATAAATTTAATGCTTTCCTTATCGCAAGAAATTTAACTTTATATATGAATCAAGACAAAATAAAAATACTACTTGTTGATGATGAAGAAGATATCTTGGAGATTCTAGAATATAATTTACTTAAAGCTAATTATGAAGTTAAGACAGCTTTAAATGGGGAAGTAGCTCTTCAAATTTTAAAAGAATTCAGTCCGCATTTGGTTATTTTAGATATTATGATGCCTCAACTTAATGGGATCGAAGTTTGTCAGAAAATTCGTGAAAACGCTTCATTTAATACAGTATTAATTACCTTCTTAACTGCAAAATCAGAATCATTTACACAAATTACAGCTTTGGAAGCAGGTGGAGATGATTATATTACAAAACCCATTAAACCAGCTGTTTTCTTAAGTAGGGTCAAAGCTATTCTACGAAGACATGAAAACTTAAGACCTCATGAAATTACAAAAACCTTGCGTTTTGGAACATTAGAAATAAATAAGGAAAATTATAATGTTTCCATCGCAGGAAAAGCTATTTCACTAGCAAAAAAAGAGTTTGAACTTTTGGCATTTCTAGCAAATAAACCAGGGCGAGTTTACAGGCGCCAAGAAATATTAGATAATGTATGGGGTGTAAATGTTAGGGTAGGAGACCGAACGATTGATGTTCATATTCGTAAATTAAGAGAAAAAGTAGGTGACCACTTTATCGTTACAATTAAGGGTGTTGGTTATAAATTTGATTTTTCATGATTGAAAAAATGCCGCTAAAAAATATTCCACTATTACTATCATTACTGCTATTGTTGGTAAATGTTTGTTTCGTTTATATATGGGGATATTACTTAAATAAACCGTTTTCAATCTATTTTATTAGTGCTTTTTGTTTGAGTTCTTTTTTGGTTTCATTTATTGTTTTATACTTTTTTATTTCACATAATTTGAATAGAAATATTAAACTAATTTATAACACCATTACGGATCTAAATAAAAATATAGAACCTTCATCAAAAAAGAAATTAGATAAATCGTTGAAGGATATTAATGTAGAGGTAACTCAATACACGAATCAAAAAGAAAAGGAATTGACTAGTTTAAGATCATTGGAAACGTATAGAAAACAATTTGTTGGAAATATTTCTCATGAGCTTAAGACACCCATTTTTACGATACAAGGCTACATCCATTCGTTAATTGAAGGAGGTGTTCATGATGAGCAAGTAAGGGATAAATTTTTAAATAAAGCAGCAAAAAATGCCTCTAGATTACAAACGATTGTTGAAGATTTAGAACTTATTAATAAATTGGAATCGAAACAGTTATTATCAACAATAATTAGATTTGATTTAAATATACTTGTTTCAGAAGTTGATAATGAGCTTGAAATAATGGCAAAAGAATCAAACGTTAAAATTACCATTAACAATACCTATAATGGATCTTGTATAGCATTAGCAGATAAAGAAGCAATTCGTCAAGTATTTACTAATTTATTAGTAAATGCAATAAAATATGGAAAAGATGGAGGGTTTATAAATATTGGGATCTATAGCATTCCTGGCAAATGGATGATTAAATTAATAGATAATGGCATTGGAATAAAAGAAGAACACCTTATCCATTTATTTGATCGATTCTATCGAGTGGATCCTAGTCGGTCAAGAAAACAAGGCGGTAGTGGTTTAGGGTTGTCTATCGTTAAGCATATTATCGATAGCCACAATCAAATGATTGATGTTAAAAGTACCTTTGGAAAAGGTACAGAATTTACATTCACACTAGAAAAAGGCTAAAGTTGATTGTTGTCAATTCCTAAGGATGAGCTATCAGATAAGATGTGATTTCTAGTAATATTATCTAATGCACTTTTAATTATTTGTGCTTGATTTAAAAATTGTGGCATATCAGATTCTGGTAAAGGATCTGCTGGAGGGAAGTTTTCTCTCAAATGATTACATTGTTTGCCATTTTTCCAAAATCTAAAACAGACATGTGGCCCCGTCGCCAAACCAGTCATTCCTACAAAACCAATCGTTTGACCTTGTTTTACTTTTACCCCTTTTTTTATTCCTTTCGCAAAACCATTCATGTGGAGATATTGTGTTTCATAGGTTTTGTCGTGTCTTATTTTCACATATTTACCGTTGTTTTTAGTTCTAGAAACGGCAGTAACCACACCATCAGAAACCGAAAATATTGGAGTCCCAGTCGGTGCTGCGTAATCTGTACCTAAATGCGGAATTCTTCTTTTTTTGATTGGATGAAATCGATTTCTATTAAATCTGGAAGATATTCTTGAGAATTTAACCGGAGCTCTTAAAAAGGCTCCTTTTGTTGGTCTCCCTTCAAAATCATAGAAACCAGAATATTTATCGTTTTCAAAAAACAACGAATAATGTTCTCCTTGTTCGTTTTTGTAAAAAGCACCAAGGACATCTCCATAGGCTGCAAGTTCGCCATCAATATAAATTTCTTCAAAAACGAGTTTAAATTCGTCGTTTTTTTGAATGTGATAAAAATCGACAGATGAAGCGAGTGCATCTTCCATTTTTGAGACAAGACTCATGCCTAGTCCCGAAGCATCCATTGCATCTGACAAACTACTTTTAATAATTCCATGTGCTTCATTTTCGCAAACCTCAAAAGGTTTTACAACTTTTTCTACATTAACCCCATTTTCTTCGAAATGATATTTGACATATGTTAATTTGTCAATTTCATAAAACATAAATTCAGGAGGTGAACACTCGTCTGGTCTAGCAAATACAATAGGTTTATTTGCTCTAAATGAACGGACACTAAAAATTTCTTTGGTACTTTGAACAAGCTGATTTACCTTTTTGAAACTAATTTCATAATCGGATAGAATCTCGCCTAAAAATTGATTTTGTTTTATGATGTGGGTGTCAAATGTGTAAGCGCTTCCACTCAAACCAAATATTTGCGGTTCTTTATTTTCTGTAAGTGAAGGTCTTTCAACTGTTTCGTTTGATGAGGAATTATCAATTTCCAAAAATCCAGAAACTAATAATAATACAAATAGCGATAATGTAAAAAAGAGTATAAATTGTAAAATATTTTTCTCATTTCTCACCTGATTCTTCGGCTCTAAACTCATTATATGCTGGCTTACACGTTTTATTCTCAAATTAAATTAATATCACAAAGAGTAATATTCTAAGACTAAGTTAAAAAATCCTATTCGAAATTCTTAACATTGTATTCGACATAAAGCATTTTTATAGAAATTTAACTTATTTAAAAATGACTAATACAAATTTAATATTATACGTAAATCAATGATAACTTCAGAATATAATATTCAAGGTTCTTTATTAAGTTTGAAAACGCCTAAAGTAATGGGGATTATTAATGTAACGCCAGATTCATTTTTTGATGGCGGACATTTTTTAGACCATAATTATGCGTTGAAAAGAGCAGGTGTTATGGTGGAACAAGGAGTTGATATTATAGATCTTGGAGCTGAATCCTCTAGACCCAATTCAAAGCCAATATCCTCTCAAGAAGAATGGGAGCGATTAGGACCGGCATTAAAAGCAATTCGAAAAGAATATCCAAAAACTTTAATTTCTATTGATACGGTCCATTATGAAACCATGCAAAAAGTGTTAGACTTAGGGGTTCATATTATAAACGATATTAGTGCATTTAGTAATCATGAAGATATTCCAACCTTGATTTCGAAATATCCTGTTATCTATATTTTGATGCATATGAAAGGAAGTCCATCTATGATGCAAAAAGCACCGCATTATATCGACATTGTTCAAGAATTAGTAGCGTTTTTTAACAGTAAATTATCCATATTAACTAAAGCAAATGTAAAACAGGTTTGGTTAGACCCAGGTTTTGGTTTTGGTAAAACGGTAGATCACAATTATCGCTTATTGAATAAATTAGGAAATTTTTCCATTTTTGACTGTCCTATAATGGCTGGATTAAGTCGGAAGTCAATGATTTATAAAGTACTGGAAACTACGCCAGAAATGGCCTTAAATGGGACAACAGCTTTGCATATGGCTTGTTTATTAAATGGTGCTAGTATTCTGCGAAGTCATGACGTCTGTGAAGCAAAGGAAACCGTAACACTATTTAACGCTATTCAAGGTAATTCTTAAAAGAAACATTCGTTACTTTTGTAGTAAACGGTTAATAAGGTGCTAACCTTTATCATCACATAAAATGCCTAAGACGGAGAAGAAAAATAAGGTGCAAAAATTTAGATGGCTTTTATGGCTGATTGTATTTCTATTTTTAATAATCTGCTTGGGACTAACAGCTTTATTATTTTCCTCCAAAATACAGAAAAAATCGGCGGACAAAGTTCTTCAAAATATTTCAAAAAAGATTAATTCAAAAATTAGTCTGGAAGAAGTAAGTTTTGATTTGTGGAAAGGTGTTGAATTTAACCATCTTTTTATTGAAGACCACAAAAAGGATACATTGCTTTATGTGGAATCATTTTCCACCTCCGTGACAGAAAGTATAAAAGCCCTATTTTCAAAACAATTAAACTTTAATGAAATTACATTAAATGGTAGTCGACTATTTATTCGTAGCTATCCCAGTGATAGCCAAAATAGTCTTGAAATTTTTTTAAATAAGTTTAAAAGCGAAGAGACACTGGATACAATTCAAAAGTCAAAACCTTTAAATATTGATATTCAACAAATTAATGTTTCTGATTTTTATTCTTTAATTCAAAATAAATCGCAAGAAAACAGCTGGTTTAATTTGAAAAGTGGGAAAATACAATTTGACACATTTGACTTACAATCAAAAAAAATAGCACTGTCGACATTGGAACTTGAAAATCCAATATTCCATTTAAAAGACCTTAAAAAGAACCCGATTAAAACGAATGACGAAATTATTGTTGAAAAGAAGGGTGGATTTACTCCTTTAACCGAAAAACAAAGTCATACTTGGAATATTAGTATTGAAAATATTAATCTAAAAGATGGCGACTTTACGAGAAATCAAGAACAACGGAAGAAAATTGGTCAATCATTTGATAAGGAAGCTTTTACTACTAAATCAGTAAATATTGATGCCTCAAACCTACATACAGATTTATCAAATCACCTCTCTTTTGACCAATTGGAAACAGAGATGATTATTAATCAGCGAGGAGAACCATACCAAGCGACTATATCCAATGTTAAAGTGAGTCCTAAAAAGACGATTGTTGATTTAATAAAATTGAAAAAAGGACAATCGTATTTTTCAACGGATTTAGAATTGAAGTATGCGGGTTTCAATGATTTTAAAAATTTTGTTGACTATGTTTTTATACAAAGTAATATCAAACCTTCGAAAATCAATTTTGATGAAGTCATATACTTCGTACCTCAAATAAAAGAGGTTAAAATATTTGCACAAAACCAACAAGAAGCCATAAAGGTTGAAGGTGGTTTTAGAGGGAGAATAAATAATTTCAATATAAAAGATTTAAACTTAGATTTGGGAAGCAAAATTTTTGCGAATGCTGAAGTTAGAATCAAAGACATTACAGATAAAGACAAAACATTTTTAGCTCTAAATATTCATAAATCTAAATCAACGGTAAATAATCTGCGTGACTTAATTCCTGGCTTCATTTTTCCACCACAATTTTATAAATTAGGTAACCTCGAATATGATGGTAATTTTAATGGGTTTCTGTATGATTTTGTTTCGTATGGTAAAATTAAAACGTCTTTGGGTAATGCCGATTTAGATATACGTTTGGATATAAAAGATGGTCGAGAAAAAGCAAAATACAGTGGTAAACTTAACCTTTATGAATTTGATTTAAAAAAGTGGTCAAATGATGACAGATTTGGTAGCTTAACAATGAATTCAACGATTAAAAATGCCCAAGGTCTTACGTTGACTAATTTAAAAGCAAATGTTGAGGCAAATATTGAATCTTTAGATTACAGTGGATATCATTATGAAAATGTAGCGTTAAATGGAACTTTTGCTCAAAATGAATTCAATGGAATTTTTAACATTAAAGACAATAACTTAGATTTAAATTTTGATGGAAATCTTAAAGTAAGTGACAGCCTTAATTTGGTGTTAGATTTAAAAGCGAACGTTCAGCGAATTGATGTTTATGCATTAAACCTAGTTGATGAACCATTAATTATAGAAGGTGCATTCGATTTAGAACTTGAAGGGAAAGAACTCGTAGATTTTGTAGGGACAGCTGATATAGATAGTTTGACACTTTTTTACAAAGGAAAACAATACGATGCTGATAGTATTTTCGTAAGTTCTTCTCCTTCGACAGAAGGGAATAGGAACATTTTAATTACCTCCGATTTTGCTAATTTCATTCTTCAAGGTAAAATTGATTTTAATGATTTAAAAGATCACATCATACATTCATTAGTTGATCATTTTGGAACTTGGGCAGGACTTATGAATGTTGAAAAGTCAAATAAATTAAATCTTGGAGAAGAAGATTTTAAGTTCAAATTAGAAATTAAAGATTCTAGAGAACTTCTAGACTTAGTGCAAATACCTTGTGTACAAGTGGAGGATTTCACTGCCCAGGGTGCTTACAATTCTGAGGATGAACAAATGTATTTTGAATCCAACTTTTATAATATTAAATGTGATGGGTTAGAAGCTTTTGATGTTGATATGAATTTGAATTATTTCAAAGGGAATTTAAAGTCAAATTTGAACCTAGGAAGTTATATGGTAAATGGTAAAGAGTTTCCTTCATTGAATCTAAATGTAAATACAGAAAATGAAAAAGTAGCTCTACAGGTAAAGACTGAAAATGTACTCAATAATCACGGAAATTTAAACTTTACAGTAAATGGAATTGCGGATCATGACTCCATTCGGATACATGCAGATCAGCTGGTTTGGAATATGTTAGATGCAGACTGGTTTTTTGCTGAAGACAACGAAATGATCATTAGTAAAAATTCAATATTTACTAAAAACTTTTTACTTACGGATGGAGATAGAGGAATCTCTTTTGAATCTTATAACAACGAAGGCTTAACCTTGTTACTGCAACAATTCGATGTCCATTTATTGAACTCTTTTATCAAATTTGATAAAGTCTATTTTTCAGGAAAAGGCGATGCGAAAGTAAGAATGAAAAACATTTTTGTCTCAAATGAATCTTGGGTAGAAATAGCTCTTCCTTCGTTGTCGTTAAATAACGAAGATTATGGTAAAGTTAATATCAATATTTTTTCATCAAATTATAATGAAATTAGTGGTAACATAGCTGTTTTGAGACAAGAAGATGGTCAAAGGATTTATTTAGACTATGCTACAAATATTTCTGAGAGAACGCTTGATTCATATTTAAAAACTGAAAATTTCGATATTTCCTTTTTGGAATTAATTATTCCAGAAGGTATTAATGATACGTATGGTTCGGCAAGTTTAACTGCAACGATCTCGGGCGATTATGATAACATCAGATTAGATTCTGATATTTTATTACAAAAAGGAGGAACAACAGTAGAATACTTAAATAATGCAATAAAGTTTGAGAATCAAAGAATTCGAATAACTGATAAAATAATGGATTTTAGTAATGCCATTATATTAGATAAGGAAGGTAATCAAGCTACAGTTTCAGGAGGGTTGAAACACCAATTTTTTAAGGAATTCGAAGCAGACGTTAAAATTCAGTCAGATCGATTTATAGCCTTGAATACAACTAAAGAAAATAATCAACAATATTACGGTTTAGGTGTTGGCGAAATTGATATTTCATTTTTGGGACCTTTGCAAAAAATGTATATCAATGTAAATGCAACAACAGCAGGTGACTCGGAATTGAATATTCCCATTAATTCAGGTCAATCTAATTATAATGAAAGCTTTATAACTTTTATTGATAAAAAAGAGCTAATCGAAGAATCTAGAGATACCATATTTCAAAATACGACAGCTATCAAAGGGGTCAATGTGGATATGAATCTTACCATGACACCTGAGGCCCAAGTGAACATTATTTTTGATGAAAAACTTAATGATGTAATCAAAGGCAGAGGAAGTGGAGATATGACGATTTCGATTAAGAGAACAGGTGAATTTGATATTTTTGGCGATTATGAAATTGATCGTGGGCAGTATGTTTTTACCGCATTGGGTTTTGTAGCTAAACCTTTTGCTGTTGAAAAAGGAAGTCTAATTACCTGGAGTGGCGATCCTGTAAACGCAGAACTTAAGATAAAGGCAAACCTTGAAGGTCTTAGAGTGCCGATGAATGTCTTTTTACAAGAATATATAGAAATTTCGGATGACTTGATCGCTGAAGCAAGCAGAAGTACGGATGTACAATTAGGATTGATTGTTTCAGGCACTTTATTTGAGCCCCAAGTATCGTTTGACTTGGATTTTCCTGAATTAAATGGAGAACTCAAGAATTATGCAGATAATAAAATGCGAACATTAAGAGCGAATACCAATGAGCTTAATGATCAAGTAGCAGGTTTATTATTATTTCAAACATTTTTACCGTCGACCAATTCCTTGAGTAATATTTCTGGAGCTACAATATTCCAATCCACAATCAATACAATGAGTGGATTTGTATCGGCTCAATTGTCTCATTATATTTCAGGTTTTTTTAATGAAGTTTTGTCAGATCAAAGTTTTATTACAGGGATAGATTTTAAACTTGGATTTAATAATAGTACGAATTCATTTATTTCAGAAGCGACTCAAGGACCCGCTCAAAATAATAGTATTTTACCGGATGAAATTGAAGTTCATTTGGTGCCTCAGTTTCAAAATGATCGATGGGGTTTAGATGTAGGAACAAATTATGTTAGACAATCTTTACAAGGCACAAAATCAAACTATACCGTAAATGATTTTGTTGTTGAATATTATTTGACGGAAGATCGAAAATTAAAAATGAGGGCTTATGGTAAGTACGATTATGATTTGGTAAACGAAATTGAAGCTAGAGAACAAATATACGGTGTTGGGTTATCTTATCGTCGCCAATTTGGAAACCTTAGAAAGTTTAAAAAACAATTTAAAAAAGACATTATTGAAATGACTAAAGCACTGGACGATTCTTTGTAGTTCTTTGTCTTAGTAAATGATCGACGATCGTTAATGCAGCCATCGCTTCGACTATGGGGACAGCTCGCGGAACAACACAAGGATCATGACGACCTTTTGCTATTAGATCGATCGATTCTTTTTTTTGGTTAATACTTTCTTGCGTTTGCATGATAGTACTGACAGGCTTAAAAGCAACATCAAAATAGATAGGCATACCATTAGAGATACCACCTTGAATGCCTCCTGAAAAATTTGTTTTTGTTTTTACTTTTTCATTCTCAACATAAAAAAGATCATTATGTGCTGACCCTAACATTTTCGTTCCTTCAAAGCCTGAACCAATTTGAAACCCTTTCGCTGCATTAATACTCATCATAGCTTTTGCTAAGTCGGCATTTAGTCGATCAAATACCGGAGCGCCTAATCCAATTGGGGTATTAAGTATCTCACAATGAATGATTCCTCCAGTCGTATTTCCTTGTTGTTTTATTTTTTCAAGATATTCAATCATTTCTTTTGCCTTCGTACGATTAGGGCACCGCATAATGTTTTGTTCAATCAGCGTCACATCTATTTTGTCTTCAGCAGATAGTGAACAAAGACCTACAGATGAAACAAAAGCACGAATTACTATTTTATATTGATTTAAAATAATTTTAGCGATTGCACCGGCAGCAACTCTTGCTGCGGTTTCGCGTGCTGATGATCTGCCTCCACCTTTGTAGTCTCGAATTCCATATTTTTCCTGATAAACAAAATCAGAATGTGATGGGCGAAAGGTAGTTTTGAGATGATTATAATCTTTACTTCTCTGATCTTGATTTTCGATAAATATCATGATTGGAGCACCCGTAGATGTACCTTCAAAAACACCAGCATAAATAGTCCCTTTGTCTACTTCTTTACGTTGAGTCGTAATTTTGGACTGTCCAGGTCTTCTTCTTGCTAATTCGGAATTTATAAATGATTCATCAATTTCAAGTCCTGAAGGACATCCCTCTATTACCACACCAATACCTTTTCCGTGAGATTCACCAAAAGTGCTAATTTTAAAAATTTGGCCAATACTACTTCCACTCATACGACTTGTTTAGTTGCAAATTTATCTAATTTAAAAATAGTTATCATCTGTTTTATAAACAATAGCTACTTTTACTTTTGGTTCGTATTATGAAAATTAAAATAGCATGTTTCTTTACCCGAATGATATAGAGAATAAACTTGAATTTGACTTGATTAAATCAAAACTGAAAGGGTATTGCTATGGAAGTATTGCAGCTACTCGCTGTGAAAAAATAAGATTGTATAATCAAGCAGATAGAATTGAAAATCTACTTCTTGAAGTGCAAGAGATGAAGATTGCAAAAACGAATGGTGATAAAGTACCTTTAAGTCCTTACAGTGATATAAAAGAAGAGCTTTATCTTCTTTCTAAGGAAAATTATATATTAGAAATTGAGTCAATCGTTAAATTATTTGATCAAATATCTATCATATCAAATATTGATGCATTTTTCAAAATAAAAAGAATTCAACAAGCATATCCTAAGATTTCAGAAATAGCTTTCCAAATAGACTTGCCAAATGGGTTAGTAGGTTCGTTTCAAAAATTATTTGATAAGGATAAAAAGATAAGAGAAGATGCAAGTCCTGAACTTGCCTCTATATTTAAAAAGATAAAAAATAAAGAGCGACAAATTCAAAAGCTTTTTGATGTATTAGCAAAGTCATTTAAGCAAAAAGGTTTTTTAAGTGACAATGTTGAAAGCTTTAAAAGTGGAAGGAGAGTGCTCAGTGTTAATGCGGAAAGTAAACGTAAGATTGATGGTGTCATTCATGACGAATCTACCTCTGGTAAAACGGTATTTATCGAACCTACAGAATTAGTGTCATTACACAATGAATTGTATGAATTTGAATCTGAAAAAAGACAAGAGGTTTATCGCATTTTAAAAAGCTTTTGTAATTACTTAAGTCAATTTATCGGGTCCTTTGATTTGTGGCAAAAAATTATTGCCAGATTTGATTTTATTAATGCTAAAACGAATTTGGCAATTGCAATGAATGCAAATATGCCTAAGGTTCAAAATGAACAAATGCTTCAACTAAAAGAAGCCTATCATCCATATCTTTTGCTTGTAAATCAAGAGGTAAAAAAAGAAACCGTTCCTTTTGAAATTAATTTGGATAAAGAAAATAGAGTACTCATCATTAGCGGGCCAAATGCTGGAGGTAAATCCGTAACAATGAAAGCTGTGGGTTTGATACAAATGATGTTACAAAGTGGTATGCTAGTTCCAGTATCATCTGATTCGAAAGTTGGAGTATTTCACAAAATTTTAGCGGATATTGGTGACCAACAATCTATTGCTGATGATTTAAGTACCTATAGTTCTCGATTAAAAAATATGCAAGTTTTCCTCAAAAACGCAAATGCTAAATCCCTGATATTTATCGATGAGTTTGGGTCAGGTACAGATCCAAAAATAGGTGGTGCATTAGCAGAAGCAATCATTTCTGAATTACATAAAAAGAAAACCTTTGGTGTAGTTACGACTCATTATTCAAATATAAAAATGTTTGCACATCATACGGAAGGTATGGTTAATGGTGCTATGCTTTTTGATCAAGAAAGTTTGTCTCCAAGTTATAGACTTGAAGTAGGTCGTCCGGGAAGTTCGTTTGCTTTTGAAATTGCGCAAAAAATTGGATTAAATCAACAAGTATTGCATTTAGCAAAGAAAAAATTAGGGCAAAATGTAAAAGCTGTGGATGAACTGTTGGTAGATCTTCAAAATGAAAAAAAAGAATTAGTTGATAAATTAAATGTAGCAGAACAAGAAAAGAAACAGCTGGATACCTTGATTAAAAGGTATGAATTATTACATGGTGATCTTGAATTCAAAAAGAAGAAATTTAGAATGGAATCTAAAGAAAAGAAATTGGCAAATGTTTCCACAGCTGATTTTGAGTTGAATGAGCTCATTCGTGAACTGAGAAAAGAAAAAGATTTAGAAAAGGCCGTAGCCCTTAAATCGAAGATTAAGCATGAAAAGCAATCTTTATCTCAAGAAATTACGAAATTAGAAGAGGTTGTATTCTATAGTGAAAACTACAAAATAACAGATTTTAAAGAAGGAGATTTTGTAAAACTTAAAAAAGGAGGGAATTCTGCGGAAATTATTAAGATTAAAAAAAATAGAATAGAAATAGCTGTTGGGTTTTTGAGAATGAAGGTTGGTGCAGAAGAATTAGTACCCGCTGAAAAACCGATTGAGAGAAAATCTCGAAAATCTGTAACCACTCAATTGACAAAAAATGTGTACGCTTTAGAATCTGAATTGGATATTAGAGGATATCGAATGAGTGAAGCAATCTTATTTATTAATGAATTTCTTGATAATGCATTTTTAGGACAAGCAAACGTCTTGAAGGTTATTCATGGAGTCGGAACAGGAACGCTGCGGAAAGCGCTTTTGAAAAGGTTAAAAACGTATAAAGGCATTAAAAAAGTTTATCAAGACATTGAGCGATATGGCGAAGGTTTAACGTTTATCGAGATATAACAATAAAAAAAAGTGAATCAATAAGACATCGATCCACTTTTATATTTTTTGATTTGTATATGTTATGAAAACATCTCAACACCGCCAAAATGAAAACTACCTTCAATTGCAGCATTTTCACTACTATCTGATCCATGTACTGCATTTTCACCAATATTTTTTGCGTACTTAGCTCTAATCGTTCCTTCTTCTGCTTCTGCAGGGTTCGTTGCACCAATTAGTTTACGGAAATCTTCTACCGCATTTTCTTTTTCTAGGACTGCAGCTACAATAGGACCTGAAGACATAAAGTCCACAAGCTCACCATAAAATGGTCTTTCTTTGTGAACAGCATAAAATTCTCCCGCTTTTTCAGCAGAAAGTTTAGTATACTTCATTGCCACAACTTTATATCCTGCTGCAATGATATGTTGCAATATGTTTCCAATATGCCCAGCTTTAACTGCGTCGGGCTTAATCATAGTAAATGTTCTGTTTGTTGCCATTATTTTTTTTTAAATTTTCCTCAAAGCTAATAATATTCCGACATTTATAAAGCCCATTTTGTATTGCTTTTACTTAAATTTTATTCATCTTTGTCACCTGATTATGATAGATCTTTCTGAAATAAAACAAAAGCTCTCTTTCCCCCAAGATGTAGTTATCCTTTCTCATCGAAATCCTGATGGTGATGCTATTGGCTCAAGCCTTGGTTTTGCTGGGTTTTTAAGGAAGATGGGCCATAACGTAAAAGTGGTTTTACCAAGTGATTATCCTCTTATTTTTAGCTTCATGAAAGGAATTGATGATATCATCATTTTTGATCATGATCGCGCAAAAGCACTCGATATCATAAAACAAGCAACGGTTATAGCGTGTCTGGATTTTAATGGTTTGGATCGAATTGATAAAATTGGACCTACCGTTGAAGAATCGACTGCTTATAAGATATTAATTGATCATCACCTTGATCCAGAACCATTTGCCGATTTCATTTATTCAAAAACATCGGCCTCTTCAACATGTGAACTTGTATTCACACTCATCGAAGAAATGAATGGTGTTAATAAATTAGATTTATATGATGCTGAAAATCTTTTTGTTGGAATATTGACAGATACAGGGACTTTTAAGTACAGTACAAATGAAGATACATACAGAGTTGCTTCAGAGCTCAAAAAAAGAGGAGTCGATGATTATTATTTGAATGACGCAATTTATAATTCATATACCGAAAAGCAATTAAAATTACTAGGGCATTGCCTAGCTAATCGAATGGAAGTGATTCCAGAGCATAAAGCAGCAATCATTGCTATAACAAAACAAGATTTTCAGGATTTCACAATAGAACGAGGTGATACAGAAAGTGTAGTGAATTATATGTTGATGATTAAAGGTATTGAAGTGGCTGCTTTTATCCGAGAACAACCAACGATTGTAAAACTTTCTTTACGTTCAAAAGGGGACATTTCTGTTCAAGAAATCGCCAGAAACCATTTTAATGGAGGAGGGCATAAAAATGCTTCAGGTGGCTCTGCCTATGCAAAGCTAGAAGATGTTGTTACTAGATTTAAATCTATTCTTCCAAAATATATTAAATAAGAAAAATGAAACTTAAATTATTATCACTATTACTTTTAATAGGTTTTATCGCTTGTGAACCAACAACGGTAGAATTGGTTCCAGGATACGATGCAAAAACATATACCAAAGGAAGCGGAGAAAAAGTTGAAGCAGGGAAATATGTTTATTTTGATCTTGATATTATTGATTCTAAAGGAGAATTGATGCAAACCATGCGGACAATGGATTCAAAGCCTGCCATATACATTCCTACTGAAGAGGAAGATATTCCTTTTAATCCCATTACATCATTGTTAGCAGCTTCAAGTATTGGGGACAGTGCAGCTGTATTTATACCCGTTGATTCTATACCTGAACCTCGATCGTTTGCTGGAGACAATCCATTTATAGAATATCGAATTAAGCTTATAGAAATGACAGATAAAGCTTCATATGAAGCAAAAATCAAAGCGGATGAAGAAAAGATGATGGCAGAGGCAGCAGTTATGCAAAAGTTAGAGACTGAAAAAGTGGAAGGTGGGCAAAGTATTTTAAAAGATTATTTATCAGGGAAATCGAAAAGTAGCGTAAAATCATTGGATAATGGATTGAAATATCAATTATTAAAAGAGGGGAATGGACCTAAAGCAGAGGTAGGACAATCACTGACAGTAACCTATGTTGGGATGCTGAAAGATGGAACTATGTTTGACAATTCTTTTAGATCTGGACGAAATTTTACATTTCAAATCGGTAAAGGTCAAGTGATCGAAGGTTGGGATACTGGTATGGCTCAAATTCCATTGGGAGGTTCTGCATTACTTGATATTCCTCCATCAATTGGCTATGGCGAAAGAGGAAGTCCTCCAGTGATACCGCCAAATTCAGATTTATATTTTATAGTAGAGGTAATCGATATTAAATAATTAAAAAAGGGCGAAATGACTATAGAGCAGCTATCAGATCTGCAAAGTCGATTGACTTCGATAAGGGGGTATCTTTGACGTTGATAATAAACGTAATGAGATAGAAGATAAGGAAATGCAAGCCTCGGACCCTGCATTTTGGAATGATTCTAAAAAAGCAGAAACCATTCTAAAGGAACTAAAACATGCAAAAAAGTCCGTTCAGAAATATATTGATCTAAATACAACACTAGAAGATTTGGAAGTGTTGTTTGAATTTTTCAAGGAAAAGGAAGTTACCGAAGAAGAGCTTGCTAAAGCTTTTGAGAATGCCACCTTGGCCATCGAAAACATAGAATTCAAAACAACCTTGGATCAAGAAGAAGATGCTTTAGCTTGCACACTAGAAATTAATGCAGGAGCTGGAGGTACGGAAGCTTGTGATTGGGCTGAGATGCTTTATCGTATGTATGTGATGTACGGTGAAAAAAATGCGATTAAGGTTTCTGAGATTCATAGAGTGGATGGTGATGTTGCCGGTATTAAATCGGTTGTATTAGAAATGGATGGACATTATTCCTATGGAATGCTAAAAGGCGAAAATGGAGTCCATAGATTGGTGCGGGTTTCTCCGTTTAATTCTCAAGGTAAAAGGATGACTTCTTTTGCTTCTGTTTTTGTACATCCAGTGATAGACGATTCAATTGAAATTGAAATTAATGTAGCCGATATTGAATGGGATACATTTAGAGCAAGTGGAGCTGGTGGTCAACATGTAAACAAAACAGAATCTGCAGTTCGAGTTCGACACCTACCTTCTGGAGTTGTTGCAGAATGTCAACAAGAGCGCTCACAACATATGAATAGAGAAAAAGCTTTACAACTTTTAAAGTCTAGGCTATACGATATTGAACTTAAAAAGAAAAAAGCAGCAAAGTCGGAAATAGAGGCAGGAAAAATGAAAAACGAATGGGGATCACAAATTCGCTCATATGTTTTAGATGATCGTAGAGTAAAAGATCATAGGACAAATTTTGAAAATAGAAATACAGATGCAGTTTTAAATGGAGATCTTGAAGGATTTTTGAAAGCTTTTTTAATGTGGAATGGAAAATGACAGTAAATAAGTCCTAGACCTGCGTACTTTACCTATTTTAACTATAATTAAGATGTTTCTTTCGTAATTTTAAATATTCGTTCACCAATCAATATTCAATACCATGAAGTCTATAAAATATGTTGCTCCAATATGGATGCTTATTTTTTCGTATACGGTAAATGCTCAGATCGTAGTTGATCTTTTGACACTTCCTGAACCTGGAGAATCACTTGAATACAATCTAGTGACATCATATAATGAGGATACACATACTCAATCTGGAGCAGATATATATTGGGATTTTAGTACTATTCAATCAGATGGTACAGAAACAGAATATTATGCACCATCATCAGAAGGGAATTTTTCTGAAGATTTTCCAGATGCAGATATTGTTATTGACTTTTTTGGCAATGAAGGCTATGCTAATAAAAATACAACGAGTATTAGTATTATTGGAATAGCTGGCGAAGGATTTAACGGCTTTGATATTCCAGTAAGTTTAGATTTGGATCAACCTTTCATCATTAAAAGAGCTCCAATAGGGTATGAAGATAGTTATGGTACATCGACCTATTTTGAAATTTCATTGGATATTGATTCAATCCCGGGATTAGGAATGATTATAGATTCAAGTGGTGTTATTCCGGCAGGAACAACCGTAGATTCTATTCGAATGTCATGGGATTTGAATCGGACAGAGGAAGCAGATAGTTGGGGGACAGTAAATGTTCGTAATCAAGAAATGGATGTTCTTCGAATAATACAAGAGGATGAAACTACAATTGGTATTGAAATGTACGTAGTTTCAGCTTTTGGTGGTTTATGGCTAGATGTTTCAGCATTTTTACCTGAAGGATTCGTACCAGGTGGAACCACCGAAACAACGACATACAAGTTTTTAAGTATGGACTCGAAAGAATCTATTGTTGAGATAATCTCTACTTCAGATATGGACGGCAATGAAACATTGACAGGTAGGTTCAAAGCTTCTTTAACTTCCGACAATACGAATGTCATTACAGAAAATAATTTCTCTATTATACCAAACCCAGTTTTAGAATCTTTTAGAATTGAAATGAATAGTGAAATTGAAAATGCAACGATATCTATTTACAATATGAATGGACAACGTGTATTAACAAAAAAGAATGTAAGCATTGACTCAGAAATATTAGTAGGGCATTTGGCTAGTGGCCAATATAGTCTAAAAGTTACTTCTGGAAGTACCGTTTCAACCTCTAAATTGGTTATTCTAAAATAACATACTTTCGCGATACGTGAATTAGAAAGAGCTTCAAATAATGATATTTGAAGCTCTTTCTAATTTATAAAACAAAATGATTAATGATGATCGTTTGAAATTGGCTCACGAACATAATCTTTTCCAATCATATGATTTGCAACTTTTCCAATACTCATTCCTTGAACAATAATGCTAAATATAACAACAACATAAGTAATTATTAGAAATGGGTCTCTATCCATGGATTGAGTGAGCGTTAAAGCTAGTGCTATCGAAATACCTCCACGGAGACCTCCCCATGTCATAATTGTTCCAGTGTTTGGCACAAAATCTAATTTCTTTTTAAAGAATTTAATTGGAATTGAAAGCGAAATAAATCGTGCTAATAAAATGACGGGGATAGCAATTAAACCAGCTATAATGTAAGGTTTCTCAAATGGTAGAATAAGTATTTCTAGTCCGATTAAAACAAATAAAATTCCATTTAATAAACCGTCCCAAGTTTCCCAAAACTTATCAATATATAATTCAGTCATTTCAGACATACTAGTATCTCGCACAGTATCATGTCCAACAATCAACCCTGCTACTACAACAGCCAAAGGTCCTGAAAAATGTAATTGTTGAGCTAATAGATATCCTCCCATTACAATAGCTAAAGTAATGAGAACCTCTACACTGTAATCATCGATACTTTTCATTAATTTATAAGCAATATACCCTAAAACTAAACCCAAAAGGATGCCTCCAATCACTTCTTCTACAAGTAGTAATCCTATTTCACTGACGGTTATATTGTCTAAACCTTTTTGAGCTATTTGGTATATAGTTAAAAATACGACAACACCGACTCCATCGTTAAATAGTGATTCACCAACAATTTTAGTTTCTAATTTTTTGGGCACACCAGCTTTTTTGAGAATACCAAGAACCGCTATTGGATCGGTCGGTGAAATCAGCGCACCGAATAATAAACAGTGAATGAAGGCAACATCAAGACCAATCCCTTTCAAAATATAAAACATAGCTCCACCAATAAGCAATGTAGAAAGAAAAACGCCAAACGTAGCAAAGGCTAAAATAGGACCTCTTTGTACTTTTAATTGGTCAAAATTAGTATGTAATGCACCAGCAAATAATAAGAAACTAAGCATGATTTCCATCAAAACCGTGCTAAAATCAATTTGTGTAATTAGATCTTTTAATGGATTTGTTAGATTGGGCGAAATCCAACCTGAAATCGTTAAAATTAAACTCATTATTATGGTTATAACCATAGCACCTATCGTGTATGGAAGTTTAACGAATCGCTGATTTATATACGAAAAGGCAGCTGAAACAACGACAAGGATAGTAATTATTGTAAATAGATTCATTCTTCTAAAGTATTATATAAAATTGACTAAAAATGAGATTCAAATAATAATCTTCTCAGCATTTAACAATTGCATCGGATTGATTTACAATAATTTATTAATTTATATTTTCTCTATGCGAATATTTGGAAAATCATAACCATCGTTTGTGGGGATTGAGAAATATATTTATATTATCTTACACGAGTTTTCTACGAGAGTGAGATCATCTGACGATTACAACTTCAAACCTTAATAATTGGAAAAAAAAGTCATTAATCTCTTATTAGTATAACAAAACATAACATATAAGAAATTTAATAATATTTTTGCGAAATATTGTTTAAAACGGTCCAACAATTTTACTCACTAATCTAATGATTTTTTTACCTTTACGAAATTTTTTATGATAAGGTTTTAGGTGTCATGGTGCTGAAAAAAGAGTTTGACCAAATGAAAAGTATGAGAAAAGTTAAAATAGCTCAAATCGAATCTTATTTACCTGAGACGGTCATAT
Organism: uncultured Saprospiraceae bacterium; assembly: GCA_937924805.1. GTDB lineage: Bacteria > Bacteroidota > Bacteroidia > Chitinophagales > Saprospiraceae > JAHDDO01. The sequence goes on from CALDTZ010000017.1 coordinate 104,239, forward strand.
CAAATGATGAGCTTGTAAAAAGAATAAATAACAGTAATGTTCAGATCAAACCTGAAATGGTCGAAAAGATGTTTGGCATCAAAGAAAGAAGGTTTGCTAAAGATAATGAACAAGTATCGGACATGGCATCAAAAGCCTGTATGCCAATCGTTGAAAATATTGGTAAAGACAAAATCGATCTATTGATATTTGCTTCAGTTTGTCAAGATTTGATTGAGCCTGCAACCTCAAATATTATACAACACAAACTAGGATTAACTTGTCCTTGCATTGATATTAAAAATGCATGTAATAGTTTTATTAATGCATTGCAAGCTGCAACAGCATTTATTAATTCCAATATGTATGAAAATATCTTAATTGTTTCTTCTGAAAAATTGAGTAATGGTATCAACTTTGAAATTGAAAATAAAGAACATTTAATAAGAGCCTTAGCATCTCTTTCACTTGGAGATGGTGCCGTAGCAGCTATTGTATCTGCATCCGATGATAATAGTGGTATTGAATATCAAAAATTTATCACTATTGGAGAACACTGGAAATTATGTACAATATTAGGTGGTGGTTCAATGCACCCTCATGATGGTTCGAAAAACTACTTTGAAGGGAAGACGAGCCTTATGAGATCTGTATTTGTAAACGAAGTTGCTCCTTTTATTTTGAAATGTTTTGATGAATCTCCTTGGAATATTAATGAAGTGGATCATTTTATAACACATCAAGTATCGACTAGTACATTTAGTACACTGGCTGATCTATTTAATTTTGAACTTGATAAAAATATAAGCGTATTTGAAAACTTTGGAAATACAGCGGCCACATCAATACCGCTTGCTTATCATAGGGGGGTGAAAGATGGTATTTTCAAGAAAGGAGATAAAATAGCTATCGTTGGTCTTGCTGCCGGAGTAAGTGGTTCTCTTCAATTAATTACCTATTAGTCACCTTAATAACCCAATCTGTTTTCTCTAGATTTATTATATTAATCCACAGATGTATACTTGCGATTTCTAGCTGTTTGCACCAAAATGAGGTTTTTTTACCGACCACATCCATCACTTATCTTTCATACTCTCGATTATAATAGATTGTATATACCTTTGGTTGATGTATAGGAAATCAATATATTTAGACATGAATAAGTATACATGAAGGTTGCAATCATAGGGGGAGGTGCCGGTGGGTTTTTTTCGGCCATTCAAGTGAAAAATTATTTTCCAAAAGCCCAGGTTATATTATTTGAAAAATCGAACAAAGTCTTATCTAAGGTGAAAATTTCTGGAGGAGGGCGTTGTAATGTAACAAATGGAGAGCAAAACATAAAAACGCTAGCTAAGGGATATCCTAGAGGTGAAAAATTTTTAAAAAAGTGTTTTCCACATTTTAGCTCCAAAGAAACCTTTGAATGGTTTGAAGAGAGAGGTGTTAAATTGAAAGTTGAATCTGATGGGAGAGTCTTTCCAATTTCTAACAACTCCCAATCCATTGTCGATTGTCTCATGAAAGAGATTTTACAAAAACGAATAGAAATCAAGCTGTCGAGTCAAATTATTTCTATTTCAAAAAATGGAGAAGCAATTAAGTTGTTTTTTAGAGATGAAAACAAAAACCAAAATTTTGATAAAGTAATTATAGCAACTGGGGGAGCTCCCAAATTATCAGGTTTTGATTGGTTGTCAAAACTAAACCATACGATTGAAAAACCTGTTCCTTCATTATTCACGTTTAATATCCCAAATAACAATGTTACAAAATTGATGGGATTATCGATGCCTAATGCAATTGTCATGATTCCTGGTACTAAGTTGAAGTCTGTGGGACCTGTATTAATTACACATTGGGGACTGAGTGGGCCTGGGGTATTAAAATTATCAGCATTTGGTGCTAGGGTTTTAAGTGAAAAAGATTATTCATTTGTAGTACATGTGAATTGGATTCATATTACGAATCAAGAAATAATATTTGATCAACTTAAAGATATTCAATCAGAAAATAAAAAGAAGCAGTTATCCTCGATAAAACCCTTTGATTTACCCGAACGATTATGGATATATTTTTTAACGAAATGTGATCTTAACCCTCTTGTAAAATGGGAGGAAATCGGAAAGAAAAGCCTCAATAAATTAGTTCGAGTACTTTCAAATGATGCATATCAAGTACATGGAAAAACGACGTTTAAAGAAGAATTTGTTACTTGTGGGGGGGTCAGCTTAAAAGAAGTCAACCCATTGACACTAGAAAGTAGGATTGTGAAAAATGTTTATTTCTCTGGA
>CALDTZ010000018.1 GCA_937924805.1 uncultured Saprospiraceae bacterium
TGTGTATTCCAATTGGAGATCTTGTTTGGTTAGATACTGATTTGGATAATGTATGGGATGTCAAAGAAAATGGCATCAACGGTATTAAAGTTGAAGCTTACAGACAAGATGAAAATGGAGATTATATCTTATGGGATTTCACATACACAGGTCATAAGCCAGGTACGCCATCGGATGATGGATATTGGTTGATGTGTGTTCCTCCAGGAACGTATTATGCTAAGTTTGTGGTACCTCCATATGGTTTAGTAACAGTAGCTCCAAATATTGGAATTGAGGAGAATGATAGTGATGTTGAAGACGATTTTGGTAAAGGGACTACAGCAAACTTTACGGTATTCAGTGGAGATACGAAAACGGATGTTGGAGCTGGATATGCACCAATGGCGACACTAGGAGATAGAGTTTGGTTTGATGATAATGGAAACGGAATGCAAGAAGGTACTGAAGCAGGTGTGCCAAATGTAGGCGTCAAAGTTTTTGATCAAGCTGGTAACTTAGTTGATGAGACGGTAACGAACGACGATGGTGAGTACTTAGTTGATTACTTAAAAGGATCACAGTATTACTTAGAGTTTATGCCACCAGCAGGGTATAGTATGACACAAGCGAATGTTGGTCCTGAGTTTAAAGATTCAGATGTAGATAATACATTCGGATTAAATACAACAGGGTTAGTTGCAACGAGATATGGTGAACATACACCGAATATTGATGCAGGATTAGCAACCGGTTTCTTACCAGCAGACTACAGTGGTTTCTGGGGTGAGAATAGAACGGAAGTTAACTTCCTAGAATGGACGATGGTTAATGAAAGCAATATCGATTATTATGTAGTTGAAAGACAATTAAATAATGCGACTGATTTCATTGCAATTGGAAATGTCTCATCAAAAGGAAATGCGGATATCAATACGTATGACTTTATTGATGCGGATATCGCAGAAGAAGGTATTTACTACTATAGAATTAACAAGATGGACTTGAATGGAGCTAGCCAGTATAGTGACATTATTTCAATCAAAGTTGATGCTTCAACAGTAGGAAACGCTTTCGGAAGTTCGATCTATCCAAATCCAGCGTCTGAAGAATTTACAATTGAAGTAGACTTAGTTTCATTTGTTGAAAGTGTAGAAATTACACTTAGAAATGCAGCAGGTCAAGTGATATCTAAAGATGTAAGGTTAGACAGAGATGTAGCACCTGGTATCCATAAGTATCAAGTGAACTCTAAAGACCTACCAGAAGGTATATACAATGTTGAATTAAACGTAGGTGGAGATAGAATGATTAAAAAACTAATTATAGTAGCAAACTAATAGTTAGAATATAAGTGGCACCCAAAAGCCTGAAGCCTCGACATTTTGTCGGGGCTTTTTTTATGCCCCTAATTGGAGGTAAATAGATAAATTTTTTACGAGGATTTCCATTGATTTAATTTTAATGCTTACAGAAAATATGAACCTTCTTATGGTCTTTTAGATAAAAGAAAACCAATCACAATAAATGAATATTAGTCGTTTAAAAGTGTCTTTAAAAAAAGTGTGTAATGGATTCATTTAGCATTACGTTGTAGTCTATTTCTAATTTCAACGTTCATTCTTACTTTTTGTAGTTTGAAATAAGGCGATTTTGAACGATATAACAAGCAATAAACGCTTTTTGGTACTAATACCCAATAAGCAAATAATAGCCGTTTAAATGGCTTTGTTTTTCGATTCGCTTTAATACCTAGTAATTGGTAAATAGAAGTTTTTGGAGGGTATGTGTCTAAGTTATATATGTTAATTAATAATATGTTTATAACTTAGTGTTTCAAATCATTAATGAACAATCCCCATTTGTTCTAACCTTCAGTGATGGTAGTTTGACCTAAAACAATACTTAACAAGTTTAGTCAAACGAATATGAGATTATCAAACGATTGTATCCAAGCAATTAAGATTACGAAGCATCTTTTTCAGTGTTTATTTTTATTCTTTGTCAGCATGTATCAATTAACAGCTGCCGAGAACCCATCAATTAACACGATTGATTACGATAAAATTTTAAAAAAATATCAAGAAGATCTCAGGTTTAAGCAAAATATTGGGAATTACCCAAAGGATTATAAATTTGCACTACAATCGAGTCAGTTAAATGTTGGATTCGGGCAAGAAAGGATCTATTCTTGGGTCTATAATACAGATAAAACCAAACGATTTTCTTGGATTCAACAATTTATTGGTAAAAACCCAGCATGTGAATTCGAGCTTAAAAGCAAAGATTCCGCTCAATACACATATCTAAATAGAAATAATTCGAAATCTCAAGAAGTAGGAAAAGAACTTTGGATAAACGACCTATATCATGGGATAGATTTGAGATATTATAGCAGAGGTGACCAACTCCTTGAATATGATTTTTTGGTCGATCCGTGTACAGATCCTACTACAATCATCTATGAATTAGAAGGATTCGATCAAGTAACTCTTGCCCAAAATGGAAAACTGAAAATGATTTCTCCTTTTGGTGATCTCTATGGTAGTAAGCCGTATGCATATCAAATGATCGATGGAAAAGAAGTCGTTGTCGATGTTGAATATCAGATTGTAAAGGACCAAATACGTTTTATTTTAGGAAATTATAATGAAGAAGAATATCTCATAATAGATCCAATTGTACTCGAGTGGAGTACTTTCTTAGAAGGATCATTTAGTGGTGAAATCGATGAATTAGATGTTAATAATAACGGCGTTTATGTAGTAGGAGGCACGCAATCTACAGACTTTCCTGTTACAGCTGGTGTGCATGATGTCGATTATAGTGACAAAATAGATGCATTTGTCGCAAAATTGAATTTTGACGGGGAATTGCAATGGGCAACGTATTTTGGAGGAACATCGACTGAAAATAATTTGAAGATTGAAATTGTTAATAATTCCATTTTGGTGGCAGGAACCACCGCTTCAGAAGATCTTCAAACAACAGATGGTGCTTACCAAGAAAATTGGAATGGAAGTTCAGATGTATTTATTGCCAGTTTTACAGATAGTGGAATCCTCAATTGGTCAAGTTATATTGGTGGGTCGGATCGCGAATCAAATATTATAATTGAATCAGATGGGACGAATGTTTTTTTTGCTGGAACTACTTCATCCAATGATATGGACATTACTGCAGGAGCGTACCAAGATACATATCAAGGAAATACAGATAATTTTTTAGGTGCACTCGATTTTGATGATGGTGCCATCCATTGGATTTCGTATTTAGGTGGGTCTTCTTTTGAAGGAAGCCCTATTGATATCGTAGTAGATGGATCAAATATTACATTGGCGTTTGCAAGTAGTTCATCGATTGATTTACCGGTTTTGAATGCTAACCAAATGAATAATGGAGGTAGCCATGATGGGTATGTCGCACAATTTGGAATAGATGGAATACCAGTGTGGATCACTTATATTGGTGGAGATGGGTTTGATAGAATCAGTGATTTTGATTTTGATGGAAGCAGTTTTTATTTAGGAGGGTCAAGTAATTCTACAAATCTAGCAACACCGGGAGCTTATCAAGAAACAGTGGTTGGTGGTGATTGTTGGCTTGCTAGTCTCACGAATACAGGAAGCGTAAATTGGTCTACGTACATAAATGGAAATAGCCAAGTTGGAGAAAGTGGAAGTGAGCAAATAAAGAATATTGAAGTTGATAATGGCTATGTATATTTTATTGCTGATACAAATGTAGATTTTCCATTTTCACCTGATTTATTAGGTCCAATCACTCAAGGCCAAAGCTGGTATTCTGACATAGTTGTTGGGAGATTTACGATCAGTGGTCAATACGGATGGGTCACTTATTATGCAGGAGAAAATGTCGATAGAGGTGTAGATGTTGAAGTGGCAAATGGGCTTGTTTATGTGTTAGCTTATATAAATTCTCAAATATTTCCAATTTCCGAATATGCCGTTCAAGAGTTGCCGGGTGGTGGAGATCAAGTAGGCTTAGGGATGTTTAAAGAAGATTCAGGAAATTTGGTTTATTCGACTTATTTCGGAGGATCAACGAAAGGACAGTTTCCAGAAGATTTAGAAATTTTTGGAGAAGATGTATATTTCACATTTAATGGGGCTTCACAATCACCGGTTACAGTAGACGCTTTTCAATCTACAACGCAAGCAAGTCGTACCGGATTAATTACAAAATTTACTCCAATAATTGGTCTAAGTGAAAATATGGTTGCACCAAACGATCAAGTAACATGTCAATTTGGAATAGCAGAACCAATCGTAGGAAATCAAGTACTAGCAACGAATAATTTACCCCAAATTAATTATGGTACAACAACCGTTGATCATCCCGATGTAGAAGCAAGTTACCAATGGCAACAAGCTGATGATCCAACTGGACCATGGGAGGATATATTGATTGGTATTCAACAAAATTACCTTCCTGGAGTAGGAAACATAACACAATATTACAGAAGACTTGCTTTTTTTGAATGTACTTCTATCTCTAATATTTCGAATGTCGTTTCGGTAACGGTAAATGAAATGGTCGCTCTTCAAGTGGACGCTGGCCCGCCGTTTTATACTTGCCCTGGGACGCCAATAACAATTGGAGGAAATCCAACAGTAACAAGTGGAGTGCCGCCGTATACATACGACTGGGATATGGAAGCATTCCTTGATGATGAAACATTACCTAATCCTACGGCAACCATTACAGAGACAACAATTTTTACCGTTGTGGTAACGGATGCAAATGGATGTTCACAAATTGGACAGACAGTTATTACTCCTGTTTCTGCTGATGCAGGAATGGATCATACAGTTTGTTTAGGCACTGCCGTTCAGATAGGTACAGCACCTTTGCCCGGAGTTACTGGAGCGACATATGCTTGGACACCCTCAATAGGCTTAAATAATGCAGATATTGCGCAGCCAATAGCAAGTCCAAACAGTAATACAACGTATTTTTTGAGTGTTACCTTGGAAACTCCAACAGGCCCATGTACGACGATGGATCAGGTCTCTGTTAATCAGGTTCCAGCTCCGGCACTTAACTTTGCTGGACCAGATGTAGTCTCTTGCAATGTAAATCCCGCAAATATTGGAACAATAGACGAAGGCTTTACCTATGTATGGTCTCCGTCCACCTATTTATCCAATAATGTTGGTGCAACCACAACGGTTACTCCCTTTTTTAATGATGTACCCTCAGACCAACCGTTAACCTATACGCTTCAAGCTACAATGGGTGATTGTGTTTATGAAGATCAAGTTGATGTAGCATTTGTCAATGCAAATGCTGGTATAGATTTTTGTGGACCAAGAATTATTGGTGATCCACCACAAACGGATTTGAATCCAACATATATGTGGACAAATTTGACGCCTGGCATAGGGACAATAACGCCTCCAATAAATACAGCACAAATAGCTGTTTCTGCATCTCTTGGAGGGACAGCCACCTATTTATTGGAAGTAACGTATAATGGAACCGCCTGCACCGATGAAGTAAATGTACCAGAAGGGTGTGAAGGCTGTTTAATTGATATAGCAATCGAACCCATTGGATGTCCGCTCCTTATCGATGGTGGGGAATTAACACTGACAGGGAATGTAAATATAACAGGGTATAATCCCAATCAATTACAATATAGTTGGACGCCGACAACAGGGCTAACAGATCCAAATTCACTAGAGACGAATGTGACGACAATGGACAATATTGTTTACACACTTACCGTAACTGATTTGTTTGATAACTTTCTTTGTTCAGCAATGATTGACGTAAATAATCCAAATTATTCTATCCCTATTTTTGACGCGCAAGACCATGAAGTATGTGTCGGAGTTTTTGTAAATATTGGTCAAGAACCCGTAGTTGGTTATGAATATCAATGGGCAGGACCAAATGAATACATTTCAATGGAATCAAATCCAACGATTCTTGCTCAATTCGATGAAGAGTATTATGTAACAGTTACAGAAACTGAAACGGGATGCGTAGCAATAGATACAGCATTTATTGATGTTTCAGATGTCTTTGCGGATGCTGGTGAAGACATTGAAATTTGTTCGGGTGGAATTGTAACCTTAGGTGTTCCTGATCCGAGTAATGGGTTGTGGTCATATAGTTGGTCTCCTGTATTTTCTCCTTGGCAAAATAATACGGATGAAAATTCACCTCAGCCTGATGTGTTGGTTGATACAGATTTGGAATTTACAGTAACGGTTACAGACCTAGCAAAGTGCTTTGCAACCGATGTGATAATGATTATCGTTAATGATGATATTGCGATAGAAAACGCTCCCGATGTCGTTTATTGTCCGGGGACTGAACCGATTCAGATCGGACCTGAACCTCTCAATGGAGTTGAATATAGTTGGCTTCCAGCAAATGATTTGTCATGTATCGATTGTGCACAACCATTTGCTTCGCCAAGTTCTACAACGATTTATACGGTTTCTGCTTTATTTCCTGGGTGCGAAATTGAAGTCACTGATAATGTAATTGTAACGGTACCTGATTATTCATTTAATTTAGGTGGGCCAATAGATTATTGTCCTGGTGATGGCCCTATTGCAATTGGCGATAATGCACCTGGTGATGCAATATCTTATCAATGGACACCCAATTTAAATTTGTCATGTAATAATTGCCCAAATCCGACAAGCAGCACACTCGTCGAGCAAAATTATACACTAACGGTATTTTTTCAAGATGGCTGTAGCGCAAATGATGATATTTTGATCACACCAGCGGTCTTACCTGATGCTGGTCAAGATTATGTAATATGTTTAGAAGAAAGTGTCTTAATCGGCACACCTAGCACCGCAGACGCATTTTTGTGGACTCCTTCCGCGGGATTAAGTTGTATAGATTGTGCCACACCTGTATTCACCCCACAATCAACAGGTATATTTGAATTTAATTTGACAGAAACCATCGGGGGCTGTGAAAACACCGATAAAGTTACAGTCACAGTTCTAGGAAGTGATGTTCCAGATTTAATGACAAGTACGGTTTGTGACGGAGGATGCGTTTTACTAGAAGCACCTTATTTTGATAATCATAACTATATTTGGAGTCCTCCAGTTAGTCTTTCAGATCCAAATTCCAATGTGACATTGGCATGTCCAAATGAAACCACAGAATATACGGTTGTCATTGAAGACCAAATTTTTGGTTGTATTACTTCAGCAAATGCCTTAGTTGTGGTGAGTCCTGAAGAGGCGCCCATTCTAGATATTATCGATTATGAATATTGCATTGAAGATGCACCCATCATATTAGATCTACAAGTAAATCCTGCAGTTGGGAATTATTCGTTTTCATGGGATCCACAAATAAGTTTAAGTAACCCTTTTATTCAAAATCCAGTAGCTACACCGCTTTCAACAGAGACTTATTTTGTCACAGTTACAGATAATTCAAATGGATGTGCAAGTGTTGCTCAAACAACGGTAACCGTAGTACCTTGTTTCGATTGTGATATGGTGTTAAATGCAACCGGAAATTCGCCAACATGTGAAGTTGATGAAATTATGTTATTCGTTAACGTTACGAGTGGTGCTGCACCGTTTTTTTATAGTTGGCTTGGGCCAAATGGCTATCAGTCAACCCAACAAAATCCTATAATCCCAAATGCAAATACTCAAATGTCTGGAGTGTATACAGTGTTGGTAACGGATGCAAATGGCTGTACAGAAACCGATATGGTCGATATGCAAGTTTTTGAAGACCCGACATTATCAATTGATATTACCGAATGTACAGATGGTTTAGATAATTATTTCATTTTATTTAGTTCAAATGGGACAGTTTCAAGTAGCGCTGGATCGGTAGATGGGAATCAGATAATTAATATTCCATTAGGGACAGATGTTGTTGTCACAGCTTCGTTAAACGGTTGTTTCGTTGAAATACCTGTCATGTCGCCAGATTGTCCTTGTCCTACGATTGATCCTCCTGTTGATCCAGTAAATGCTGAAATATGCGAAGGGGATAGCAATCCAGTCATTAGTGTCTCAGTCGGCTCAGGCATTGTAGTAGATTGGTATGATGAGGGGATGGGAGGTAACTTGGTACAAGCAAATAGTATCAGTTATACTCCAACAGCTGTTTTAAGTGTTGGTTTACATACCTTTTACGCTGAAGCAATAGATCCTTTTAATGATTGCTCAAGTACGACGAGAACTCCAGTTACCATATTTGTTAATGAAAATCCTATACTAGAAGTCAGTTCGAATAGCCCAGTATGCACTTCCACTGATATTGAGTTGTATGCAACTGTTAATGGTGGTTCTGGTCCTTATATTTTCAGTTGGACTGGTCCAGGGGGATTTACTTCTATGAATCAAAATCCAATACTGACAAATGCAACCATTAATAATGCTGGGATGTATTCTGTTACCGTATATTCTGGAAATAATTGTTCAAGTACACAAAGTATTAACATTGATTTGCAATCATTGCCAACATTAGATGTTACAGCAACAAATTGTGAATCTTCTAACGATACCTATACCATTACATTTCAAACCAATGGAAGTGTGTCGACTTCGCTGGGAAATATTTCAGGGAATCAAGTGTTTAATGTGCCTAATAATCAAGAAGTTACCTTGATTGCAGAGCTTAACGGCTGTTTTAGATTTGTATTAGTGGAAGCACCAGATTGTGGATGTACAGATTTAATACCACCAACAAACCCAATAAATGGGGAAATTTGTCAAAATGAAATGATTCCTGCTTTAGGTGTAACAGTGAGTGCTGGGCAAACCGCGAATTGGTATGATTCGTCTGTTGGTGGCAACCTATTAGCTTCGAATACGACAAGCTATACACCAGTTGGTCCTCTAGCTCCTGGAGTGTATTTTTATTACGCAGAAACTTGGTCTTTAATGGATGAATGCCCAAGTGCAGAAAGAACCCAAGTTTATTTAATAATAAATGAAAATCCAACGGTTCAACTTTCTACAAATATTATTTGTGAAGGAGGAAGTGTAGTCGTCAACACAAGTGTTCTAAATGGTACACCGCCGTTTGATTATTTTTGGAATGGCCCCAATGGATTTAGCTCCAATGAAGAAGATTTAACCATCGATAACGCTTCAGTAAATGATGCTGGAAATTATATGCTCTTTGTAATTGATGCTTTTGGTTGCTTTTCTGAAGATGATATTGATGTTGTCGTTGACCCTTTACCAACGTTACTAATAACCAATATTGAGTGTTCTACGGATAATCAATCCTACATTATTGAATTTGTAAGTACTGGAACAGTATCAGCGAATGGGGGAAATGTAGTTGGAAACCAAGTAATAAATATACCGGCTGGTCAAAATGTAACGTTAACCTCTGATTTAAATGGCTGCACAGTCATCGAAGGAGTAAGCGCACCTGATTGTTCTTGTCCAATGATATTTCCGCCGATAAGCCCAATGCATGGAGAAATATGTGATGGTCAATTGATTCCAACCATTAGTGTATCTGTGCCAACAGGACAATTCGTTAATTGGTATGATGCACCGATTGGAGGAAATTCATTGGCATCAAACACAAATACATATACCCCAAGTGGGCCTTTAGTTCCTGGGATTTATACCTATTATACTGAGGTACAAAACGAAGCTGATGATTGTGTTAGTGGTACTAGAACAGAAGTGTACATAATTATAAATCCAAATCCAATAGTAACACTTGAATCAATGCCAGTATGTGAATCGGAAACGCTTATTGTAAGCTCAACGGTTTCAGGAGGAAGCGCGCCATATACATTTAGTTGGGATGGTCCGAATGGCTTTACAAGTACAAGCCAAAATCCAAGTATAAGCAATGCTATGGCTACAGATGCAGGGAATTATTCAGTTACCGTTACAGACAATTTAGGCTGTACAGCTATTAATAATATTGATGTTTTAGTTTATGAAGCACCTACGTTGATAATCACAAATATTGAGTGCACAATGGATCTTAATTTCTATTCAATCAATTTTGAAAGTAATGGAGAAGTAACAAGTTCCGCTGGTACCATTTCAGGTAACCAAGTGCTAAATATACCATCAAATGTAAATGTAATTTTAACTTCAGTATTGAATACTTGCGAAGTAATACTGAATATTACTACACCTGATTGTACTTGTCCTATGATAAGTGCACCTATCAACCCAATAGATGCATCAATTTGTGAAGGAGAATTGACACCGTCATTAATGGCTACAGTCCCTACTGGGTTTACGATAAATTGGTACGACTCGTCTATAGGCGGAACCTTATTAGCAACAGGGAATAGTTACACACCAACAGGATCGTTTAGTCCAGGTGTTTATACCTTTTATGTAGAATCTCAAAGCTTGGATAACACATGCACAAGTAACACTAGAACGCCCATTTATTTAACGGTCTTCGAGCTTCCTATGATTGTAGTTATGACATCACCAGTTTGCGAGGGTGAACCAATTAATATAAATACAATAGTAACGGGTGGTTCTGAACCTTATTCCTTTAATTGGGAAGGTCCACAAGGTTATAATTCAGCGTCTCAAAGTCCTCAAGTTGAAAATGCTAATAGCAATCATGCAGGTACATATAGTGCGACCGTTGTTGATGGTAATGGCTGTATGGATGAAACATCCATCGAGGTAATTGTAAATCCTTCACCGTTTATAGAAATCGAGGCTGTGCTTTGCTCAAATGATAATAACTTTTTCTCAATAACTTTTTCTAGCAATGGAAATGTGAATAGTAATCTGGGATTAGTAATGGGGAATCAAGTGGTAGATATTCCTATTGGCATGAATGTAATATTGGTATCAACCATAGGTAATTGTACAATCTCTCAAACGATTAATCCTCCAATGTGCAGTTGCCCCAATGTTGAAGCCCCAATTAATCCTATTCCAGCCGAAATTTGTGAGGGTGAACCAAATCCAACGATTTGTGTAAGTGTAGGTTCAAATGAAACGGTTTTTTGGTATGATGCGCCATTTGGCGGAAATATTTTACTTGAGTCAAGTAGTTGTTATACACCGTCTGAAATGTTGAGCCCAGGCGTTTATACGTATTATGCGGCTGCTATGAATGTAATAGATGACTGCTTTAGCAATACTAGAACACCAGTAACAATAACGGTTAATCCGAATCCATCAATTTCTATATTAATACCAGCTGTATGTGAAGGTGAAACCTCCATTTTTGATATTTCAATTACCGGAGGACAACCGCCATATACCTTTAATTGGTCTGGGCCAAATGGGTATATGTTTAATGGTCAAAACCCAATGATTGAAAACGTTGATGAATCAGCAGATGGTACGTATATATTAGTCGTCACGGATGTTAATGGTTGTATGGCTGTTGGTCAAGCAGATCTACTTGTGAATCCGCTTCCGATCTTAGAAATTATAGATCGCATATGTAATGATGATCACACTGAATATACGGTTGATTTTATGAGTAATGGCACCGTAACATCAAGTTCGGGAATGGTTGTAGGTAATCAAGTAGTTGAAATTCCAACAGGAATTGATCCTACGATTACAGCCGTTTTGGGTGATTGTAAGGTGGAGAAGATGATCAGTTCGCCAAATTGTAATTGCCCTTTGGTTACAGCTCCCGTAAATCCAATTCCAGCAAATGTTTGTTTTGGTGAGGTAATTCCTTCTTTGTCAGTTACGGTTAATGATGATCAAATAGTAAATTGGTATGATGCTTTTATTGGTGGAAATCTTTTAGCTTCAGGGACAACAATGTATACGCCTTTGGGTCTTTTAGATCCTGGAGTATATACCTTTTATGCAGAAGCAGAAAATGCAGAAGATGGATGCACAAGTATTACTCGAACTCCTGTTGTATTAACGGTACACGATTTACCAATAATTCAGGGAGAAGATATCGAAGTTTGTGAAGGTGAAGATGTAACTTTTAATATTGCCATAATGACAAATTCTAGTATCGATAATATTCAATGGATGGGGCCCAATGGATTTACCTATAGTCAAGAAGATCTTACGCTATTAAATAGTAGTCAAATGATCGAAGGAAATTATACGATTATTGTCACAAATACTTTTGGTTGTAAAGCATCTTTAGAGTTAGTTTTAAAAGTTAAC
>CALDTZ010000019.1 GCA_937924805.1 uncultured Saprospiraceae bacterium
AAACAAAAAACATACTCTACAGCTGCAGATAATCAACCAAGTGTAGAAATTCATATCCTACAAGGAGAAAGGCCTATGGCTAGTGATAACAGAACTGTTGGAAGATTTATTCTTGATGGTATTCCGCCAGCACCAAGAGGAGTTCCACAAGTCGAAGTTACTTTCGATATGGATGCAAATGGTATTTTGAGCGTATTCGCAAAGGATAAGGGTACTGGAAAAGAGCAAAATATTCGGATTGAAGCTTCTACAGGTTTGTCAAAAGAAGAAATCGAGCAAATGAAAGCAGATGCAGCAGCAAATGCTGAATCTGACAAAGCTGCAAGAGAAAAAGTTGACAAATTAAATGCAGCAGATACTTTAGTTTTTCAAACGGAAAAGCAAATTAAAGAATATGGCGAAAAATTCCAGCAGAGAAAAAAGAGGTGATTGAAAAAGCAGTTGCTGATTTAAAAGATGCTCATAAACTACAAGATATGGACAAAATTGAATCTGCAAGTAAAGAATTGAATGATGCATGGCAAGCAGCAAGCCAAGACATTTACAAAGCAACAGAAGGTGATCAAGCAAGCCCAGAAGGTGCTCCAAATGACAATTCAGAAGGTGGAGAAGAAGAAGTTACTGATGTAGAGTTTGAAGAAGTAGAAGATAAGTAATCGATTGTACAAAAATTTAAAAAGCAGCAAGAAGTCCTTGCTGCTTTTTTAGTTTATAGATTACCCTTGGTTCTTTATTAATCAATCAAAAAAAAATAATTTCAGTTACAGTCCTAACATTTGTTCTCCTTGTTCAAAAATGACATCTACCGGAATCCCTTTATTTGACAACCTATCTAAATCTTCTTGTAAGCTTGCTTTAATTATGCCTTTGTTTTTAACTAAATTAGCGACACCATCATAATCACCTTCTCCTTGTAGGGTTAATATTTTTTTCGACAATGAAGACATCGCTATATCAAATTGATCGAAATTAATTTTATACTTGCCTGTTTCAATGTTTTTTGTAAAAGCCCCCATTTCGTCAAAATAATTAAATCGAATCATATTGGCTTTTCCATGAGCGGAGGCGGCTCCGAAGCGAACAGATCTAAATATACTAGTCATAAAAGTAACTATGTAGCTTTGCATATCTCCATCGAGCTCACCTTGGTCATGCAGCTGCTTTACCATATAAAGACCTAACATGTCGGCTTTACCTTCTTCTAATGCTGAAGCGTGTTCTTTTAATGCTT
Source organism: uncultured Saprospiraceae bacterium (assembly GCA_937924805.1). Lineage (GTDB taxonomy): Bacteria > Bacteroidota > Bacteroidia > Chitinophagales > Saprospiraceae > JAHDDO01. The sequence goes on from CALDTZ010000019.1 coordinate 1,232, forward strand.
TTCGAACAGATCCTTTACCATTTATTGTATTTTTTATTCCAAGTCCATGCGCAACTTCATGAAACATCGTATTCGAGAAAAAGGCATCAAACGTGATAAATTTACGTTGTTCAGGATCAATTAATTCATCAGCTATAGGCTCAAGTATTTTATCGTACTTTGCTTTCATTGCATTTTTCAATTGCAGCCTTCTCGTTCCTTTTGCTAATTGGACCTCCTCATCATTTGGAAGATTAATTGCAATAGTTTTACTGCCTGCGTTGCAATCACCAGCATAAAAAACGACATCATAAGCATTTAATTCGGTATCTCTTCCAGGCACTTCTTGTTTGTATTTAAGATCAACAGGAAGATCCTTTTGTAGTTTAGGAAGAAATTTAGCATACTTTTCTAGTCGTTTGCTCCATTTCATATCTTTCAATAAAACATAACATTCATGAGCAGCTTTGAATCCAAATAATTGATCCTCATACGTTTCTATTGGCCCAATAACGACATCTATTTCATTGTCTTTCATATCTAACCAAGCCATATCACTGGCTTGATAATCGTCATTTAACATTGCTTCTGAACGCAGGTTTAAGTATTTTTTAAAAGCCTTATTTTCTGTCAAAAGAGCACATTCTTTTAGTAATTTAGAAACTTTAGCTACTTCATCTTTAAATTGATGATGAAAAGGAATCGTTAGTAATGCTCCATTTTTATCCCTTCGAATAAAGTTATATAGTCCATCTTTATCAGGCAGAGTTGAATTGTTAAATTCGATTTTAGTCATATCTTTTGGATAATAATTAGAACCCGAAGCTTTTTCTTTTACGCCTTCAATAAACGGCTTATTCCCATTTAGTCGATCCCAAGGTCCATAATTAATCAGTGCAAATGCCTTCATTGTTGGATCTTGAATTGAGGATAAAAGTTTTTCTTTGTCGCCATAAGCTTCATACCAAAAGAGATCATTGATAATGTTTCCCGCTTCAATCAATTTTCGAATGATCGATTTTTGATTTTCACTATAATCAGAAATATCAGCTGTAAGTTTGAATGGTACATACTTTTTTACCAATTTATCTAGATCTGAAATTGGCTTTTGATTCCAATTTACAAGTTCAAGTAAATTGTTAGAGGTTATATCAACAGTTTGTTTTGTACCTTTTGATTTGTCAACAGGATTTGAAGGACTACAAGCTATCGTTATAACAATACAACCAAGTATTAATAATTGTTTCATATACATATTATCTAAGATTTAAAACGTCTTTCATAGTAAAAACACCTTGCTTATTCATTAACCATTCGCCAGCTAATATAGCTCCTTCACCAAAACCTGACCGGTTAAATGCTGTATGTGAAATGGAAAACATATCGGCACTTGATTTATACGTTACTTTGTGAATACCAGCAATTCCTTTTTCTCGAGATGCTAAAATTGGCAACTTTGAAGTATCATTCTGATTTAAAGTCCAATGATCGATCCGGTCATCACTATTTATTATTGGCTGACTTAATGTAATCGCTGTCCCACTTGGGCTATCTAATTTTTGCAAGTGATGAATTTCTTCTATAGACGGAATATATTGGGAATGTTTTTTCATCAATGAAGCAATAAGTTCATTCAAATAAAAGGTAATATTCATACCAATACTAAAATTGGAAGCATAAAGAAAGGCCCCATTTGCGTTTCTAAAACAAGTTTCAATTTCTTCTTTTTTATCCAGCCATGCTGTTGTTCCTGCTACACAAGGAACGCCAGCGGAGGCTATTAATTTTAAATTTGAAAATACAGATGAGGGAGTACTGCATTCAAAAGCTACATCTACACTTTTTAAATTTTCTTGCGTTAGTGATTGAATATTTTGGCTATTTATTTTGATATGAACTTCATGTCCCTTTTTAATCGCTGCTGATTCAATTGCTTTACCTAGTTTTCCATACCCAATGATTGCTATCTTCATTTGTTAAATGTACAATCTATAACGCGATACACCAATTGAAATATGAACCGTATTGTAAATACTAAAGAAAAAATTGTCACTTCAATGTCATTTCTTCAGCAATACCATTTAAATATGGTGACAATATTTAATTCAAATATTGATTCTATATATTTGCAAAAAATAGCGCATTTTGAAATTGAAAAACGATTTATTACTAAGGACATTAGCTGGAGAAAAAGTTGAACGACCACCTGTCTGGCTGATGAGGCAAGCAGGCAGGATTTTACCTGAATATAGAGCAATACGTTCTAGTTTGTCGGGTTTTGTTGAGTTGGTAACAACACCTGATTTAGCAGCAGAGGTTACCGTACAACCCGTCGATCGATTAGACGTAGATGCTGCTATTATATTTAGTGATATTCTTGTCATTCCAGAGTGTATGGGGTTACACTATGAGTTGATAGAGAAAAAAGGACCTTTTTTTCCAAAAGTATTGGAATCGGGGAGTGATATTTCAAAATTAATCGAAGGCAAATCAGCTGCCGACAAGTTGGAATATGTTTATGATGCTATATCCATTACAAAGAAAAAATTAGAACAAAGAGTACCATTAATTGGTTTTGCTGGAGCTCCATGGACACTTATGTGTTATATGATCGAAGGTCAAGGAAGCAAAACTTTTTCAAAAGCTAAATCATTTTTATACCGAGAGCCAGCTCTAGCACATGTTTTGCTTGAAAAATTAACATTAACCATTATTGAATATCTTAAAAATAAAATACAGGCTGGAGTTGATGTTGTTCAAGTTTTTGATTCATGGGCTGGTGTATTAAATAAAGAGCTTTATAGTGAGTTTTGTATCCCATACCTTAAGAGAATCAGAGAATCCATTACGGATGTACCCGTAATTTTATTTAGTAAAGGAGCCTATTTTTCGCTTGAAGATATTGCTGCTTGCGCTCCTAATGCTTTGGGTATTGATTGGACTATGACTCCATCGGTCGTACGAAATCAAGTTGGAAGTGACATTGTCCTACAAGGTAATATGGATCCATGTAACTTATATGCTTCGAAAGAAAAGATTACGAAGGAAGTTCATACTATTTCAAATGCATTTGGGCAAAATCATATATTTAATTTGGGTCATGGTGTATATCCAGATACCCCTTTAGAAAATGTAATACATTTTGTAGAAAGTGTAAAGGCTATAAAATATTGATATAGAAAAAGGTTATATACTTTTTTTAACAAAAGTGATTCATATTGTTTTTTTAAATAAAAGTGATCTGTATCTTGTTCGCATATTCACAAATCAATCATTCCTCGCATTCAAATTTTAATTGAATAAAATTAGGGGGAACTTTCCATTTTAACGACTATTAAACAAAACTAAGACTAAGCTATGGGATGGTTTAAACGATTTACTGACGGGATACAGACAGCTACAAAAAATAAGAAAGAAGCACCAGATGGTTTATGGCACAAATGCAAAAGTTGCAACGAAACGCTAACGTATAAAGAATTAAAGGAAAGTTTCTTCGTTTGCCCAAAATGTGATTATCACAATCGTATTGGTTCACATGATTATTTTGAAATAATATTTGATGGAAAATACAACCTTCATTTTGAAGAATTAAGATCAAAAGATTTTTTAAACTTTACCGACTTAAAACCGTATGCAAGTCGATTAGAAGCTGCTAAAGAAAAAACAGATTTGTCTGACGCAATTACTGTGGCAGAAGGAAAAGTAGCGAAAAAAACGATTGTAATAGCTGCTATGGACTTTACCTTTATCGGAGGTTCAATGGGATCAGTAGTAGGGGAGAAAATATCAAGAGGAATCGATCTAGCGATTAAATTAGGAGCACCTTTCATGATAATTTCAAAATCTGGAGGAGCACGAATGATGGAGTCGGCTTTCTCGCTTATGCAAATGGCTAAGACTTCTGCAAAATTGACCTTATTGGCTAAAGCAGGATTGCCATATTTTAGTTTTATGACAGATCCAACTACGGGCGGAGTTACGGCTTCATTTGCCATGCTTGGCGATATCAATTTCTCCGAACCTAAAGCACTTATTGGCTTTGCTGGGCCAAGAGTTATTAAAGAAACCATTAAAAAAGACCTTCCAGAAGGTTTTCAACGATCGGAGTTTTTATTAGATCATGGATTTCTAGATTTTATTGTTCACAGAACGAAACTTAAAGAACGGATAAAGGAGCTTTTACTAATATTTAAACCTGAAAATCGTCTTTCTCTACAAGTAGAATCGAAAAATGGGACGATAAAGGCGGCAGCGACTGCTTAATTTTATCAATAAAATTTAATCCGTATTTAGAAATATATTGAAATATATTTGAGGATCTTTCTTGAAGTCCGTTATCTGGAAACAAATTAGTTTTTAGTTTATGGATTTTTTTAAGTGAGACGCTTTCTTTTTCCTTTGCACTTTTTCTAATTTTTTGTTCTATCTGATCAATGATCTTATCTTGTTTTGCGCTATTAGAGAGTACATATGCTTTTAAACTGGGGTCAACTTCCATGGCTGATTCGCTGATTTTCTTATACAAAAGCTGAATCTCTTTTTTATAAATGTCAAGCGAAATATCTGTTGATAAATTTTCTTTAAGAAATGTAGTTACTAAATCATTCTCAGGGTTAAAAATGGCACTTACATTTAATCCCACTTTATCCATAGCAACTTGATCTCTAGTTTCGATTATCAATGCTGAATTTCGCCTTATTAAGATCGGAAATGGAATATTTACAGCCTCAAATTGGCTTTTTCGCTCCATCCAATAAGCTAATTCTCCACCACCACCAACATAGGCTAGATTCGGTAATATTGTTTCTTGGTATAATGGCCTTGTCACTACATTCGGGCTAAACCGCTCTGGATATATTGAAATTTCATCTAATAGTTCAGTTTTTGTAAATTTAATATCGGAGTTATTAACAGAATAAATATCACCTTTTGATAATATACGTTCCCTGATCCCAGATTTTAGATAGAAGAAATTTATTTCTCGAGCATGAGCTTGAGGTTTTAAACCTTCATTTTTCCATTGCTCTTGCGTTTTTTGAATAAGGGGAGCACTAAATTTTTCTAAAATCTCTTTCGTTATTACAGAACTAAATTTTTGTTTTAAAGCTGAGTTGTCCATGTTTAAAAAGATAACCCCGTAGTTACCAAATAATTCATTGACCAATTTCATTTGAAATGTGCCATAAGAAATATTTTCAGTCACCCATTCTTTCATCTTAACTTGTAAATCTTTAGTGTGAGATTTTTCTCCTAAGATGCTATTTAGTTCATCGATGACATCGTTTAAACCGTAGGTCGAAAATCGGCCAACTGCCCCTTTTTCATTATTACTCCATTCGATTTTCTTTCCAAAGAGATGGCAATGATTTACTTCCTCAAAATCATGATCTTCGCCTCCAGAAACAAAGCATGGAACAAATGTATAATTAGGGTAATGTGCAGATAGTTCCTCTGTTATATTTATAGTAGAAATTATTTTGTAAATATAATATAAAGGTCCTGTCAATAATGAAGGTTGATGAGCAGTGACAACCGTAAAAGTACGATCACTTTTTAAAGCTTCTATATTACTTTTGACCTTTGATGAATGTTTTATTTTTGAATAATCAGAAAGAAGTACTTTGACCAATAATGATCGATCGATCGAGTGGGTTGCTTTACGTTCAATTACATTTTTGAAATTTTCGATCGTTGGAAAATCGTGGATAAAAGATTTAAATATGGGAGATTGTTTTGCGTATAACTTGTCTCTTTTAGATATTTGCTCAATTGAATCGTATGCTATACCAATCTCTTTCATATAAATAGTATAATTTGGCGTAAAGGTATTTTAGAAAAGGCTAATTTTCCTCATACTCAATCCCTATTTTTAAATGTTTTTATTAAAACCTGATTAAAAGACAAAATGACGGCTTTATTGTTCAAAAGATTAGTGTCTGGAATCTTATCATTGGTGGCAGTTGTCGTACTTATTACAAGTATAATATACTTATCCCCAGTGGATCCAGCACGATTGACATTTGGCCAGCAAGTAGATCAATCAAGTTTGGAATTAAAGAAAAAAAGATTGGGACTTGATAAGCCACTTACTACTCAAATGTATTATTATCTCCGAGATATTTCACCCATCAATTTTATTTCTGATCAATCATTGTCAATTCGTCAATATCAAAATTATGCGGTATTATTATCCATGGGTAACGCCAAACTTATTGTTAAAAAACCCTATTTAAGGGAAAGTTTTCAAACGGGTCGATCAGTATCCGAATCTATAAAACAAGCGCTTCCAAACACCATAATATTAGCAACAAGTGCAATCCTATTAGCAAGTTTACTAGGCGTTCTCTTTGGTATAATTGCTGCCATTTATAAAGATACAATTTGGGATAAAGGACTTCTGGCATTTTCAACCTTGGGCTATTCCATTCCTAGCTATGTAAGTGCTATATTTTTAGCTATTTTATTCGGTTTTATTTTAAAATCTTTTACTGGGTTAAACATGCAAGGAGGAATCAGGGATCTTAACGATTTGGGTGATGAGGTTTTTGTACCAAAAAACTTAATATTACCAGCATTAGCATTGGGTGTGAGGCCAATTTCTGTAATATTACAAATTACCAGAAGCACGATATTAGAAACCCTTGAAAAACCATTTGTTTTAACTGCCAAAGCAAAAGGGTTAAGTCGAATTCAAATCATGAAATCACATGTCTTAAAAAATTCATTAAACCCAATTTTAACATCCATTTCAGGTTGGTTTGCATCATTGCTGTCAGGCGCATTTTTTGTTGAAAGTGTTTTCCGTTTTAGGGGTATAGGGCAATTAACCATAAATGCACTGCTCAATTACGATATTCCTGTTTTATTAGGATGCATATTAGTCGTTTGTAGTTTTTTTATAATAATAAACGTATTAATGGATCTTGTTTATGTTGCTATCGATCCAAAACTTAAAAATACATAGCACCTTTATTCATAAAATGGAATCAATATTTCTGATTTAAATTTAAAAATATTCGATTGGGTCTCCGAAATTTAGTGCTGGATTCTTTAGTGCTGTCTATTTAAATTATTTTTACAATAATAATTGAATGGTACCAAAATATTTTATTCAATATTCATTTAAATAATAAAAATGTCCATTACTGATCGATATGCACAAAGAGGTGTTTCTGCTTCAAAATCTGAAGTTCATGAAGCTGTTAAGAATTTAGATAAGGGATTATTTCCTTCCGCTTTTTGTAAAATTTTACCAGATTTCACAGGAAAAGAGGATACATTCTGTAATATTATCCATGCAGATACAGCAGGAACAAAACCAAGTCTAGCTTATGTTTATTGGAGAGAAACTGGAGATATTTCTGTTTGGAGAGGGATCGCACAAGATGCGTTAGTCATGAATTTAGATGATATGGCATGTGTAGGTATGGTTAATGATTTTGTTCTTTCATCAACTATTGGTAGAAACAAAAATTTAATACCAGGTGCGGTAATCAAGGAAATAATAGATGCAACCCAAGAATTTATTTCTTTAATGAATGAACATAAAGTTCAAATTCATCATGGTGGGGGCGAGACAGCGGATGTTGGTGACATCGTACGAACCATTGATGTAGGTTTTACGGTTTATGGACGAATGCCTAAAGCCTCATTAATCGTTAATAATATTAAGCCTGGAGCTTTTATTATTGGAGTGTCTTCTTATGGTCAAGCTACCTATGAAACATCTTATAATGGTGGTATGGGGAGTAATGGGTTGACATCTGCTCGTCATGATGTTTTTTCCTCCATTTACAAAGATAAATACCCAGAAAGTTTTGATCCTCTAGTTCCAAATGAATTAGTCTATAGTGGTACTCGATCTATGACGGATGAAATTGAAATTGATGGTCAGGTTATTCGTCTTGGAAAACTTGTATTATCCCCAACTAGAACCTTTTTACCCATACTAAGATCAATAATCCCTGAATATAAATCATCTATTCAAGGCATTATACATAATACTGGGGGAGCTCATTACAAAGTATTAAATTTTGTAGAAAATGTAAAAATCATAAAAGATAATTTACTTGATATACCGCCTTTGTTTAATATTATTCAGAAAGAATCCGGAACATCATGGGAAGAAATGTTTAAAGTCTTTAATATGGGAACTAGATTAGAGCTCTATGTTGATGAAAAAGAAGCTCATAATATGATTGAGCAAATACAATCATTTGGTATACATGCCCAAGTGATTGGAAGGGTAGAACATAAAGAAAATGGAAAAGAAGTATCCATCGAGCATGCTACACTGAAGACTGTTTAATAACTGATCTTATTCTTTTTATATTTTGAAATTCAGAAGAACGTCATCAATTGATTCGTACTGGATATTACTTTATGCAATATTGGATCTAATCCCTTATTGTTAAGCTAAATAAAAGCTTTTTATTACCTAAAACAATTCCTGTTTACAATATCAAGTTTAATTATTGTGATTGTTATGCAACCTAATTAGACAAATGTTAGTCTATAAGTTATAAAACAATCTTAAACCAACATAAAACAACATTAATAATGAAGAAACAAATCATGTGTCTATGTTTAGCTTTTATAAGTGTAACCTTGATGGCGCAGAATTATACTATTAGCGGCTACATTGAAGATGTATCTTCTGGAGAGAAACTAATTGGAGCGACTATTCTTGATAAAACAAGTGGGAAAGGAACGGTAACAAATACTTATGGTTTTTATAGCTTAACACTACCTTCCAATGACGTTAATATTAAAGCATCTTACCTAGGTTATCAACCTGAGAATATGTCCTTTTTCTTAGATAACGATACCAAACAAAACTTCCAATTATTATTAGGTAGTGTAATGTCTGAAGTAGAAATCGTTGCTGAAAAATATGTTAAAATCCAAGAAGAAAGTCAAATGAGCAAGATTGACATTCCGATAGAACAAATAAAAAAATTACCTGCTCTTTTAGGTGAAGTTGATATCCTGAAGACGTTGCAACTTCTTCCGGGAGTTCAATCAGGAGGTGAAGGACAAAGTGGTTTATACGTTCGTGGAGGAAGTCCAGATCAAAATCTAGTTCTTTTGGATGGTGTTCCGATTTATAATGTTTCTCATGTTTTGGGTATTTTCTCTGTTTTCAATGCCGATGCTATCAAAACAGTTACATTGACAAAAGGTGGTTTTCCTGCAAGATATGGTGGACGATTATCCTCAATATTAGAAATAAATATGAAGGAAGGAAATTCAAAGGAATTTCATGGTGAAGGATCTATAGGTTTGATTTCTTCAAAATTCACCTTCGAAGGTCCTATCATAAAAGACAAAACTTCTTTCATTGTTTCTGGAAGGCGAACATATGCAGATGTAATAATGAAACCGTTTATTGATTTGCAAACGCGAGGTACTGACGAAGAATTCAATTTAGATCTCTATTTCTATGATCTAAATGCAAAAATAAACCATAAAATAAATGACAATCATAAACTGTATTTAAGTTTGTATAATGGATCTGATGTATTTGGAAACGAATTAATTGAAGATGATGATAAATCAGGTGGAGGGATACGATGGGGTAACCTTATATCGTCCCTTCGATGGAATTATCAAATTAATCAGAAACTTTTTGCAAATACGACATTAACTTATTCTAACTATGATATTGTATTTGATGTATTTCAAGAATCAGGTGTAGGTGATGATTTTGAAGCTTTTTCAGCAAGGTACAGTTCAGGTATAAAAGATCTTGGGGCTAAAGTTGATTTCGACTACATTCCGACTCCCAATCACTATATACGTTTTGGTTATGGAGCTACACGACACGAATATGCACCTGGAGCCTTAGCATTAGAATTAGCTTTTGATTCTGAATCATTGGATACGTTAATCGGTCAAAATACGATCTATTCAACGGAACATGATGTATATATTGAAGATGATATTACCCTTGGTGCTTTAAAAGCAAATGTAGGATTACATGGATCAGCTTTTGCTACAAAAAATAAAACTTATTTTTCACTACAGCCAAGATTGGGATTACGATATTTGATAGCCAACAATACATCTCTCAAAGCCTCTTTCAGCACTATGTCCCAAAATATAAATTTACTGACTTCTGAGGCTTTATCGTTACCGACAGATCTTTGGGTTCCAAGCACTGAAAATATTAAACCTCAAAAATCATGGCAAGTTGCAACTGGAATTGCGAATACTTTTGGTGATGGCTATGAAGCGAGTGCTGAAATTTATTATAAAAAAATGACTGATGTTATTTCGTTTAAGCCAGGTGCTTCATTTTTATTAGACCTAGAATCTGATTGGCAAGATAAAGTAACACAAGGTGAAGGTGAGTCTTATGGATTGGAACTTTTCTTGCAAAAAAAGAAAGGCAAAACAACAGGTTGGATAGGGTATACCTTAGCTTGGAATAATCGACAGTTCGACGAAATAAATGGTGGTAAAAAGTTTCCATTTAGATTTGATCGTAGGCATGATTTATCAATCGTTGCTTCACACCAATTTTCGAAAAAATGGAATTTTTCTGCAGCTTGGATTTATGGTACAGGAAATGCTATTTCACTTCCAATTTATAAATATCAATCCGTTCAAGATTCACCATTCGGAGGATTTGGTGGTAATGTTGTTGAAAGTTTGGGTGACAAAAATGCTTTTAGAATGTCAAATTATCATCGGCTAGATATTGGAATAGAATATCGTAAAATTCGAGAGAGTGGGTTTGAATCCTATTGGAAATTTGGAGTATACAATGCTTATTGGCACAAGAATCCATACTATGCATTTGTTGGTACTGAATACATTTATGACGATAATGGCCAATATCTTGGTGAAAGACCTGAATTTAAAGAAATAAGTATTCTTCCAATTATTCCATCATTTTCTTACGGTATAAAATTTTAAAAAATGAAAAATTACATCTATATATTTATTGGTATTTGCTTTTTAAGTTTACAAAGTTGTGATGAAGACTCATTTACACAAACAGTAGATATCGATATACCTGATCATGAATCCAGATTAGCTATAAGCGGTATTGTATCGAATCGAAATCCTTTTATGCAAACTATCGTTTCAGCAAGTCAAAGTATTTTAGATATTGAATCAGCACCACAAGTTTCAAATAAGAATATTCAAATTCTTGTAAATGGTGAATCTATTGGGAATGAGGTTGCTGAAAATGGCAATGCACAAGTATTTGAAGTTACAACAGACCTGAATGCTGGCGATGAATTAATTTTCGAAGTATCAGCAGATAATTATGGGCAAGCAAGAAGTACTCAAGTTTTTCCTTCATCAATTTCAGTTTCTGATTTTGAATATGAAGAAGATGGCATTATTGATGTAAATGGTGATACTAGGAATGAAATTAATATTTCAATTGATGATCCCGCTAATGAAGATAACTTCTATTCTTTATGGTTTGAATATGTGTACTATAAAGATCAAAATATCTATTCTGAATTTTCATATGCCGAAACATCAGGTGTAGGTATAAATGAGCAGTATTCCGAATTTGTTTTTTCAGATGGAACATTTAATGGGACAAAACACTCTTTACGTTTTTCAGATTATATATGGAATTCGAATGCAGAAGAACCAGATAGTGTATTTATAAAATCATACCTTTCGCACTTGTCGGAAGATTATTACTACTATAAAACAAGTTATTTTCAATATAGTCAAGCTCAAGGTAATCCATTTGCAGAGCCAGTGATTGTCCATGATAACATTGAGAATGGGTATGGAATCTTTGGTGCTGAAAATGTAACAATAGATTCTTTACGAATTAAATAACAATAATTATTTGGGTACTACTTTGATTTGTAGTGTTCACTTTTAAAATATACTCTCCAACAAGAGAAGGTGCTTTTATCGTTTTACTTGTATCGGTATAGCGTTGAATCACCTTCCCTTTAATATCCAAAATTTCTATTGAAATTGTATTTATAGGAATTTTAATAGAAATTTTTTGATCTACTTTTAATGGATTAGGATAAACCTTCATTTCAATCAATGCTTCATCAAATGTGTTAACTTCACCACACTTTCCTTCACTAAGGAAGGAATAACCTTCTGTTAGGATCGCATTTCTGTTGTCAAAATCAATCGTATGGCCAACGCCAGGTAAGAGGATAGATTCTAAACAGTTTTTCGGACCTAATGCATTTACCAATGGCCAATACCGAGTATTAGGGCTATCGTTATCACCATGAATAATGTATATTTTCTTTGAATCCACTTCTTCAAGGATGGAACCGATTTCATCTGTTCCGTTTACAGCAGCTCCTATTGCCATAAATCCATCAAACTTAGTAAGGTTATTAAATCCATAAGAATATACCGTTTTTCCACCCCATGAAAACCCCATTAAGTAAACTTTATCTGGATTTACATTATACCATAGCATCATGGAGTCCAAGACGAAAGATGTAAATGCTGTATCTATTAAATCATCAACTTTACCATCTTCACCGCCATCAGTACATAGTAAAAGAAGTTGATTATCCTCTGAAAATTGAATTAAGGTATCACACCAAGATTCTGCATCCCACCGATTTACATTCCATGGGTGCATTCCGACCATTAAATGACTAGGATTGTTCGAATCATAGGAGGATGGCACATAAATAGAATATTTTTTGTCCTCATTCATAAACGGTATAACACCATTTATTCTTTCCTGAGTATTTCCATATTGTACAGCTAAAAAGCAAACGGCAAATACTAAATATTTTAACTTCATTTTTGAACTTGTTATGTAAAGTTAATTTTTGGACATTTAAAAATTCGTCGCTTATCTGTCAGTATCTATTATAATTTTCAGGTTAAGCTATCTTTTTTTACGCTTATTATCTTTATAGTCCATAAAAATAAACTCGCCAAGGCCTTTAAGTGAGCTATAAAATGCTTTCCCTCCATTTGCACTTGTAAATTTATCAACGAAATTAACTAGATGAGGATCTTTAGCAATCATAAAGGTCGTAATCGGAATATGTAATTTTTTACATTTTACAGCTAAGGCCAGGGTTCTATTTAGTATTTTTCGATCCAAGCCAAAACTATTTTTATAGTATTTTTTCCCTCTTTTGATACAGGTAGGCTTCCCATCTGTTATCATCATAATTTGTTTGTTTGGATTTTTCTTTTTTCTTAAGATATCCATGGCTAATTCTAAACCAGCAACTGTATTTGTGTGGTAAGGGCCAACTTGTAGATAAGGTAAATCCTGAATTTTAATAGCCCAAGCATCATTCCCAAAAACGATTATATCAAGCGTATCTTTTCTGTACTGAGTTGTGATTAATTCGGATAGTGCCATTGCAACCTTTTTGGCAGGCGTAATACGATCTTCACCATATAAAATCATAGAGTGCGATATATCAATCATCAACACTGTAGATGTCTGAGATTGAAAAAAAGTTTCTTTAACCTGTAAGTCTTCTTGTGTTAGTTTGAATTCATCAATGCCATGATTTATTTGAGCATTTTTTAATGACTCCGCAATTGCGATTCGATTTAAAGGATCACCAAATTCATAGGGTTTCACATCCGATGTTTGTTCTGCTCCTTGTCCAGCATTCTTCGTTGAATGATTCCCTTTCTTCGACTTACTGATTTGGTCAAAAATATCATCAAGTGCATGACGCCTTAGTGACATCTCCATTTTTGCTGTTGGATTAAAACCAGCCGGCTTATTCGCTTGATTGTTAGAAATATACCCTTTGTTAATCAAATCATCGATAAATTCTGACATGCTATAGTCTTTATCAATTAGATTGTATTGTCGATCAATTTCTGTCAACCAAGAAAGTGCTTCGCTTACATTACCTGCAGTATGTATTAAAACATCTTTAAAGACTTTTAATAACTCCTCAAATGGAGTTAAACGATCATCTTTTCCCTTGTAAGCTGAAAATTGCCATCCTATCATTAATACGCTTTATAATAGCAACAAATTAAAATGAAAAAAGTTATTATTTTAATTGAAAATCACCTTGTCCGACCATGTAACCTTGGTTATATACTTGAACAATATATTTACCTTTGGATAATTCATAGTTAGGTTTGAAATCTATGCATCCTTCAGTATCTGCATTTTGATAATCAATCATTCCTTCTGTAGTATATCTTACTGAAGTACCATCCATTTTATTGATAATCTCACCTGATCCTGCATCTTCAAGATATACGGTTTCACCAGAGGCTGTAATTAAACGTATTTGAAAAGTTTGATCTCCAGAATCAGAAATAACATTCGTTTCTGTTTTAAAGCATGTACGAAGAACTTCTATATTCTTTGCTCTGGATTTTTTCGATAGTTCACCATTATTTTTAATCTTATATCCTTGAACATCTATGAAATTAATTTTAATGGCTTTAGCAATATCAACTTTCCCAGATAGTTGCTCATTCTTTTGAGTTATTGATTCTTTAATTGTCAACAATTCACTTTTTTCAGAATCTAATTTTTCAATTTGTTGATTTGCTTCAACCTTTTCTACGTTTAATGACTTGTTTTGTGTAATCAAACCAGAATTCTCAATAACTAATTGATTGTTTTCGTCTCTCAATTTTTTAATTTCATTCACATAAATAGCCCCTTGTGTTCTTAGAGATTCTAATTCTAATTTTGCCTCACCTAATTGATTCTTAGCATACAGTAAGTTGCTAATTTTTACTTTTTGTTGAGCTAAGTCACTTTTTTGCTTATCGATCAAATTGTTGAGTTCTTGATTGTCACTCCTCAATTCTTCAAGATTGCTTAGTGCCGTTTCATAATCCTGCTCTAATTCTATATTTACTTTTTCAATATCGAGAATATTTTTATTCTGAATATTTATCTCTGATTTGAGTTGAGAATTTTGATACCATTGAAATGCGACGACTCCTAATAATAGTAACAAGGCTGCCAATAGCAGTCCCATTGAATTTGATTTCTTTCTAGACATTACTTTGTTTTGTTTATTACAAGCAAAATAGGGTAAAATTTATTGGTTTTTGGTTCTTCAATTTAAAACATTTGAAAATTCCTTAAAATCCCTAGTTACTTTATTATATTTAAATAGGGATTTACCCCTAAATCATAAACAACAACCATGGAATATTTGAAACAAAATATTCTCTTTCTCGATATTGAGACAGTATCTGAGCACGAGAATTTCAATGATATGCCCGTAGGCTTGCAATCATTGTGGAGTAAAAAAAGTCAACATCAAATTTCACGAAATCAGGCATTAACGCCGGAAGTACTTTATCAATCTAAAGCTGGTATTTATGCCGAATTTTCAAAAGTTATATGCATCAGTATTGGATATCTTACACAAGACTTAAAAACGCTTAGAGTAAAATCGTTTTATCATAAAAATGAACGATCATTATTGAATTGTTTTGTTGAGTTAATCAATAAATTTTATTTTGACAAAACTGAATCTGCATTTTGTGGACATAATATTAGAGAATTCGACATACCATTCTTGTGCAGACGAATGTTAAAGCATAGAATAACGATACCAACAATTTTGAACTTAACTCATACAAAACCTTGGGAATCAAAGCACATTATAGATACGTTGGCGTTATGGCGTTTTGGTGATTACAAAAATTATATCTCGTTAGATTTATTGGCAAATGTGTTAGCGATTGAAAGTTCTAAGACAGATATTTCTGGGGCCGATGTCCATGAGGTGTATTATAAGCAAAAAAACATCGCAAGAATTAGAGATTATTGTGAAATGGATGTTTTAACGACTTCAAAGATATATTTGAGGCTTTGTCAAGTTGAAATTGAAGAGCCAATAAATCTGCTGTCAGTTAACGTATAAAATTGGTAAACTTCAGTACTTTTGAGGTTATGAGTCATATTATAGCCCCATCGTTATTAGCTGCTGATTTTACACGTTTACAGCAAGAATTACAAATGTTTGAAGAAAGTGAAGCTCAATGGTTGCATTTAGATGTGATGGATGGTGTTTTTGTTCCTAATATTTCTTTCGGGGCTAATATTATAAGTCAACTTAGACCGCTTAGCAAAAAGATTTTTGATGTGCATTTAATGATTGAAAATCCTTCGCATTATATTCCATCATTTGCCAAAAGTGGAGCAGACATTATCAGTTTCCATGCTGAAGCAACGAATCATGTTCATCGTACGATTTATCAGATTAAAGATTTAGGGCTAAAAGCTGGCGTTGCTCTGAATCCTCATACTCCGATTTCTTTAATAGAAAATGTGCTTGAAGATGTAGATTTGGTTGTTCTTATGTCGGTAAATCCGGGATTTGGTGGTCAAAAATTTATTTATAATACACTACAAAAAATAAAAGTACTTCAAGAAATTAAAAATGAACGAAACCTAACTTTTGACATTGAAATAGACGGAGGGGTAGGTTTGCAAAATGCAGAAAAAATTCTTCAAGCTGGAGCTACTGTTTTAGTTGCAGGAAGTAGTGTTTTTAAATCTGAAACACCAAAAGAAACGATTCAACGTTTAAAACAAGTTGGTCTTGGAAACCTTAATTTCTAACAACGTATGAAATATCTTATTACCCTTTTTTTTGTAAGTTCATTTTTTTCTCTAAGTAGCCAATCGTTGACAGTAAAAGGTCGTGTTATCGATGAAGAAACGAATGAAATAATAGATTTTGTTACTATTCATCAAGAGAATACATCCATTGCAACAGAATCTGATTTAAAAGGAGAATTTACCCTTAAGATAGATTTAGAACAAGCCAAAGTATTGGTATTTAATCGGATAGGGTATAAAACACTAAGATTTCCTTTAGGTCAAGTAAATGAAAATAGAATTAAGTTTATTAATATCCGATTAGAGCAAGAAATTTTAGACATTGATATTACGATTAAAGATTCTAAAATTGAAGATCTAAATATGGTAAGAGAAGAAGTGGTTGAATTAAAAAATTTGCCCACTACGACAGGTAATTTAGAAAGTGTATTACCACATATTGCTTTAGGAACAACTGGGGGTACCGGTGGTGAGTTGAGTTCTCAATATAATGTGAGAGGAGGTAATTATGATGAGAACTTAATCTATGTAAATGATTTTGAAATATTTAGACCTCAACTTATTCGGAGTGGACAACAAGAAGGACTTACTTTTCCAAATATTGATTTGGTTAAAGATTTATCCTTTTCCTCAGGAGGATTCGAAGCAAAATATGGTGATAAAATGTCTTCCGTCTTAGATATACATTATAAAAGACCAGAATCATTTGGAGGTTCCGCATCTGCAAGTATTTTGGGAGCATCAGCGCATCTGGAGGGTAGTACAACTATTGGTAAAAACAAACGTAAACTTCGATATCTTACTGGAGCTAGATATAAAACTACCCAATATTTACTAGGCTCATTAGATGTTACTGGAGAGTATACTCCAAACTTTTTTGATTTTCAAGCTTACTTAACCTATGATATTTCAAAAAATTGGCAACTAGGACTCATAGGTAATTATAACACCAGTAAATATTCATTTGTCCCTATATCTAGATCAACGGCATTAGGACTTATCGATTTTGCTTTGCGACTTACAACGGTATTCGAAGGATATGAAGAAGATACCTTTGTGAATGGTATGACTGGAACTTCATTAACCTATATTCCAGAAAGAAAAAAGAACCCAATCTTTTTAAAATTTTTAGCTTCAACTTATACTGGATCAGAATCAGAAACTTTTGATATCATTGGATACTATAGATTGAGCCAAATTGAAACGAGTTTAGGTAGTGAAAATGCAGGTGAGGAAATTTTTGTTTTAGGCAATGGGATTCAACACAATTATGCTAGAAATTTTCTCTATAATAATATTACAAATGTCGAGCATAGGGGAGGTTATGAACTCCAATCTGACAAAAACAACAACACTCACTTCTTTCAATGGTCTCTTAAGTTCCAAAATGAACAAATAAACGATGAGTTAAACGAATGGGAACGAATTGATTCAGCAGGTTACAGTTTACCATATGACCCTACGAGTGTCATTCTTAATGAGAGTTTGAAGTCCAAAAATGATATCGAATCGAATCGATTATCGAGTTTCGTTCAAGATACGTATACAAGAAGTTGGGGAGATAATGGTGAAATGAAACTAAATGCTGGGGTTAGAGCCAGTTATTGGACATTGAATGATGAATTTTTATTTTCACCAAGAGGCCAATTTCTTTATAAGCCTGATAACAATCGTGACCTATCATTTAAATTAGCGGGTGGGCTCTATTATCAAACACCGTTCTACAGAGAATATAGACGTTTAGATGGCACTTTAAATAGCTCAAATATTAAGTCACAACGAAGTATTCATGCAGTCGGAGGTATTACTTATGATTTTGATTGGCCAAGAGTCAGTCAAAAGAAATTTAGATTGATAACAGAAGTTTACTACAAGAAATTAGATAACTTAATTTCGTACGATGTTGATAATGTACGGATTCGATACTCTGGTGAGAATAATGCGCAAGGTTATGCAATGGGTATGGATATAAGGGTAAATGGAGAGTTTGTTCCCGGCGCAGAATCGTGGGTAAATCTATCAATTTTAAGTACAAGAGAATCTATCAATGGAATTACTCATTTTAAACGTGAAGTAGGAGATTCAATCGCCCAAATTGTAAAAACAGTGCCTAGACCATCTGATCGTTTTTTTAATCTATCAATGTTTTTTCAAGATTATTTACCTAGCAATGATCGGTTCAAAATGCAATTAAATCTAAGCGTTGGATCTGGTTTGCCATTTGGGATCAAAGGAAATAATATTATTTATAGAAATACCTATCGGTACAAAGTTTATCATAGAATTGACACGGGATTTTCTTTTGCTCTTTTTAATGAAAAGGTTCGTGCAAAAAAACCAAATCACTGGTTGTCATTTACAAAGCGTTCTTGGTTAAGTCTTGAGGTATACAATTTAATGAAGGTATCAAATGTTGCTTCAAATACTTGGATCAAGACTATTTACAATTCGCAATATGCGATATCAAACTTCTTAACATCAAGGAGAATAAATTTAAAATGGAAGTTTGAATTTTAGCTTCAAGATGACATTCTTTGGAATTTATTGCCCTAAAACTGTTAAAATCACTATACTCAGAGTTTAATTCACAGGATTTGTTGTAATTTAGTAGCATCCGAATTACCTTTATATTATACAAATTTATAATACGTATTTCTAAGAGCCTTAAACTTATGTTAAGGTTTTCTTAAATAAGAAACGTTTTTGAATTTGTAGCGTATATATAATACATGAACATTAATCCAATGAACAAATTTTTTAAAAAAGTAGCCCAGTTTTTTGTTAAGCCATTTCGTAAATCCTATGATTTAGAAAATAGAAGCTCTACAGATGAGTATGAAGGTTGGTTAGGGATATAATTGCTTGTAAACAGCAAACCTTAATCTTTTGTACGTTATATTTCTTTCTTATAGGTGTAGTCTAGCTTTTCTTGCTAGCAATGTCTCTTCGTTCTCTACTCTTTCTGGATCAGGAAGACAACAATCGACTGGACATACTGCTGCACATTGTGGTTCTTCATGGAATCCCACGCATTCAGTACATTTGTCTGGCACTATATAGTATACATCATCGTCTACAGGCTCTTGCTTCGCATTAACATCAACGGAAACGCCCGTATCATCCAATTTATATTCACCAGTTAAGGTCGTACCATCCACCATTGCCCATTCAAATCCTCCTTCATAGATTGCATTATTAGGACATTCGGGCTCGCAAGCTCCGCAGTTTATGCATTCATCAGTTATATATATCGCCATTGAATTATAGTTGTTTTAGTAAATACAATATAAATTTACTTTCTGTTCATTAAAAAGTGATATATAATAGAGAATAAAATATAACTAACTGTAATCGATAAAACAGAACAGTAAGGACTAAATAGTAAAGAAATCAGTCCAACCAATACCACAAGTGACAAAAATAAACGTTTTGTAGGGTTTTTAGAAACGCCTTTAAGAGAAAACATTTGAAAGTTAGAAACCATCAAAAATGCAAGAACTAATGGAATAATATAAAATATACTTTTCGTGATCGATTGATCTATTTGAAATTTATATTGCAATAATAATACACCCACCAAGGTAATTCCCGCAGCTGGGGTTGCTAAACCTTTGAAATCAAACGTTGAGGGTGATATATTAAAGATTGCTAGTCGTAATGCTCCCATCGAAACGAAGAAAATTAATGGCAAAATATTTAAAATTGAATGGTTTTCTGAGCCATTTAAAAAATGCTGATAATATAATAAAGAAGGTGCGACTATAAAACTTACTAAATCTGCTAACGAGTCAAGTTGAATACCTAGGTTAGAGTTTACCTTTAATCGTCTTGCTACCGCTCCATCTAATATATCTGCGCCACATGATATACTTACGCAAATAAAAGTCATGAGTAAATCTTGATACACTAGGATGATAAATCCACATGAAAGATTTAATAGGGTTAGGCCATTCGGAATCCACTTCATACTAACGTATTAAAGATCTTTTTTTCTTAGTAAAACATAGCTACCTGTCAAAAATAAAACAATAAACAATATGGTGAATACTATAGCTAAATTATAAGATAGCAAGTATTGTGCTGCTGTTGAAGGGCCAAAATTAGCAGCAGGAATTTTATAAAATGGCAATGGATGTAAATCTTCCATTACATTTGCTGGAAAGAATCGTAAATACTCCATAGGTACTTTCATATAAGCTGCACTTGCTCGAATAACAGGCTCAATTACGATTACATATATTAAATAACTAAATACGGATAAACCTGGCTTCCTAATTAATATAGCCAAAAATAAGGCTAAGGATAAATAACCTAAACTCATAAGAAAAAAGCGAGTAACAGCCCAATCGTTATTAAGGGCTTCAGTTAAACTAAAAGTCTCGGTATGAAAATAACCGATTATCATTGTGCAAACCCCATAATAAATACTTGCAAACACACTAATCAACAAAATTGTGATAAATTTTGAAACAAAGAACTCTTTTCGTGTAAGACCATTTATTATGGATTGCCTTAAGGTTTTATTTGAAACTTCTATTGAAAAAATATAAACGGCAATCACGCCTAAGAAAAAGAAAACCATCCAATTCCCTATGTAACCCATATACTCCCAAATAGTAGGAAAAACAAAGAATACATCTTTACTGATTATAAAATCTGGGAGATTGTTCAATTCCTTACCCATAAAAATAGCAATTGGAAGGAAAATAACGAATAGGAAAAACAACATCCTGATGACCGCATTTTTCCGAAATTTCAGCAACTCAATATTTAGTAGTCTAGTAATATTCATCTTAAGCGTTTTTTGTAATTTCAAGAAATTCTTCCTCCAATCTTTGTTTCCGTTCGACAAGATGCGTTAGGCAAATATTTTCGTCTAAACACTTTTTTGAAATAACAAGTGCTGTTATCTCTTTCTCCGCATTTAATTGCAAAACCCCATTATCCTCTATAATATTTTTAATACCTGGCATCGATGAAAGAACTCGTTTCAAATTTTCAATATTAGGAGCTGAAACTTCAATCATGATATCATCGGATAAGATAGAGCCAACTGATCCAGAGGCCAATAGTTTACCATTTTTAATAATAGCAACATGGCTACAAATTTTTTCTACTTCATCTAGAATATGACTCGCCATAATGACTGTTTTATTCATAGCAGCAATGTTGGTCAAAATATTCCGAACTTCTGCAATTCCTTGAGGGTCTAAACCATTTGTTGGTTCGTCAAAAATTAAAACATCAGGATTACCAATCATGGTTGCAGCTATAGCTAAACGTTGTTTCATTCCTAAAGAATAGGTTGAAAATTTTGACGTCTTTCTATGGTCTAAATTGACAATTCTAAGATATTCTTGAAAGTCATCGGATGTAGAATTTTTAATTTTAGCTACAATTTTTAAATTATCTTCTGCATTCAAATAGGGTAGAAAGTTTGGTGTTTCGAGTATAGCACCAATCTTTAACCTAGGATTCGAAAATTGATTTTCAAACCATACAAATGATCCAGAAGAAGCTTGAAGTATGTTTAATATTATTCCTAAAGTAGTTGTTTTACCACTTCCGTTGGGGCCAAGAATCCCAAATATTTGACCTTTCTCAATGGATAAATTAAGCCCATTTAAAGCTTTTATGTTTCCATAGTTTTTTGATAGATTAGAAATCTGTAATACGTTCATTCTTAAATTTATACGCTCAAAATATGAAAATCATATATAAGTAGTCGATTATTAGGATGAATGATGATAAAAAGTGGATGAATTTGTTTTTAACATCTTATTCGCATAAAACATCAACATCTGTTTACAAAAATGGAATATACCTTATCTTTGTTTTCGTCGTTACATAGAGAGTAAATTATATCCGTGAAAAAATTAGACAAATTTGTATTAAAAGCTATGATGCCTCCTTATATAATGGCATTTTTTATTGCAGAATTTGTACTAGTTATGCAGTTTCTTTGGAAATATATAGATGAAATTGTTGGAAAAGGATTTTCATTTTTCGTTCTTATTGAGTTAATCTTCTACTTTGCTGTTACCATTATTCCGCTAGCTATTCCATTAACGGTTATGATTTCTGCTGTCATGGTATTTGGTAATATGGGTGAAAGATATGAGTTGTCAAGTATGAAGTCAGCCGGTGTTTCTTTACTAAGAATTATGAGACCTGCCATTTTTATTGCAGTAATGACGGGCTTGTTTTCTTTGGTGGCCGCTAACTATCTAAAACCTAAAGCCAATTATAAATTTCAAAGTAGATTTAATGCGATTCGAAAGCAAAAAGCCTCCCTTACAATTGAAGAGAAAGTATTCAACAAAGATTTCAAAGATATTGTAATTAGAGTTGAAGAAAAGCTACAAGATGGCAAAAGTGTAGAAGATGTTTTAATATACGATCATTCCGGTTTTAATAAAGAAGATATTAATTTGATCACAGCGAAGAATGGAGAAATGTATACCTCCGATGATGGGAAGCTTTTTATTATGAATCTTTATGATGGCACTGTTTATGCCGATGTGAAAGAAAATAAAAAGAAAGGTGGGAAAGGTGCCTATCGACCATTTATGAGGACGACTTTTCGAGAATGGAATAAAGTGATCGATATGAGTCAATTTGAAATGGAGGCAAGCAAATTGAATCTATCACGAAAAGCATATGATTTAATGAATAGTTTTCAGTTGTATGAAGCTATTGATTCGTTCAAACGAGCAGAATCAAATAATCAAAAAAAGATTGGGGAAAAGTTTACTGAAATTATTGAATCAAATGTATCTCGGCAAGATTCTTTAAAACAAAAAAGAAACAAAGGTAAGCCAGGCAAAATAGATGATAAAAAGCTTCTTACTAGTAAGAAAAAGATTAAGTTACTAGCTTCTACTTTAGATACTTTTAAATCCGTTATCGCTTATGTAGACACGATTCATAGAAAGTCAATATTAGCAACGTCAATCAGTAATATGTCTTTACATACTGATTTGGTAAAAAACATGGAGAGTCAAAATTTAAGCTTATCAAAAAACAGAGAAAAACATACACTTCGTTTTCATCAAATGTATAGTTGGGCATTGATTTGTGTTATTTTTCTATTTATTGGAGCACCCCTCGGAAGCATCGTGAAGAAAGGTGGATATGGATATCCATTATTATTCGCTATCCTTTTCTTTATGCTTTTTATCATTATTAATATCATGGGTGAAAAGCTTAACAAAGGTGGTACTTTGTCTCCAATACTAGCTGCTTGGTTCCCATGTATCTTCTTGATACCTTTTGCTATCGTCTTATCTTATAAAGCTATTAATGATTCGGACTTTTCGGGCTTTTCATCGTTTATTAAACGTCAATTTATGAAGCTACCTTTCTTTAACAAAGGCTAATAAAACATTTTATTCCATAACTATTCAAAAGAACACCTACCTCCGTTACTGTTCTATATTGTAAATAAATAGATACTTCTCATGAAGTAAAACAGTCTTCGGTTTGGATGGTATCCACGTTTATAAAAAACAACCAGCATCTTAATAAATGAGAACGTTTTGAGTGTATCAATGCAATTTCAACACATCTAGAAGCTTTGATATACACCAAATGTTTTAGGACTAAATAATTTGGCTTAACCTGGACTAATTAAACTACCCATTTTACTCTATAAAGCATTCTTCGCATAAATATTGATTAATTGAAACTCCGTAATAATTCAATAACCTATAAAATAAAAAGGGCCATTGAATAAACAATGACCCTTATAATCTATCTTAAACAGAATAATCTTAATCGATGATTACTCTTTTTGTAATGTAACCGTTTTCAGTAACGATATTAACAAAATAAACACCAGCATGAATACTAGAAACATCTAGCTTAAGTAATGCATTTTGAACGTTATTGAATTGTTGAGAAAATACTCTTTGCCCATTTAATGAAACGATTTCTACATCTACTGTCTCAGCTAATTGATTAAAATCAGTATCTAATGCAATAAAATCAGTAGCAGGGTTAGGGAATATATCCACAGATCCAGCTAAAACATCGTTATTACCACTTAAATCCGATCCATCGCAATCTTCATCAATTCCGTTATTTGGAATTTCTTCAGCTCCTGGATATATATTTGGATTTGAATCATCACAATCTTCGTCTGCAAAGAAACCATCATTATCTGCGTCAACTGGAGGTGTACCAATTTGTAAATCAATAAACCATGATAATTGACCTCCAATTCCTGGATCCAATGTTCTTGCAAGGATATCAGCTTCAGTTCCGTCATTTCCTGCAGGATCCCAGAATGAACCATATCTTCTTTCAGAACCAGAACCATTACTGAAAGCAAAAGTACCAGGCCCCATATAATAATCAGGTGGGTTTGACTCTATTGCTAAAGGAAATGTTTGGTTATCCGTAATTTCTAATGGGTTGTAATGTACAGCTACGATATAATCACCATCTGCTTGCAATGCAAGATCAGGCACACCTTCTGGTGTTAATTTCACATTAATGAATCTAGCTGATGCCGGCGTTTCCGTTGCTGGATCAACAAAATATGAACCTTTACCAATAAGTATTTTTTCATTTGTTGAAGCTACTACACCATCTCCATCATCAAACCATTGGTATAAATGTACATCTACCAACATTGAAACAATACTAGCTTGATCTGTATAATCAATTCCTGTATTTACAGAAAGTGCATGAACATCATCACCATCATTTACGACTTTGAAATAGTTTGCTGTTGTCCAAAACTTTGAACCCGTAGCAATGGCTAAACCAACCATATAATCGCCTACCTCTGATTCAGGAGCTAATTTATGATAGGTATCTCCACCTACTTCAAAGTTTAAAGTAACCGTGTTGTTTGATTGATCACCATCATTAGGTGCGTCCAATGAATACTCTAAAACATATGAACCATCAGCCTCAGGCATCGTGAAATATTCTGGAAATACTTGATTCTCATAAATCGTACCTGCCTCCATTGTAGGGTACGTTAATGTTGCTTGATCTAAAACAGTTCCACCAGCATCATACATTGTTACATTTAAAGGAACATCTGTGTATGCAATATTACCAATGTTTTCAACATCAGCCATTAGTGCTATAATATCCGATTGTCCTGAAGGTGTTCTCCAGTTAGGAGCAGTAGCAACCCAGTTAGAGTTTATTCTGATGTCATTTATTGATTCATCTGTAACAAATACATCATCAACCAACCAATACCAAACTGACGCAGACGCAATAAATTTAACGACAACTTCAGAAGAATTTTCAGCACCAATTAATGGTAATGACTCACTTAATGTTCCGTTCTGAAGTGAGAACCCACCATTAAATAAGTTTCCAGTCGTAATCTGAATGGTATCCAACCAAGAATTCCCATTATCTGCAGAATACGAAACAAAACCCATTACTTGGTCATTGAATGCACCTACATTTAAAGAAGAAAAATTTAATATTGGAGAGGATGTTGTTGACAAATCCATACTTGGGGATATTAAATCTCCCATAATGTCTGGATAGGGCGGCGCAAAACTTGGATTTTCAATTGTTTGAAAAGTATAGTAATCAAATCCTGCAGCTCCTGTTGCTCCTGTTGGCGAACCAATTACTTCAGTCCAAGTAAGACCATTATTAATTTGACCATTATCTTCCCAAACCCATGAATAAGCAGGATTTGCATTTGAGATTGCTGTCCAATCTCCAAGTCCACCGTTGAATGCGCCCTCACCATTAGCTCCCCATACGGTATCCATAACCATAGCAGATGAACTAGCAACTAAGCTTGCAGAAAGGCCTAGTGAAATTGCTAGGAAACTCAACAGTTTAATTCTTTTTGTAAAATTTCTAATCATTGTGTTAAATGTTAAATTATATATTAATGTTAAAATCTGAACGATAATAAAGTACGTTAAATTTACTAAAGTTTTATGTGAAATGAATGCTTTAAAAAGACATTCGATTTATTTATTAAGAAAAGTAGGAAAAATTAACTAAGTAAAGCATTTAGCTCATTAATATCAATGGTAACCACGCCCAATTTTCCACAAACAATACCTCCAGCAATATTTGCAATTTTTGCCATCTCATCTGACTTTGTTCCTACAAGATGACATAAGGTCAAAATACTCATTACTGCATCACCAGCTCCACAAACATCAATAATATTCTTTTGAGTTGTTGGAACTATATGATCAATATCATTTTCATCATGATAATAGATTCCATCTTTTCCTAAAGTAACCCAAAGGTTTTTGGACTTGATACGTTCTTTGATTTTTCTTGCTTCTTGTTTTTCAATTATTTCTCCGAGCGATATCCCAACAGAGGCTGCCAGAGTATAAAACTCCTTCCGATTAGGCTTTAAAATATCTACTTCTTTAAATAATCCAACATTAGCAAACTTTGGGTCAACTGAAATTAGCCAAGACTGATCTTTAGAAAATGATATAATCTTAGAAATTAAAGAAGGAGTAAATAAGCCTTTATTATAATCTTGTAGAATAATTGCATCAATGGTCGTTGATTTTTTTAGACGTTCTATTGCTGCAAGAATTGATTCTTCCAGTTTTTCAGATATTAAGGTATTTACTTCAACATCTTTACGCATAATCTGTTGAACTCCGGAAATGTATCTTGTTTTTAACGTTGTCGGTCTTTTGGCGTCAATAATTGGTACAAATTTTATATTGTTTCTTTTACATGATGCTGCGATTTTTTCACCAGCATCATCATTTCCAACCACGCCTAATAAAACACTCTTTGCTCCTAATGCAGCAATATTAGCAGCAACATTGGCAGCGCCTCCAAGCTTAAATTCTTCTCCAGTGAAATGTAGAACAGGCACTGGAGCTTCTGGCGAAATTCGATCTACATTACCATAAACATAATGGTCAACCATTATATCTCCTAGAACTAAAACTGTTTTAGATGAAAAATCAAGTTTTTGCATGTATTGCTTTATCGATTGTTTGGTTTAAAAATTCGCTGTTAGGCATTTGAGATTTTACAAATTCAATTACTTTCTCTTTGTGAACATCAAAATCTTTTAAAATAATGTCCAAATCACTTGAGGATTTCACACTAAAACTAATGTCCAAAAGAATACTCTTTTTTGCTTCAGGGTATGACTGATAGTTAGGCCCAAACAGTGTTCCTAAACCATATGCCTGAGCTTCAATAATATTATGAAGTCCAGTCCTAAAACCTCCTCCAATATAAGCAATATCAGCATATCGATAAAGATATTTCAAAATACCGATACGATCAATTATGATGACTTTGTATAAAGACAGATCCTGATTATCAAACTCACTTAGTTTTATTGCTAAATCACCGAAACTTTTTTTCAACGAATCAATATTTTTATCATAAACTTCATGAGGTGCAATGATATGAACATATTGGTCATCGCGATTAATAAATGGAACGATTATTTTGTGATCATCAGACCAAGTACTACCGTAAATAATCACTTCCTTTTTGGGAATAGTTTCAAACATTCGTTGAGTATATTCCTTTTTCGTATTAAGAATAGCTTGCGTGTAGCGTGGGTCCCCTAAAAACCTACTATTAAAACCTTTCTCTTGCAGAATTGTATTTGTTGATTCATCTTTTGTGAAAATGGCTGTACTATTTTTTAATATTGAATTAAATGCAGCAATTCGAAAATTATAATGGTTCGATTTTAATTTAACAGCCATAAAAATTACAGGTACTTGATGGAGACTACAAGCATTCAAAAAATTAAACCAAAATTCGTATGAAATTATAATTACAGCAACAGGATTCCACTTCTTTAGAAAAGCGTTGACTTGTGATTTAAAGTCAAAAGGAAGATACGTTATAAAGTCATAATAATCCGGCTCTTCCTTTGCTACATTAAATCCACTATGAGAATAAAAAGTAAGTAAAATTCTAAACCCCTTACTTCGATAATGCAATATATATTTCTTTGCAAGCTCAAACTCTCCTAAGGATGCGCAATGAAACTGAATTAAATTCTCACCTATTTTGGGCGACTTTTCTGGAGTCTTATTTAATCGCCTAGATTTAAAAAATGCCTTCGCCTTTGGATGCCATAAAGCAACGGTCCTTAACACTGTTAAATAAACCCAAAGTCCTAAGCTATAAAATCGTATCATTGACAACAGACTAATAATAAATTTCTTCTAATGGTGTTGTCTTTGTCAATGGTAGATAATACGCAATTTTTAAAGAGACCAAAACATCAAGTCTTCTAGAATCATCAAACTCCATAGTATTAAAATTCAGAGGAGCTGTAGGCTTTGTGAAACCTTCACTAATCTCCAAAAAAGCACTAAAATTAGCATTTGATTTATTCGATATATAATGATAGCCTATGAGTTGTTTTAACGACGGTCCTACAACATTTCGATCATATCCACGTATAGCATCACCAGCCAAAATAGGAACATTTCCACCTTCTACTTGTATTCTAACTTTGGATTGCATTATACCAACACCAAGACCAATAGCAAGACCTGAATTGGTTTCTTTTGAGGTTAATTTAAGCGTTTTTGTAACTGTAAAATCAACTAAAAGACCACGTTCTCTTAAAAGTACATTTGCATAATCGTTATTTACACCTAATAATATTCCATTTTCATTTCTTAGATTAGAAATTACATCTTCATTAACTTTTGGCCCAAATATGTAATCTAATGAAATTCCATATTTCAATCCTGACTTAAAGTTGTACCAATAAAGTCCTCCGCCTGCTATGGAATTATTACCAAATCTATTTTTCATATCCGCAAAAGGAACTCCATAACCAAAATGAGCACTAATTGAAAAAGTACTTGGTTTTGTTAATGCAGGTTTTTCATCTTGAGAATATCCAAGGTGACTCAAAACCAATAAAAAAGAAATGTGAATAAGTTTTTTAATAAAATGCATAACGCCAAAATAATCAATTATAATTTGTGGTTAAATAATCTGAAAGTAAAATTATATAAATATCGCGATGGAGATAAGAATGGTAGATTTAGCTACTCAATATGCTAATATAAAAGAAGAGATAGACAATAAAATACAAGAAGTTATCCATAGTACCATTTTTATTAATGGGCCTGTAGTAAAAGAATTTGCTACAAATCTTGCGAATTTCTTAGATGTAAAACACGTAATTCCTTGCGGTAATGGTACCGATGCAT
Organism: uncultured Saprospiraceae bacterium; assembly: GCA_937924805.1. Lineage (GTDB taxonomy): Bacteria > Bacteroidota > Bacteroidia > Chitinophagales > Saprospiraceae > JAHDDO01. The sequence goes on from CALDTZ010000019.1 coordinate 30,926, forward strand.
TACAAATTGCGCTAATGGCACTAGACCTAAAGCCAGGTGATGAGGTTATTACAACACCTTTTACTTTTGTTGCAACCATTGAAACAATTGCATTACTTCAATTAAAACCTGTTTTTGTTGATGTTGATTATAAGACATTTAATGTTGATGTAAATCAAATAAAAGATAAAATCACATCAAGAACTAGAGCTATTTTGCCGGTCCATTTATTTGGATTATGTTGTGACATGGAACCTCTTCAGCAGATTGCCCAAGATCATAATTTAAAAATAATAGAGGACGCTGCTCAAGCTATTGGAGCCAATTACACTAATACCAATGGGAATACTTCCATGGCAGGAACGATGGGTGATTTTGGAACTTTTTCATTTTTCCCTTCTAAAAACTTGGGATGTTACGGAGATGGGGGAGCGATTGTTACGAATAATAGTGAATTAGCTGAAAAAGCTCAAATTATTGCAAAACATGGCTCTAAAGTCAAATATTATCATCAAATAGTAGGTGTAAACTCAAGATTAGATGCTATCCAGGCTGCAGTCTTAGATGTAAAACTTAAATATTTAAAATCCTACAATGAACATAGGATTGAGGCAGCGGATTATTATGATAAATGCCTAAATATTGAAACTATTACAACCCCTTATCGACCCAAAAACAGAAATCATATTTTTCACCAGTATACTTTAAAGGTTGACGGAGATCGAGATGCTATTAAAGACTATATCAAAAGTCTAGGAATACCGAGTATGGTCTATTATCCAGTTTGTTTGCATCTCCAACCAGCCTATTTATATTTAGGGTACAAAGAGGGTGATTTCCCTATTGCAGAAAAATTATCGAAAGAGGTTTTATCACTACCTATGCATTCAGAACTTAACCAACTCCAACAAGATACAATTACAGGTGCAATTAAAAGCTTTTCAGCATCTTACGCATAAGAATCATAATTTATTAGAATTCTAGTGGAAATGAAAAATATGGTTCTAAATTTGCAGTAATTCTAATATTAGTACATTAAAATGCAAAGAAGATCGGGAATGGCGTTGTCTATACTTATAAAAAAGTATGTATCGAGTTTATGTTTTATAAGCACGGTAGCAGTTATGCTATGCTTCTCTTCAGTATTGAATGGACAAAATATCACTGGTATTAATGAAAGTGATGTAAAACGGGAATTACAATCTCGAGGATTAAATGAATCTAAATTTTATGAAAAATTAGATCAAGCAGGTTTAACTTTAGATAGCATCCAGTATTATACTTCAGAAAAGATTTCTATTATTGAGAATATAATCCTTGATTTAGAAAATAGTCTTTCTGGTATTGAAGAAGATTCAATTCCGACAACGAATATTGATCTTCCACTAATAATTCCTTCAGAATCAGACTCAATAGATATAGATTCTTCAATCATAATCGATGAAGAAATATTTAGATATGGCCGTCAAATCTTTAAAGATGGAGCTATCGTTGCTGATTCCGATTCTTACAATTCAAATAAAGCACCCGGTTCTTATACTTTGGGGCAAGGTGACATTCTTTCGATAAGTATTTATGGTAGTTCTAAAATTGATGAATCTCACGAAATAAACAATCAAGGTTTTATTCGGATTTTAAATGGAGCCGTACGTGTTTTTCTTAAAGGGATTACACTTACCAAAGCAAAAGAAAAACTTAAGAAAGCTTATCAAAACTATTACAGTTTTGGAGCAGGAGAATTTGATGTGAATTTAAATTATTCAAGACAAGTTCAAGTGAATGTTTATGGCGAGGTAGTAAAACCTGGCCCAGTAACATTACCTGCTTACAATAACGTATTTTCTGCTATTGCTACTGCCTTTGGCCCAACAGCCATAGGATCAGTACGAAATATTGAAGTAATTAAATCAAGTGGAAAACGATACTCATTTGATGTTTTTGATTATATGAAAAATCCCACCCTACAAGAAGGATCCTATTTAGATGATGGAGATGTGATATTTGTTCCTCCCGCTGAGATAATTGTTGATATTCCGCAAGGTGTTCGAAGACCGTATAAATATGAACTAAAAACAAATGAAACCGTTGGTGACCTTATAACGTTCGCTGGTGGTTTTGAAGAAAACGCGAATAATCAGCTTTTTAATATTCAACGTAATGAGGGGAAAAGCATCAAAATTATCGACGTTTTATGGCCGTCTTCAAAAAACACAAAACTTCAAAATGGAGATTTAATTTATATAAATATTCTTGACCGTGTCCTTGATAAGTATGTTATTATAAATGGTGCTGTAGAACAAGAGGGAACGTTCGAGTTGTCTTCCAATATGCGTGTATTAGATTTATTAAAAAGAGCTAAACTTCAAGATGAATCCAGAAGAGATGTCGCTTTTTTAAAAAGAACAAATAAGGATTCGACAACATCATACATTCAGCTTAATATTGATAATATATTACAAAACCCAAACGGAGACGGAAACATAGCCTTAATCAATAAAGATGAAATTACCATTTGGAATTTAAAGCGTTTTGTTGATAATGCAACTTTTGCCGTAAGCGGTGCTATCCGAGAAGAAGGCGTTTTTGATTTTGATAAAAACCAAAACTTAAAAATAACAGATGCGATACTTTTAGGTGGAGGTCTAAGAAGAGATGCATCGAATACGTTGATCATTCATAGACAAGACCCATTAAATCCAAAAATAAAACGATATCACACATTATCAAATCTTAATGAACTATTGGAGGATCCTCAACAAGAATCCAATATCGCATTAGAACCCTTTGATAGTTTATTTATCTATTCTCAAAATGATTTCCTAGAAGATTCATATATCACCATTCAAGGTGCTGTTAATAATCCTGGTCAATTTCAGTATGGCCAAGACATGAAAATTAAAGATCTATTCACTTTAGCCGGAGGATTTAAACTTAGTGCAGCGACAGATCAAATCGAAGTTTCGAGAATAATGATTGAAAACAATCAACCCACAAATGTTCTTGTTGCTAATATAATTTTAGATAGAGAATTTAATATTGTTGGGGGTGATAAAGATGTAAAATTAGGTCCTTATGATATTATTACGGTAAGGTATGTTCCTGAATTTGAACTTCAAAAAACAGTCTTTATAGGTGGAGAAGTGAAATATCCTGGCCCATATACAATACTAAATGATAATGAAAAAGTTTCGAATATTATTAAACGAGCAGGAAGCCTAACATCAGAAGCATTCCCAGCTGGTGCAACTATGAATAGAGAAGAAGCAAACCTAGGCGCTGTTGTTATTAAACTAGACGAAATTTTACAAAAAGAAAATTCAGAATTTAATTTTATCGTTCAAGATGGAGATCGAATCTACATTCCAAAGCAAAAGGAATTTGTCACAATAGAAGGAGCAACGAAAGCAAAGACGATTTTATCTGAAGGTGCAATAAACCTTAATAATAGAATCCATGTCCCTTTTCAAGAAGGTAAACGAGCTATGTATTATATCAATGAATATGCTGGTGGACTTAGTGATAATGCTGATAGGAATAGCATATTTGTTGAACACCCAAATGGAGAAATAAAGAAATCCGCGATTATCTTATTCTTTACTAAAACCCCTGTAGTTCGAAAAGGCTCGACTATTCGGGTAAGGCAAAAACAAAAAAAGGAGGAAGAAGATCAGGAGGTAACAACCGATTGGGGGAATGTACTCCAAGACACCTTAAACAAAGCTTTTACAGTTATTACCTTACTAATTGCTATTCAAAGTCTTAATTAGCCTTTATTCTTTTCTATTTCACTGATTATGAAGTAGGTACGATATTTGTTTATTAATTTGGAGAATCAATGATCAACGTGAAAACTTCCTATGTCGCCATATTATTTGTGCTCCTAGGGCAAACCGTCAGTGTTTGTCAAAGCTATCTTTTAGATCAAGTCTTTCCAGATCAATGTAATTCAAAAACAAATATTAAATCCGTCTTTGAGAATAAAAATGATATAGTTCATTTTTTTTCTGATCATGAGCTCTATTTAAATGATGAAACAAATCATCAAATTGATTTAAAATTTGAAGAGGAGATAGGCGAAAATCTGGTAAAAAGGGCAGGCAATTATCACTGGTATTATACCCATAACAATGAGATAAAAATAATCCATCAAGGAAAAATAATAGATCCTATAGACATTGGCATCTTATCTCCAAAAGACGTTTTTTATTTATTTGAAAACAATAGGCAAGAGTTACATATTGTTACGAAAAAGGGTGTTCGAAGATTATCTGATAACAAATCAATAGCCGTCCTATGGAAAGAAACATGCTTTCATGGAAATTGGTCTCACGATATCCAGTCCGATGGGACCGTTTGGTTAACAAATGATAAAGGCGGTATCTACTTATTTAGTCCTGATTTAGAAAAGGTCACTTATCGGGAAGTTTACGATAATGCATATTCAAATTGCATATTTATTGACAACCAAGATACTGTTTGGTTATCTTATCCAACATTTATAGTTGGAATTATAAACAATGAGGTCGGAAGAAAAATCAATATACCTAATAATGATGCTATTAAAATAGCAAAAGATGACAACAATGTTCTTTGGCTTCAAAATGAAAAATTAGGCTTTATACATCCTATTACAAATACATTTACAAATATATTTTCCGAACAACAATTCCCTAATATTAAAATAAATGACTTTTTAATATCAGAGGCGAATGGAATTTGGATCGCTACTTCAAATGGATTATACTTTCATCCCGGTCCATCATTAAGTTTTTATGACTTTGATGAATTTCCAAAGACAAAATTGAGAAAACAATTTTTCATTCTATCAGATAAAAAATATCTATCAAAATCAAAGGAAGTCTTTGAAGTAAATGTTAAAAAAGCACAACCTTATAAAAAGGTATCGACCTTATCTTCTCCTTACAAAAAGAAGTATGATCATGCTCAAAACAGTTTTAAGCTTTATTATAAGAACACTGAAAAGACATTTGATTTAAAAACACATATTCTTAAGAGTACTAAAAAGATAATCCCCAATTATGTAGTAGATTATCTTGAAATTGATAATGAGGATGCATTAATTGTCACAAATAATCAAATTTATTTAGAAAGTAACCCAAAAATCAATATCGATCTTTCGAAACATAAAAACTATGGCAAGGTCCTGCCCTATAGTATTCATTCTGCTAAAAAGCAGCACATTCTAAATAGCAATCAAGGTTATTTTAATGTTCAATTAAATCTAGGAAAACTAGATATTATTAAATTAAACAATGATAAATTGGTCGCCTCTACACCAATCGATGCCACAAATTACTATGAATCAATTGTAGGTGCATATAACAATGGTTTAAATGTCATACCAGAAGATAATCAGCAGCTGAAACCTATCATTTTTCCAATTTTAGATGGGCAAGAAAAAGTATTAGACATTATTCAAATAGATAAACTATTATGGGTTAAAACAAATAGTAAAATAATTGGATACGAATTAGATTCTTTATGCTATTCGAAGAAATTAATTAGTAAATATATTTCAACCTTCTCTGCTTTTCATCGGGAGTCCAGGTTAGATGTCGACTCAAAAGGAATTATATGGATTTACACAGATAAAAACATATACAACTTTGACAAGTCACTTCTAAAAGAAAACGATCAATTAGTTGTCGAATCTGTTGTTTCAAATAATTCCAAATCAAAGCAAGAGCCAATATCATCATGGTTTCAAAAGTTGTACAAAGTTGATAATAATTTGAATTTAGAATTGGATTTAAGTGCATATAGAAATAAGCAAAAGAGTATTTTACAATATAAACTTGAAAGCGAAAATGTGTGGAAAAATATTCCGAGAGATGGATCTATACAAATGAATCACTTAGATTTCGGAAAACATAGCTTATTAATTCGAATCTGCGGCTTAGATTTAGAATGTAAAATATCTGATACTATTCCTCTTAAAATTAAAAAGCCAATATTACAATCTTGGTGGTTCTTGTTTCTTCTAACTTTGAGTATTATTTTTTTATTGAAATATTTAATACAAAATCTTAGAAATAAAATTTATAAAACTATTTCTAAAAAAGACGAACTTATAGAACTAGTGATGAAAATTGAAGAATTGGAGAAAAAGAAATTCAGTAGTGAACTTCATGATAGCGTAGGTCAAAGTCTAATTTTACTTAAAAACAATGCTTTAATTAAGAAAGATCAAGAAATAGTTCAAATGGTGGATCATACGCTTGCTGAAATGAGATATCTGATCAATAAAGCAAGACCTGCTGATATAGAAAAATACGGTTTAACAAAGTCTATTGAAACCTTGGTTGAACGTTTTGATCATAATTCATCCATCATTTTAACGCATGAAATTAAAAATATTGATGGTATACTTTCAATTGACGGAGAAAAACATTTGTATCGAATTATTCAAGAATTTTTAAGTAACCTTGTCAAACACTCTAGGTCGACTGCAGGACAAATTAAAATTGAGACAGATAAAACAATTATAGTTTTCATTAAAGACAATGGAATTGGTTATAAATTCAATGAAGCCGAAAGAAAAACAAAAGGTATCGGATTGAAGTCTATAAAAGATAGAATTATTCATTTGGGTGGTACGATGACCACGTCTTTTCTAAAAGATGAATACGGTTCTATTATAGAAATAAAAATACCATTCGTCAAAAAGAAATTTATAAACTAAACAGTATACCTTTCATTATCGAATGGTACCGAAAGCAAATCCTTAATATTCTGGGGATCTTTATGGTATACATCAAGTCCAAAAACAATATCGTTTGTATCTAATTTTGAATTTGTTTTAAATAAGCGATCCCATATGCTAAATATATTCCCATAGTTTGTATCAGTAAACGGCTTTTCATGATGGTGGTGAACAAGATGTAATTTTGGTGTTACCAATAGGGTAGAGATCATTTTTTCTACTATCGGATTCATACGAATATTAGCGTGATTAAATTGTGACATTACCGCAGAAACACTTTGATAAATCATCACAATCCAAATCGGGGCACCTGCTATTATAATCGCTACAATCGTAAAAATAGCTCTCAATACCGATTCTCCAGGATGATGCCTTAGTGCTGTTGTCGTATCTACATGCTCATCGCTATGATGAATGACATGAAAGGTCCACATCCAATATATCTTATGTTCTAACCAATGAACCGTATATGCTCCAATTAAATCTAGTACTAAAATTCCGATAAGGATTTCTGACCATATGGGCCAATCAATCCATTGAAGTAAGCCAATATTAGAAGTACTGACCCAATCTGAAATAAAAATGATAACAAAGGCAAAACCAAAATTTACGATTAAGGTTGTCAATGTGAAAAACAAATTTATACTTGCGTGCTTAATCCGGCTTTTATGTTTAAAGAATGGAATGAATCCCTCTAAAAACCAAAAAAATAGTAATCCACTTACAAGTATGAGTGTTCTGTGTAACGATGGAATCGTTTGAAAATATTCAATAATACTGTCCATTATATTTGAATATACGCTAAATCTAGAGAGTTTAAATTTTTATAAATCGTTGCGTTTTTACTTCCTCTTCATTGTAGACAGAAATAAAGTACATCCCTTTTGGTAAATCCTGATAGATGTTTGACAAATTTGAGCCATCCAAAGCGATTGTGTTATTGAGAAATACACTAGGATTGTCTTTGATTCGGAGAAATATTCTTCCTGTAGCATCATGAATAATAATTTCATGCTCTTCAGACCTATTTGTAGTATAATAGAATTCGAGCATACCAACATTATCAACGATGTTTTGCGAATTAGTGAAAATATTTAATCCTTTAAGTTTGAAATCACAAATACCCGAAGTAAGACCAAGTAAGGACTGATATACATCCAGTTTTCCTCCCGAAACCGTCCTATTTTCAAGTGACGGAATTTTTGAAACACCGTTTAGTAAAATATCTTTTATTGCCAATGCTGTACCTGAAGGATCCGTATCTATCTTTTCAGGAAATGAACTACATATTGCACTGTATAATAGTGCCACAGCACCAGCTACATGAGGACAAGAAGCAGATGTGCCAGTAAATTCTTCACGGTAATTGTTTCCGGGTTTTAAAGAATAAATATTTTCACCTGGAGCACCTATATCAACAGTTGTAGCTCCAAACCCAGCTCCTGAAACTTTTACATTTGCAATATTTGTATTCGTTGTCATTATCGTAAAATCACTTGTGCAATCTGTAGGCATATCATCGCTACTGTCAGTATCCACATTTGCGTTCGGTACCGCACCGACACTCAATATACCGAGTTCACCTAAATCATCATAACTGTTGCACCAATCCGGGTAATCACTAGCTGGAGCAGATAACCCACCTGAAAAACTCGTCACTAAAATATAAGCTCCTTCAGCTCCATTCGTTTCATTGTATTTCTGGCGCATTTGATAAATGTATTCTAATGATTCAATAATTTGAGAAACTAAATCAGCAGAAATAAGCATAATCTTTACATTCCAGTTGACTCCTGAAATTCCGATATTATTATTCCCTTTCGCTCCGATAATCCCCATAACAGCTGTACCATGCTTTTTAATTAAATCATGATTATCTCCTAAATCAGAAATGAAATTATACCCTAGATAATCATCAATGTAACCATTGTTATCATCATCTAATCCATTATTTGGAACTTCTAAATTATTCGTATACAATTGCCCCTGAATATCTTGATGGTTATAATCAAAACCATCATCGATAACAGCAACTACAATTTCTCTACCTGAAGCGTCTAATCCACCTATGGTTTCACTCCATGCGCTAGGGAGGTTTATATTGTCCAATGCCCATTGGTTAGCATAAAATGGATCATCCGGTGTATTTGATCTTTTTTCTAATTTTCGATCCTGATAAAAAGAATATTGAGGGAAATGGTAACTTAAATATTCTTTTGTAAGTTCCTTTGAAAATTCAATCTTGGAAATTGAACGTCTATCATTAATTATTTTAAAACGCTTAACAGTAACCTCTAATTTATCTTCAAACGTTGAATGATTGCCTAGAGATGTTGAATAACCTTTGATTATCCATTCGGAAGATTGTCCAGTTAGATGAGTCGTAATTAAAAAGAAAATAACAGCTTGTGTTAACAATAATAAGGATGGTCGCATGGAATATAATTTCTATAAAAGAAAGGTACAAATTAATCAAGAAATTAGAATGCTATTCGACGACAACAAGTTTGTTTTTTCGAATGATAAGGTCTTTAATTTTACTAATACCATAATCGGACAAATCTGCAATTTCTTGCCATCCCAAATTATTTTTAATATTCAATTTAAATAATTTACTTCCTTTACAGCTTATTAATTCATTATTGGATAGATATTCGAATACATCAGAATCGGCCATGGCAGAATGAATGATTTTGGCTTTTTGAGTTTTTGTATCCAATATTTTAAACATTGATTTCGTTTCCGTCATTTTATGAATAAAAATTAAGTTACCGTATTTATCCATTTCTATATGCTTACCTGTATTCTCAAAAAGAATGGACGGTTCATCCTCGTTTGATAAAAGAAAACCAAGCATATTTGATTGTAAACCTTGTTGCATACTAACAAATGTTCCTCCATTGAAATCATAGGTATAGCCCGTGACTTTTTCAGCATTCGCATACATAGGAAACCCTTTTTCTTTTAAATTAAGTGGATACCTGTGCATACTTTTTATACTTCCCGTTGTTTTTATGACTGAAAACTCTTTTCTGTTTTTTAAGATGGTTGTTCTAAATTCCTTTTCAGGTGTTTTTGTCAACCGAGTAACTGTATTTGCTAATAAATCGAGTTTTAAAATTTCGACATTGTTGTCAAAATAATCAGAAGATAGGTATATCGTATGATCATCATAAAAAGTTGGGTCTTGATTTAACCCCTCATTATTGAATGCAGATAAATTTTCAGCATCCTTTATTTCAAGCTTATCCCCGTTTTTAATAAAAGTAAATAAATACACATTGGAATTCGATTGGGCCTGAAGTACCAAAGAGAAAAAACAGAGACTTAAAATTGATAATATTTTCATAATTCAATATACAAGATATCTATTAAAAGGTATTTGGATTTTTAAAAATTCTGTCCCAATTTATGCCATTACCCATACTACCGTTTTTCGTTGAAAACCAAATGACAACCGGTTTTCCTACAATATGATCGTGGGGAACATAACCCCAAGCCCGACTATCCTCACTATTATGCCTATTATCTCCCATGGCCCAAAAATAATCTTGTTTGAATGTATAGCTTGTAGTTGCTTGACCATTTACTTTTATAATATTCCCACTTATTTCTAGATCATTGTTTTCATATACTTGAATAATTCGACGATAGAAAGGCAGATTATCAATTGACAAGTCAATGGTTGCATCTTTTTTAGGGATCCAAATCGGGCCATAATTATCAACTGTCCAATCGGCAGAAATTTCCTTTTTATGTGGAAATAATTTTATTCCTTCTGCTTTTTGTGGATAATTTTTAATAACCGCATTTGGATCTAAAGATTTGATCTTTTCTACTTGTTCTTGATCTAGGAAAAACAATCTTGGTTTCCCAGAAGCATCTGGATAAATATCACTATCGTTAATGCCCCAACCATCCAATTTCTTCAAATTAATATTTGGGGTCGAAAAATCAATTACATAGAGGTACTGAAGATGCGTCGGGTTTTCAACAGGTTGACCATTAATGTATAGTTGTCTATCAATAATTTGCAAACTATCACCAGCTGTACCAACACATCTTTTTATATAGTGATCTTTTTTATCAATTGGACGTGTAATAAAATCCTTATTTGCGACCATCTTTTTTAATGACCGATCCCTATTTGCAATTGAAGGATCACGTTTAATTTGACCTACTGTCCAGGATCGTTGAGCCGTAAGATATACACTATCTCCAACAGGCCAATTAAATACAATCGGATCATTTTTATCAATCGATTCGAGTGCCCATGTTCTTTTGTATGGTAAAGATGGACTTTCAAAATAAGACTCTTTATTTAAAAATGGAATTCGATTATGTAATAAGGGAACCATGGCTACTGTCATGGGTGGTCTAATACCATAATGCGCTTTTGAAACAAATAGATAATCACCGACTAGTAAAGACCCTTCCATTGAAGGTGTTGGAATTACGAAAGCTTCAACTAAAAACATCCGAATTAAAGCAGCAGCAAAAACAGCAAATATGATAGATTCACCCCATTCTCTAAAACCAGACTTTTTATATGGATTTGCTTCGATAAGTTTTCTTAAGCCACGTTCATCTTTTGCTTCTCTTGCTTGAATGATACGGTCATTATATGCTTGCTCGTTTGTAAAGTTTGGACCTAAATATTTATATTTCTCACTCTTCGAAATTGGATAAAAAACAGCAATTGGGCAAACTACGGCAAGAAAACTATCTACCCAACTAAATTTACCAAACGATCTTACTAAATCAACCATTAATCCTGCAAATACAAAAAAATTGATAATGGGTACTAGCAGTAATACCGCTCTCCATTTGGGTCTACCAATAATTCCATTTGCTTCAGCAAAATTCAAACCTGGAATTAAACCTTTACTTGATTCAACATTTGCTTTAGGAAATACTAAATAAAAGGAAAGACTAATTAGAATATAATGAATGATAAAAAGGATGAATACTGTCACAGTAATATTTTATTTGAAATCCAAAGATAGTAAAGTACACAAGTATTTTGCTTGAAAAAAACCAAGGGATTCGATGAAGGCACAATTAAAATATACGAGTGAACAAGAATTAATAATTATAACTAATAAATAACTCTAGACCAGGTCCAGTTCCTCTTAGTGTTGATGTAATATTAATATTACCAAGCGCTCCGATTCGTAAATAACCATCCCTTGAACCGATATCATTTACAATGTAACCACCTTGAACAAATATATCATTGATCGTTGAATAAGACAATGCTGCCCAAAATTTACGATCCATTTCGTATTTCACATTTAGTAAAATATCTAATATTTGTGGAGCTGTAAAATTAACCAATACAGAAGGTTCAAAATAACTATCAATATTGTAAATCTTTGTTCCGATCTGACCATAAATGTGGGTTCGTCGTTCAAAGTCATTATTTTGTATCAATAGATTTGTACTTACTGCTTGTAAAAAAGAAAGGCCAGCGTAAAAGCTATTACCGTTATATGGTCGATTGTTGGATATATAGGAAAACCCTCCACCTAAAGCAGGATAAATGGCTGATTGTCGAGTTGCAAGTAATAATGGATCACCTCCTTCTCTATAAACTTCATCCGTTGGATCAAAACCAAACTGAGAAACCCTTGCTTTTATTCCAAATGCCAATTGATCTCGTCTAAAAAGTAATTGTTTTAACTTGTATGCATAGTTTAAAACCAAACTATTATTTGTGATTGGCCCTGCTTTGTCTGAATAAATAGCTCCACCAAGACTCATATTGTAATCTGACAATGGAAACTCAGCACCAGCATAAATAAGCCTTGGTGATTTCTTAGCACCAATGCCTAGCCATTGTTGACGATAATACATTGTATACGAAGCTTCATCTCCAGTGGCAGTAAAAGCTGGGTTCCAGATATCTTTTGTTTCCGCAAATGCACTAGCATAAGGAAATTGTTGTGCTTCAACTGAATTCGAAAAAATCAAACCAAGAATAAATAAACCAGCGTGTGTTATTGATCGTAATAAATTGTTCATAATTAATTCTCTCTGGTAATGGTAATTGTGTTCTTAATGGTAAAATCGGCAAAGGTCAAAATATAATAATACGTATCTGCAGGTAATCGATCACCTCCACTGGTACCATCCCAAAGCTCTCCATTTAATTGATACCCATCTTGTTCATAAACAATATTTCCCCAACGATTAAATATTACCAATTTACTATTTGGAAATGCTTCTAATCCATCAAAAATGAGCTGATCATTTATACCATCGTCATTCGGTGTGATAATGGTAACTCCTTGCACTAAATCTTCAGGATTTTGCAATACACAAATATCTACATACTCCTCATACGTGCACCCATTAACGTCTGTGATTACGACATTAAATCGAGTGGAATCTGTAATGGAAGCCATAGGATTCCCTATTGTATTAGAACCTAAAATAGATGTTGCATTATCCCATAAGTATTCATTACCACCAAAAGCAAATAAAGAGAATGGTAAACCTTCTATTACACAGCTATCCTCCATTATACCATATTCTGCCTCTGGGAAAACGACGACATCAATCGTACCAATACCTTCATTTCCTGGGCAATCATCATAAACCCTTACCGTATAGGTTACATTTTCATAAGGTACTGCTATTGGGTTTGAAATATTATCTGCAGTTAATGTTATACTATTATCCCACTCAAAATTAGGTCCGCCACCGATAACTTCTAGTTGGATAGAATCTCCAAAACAGATTTCTGGTGAATCTGGAAAAACAGTAATATCCGTAATTGGCGTCGAAAAGTATACATTTATAGTATCTTGATCCGTACAACCTTCATTCGTTACTTGCAAGATATACTCGACTTCACCTTCAATACTTCCATCTGCACTTAAAGAAACGGTCGGGTCTTGGCTTCCTGAGTTACTTCCATTAATCCAAAAGTAGTTTTCATAATCACCTGTTCCATCTAAGATAATATCATTGCCAGGGCATAATATTTGATCATCACCTAAATCTAACGCATCTACTGATCCTGTATTAACAACTGTAAAAAAGGTGTCTTTACATTCGCCAGCTCCAACAATAACATAATAATCACCGCCAAAGTTTGTTTCATAAAAATCATCTTCTTCACCAATGATTTCCTCATTTTCAAAATACCATTGATACGAATAATTACCTTTTTCTGAAATTGCATTAATACGAATATCTTCTCCAGAACATATAAATAGAGAATCTTCCCAGATAACCTGTGGAGCATTCGCTAAACTAATCGTTATTGAAGCAGCAGAAGTACAATCGGGATCATTCAAATAAATTTCAACACTGACTTCCGTAAAGGTTCCAATTAGATCATTGGCATCCAAGGTAAATTGATTACCACTAATACCTAATTGGGGCTCAGAATCAATGTACCAAATATGTGTATAACCATCTATGCCTGTATTAAATGCAAATTCATCTGTAGTACATATTGTTGTATCTTGACCAAGGGAAATATCCGGTGGATCAGAAAATGCAATGACAATTGAATCTGTATGAACACAATCTGCATTTTGATCTTCAGCTGTTAAATAATAGGTACCTGGTTCTGTTGCAAATTGTGTAATTGTAGTACCTATAATAGTAGGATCATTTTCATATGTCCAAGAAAATGATCCTGGAAATGAACCGGTACTTGCCGGATCTTCTGTAAAAGTTAAGGAAACGCCACCATTTATTGTTTCACATGCAAATAAAGTATCGACTCCGTCATTGATATTAAAAAAGAAATCAACAATTTGAAGAGATACTTCTTTTGTCGTAGTACATGTCCCATTATCGGCAACTAAACTATAATTACCTTCTTCTGTTAATGTTATCGTCGAATTGGTCTCACCATTTAAAATACCACTTCCGGCACCATCTTTATACCATTGATAAGTGACCCCGGACTCGCTATCTGTCTCTAGTATATAAGGTTCACCTAAGCATCCAAACTGGGTTTCAGGACCTAGGTCTACATTTGGAGCGGGTATCGTATTTATAAAAATAGTATCATATTCAATACAATTTGTTTCTTCATGTATGTTTTCTGCAACATAATAGCCTTCTCCCATAAACTCAATAACTTGACCTATTTCTGCAAAGCTTATAGAATTAAGATCCTCACCAAATAACCAAGCTGAATTACCTCCTAAAGCACTAAATGTAATTTGAAGATTATCACCTTCACATAAGGAGGTATCAGGAATAGCAATATCTACTGGATATGAATCAGCAAATGACATTTCAAATGAATCCAAGGTTGTGCAGCCCGTTCCATTATCAGTGACTAAGACATCATAGGTTTGTGCCGCTGGCCCAGGATAAAAAGGGTTATCATTACTTATTATTTGACCAAATTCATTTCTCCATTCGTATTCGTATTGCAGATTACTAAATGTATTACTGATAAATATATCTTGGGCATCCCCTTGACAGGGAAAGGGTTCATTTAAAACAAGATTTACATCAGGCCTTTGTGCTGCAAAAATCTCCATTTCATCACTTGCCATACATCCAGGATTACCTATAGTTGCGGTGAGGGTTCCACCTTCATAAATTGGCAACAGATTGTCATTTGGACCGGAATCATCTACTAAACTTGGATTACTAGAAAGTGTCCATTCTATTTCAAAAGCATTTGTATTGACAAAAGCTATAATATTTAGAAAATCAGTTGCTGGGTTTGGAGGTGATGAAAGACATAATGTTGAGTCAATTCCAATAAATATTTCTGGTTGGTCTATGAATTCAACAAATATTTCTTTTTGAACTACACAACCTTCCTGTGTTGTAATATTTACGTAATAAGTTTGTTGGGTAGTAACATTCAAGATCGGATCATTTCCAACGACAAGAAGATTTTGGTCTAACCATTCATAAGAGATATTAGGAAATAATTCAGGATCAAAACCGACATTTGCATCTAGATCTAACTGGTCAACACCACAACCTATGGTATCGGAAGCCAGTGTCGCCGTTGGTACTGGAATATGGTCGACTTTTACGGTATCAAATGTTGTACATCCACCGCCTAAGGCATCGGTTACTTCTACATAATATTCTCCTACATTAAATGCATCTATTCCTGAAAAAGTGGTTAAGGTACTATCTGTATCAAAACTAAAAGTCCAATCATACGTGTATAAGGAACCAATTGGTGCATTCGTTTCTAAAAATATGCCTTCATTTTCACAAGATATTGTATCGTTAAACATTACATCTGGTGAACTCGTTAAAACAACGATCACTGTGGCATTATCGGTACAACCATTGTCATCCACAATGACTTGATAATTTCCTGACATCGTCGGAATAAATGGATTATCTGTACCTAAAATATTACTTGGATCACCAACTAAAAACCACGAATAAGTTAATGTCGATGGATCATTCGCGTTCGTTTCGACAAAGACTTCTAGTACCTCGTTGTCACAGCCTGTAATTTCTGGATTAATTATATCTGCAACAAAAGTACTGTTTGCGGAAATTGTACCAAATTCTCCCGTATTTACTGGACAAGATCCATTATTATTAACCCATACAGAATACAAAGAACCGTCTAACAATCCTGAAAATTGATTCGAAGATTGATATGAAAGGCCATTATTTATACTATACTCGTATCCCATTATATTTGGAGAAATTACGATTTGTCCATCTGAAGCACCACATGTCAATGGAGGGATTACTTGCACATTAGAAACGAAAGGTTCTTTTAGTGGAGTAATAAATTCTAGAGGCGGCGTCAGTTCACAATCTTCCCCAACAATCTCAGCTTCGATAATAATTGGGATTCCACCTGTAGGAATATTATTTACAATAACCGTTTGTGGACTGCTAGAGATAATAAACGTCTGTCCAAAAATCTCAAGTGTCGTTGCACCTGGAGGAACACTTGAATAAGAAACTTCAAATTCTTGCGAATAAAAGTCGGTATCAAAAGCAACACAATCAGGTGCATCAATAGGGACGAGACTATTTATTGTACATCCGCAATTACAATCAATCTCTACTGATTCTCCAAACATGCAAGCATTGTAATTAAAAAGCCCTGGAAAAAAAGTGGGTGGTCTACCTTCATAATTGACTTGTATAGATACGGTAAGTGTCGCATTTTCCATTCCAGGTCCATTTGCCTCAAATGCTAACACACACAATCCATCTACACCGGGATCATAACCAACAGGAAAATCTGTTTCATCATATGTTTTTGTGCCATTAGAAGTCCAATTCGCAATTGGGAATAAGGTCGGTTGTTGACATGATTCATCCCGAAATCGAACCGCCAATTGATTTTGCGATCCCGAATAACCATTTATAGTCACTGTAACCGTAAATGTTGGCAAATTCAATGGTTCATCAGGTCTACATGAGACATCCAAAGGATCTAACCTAGAACCAATACCAGGTTCACCATTAAACGTTACGTCAAACATATTCATTGGAATAGTACAAGTTTCATCCGGTACCGACTCAATATCAAACGCAACAACCGGTGTTGCATAATATAAAACATCTGGATCCAATGAAGCACAGTCAAAATTTGTTTGAAGTCCATCAATTCCATTATTCGGTTCTAAAATGGTATTCAAAGGATTTGCTATCGCTCCATTTACTGTTGCAGCTAATACTTCTGTATCAAGGGTCGTTTCATTATTTACAATAGAACTAACGGGTTGTCCTTCAGTAATCCACCAGCCAACGACATTTCCCTCTTCCATAATATTTGAAGGTGCACTCAATTCCATATCAAAATTAGAATTATCACAAGGAGAAACATTCACTTCAGCTGGCCCAGTAGATGGAGAAACGACAACGGTTAATTCAGTTCTACAATCCGTATTATATTCATTGGCATCGCCTAAATAAAAAGTATACGTTCCAGCTACCATATTATTTAATTCACCATCATTGGAACCAATCGTCGGAGTAAATGTCTGAGTACCACCTGCTAATCGGACGCCAGCATCACCAATATCTGAATACCAACTGTAACATGATGATAGTGCTTGAAAAGTAGGTGCTTCATCACCGATACAAATTTCAAATATTCGATCTGTATCTGGATTTGCAAATTCTGCTGATAAATCCCTAGCACATAAATAGGATCTACACTCCTTTAAGACTTCATTTATTTTTTTAAACTGACAAGGAGAAAAAGCTTCTCTACATCCTTGACGGCTATTATAACTCATTATATTTTGTTGAAGTACCGTAGAGACAAATCCTGGCACTATTGGGTCTCCATCATTCGGTGATATTGTCAAATTTGTAACTGGTAACGCATTTTCAACTGCATGACAATTAAAGGCAATAGGATCAAATACACAAGCAGTTCCTCCTTCAATAAAACATCCTGTCGTCGTTTCACAACTACTTGAACAACCACCAAAACTCATCGCTGGAGTTGGCCATGTATCACAAATACCATCACCATCAATTAAACAATCCAAATTATTAGGGTTATCTCCTGGTTGGTCTGAAGCATCACCATTATCTCCAATACCATCCGAATGTGTATGGTATAAACCAAAGTAGTGTCCTAATTCATGTTCTAATGTCGTATTTACATTTGGAATAGCTGTCGAATATTTCATGTAGGAATAATCTCTACTACACGGGGTTGGAGCAAACCCTAAGGTACCAAAACCGGTATGATCACCGTCAAAACCACCAACAAAATATAAATTCAAACTATTCAATACATCAAAACTTGCAGAAGGCCCAATATCGAATGGAGTTGCATCTGTATCAGCTTCTTGAAAATTAAAGTCGTAGTAATCTTGATTTTCGACTCGATTTATTGCTACAATAAAAAATTCAATTTCAGCGTATTGATAATAATCATTGACTTGATTCACTTTGGCCATAATATCAATATCATCCAAAGGTTCAAATCCTGTACCGCCTAAATAATTTGCACCCGTCCATGCATTATCCTCGAATACCGTAATATTTAATGGAACTCTATATTTTGAACAATCGAATTCTAGCGGATCGATGAGACATGCATTATCAAAATTATTCATCCCGTTATTCGAAGATTCTGGAGTCCATCCTGCTGTTCCAAAACCTTCCTTTAAGGATGTACATGTAGTACATGGTGCATGATTTGAATTATTAATAGCTTCAAATCCACATGAAGGTTTTTTTGTCTTATCTTGATTGTTTGCTAAATATTCAAGAATTATATTTTCTTTCTCTGTGGTTGAAAGGGGAGTTTGGGCGAATCCATTTATTGCTATACAAAGCAATAAAATAAATGCCAATGCAGATATTCGTTTTTCATTCATCAAGTCAATATTGTCTATAATCCTAACTACAAATATTAAAAAATTATATATTTAATACGTTAATAAACGCTGTTTTTAATTCAGAAATAGCAAATTCAAGTTTCCAGCTTGCACGATTCCGAGTTTCTACATAATTAGAAATCGATCTTATTTGCATGCATGGTATATTCATTTGCCTACAAGCTAAGAGGAAAGCAGCTCCCTCCATTGATTCAACCTGTACATCTCTATTATTATATACCAATTGATCTAAAGACTGTTGCGTTCCTGTCACTTTATTTACCGTAATACCTTTAACTTTTTTATAGGTATGCTTAATTGTATGGTCAGAAAGGATACAACCATTAACAAATGGAAATAAATTTGGGTCTTTTAATTCTAATTGAAAAACATCCGTAAAACTGCCATCCTTTTCTTCAACCCCTAAATCTCCAAAACGGTCCGAATAAATTTCTACAATATCTCCTAAATTAATTGATCGATCAATCGCACCTCCTACACCAAACTGAATTGCTAATTCTATACTTTCCGCATGCGGATACCTTGCTAGTCCAAAAGCACAACCAACCATACCTACGCCAGTTACTAAAAGGTCGATGGTATGATCTCCAATAGTATAACGAGAAAAACTTTCTTTTTGTGCTTTATCATCTAAATAGGCAAGGATTGGTGCCAATTCAAATGGGGTAGCGGTGACAACTAAAATATTCATTCCTTATCTTTTCTTTTACCAGAATACGTAATAGACAAACCAGGCGTAAAGCCAAGAAACTCATGATACCAGACAGCTCCATCGACCACCAGGACATTTTTCCAATCGTATCCTAATCCAAAACTAAAGTTGCCTCCACTACTATTAGAATTATATCCAGCTCTCAAATGAATATATTCTAATAAAGCATAAGATACGCCAAGTTTTACCGTCGGACTAAAATCTATAAATTGGTCATATTCAGCTTGAATTTCTACTTTTTCTGAAGGTAAATATTTTAGCCCTAAGCGTATTCTTGAAGGTATATTTTCTTCATCGGTTATGGCTATTTGAGCTGGAGAAAACACATGAACACCTAGGTAAACATTTTTTAATATTTTGGTTAATAACCCAATTTCAAAGGTTGCTAATGCTGCGTTTCCAAAACCATTTATATTCGTATTGAAAATTTCAAATTGCGCACCGATAGATGTGTTTTTAGCTAGTTTTCGTCCATATGCTAGACCTATTTTCTGTTCACTGTATTGGTCAGTACCATAATTACTTAAAGCCAATCCAAACGTTCCAATTTTTTGAATAGGTGCAGCAATTCCCAAACCAACACTATTAATAAGGGCAAAACGACTTTCTGAAGAAGCCATAATCGAGAGACTATTAACATCAACAAGACCTGCTTGATTTAAAAACAAAGCATCCATACCTGTTGTTGTGATACCTGTTGTTCCCATTCCTAGACTTTTTGCACCTGCAGTAGGCCAGCCACCTTTTTGGGAAAACAACGAAATATTCACTAAAAGCATCAAAATAATACTTAACGATTTCATCCTCATAATTTATACTTTTCTATGGATTCAAACATAATCATTATTTTCGAGCCCTAAGGCTAAGTATTCACTTTTCTATTTCTAAACTCTTCTCAAGTTATGGCTAAATTAAGACACAATCACAAATCGAATAAAAACTTTGGTGGTAATGCAGTACGAATCGTTATTTTATTAATTTTTGTTGTAGCACTACTAATAACCCTTCCGTTTTATTTGAGTAAAATGGACTTTGATTCTTCAGACAAGCATCTAACTTCAAAAAAAGCAAAGAGTTCCGCTAGCAAAAACGATCATTCAAATCAGCTAACAAATGATATAGCACTACCTACTGGTGATAATGGTGAGATTGTTCAACATACTTATTTTACTTTATCCTATAATGAAGACAAAGAACAAGCAAATTGGGTTGCTTATACATTGACAAAAGAAAGTCTAGTCATACCAAATGTTGAACGTACGGATTGGTTCTCAGAAGATAAAAAAGTTAGTACAAAGTCAGCTCATTACAAAGATTATAAAGGTTCAGGATATACAAAAGGTCATATGGTTCCTGCTGGAGATATGGCATTTAATAGACAAGCAATGGAAGAAACCTTTTTTATGTCCAATATGTCTCCTCAAACAAGAGGGTTTAATGGTGGTATTTGGAGAGAATTAGAGGAATGTGTGCGAGATTGGGCCTATAAAAATGAGCAAGTCTATGTTGTTTCTGGACCGATATATAGAAAATCAAAAAAAGAGATTGGTAGAGCTAAAGTAGATGTTCCAGATTTTTATTACAAAGTAATTTTAGATATTGAAGGAAACACGAAAAAAGGAATTGGTTTCATTATACCTCACGAAACGTTAGATTTACCGCTAGAAAAATATGCAGTAACAATCGATGAGGTTGAAAAACAAACAGGATATGACTTCTTTAAAAAAATGGATGTTGACATCAACTCCTTGGAAGCAAATATGGATATTGATCAATGGGCCATTTCTAAAGAACGATTTAGAAAACGCGTAAAATCATGGAATAACTCTTAAGGTTTAGCTATTTTTTCTTCTACTTTACCGATCGCGTACCCCGCATTTTTTACTACATCACCGGCTTTTTCCTTTATGAATTCAAAGGCATTAAATATATATTCCTTTTCTAGTATATCATCCGTTTTCTTATCGCTTTTCTCCAAAGCTTTTGCTAAAAAACCTGTTGTTTTAGATATTGCGTATAGTGTTTTAACGATCATAATTAGTCTTTGTAATAAATAAACGAATACCTGATTTTAAAAGTTCAAATTAGCACAAAATCACTTTTCAGAATAACTATAACCAACATAATTGGAAGGGGTAATTTCAGCTAATTCATTCTTTATGTGGTCGCTAACTGGCAAGGTTTTTATAAAATCTGCAATCGTTGTTTTTGTTATTTTATGATTACCCCTAGTTAATGCTTTCAATTTTTCGTATGGATTTTCTACACCTTCGCGACGTAATATATTTTGTATAGCTTCGGCAACAACAGCCCAATTATCGTTTAGATCTTTCTCAATAGCATCTTTGTTTATTTGCAATTTTGAAATGCCTTTTTTAATACTTTGCAAGGCAATGATCGTATGACTTAATGGAACTCCAATATTTCTAGTTACGGTACTATCTGTTAGATCGCGTTGAAGTCGACTGATTGGTAATTTTCTAGCTAAAAATTCTAAAATTGCATTTGAATACATCAAATTACCTTCCGCATTTTCAAAATCAATTGGATTGACTTTATGTGGCATAGCTGAACTTCCAACTTCATTTGCCACTACTTTTTGCTTGAAATATTCCATTGAAATATACGTCCAAACATCTCTGCAAAAGTCTATCAATATTGTTTGAATGCGAACGCAAGTATGGAATGTTTGAGCTTCATCGTCATAATGAGAAATTTGAGTTGTGGTGCTTAGTCTACGAATACCTAGATCAACTAAAAATTGATCTCCAAATGCTTTCCAATCTTCATTTGGAAAGGTTACTTTATGGGCATTGAAATTTCCAGTTGCTCCACCAAACTTCCCTGACTGTTGCATAGTCGATAACTGAGACAATTGGTGTTTCAATCTTTCAACAAAGACAAATAATTCTTTTCCTAATAATGTAGGACTTGCTGGTTGGCCATGTGTTTTTGCTAAAAGTGGAATATCTGCAAAAACAGATGCTAAACTTTCAATTTCAGCAACAACTTCCACCATCATAGGAATGATAGTGTTGCGTAGTCCATCTTGAAGCATAAGAGGCATTGCTGTATTGTTGATATCCTGAGATGTTAATCCAAAATGTATCCATTCTTTATAATGACTTAAATTTAACCCATCGAATTTTTCTTTAATAAAATATTCAACAGCTTTCACATCGTGATTGGTGACCTTCTCAATTGACTTTATCTTTAAAGCATCCTCATCATCAAATGAAGTATGAATTGCCATTATTTGAGCTTTCTGATCCTTATCTAGGGTAATATTAAACGCATTCACTTCGGATAAAGCAATAAAATATTTTATCTCTATAAATACTCGATATTTAATAAGCGCATATTCCGAAAAATAAGCACGTAAAGATTCGGTTTTACCTCTATACCTGCCGTCGATTGGCGAAATTGCGTGTAATATTTCTAAACTCATAGAATACCG
This sequence comes from uncultured Saprospiraceae bacterium, assembly GCA_937924805.1. Classification (GTDB taxonomy): domain Bacteria; phylum Bacteroidota; class Bacteroidia; order Chitinophagales; family Saprospiraceae; genus JAHDDO01. The sequence continues at coordinate 54,130 of CALDTZ010000019.1, forward strand.
TTTTTATATTAATTAATATTTTATTTGGTGTTTCCACCTTTTATGGGTCCATAACCAATCTGAAGGTCGTGTTCGAATATCTTTTTCTAATTGGGACATATAAATTTGAGTAAGCACACCTTTATCTATTCCATTAGGTTTTTCACAAATTAAGGTAGGCACAACCTTATAGTACCCTCGCTTAATTCGTTGAATTGAAAAGTATATAACGGGTACATTTCTTTTATGTGCATATTCTTCAGCTCCATGTAAGCAATAGGTCTCATGATTAAAGAAATTTACCTTTATTGCTTTTTCCATATTTGTAGCATTTTGATCAGCAATAAAAACTACAAATTTTGGAATTGTACTTTCTTCATACATTTTTGATTTGTCACCATAAATACTTATTAAGCTAACATCTTGAGAGGATCGTTTACTCCAAATATAATCATTGATAAAAGGATTTTTAACAGGTTTTATTAATCCTATAATATGATGTTTTAATTGGTTTGGCAAAGCTATCGTTCCCCATTCCCAATTTCCAAAATGTGAAGCATAAACTACTAAATCACTCTTTTTATGAAAATATTGATCAATTACATCGGGGTTCTCCAAATGATATCTTTTTGTAATTGTTTCAGGGCTAAGAGAAAAGCCTTTAATTGATTCAAGTGTTATATCAAATAAATTTTGGTAAGAGGCAATGCATAAATCTTTTAGTGGCTTACCATTCAATTCTGGAAAAGCAATATTTAAATTTTTAAGCATGACCGATTTTCTATAACCAATCACATAAAAATTTAAATTCGCAAGAAGGGTGGATAAGAAATACAAGACTGGAAAAGGAATAATACCTACCAAACCTATCATTGATCTAAATACGATATAATTAATCCTATGTTTCATTTATACAATTTCATCAAAACCTTCGTCTCCATCCAACTCACTTTGCTTCTCTAACTTTAATTTAAAGTTATTCATTGAATAGAACAATGGAATAATTTCTTCATTAAAAGCATTTTTGATGCTAGCAACTAATGCATCTTTATGATCAAAAATACCATCTCGAATTTTATAAATCATTTCTTTATTTTCCAATTCGATTTTTACGGTATACTTGTCATGAAAGGTAAATACACTTAATCTAGCTTTACCGATCGTTTCTTCATGTATTATTCTCATTAAAGTAGGATTGTATAAATTGAGTAATAGACTGATAAATGGGTATAATCGTAGGATAATCTTTTAGTAAAGATAGATGGTCTTCAATCGTTTTTTCTTCATTTCTGAATGCGGGTCCAGTGATTAAAGTAGATGCCGATTGTTCATTCAACAAATTATTAAAAGTATTCTCAATAATTAACGCTAAAGGCTCTTTAGGGATATCTTCTTTTTTCAAATATGATTCTGCAGCAATAAAAAGGCTTGTCGTAAAATTATTTAAGATTACTGCCGCCAAATGGATTTTTTTTCTTTCTTGATCTGTAATCTTAAATAAATGCTCACTAATAAGGTAGGCGAGTGCTTTCATTTTGAGATAGACATCATCATGACTTGCGTGAAGTAAGAAAGGAGTTTTGCTTAAATCTAATTCTTTTCCTTTTTTGAAACTTTGCAACGGATAAAATGCACCATAGTGATTGCTTATCAATGAAAGTGAATCGGTATTAAAACTACCCGAAGTATGTAATATACATTGGCTTTTTTTCAATTCAAATGGCCATAATGATATACAATTTGAAATCGCAGCATCTGGAAGCATCAATAAATAAATATCTGCATCATTAGGAATTTCTGATAATGAGTCACAATATTTGGCATTTACAAGTTTAGCTAAATTCTTGGCATTTGCTATTGTTTGTGAGTAGACACATTCAATATTGATCTGACAAGCATATAAAGCTGGTATTAAATGAGAAGCTACATTACCTGACCCTAACGCTACAAGTTTCATTAGCCCGTTTAGTTTTGAGAATATCTACGAATTAAAGCAAATAAAAACCCTAACATCATAGATATTGATCCGTACCAAAATAAATTTATCCCTGGAAATTCCTTTGCTTCAAAAATAATTAAATCAGAACGAGGAACCTCCTCTGCAATTTCCATTGGTATTGCTTTGAAATTTCGTTTGTCTACTGCAACCATAAATGTATACGATTGTGTCCCTGGATCGATATGTTGAAAGCGAATATGCAATCCTGAATTAGCGTGATAATCTTTTATAGAGAATGGTTTATTATCTCGTATAATATAAACAGGATCCATACTCACATCCTCATTATTTATGCGCACGGATACATCTGCACTGACAGCAATATCATTTTCTACTTCTGAATAATTTGGGTTTTCAACTTCTTTTTTAAACCCATTTAATTTCAACTCAAAATTTTTAAATATGAAAGGTTCGTTTTCTTTAACGACATATTTTACATAATCTAAATCAGCATCATTGGTGAAGATAGATTCAAAAAAGGTGTCCTGAACATTAATTTTTAAATTGAAAGGATTTATAACCTCAGGCATTTCATAAATCATATTTTCTTTTAAAGCGACAGAAGGCATCACCGTATATACTTCCTCAGAATCTAAACTCTTAAACTCTATTTCTAATCCTACACCGAGATTAAAACTATCTGTTTTAGAAGGATTAATAACTACATTTTTGATAACGCCATATTTACTACTTGTAAAAATCGTATCACCTAGACTTGGTGTATAGGATACATACTCCAATGATTCTTCTAGTTCCTTCGCCAACTCTACATCCATTTGCGATCGAGGCAAAGAAGCGATATTTGTAAATATATCTCGATTCCAATAGTGCTTTGTATCAGGATTTGAAGCGGCTACTTTTTTAAATTTATTATCATATTGAACATTTGGTTGGAGACTAAATGACTCTACCAAAACGGAATCTTTGAATTTTTCAAACTTAACATCGAAATATCTAAATCTGCCTTCTACCGAATCTCGTTCATATGTAAGCCAGTAATCATTTACATATAACGGCACACCTTTTAACAACGTAACAACTTTGCTCATTGATTCATCTTTGACCAACCCTTGCATGGCAAAGGGATTCTTAGATACAATCCGCGTATTCAAACCACTTGTAACAGTACCTAAAACCATGATCGCAAAACCAAAATGGGAGAAAGCAGAAGCCGCTAATTTCAAGTTTGCTTTTCCTTCTGTAAAAAAATACCAAATAGCCATTAACATTCCGAAAACACAAGACCAAGATAAGATCGCATATCTATATTCAAAATAGGAAATCCAAAAACTCATCAAATAGGTAAGTAAGCTCGCCAATAAAATACAAACTCCAAAAGCTACCAGAAATCTGTTTCGATTGCTTGCCGACCATTTATCAGCTCTATACCTAAAAAACAAGGTTGCTCCTGAAAGAATTGTAATAAATACTGAAACCCAAATTTGATATTTATTGTAATGAGGGATTGGCTCAGTAATAACTCGACCCACATATTCTGGATTAAAGTATGTAATAATTTTGTTGAATACTGGTAGTGAGGATGATGTTGCGATAATTGCTCCTGAAAAGAATAAAACAATGGCTCCTATAAACATCCAAAATTCTCTTGAATATATAGATTCTTCTTTCGGCTTAGATGGAATCGTTTTATTATTGATTGCCAATAAAATCATTCCTAACAATAAAAAGAAAAGAACGAAAGCAACTAACTGCCATTCCAAACCCATCTCCGTAAATGCATGTGCCGAAGTTTCACCTAAGATTCCTGATCTAGTTAAGAACGTCGAATAGACGATTAAAACAAAAGTCAATAAGTAAAATATAAGTGTACTTCGAATTGAAAACCCTGTACTTTTAGCGATTACATTCGTATGAATACCCGCTATTAGAATTAGCCAAGGAACCAAAGACATATTTTCAACAGGATCCCATGCCCAATAACCACCAAAACTTAATGCTTCATAAGCCCATGCGCCACCCATCAAAATCCCAATGCCCAAGAAAGCACCACTAAACAATCCCCACTTCAACATTGGACCTAAAACATCATGATATGATTTTGACCATAAAGCTGCAACAGCATAGGCAAATGGTAATGAAGTAGAAGCAAAACCCAAAAATAAAACAGGAGGATGTATCGTCATCCAATAGTTTTGTAATAATGGATTAAGTCCAGTACCTGTAATTAAACTTAAATATTCTGCATTATTAAAAATAGGTGCCTGCATTGTGTCTCTCAGCAAAAGGGTAGGGTTACTGCCTATTTTATAAATATATTCTCCAAATCCTATATGTAACCCAAGGATCATACTCAAAATAAAAGCTTGAATCAACAAAAGGGTAAAAATGACTCTAGATTCCCATTTACCTCCGTTATAAATTACTATAGCTCCCAAAATGACATGCCATACACTCCATAAAAGAAAACTACCTTCTTGACCTTCCCAAAACGCTGAAACGATATATCGCATGGGCAAATCATCCGAAACATGCTCAAATGCATAATAATATTCATACATCTGATTACCCATTACATAAAACAACATCGCAATCACCCCGAAAATACCAATGCCGTGTAATAGAAAGCCAAACCTTCCTAATGATATCCACTGCTTGTCTTCACTTTTAGTTGATTTAAAGTAGGAGAAAGCTGAAAACAATATTGAAACAAAGCCGAGTAATAATAAAAAATGGCCAATTTTCCCAGGTAATAAATGTTCACCCGTATAGATAAGTTCTTCCATGTCTTGGTTTAAGAATCCGCCTTAAGAAGAATTTCTTCGTCCTTGTATTTAGAAGGACATTTTGTTAAAACTTCCGACGCCACAAATGCATCTTCATTCATTGAACCTGTCACTACAACTTGTTCTGATAATTCAAAATCTTGAGGTTTTGGCTTAGTTAAAATGACCTTTTTAGAATCACCTAAATTATCAATCATATAAAAGGAGAAATAATTTGGATCAACATTAGGATCATAATACAATTCTTTCTCCAAGTCTAAAGTTCCAGACACTTTCACTTTACCTGTTGAATTTGCATCTGTAAAATTCCCATATGTTGAAACATCTCCCGATGCACTCATGAAAATGACAATTGCAGCTATAATAGCTAGAATTCCTATAATATATGACTTTTTCAAAATCAATGTTTTAATGAATGTTATTGTAAAATTAAGCCTTTTACTACATATTAAATACCATTTTCAAATAAACTGTTTCAATTATCTTTAAAAAAAGACAATGACGGTAATAATATATTCAATTATAAACATGTCAAGCATATGCTTCAAAACAAAAATTTCCTAGATTTGCTAGTATGGAACTTAAAAATAATGTCATTCAAATTAAGGATGTTGCCATTAATATTGATGGTAAAATCATTTTAGATCAACTAAACCTTTCTGTTTCCAAAGCGGAATTTATTTATTTAGTTGGGAAAAGTGGTGCAGGAAAATCGTCTTTGATGAAAATGATGTTTGGTATGATTCCATTTTCAAAAGGAGAGGCCACTATCGCTGGGTTTAATCTTAAAACATTGGCGCTAAAAGACATGTATCAACTTCGTCGCAATGTCAGTATGATTTTCCAAGATTTTAAGCTTTTTGATCAATGGACCGTACAAGAAAACTTAGCCTATGTGCTAAAAGCGACGGAATGGGAAGACGCTCTTTTAATAAATCAACGAATAGAAGAAGTATTATCCTTGACAAATATGGAATCCAAAATAAATGAGAAGGTTCATAACTTATCGGGCGGTGAGCAACAGAAAATTGCCATTTCTAGAGCTATTTTAAATAAACCAAAGCTTTTGTTAGCTGATGAACCTACAGGTAATTTAGATCAAGAAGCAGCTGAGTCCATTATTCATTTATTTTACAAAATTTCGGCAGAACAAAAAACAACCGTTTTTTTAACCACTCACCATCATAATATTCTAACTAAATTTCCTGGGAGAATGATTCACTGCGATGAAAATACAATCTATGAATAAATAGCTTAATTCATTAATTTTAATGCTTTTTGAACATCATCTGTTGGCATTTTACATACTTTGTCTTTACAAACATAAATAAAGGTTTCACCGTCTTGGAGTTTGTTTTTTACTAGTGGAAGTTTGCCTTCTTCAGTTCCACCAATGATAATTGCATTACCCGTATAGTGACTGGCAAGTTCGGCTCTTTTTTTCATGGCATCTTTACCTAAAATGGCAACTTCATAAGGAGATTTAACTTGATCAAACATCAATTGTAGCCAATTTGAATAAAAATCGGGAGCTGTAGTAGCTTCAATTTGTTCGAAAACATTTTTAAGCATTTGCTTAGACATACCAATCCATTCTGTATTATAATTTAATGTACCTAGAAATTTTAGGTTTCTTGCCATAAGGCTATTTGATCCGGGAATGACGTTATCTGTCAACTCGTTTTTCCTTGCAATAAGTGGTGGATCTAGTTTCGATGTATAATTAAATATACCATTGTCTTGATTGTAAAAATTTTCCAACGTATACTCTAGTAGTATTTTACTTTTCTCTAACCACGCCTCATCAAGTGTGCATTCATACAGATAATTGAAAGCTTGAATCGTAATCGCATAATCATCTAAAAAACCATTAATACTTGACTTTCCTTCTTTAAAATTACGATCAAGTCTACCATTACTTTGCATCATATTTGCTGCAATAAAATTGGCATTTTTTAAAGCCATGTCTAAATAGTGTGGATTTTTGAATGCATTATATGCATCCAAATAACCCCTTAACATAAGTCCATTCCAAGCTGTAAGAATTTTATCATCCGTACCAGGCCTAATACGTTGACTTCGTGCGGCTAAAACCGTTGTATTTAAGGAGGCAATTTTTGCTTTCAAATCACCAATCGAAATTTTGTTTTTATCGGCTATTTCTTTATCACTCTTTTTTCGATGTAATATATTTGTATGTTCCCAATTCCCAGATTCAGAAACATTGTAATAAGCTGAGTATAGTGCGGCATCCTGTTCGTTGCCAATGATACTATCTATTTCCTTTTTAGACCAAACATAAAATTTACCCTCTTCACCCTCACTGTCTGCATCTAATGACGAATAAAATCCAAATGATTTATCCATCAATTCTCGTTCTATAAATGACAACGTTTGATCAACAATTGATTTATATAATGGTTTTTTGAAAAACTTATAGGCTTGGCTGTATAGTGATACTAGCTGTCCATTATCGTAGAGCATTTTTTCAAAGTGAGGTGCTAACCAAACATCATCTACAGAATACCTTGCAAAACCACCACCAATTTGGTCGTAAATACCACCATATGCCATTTTGTCTAATGTTAATTCGACTGCTTGTAGAGACTTTTTATCATTATAGTGAAATCCGTACTTCATTAAAAATTCGTAATTATTGGGCATCGGAAACTTTGGAGCTCCAGTTCTTCCTCCTTCTTTAAAATCTATTCGATCAATAAACTTCGCTTGGATAGGCGCTAATTTTTCCATATTGAAGTCGATATCTTGAGTGTTTAATTCTACCAAATCTGCCTCTTGAATACCCTTTGTGATTTTATCAGCACTCTCTATTAATTTACCTTTATCCTCTTGGTTCATTTTAATAATCTGATTTAAAATGTCTACCCATTGATCTTTAGGAAAATACGTCCCTGCAAATACCGGTCGGCCATCAGCTAATGCAACAGCATTTAACGGCCACCCGCCTCGTCCAGTAATTAAATTACAAGCCGTCATATAAACATCATCAATATCTGGTCTTTCTTCTCTATCCACTTTAATGGAAACAAAATGCTCATTCATAAGAGCCGCTACTTCTTCATCTTCAAACGATTCATGCTCCATAACGTGGCACCAATGACAAGCAGCATAACCTACACTAATAATTAATAATTTGCCTTCTTCTTTCGCCTTATTTAATGCTTCATCACCCCAAGGATACCAATTTACTGGATTGTGTGCATGTTGAAGTAAATATGGACTTGTCTCATTGACAAGTGCATTGTTAAATTTATGATTTGATACTTGCATGGTACCATTTTTACTCTTCGGGCTGCAAGCCATAAAAATGAATAGGAATCCGAATAATATCGATAATCTTAAGTTATGAATTTGCATACTGATGTTTCTGATTTTGAGAATGTAAAGCTATTAATAAATCAATTATTTAAACATAAAATCCTGAGAAATAAGACATTAGTCTAGAGACTCAACCATATAAAAAAAATATACATGTATAAGTTACCTATGCTCAATTAAATTGATACAAATTTAAAAATGAAGGAAGCTTTATCCGTCAAATAAAACTAGGTTACATTTTCAACAATCCACATCTCATAATCTGATTGACAATAAATCGGGGTAAAACTTATTGAAGGAATCTCATAAGGATGATTATCATGCACAAGCTCAATGATCGTATCCCAGTGTTTTTTAATCGTTTTAAAAATTACAAATACCTCATTTGATGATTCTATGTTATCTTTCCATACATACATGCTATTACCTCTTGTAATATTTGCGCATGCAATCACCCTTTTAGAGAGTAATAATTGTACAATTTGATTTGCAGTTTCCATATCAGGAAATGTACTGTAAACAGCAATTATAGCTTGACTCATTATAGCGCTAATATTTCTGCCATTTTTAATAAGTCTTGATTTAAGGGTTTATTACTATTTATCGCTTCTTCAAAAGGGGTGAATATAACCTCATCACTAATTACTCCAGCTGCAACTCCAGCTCTTCCTTCTAGTAATCCTTGAACAGCTGCATATCCCAAACGACTTGCTAAAACTCGATCATTACAAGAAGGTGCTCCACCACGTTGTAAATGGCCTATGATAGTCACTTTTAATTCGGAAGGGTAGTTCGCTTCTTTAATTCTTTTTGCGATTGCCATAGCGCCACCATTTGCTTCACCTTCAGCAACGATAATCAGATTGAACAATTTTTGACGGCGTAAATCCTTTTGCAAATTGTGAATAACTTCATCAATATCTGTGTGCTTTTCTGGTAGAAATATTTTGCCAGCACCACTTCCAATTCCCGCATGTAATGCTATATAACCTGCATGCCGCCCCATTACTTCAATTAGAAATAATCGACTATGTGCATTTGCTGTATCTCTAATTTTATCAACCGCTTCGATTGCTGTATTAATTGCTGTATCAAAACCGATCGTTCGATCTGTTCCAAAAAGATCATTATCTATGGTACCAGGAATACCAATAATCGGAATACCATATTCTTTCGAAAAGATTTGAGCGCCAGTATACGTTCCGTTTCCTCCTATAGCTACTAATGCATCAATGTCAAATGCTTCTAAATTTTGGAATGCGTTTTTACGACCTTCCTTTGACCTAAAATCTTCACATCTTGCAGTCCTTAATATAGTACCTCCACGTTGAATAATATTTGCTACATTTTTAGCTTCCAATCGTTGAATATCATTATCGACCATTCCTTGATATCCATTTTTAATTCCAAAAATGTGCAAGTCATGATATATTGCAGTTCTAACTACTGATCGTACAGCAGCATTCATACCAGGTGCATCACCACCTGATGTAAAAACACCTATTCTTCTTATATTAGTCTTGGATTTCATTCTTTTGAATTTTAACTTTAATTTCTTCTAGTGGGTTTTGTATAATTTTCCCAACTTTATAACCACTATCTTCAGCAACTTTTAAAAGTTCTATTTGATAATTGTAGGCTATTGAACCCGCAAAATTACATATAATTCCTTTATCCAATGGAAACTGAATAGCAAGTTGATTGAAAAATTTAGAAAATGAATCATCTAACTGCTTCTTTCTAAAAGGTACACTTGATTGAGTTAAAAAAATAGCAAAAGAAGCCATAAATTTATTAGGATTTCTTTTACTATACAGGGTTGGAATCAACGTTGATTTATTACAATTAAATTGGGATTCAAAAATAGTAGCATCCTTTTGGGTCATCAAACCTATTAAATAGGCTCGAATGATAGATTGTCCAATATCATAACCGCTCCCAAAATCATTTATCAAATAACCACCACTTATTATCCTGTCTTTTATTTTGTTATTTTCGACAAGAATTGCGTTCATTCCTGTACCTAAAATAATGCCTAGATATCGATTTGTATTAGATCTAAAACAATGGGCAAGTGCATCTATATCCTTATTTATTGATAAAAAAGTAAGTCCTGGAAATTCTAATTTTGCAGCATCTTGAATTTTTGTAGAATGAATTTTCTTTTTGTATCCGGCAGCGTACAAGAAAACTTTTTGAACAGAAGCCTTTATTTCTATAGGAATATTATTCTTTAAAAAATGTTCTTCACTGTTTGTTGTTAGATTTACCCCATTCCAATTATAATATCCAATCGTCGTTTCACGGTTAAACACAACAGCCTTTGAAGAAGTAGCACCTATATCAATAATTACGAACATTAAATGGAGATTGTTTTATCATATAAGGTAAGATAATTATGCGATTTTATACATTCAAATTTAATCACATATTACATACAAAAGAAACTTGTTTTGTATTAATTAAAATCAATTGTGATTTATCTTTTATAATTCATATTTAAAATATTATATTTATAAAACTTAACATAAGATTCCTACTTAATTTTTGATTTGAATGACTAATACCTCAATTTAGCTAGATTTTAAATCTATCAAAAAATTTAAGAAAAATCCTTTTATGATCAACTTCCTTACATCAAACAGTAAATTGTTTACCCTGCTATTCATCATAGCTTTTTACCTTCCTACGCAAATAAATGCTCAAATTACACCAGAGAAACATAGGTTTGTCCCTGGAATGTGTGGGACTCCTAAATTATATGATAAAACCTCATTTAAAGATTTGGAGCGGGTACCTAATCCATATCAACTAGAAAACGAATACAGAAATGGTGATGGTGGTTCATGGTCCGTTACCGATGGGTATGGTAGTGGTTGTGTTACCGAATGTGATGTTACTGCTCGTCTGCCATATTCTAGTTGTGATGCTCCAGAAAAATATCAATTACCCGTCGTTTTTAGAGTTGGAAGTACGACATGCGGAGGATCAGGAATTCCGACGCAATCAGAAGTGGATGATATGATGGATGCAACCAATGAATTTTATGATTGTGTTGGTCTGCCCATTGAATTAGTTAAATGTACAAGTTATGATTTAGCTAGCTTAGAAAGTGGTTATGTCATTGCGGGCGATGGTTCTACAACCAGTGAGTCCTTCTCATGCCCATTTTCAGAAAGTTCAATGACTGAAATACCGAATGTATTAAACGTTTTTATTGTTGACAACACAGGAAATGGTACGGGCTGCAATGGCTACGCATATTTGCCAACGGTCTCTGCACCAAATGTTTTAGTCATGTCAAATGGTTGTTACGCAAATTTCTCAAATGTTTTCGATTGCAGTGATCCTTCAAGTTTAGAAATTGCTCAGGTCTTCACTCATGAAGTAGGTCATTTTTTAGGTCTTTTCCATACACACGATACAGATATTGCTGATGATCCAGATTTCACAAGTGACGATTGTAGCAGTGGTGATTATATAGAGGATACCGATGAAGATCCAGATTGGTCGGGAGGTGAAATTGGAACTGAAGGATGTGTTTCTATTTTGGAATCTGATTGTACTCCAGATTTATCAGATCCTAATTGCATTGATTATATGACTTCGAATACGATGAACAATATAATGTCTTATAATATTTTTGTTGGTTGTATATACGAATTGACAGATTGCCAAAAATCAAAAATGATTGACGCATTAAAGTGTTTTAAAAATGATTTAGGTTGTTGTGATCCAAATATCACAGATTCTGATGATGGCAGTCTATACATATCAGCTGGTGATTCAATATTTATTTGTTTAAATGAATCAACACCAACGATTACTATTGATAACTTATTAGGAGGTCCAGGTACGGATGATGATCTAGATTCTGGTTGTATTGCTTGGTATGAAAATATTAATGATGTCACTCCGCTTTTTGTTGGTGATTCCTTTACACCAACCCTTCCAAACACTCCAGGAATCTATAGTTATTATTTTGATGATGATGCAAATGATTTTTCTACTCTAGCTTGCGATAATAACAAACGTAAAAAAGTAAGTATAACCTTACTAGATGATGCTGGGACGGCAGATGCAGATAACGGAACGGCAAGTCCTAACGATGCTTGTGAAAGTGACAACTTTAATGTTACCACAACTTCTGAGACCATATCTGTTGGCAATATGGTTGGCTGGTATTTTGGTGATGATATGACAAATAATGCATCTTGCGAAGACGACAGTTTACTTGTAGTCGCTGCTTCTACGATAACGACAAATACCGTTATAAATACGAATGTTTTGATTCAATCCGATACGGATGATCCTTTAAAAACGATTAATAATCTTGTTGTTGACTGTGACATGATAGCAGGTGATGGTACTTATTATTTACATCCATTTGTTGCCTATGGTGATGCACCAATAGAATGTTCCGTTGCAGGAACATCATCCAGTGTCACTTGGAGTAATGGAGCAGGTGGTGCTGTAATGAGTTCTACAGGTCCAATAACAAATTGTACAACACCTTCGAATTATACATGTACCTATGAAATTATTGTTACAACCACCAGTTGTAGTAGTTCTGATTTTCAATTAGATTTTAGATCTGGAGTAAATTGTTTAGGCATTTCCTATGGTGGCCCTTCAGAAATAACAAGCTGTTCAATTGGTGAAACCTTCGTTTTTACTTCTACGGCAATTACGAATGAAGTTCCTACTTTTGATCCATTAGTTGATTCATGGTGTATAAGTGCTATTGATTCAGATGGGGGATCAGATAATATAACGTATACAGCAGAATTAGTTTACTCATGTGAAGGGGATGATGCTCTTTCTCAATGGAATACTAACGGGTATCCAAACCTTAAATGTAATTCTATAGGCACAAATTGTCTATTTGGATCTCCCATTGAAATTAAGTGTAACTGTTTTAGTTGTCCTACCATTGTTGAAACTGATGGAACAAACACAATATGCGACCAAGAACTATCAAATGAAATAACAACTTGGCAATCAAATATAGCTTCAGAATCAAGTGTTGTTAATGCTTTAGCTGATGCGAATACTGGTAGTAGTCTTTTATATTCTTCCATTTTATCCTCAACAGCAGTACCAGATGGTATTCTTGCCAATGGCAATCATAGTGGATTAGATGATTGTCAAACTGAAGATCAATTCTCTTTCGCCTACATTCAATGTTTTGGAGAGGACAATATGCAAAATACAGGAGATGATACCTATCTACTAGCTGGTACTCATACATTAACCATCATTCCTTTACCTCAAGTACCTTCTGAATCTGTAGTAAGTTGTACAAATACCATTACGCTTCAATGTGCAGCTGATCTTTATGGTAGTGCTACAAATCCAATAGGTGGAGCAGATATCGTAAATTGGGATGCATCAAATGGGATTTATACTTCTCAGCTAGGTGATGCATCTGGAATGATAGACATCACTATAACGAATAATTACGGTGGATTTACGTGTAATGAAACGTTTACTGTTTCAACTCCGGCTTGCCCTGCTAATTGTCCAAGCAGTAATGAAATAGATGAAGGGGTAAGTGTTTGTGATGGAGCTTTAACGAGTGAAATTTCCAACTGGCAATCAAATGTTACGAATGACGCAACCAATTCGACTGCTATTGCAGATGCAAATACGGCTGCAAATGTTGAATATTCATCTGTCTTACTAATCGGATCTGCAGTACCTGATGGTGTTATTGCTAGCGGTGTTCATTCAGGGCTCGATGATTGTTTATCTGAAAACCAAACAACCTTTGCCTACTTGTTGTGCTTCGGTCCCGATGCCACTCAGGGAACAGCTGATGATAGTTATTTATTATTGGGAGAACATACCTTAACCGTTGTACCTCAAGTACAAACGCCCTTAGAATCAGTGTCCACTTGTACAAATACAATTACAACAAATTGTGCAAATGATATGATTGGTATTGCTACAAATGCAACGGGTGGAGCATCTATTGTAAATTGGGATGCTATAAATGGAATCTATACATCACAACCCGGTGATATTGCAGGTACAATAGAAATAGAAATATCGAATAACTTTGGCGGAACTATTTGCTTATCCAGTTATATAATTACAACTCCAGCTTGTCCAGCAAATTGTCCAAGCACAAACGAAATAAACGAAGTAGCGAGTATTTGTGATGGAGCTTTAACTACTGAATTATCGAGTTGGCAATTAAATGTCACAAATGATGTAAGCAATGCATTGGCTATTGCTGATGCGAATACAGCTACAAGTATACAATACTCTTCAATCTTATTGATTGGATCAGCAACTCCTGATGGGATTGTGGCTGATGGTATTCATTCTGGACTTGATGATTGTCTTACCGAAGATCAAACAACGTATGCATATTTATTGTGTTTCGGTCCGGATGCAACGCAAGGAACCACTGATGATAGTTATTTATTGATGGGTGAACATATTTTAACCGTTGTTCCAATTGTACAAACGCCAATAGAAACGGTAAATAATTGTACCAATACGATCAGTTTAAATTGTCCAAATGATTTAATTGGTTCTGCATTTAATCCTACGGGGGGAGCAAATATTTCGAATTGGGATGCTTCGAATGGAATTTATACCGCACAATCGGGTGATCTTGCAGGTACGATCGAAGTTGAATTATCAAATAATTTTTCCGGAACCATATGCATGTTTACGTTTACAATAGCAACACCAGCTTGTCCAGCAAACTGTCCTAGCGTAAACGAAATAGATGAAGCATTCAGTCTTTGCGATGGAACGTTAACAACCGAAATATCCAACTGGCAATCGAATCTTACGAATGATGCCACCAATGCATCAGCAATCGTTGATCCTAACACAAGTACAAATTTAGAATACGGCTCAATCTTAGTGATGGGATCGATGACACCTAATGGAGTTATTGGGGATGGAATTCATTCTGGAATGGATTATTGTTTGTCCGAAAATCAAATAACATATGCTTACTTACTGTGTTTTGGCCCGGATGCTACTCAAGGGACAGCCGATGATACTTATATACTTATGGGCGAACATACCTTAACAGTTATACCTCAGGTCCAAAGTCCTACAGAAACAATAAGTACTTGTACCAATACGATAACGACAAATTGTGTAAATGATATGGTAGGTATTGCTTCTAATCCAACAGGTGGAGCATCTATGGTAAACTGGGATGCTGTAAATGGAATTTACACTTCACAAGCGGGCGACCTAGCAGGTACGTTAGAAATTGAAATTTCAAACAACTTTGGCGGTACGGTTTGTTTATCCACTTTTACAATAACAACTCCTGCTTGCCCAGATGATTGTCCTACGTACAACGGTGCAACTGCATTAATAGGCATAGAGACGGGAATGGAGCATTATGAATCCGATGAATTTATAGAATCCACACAATTGATTGATGTGGGAGCAGATATTATTTATGATTCGAAAACACTAATTGACATGCAAAATGGTTTTGAAGTAAAAGCAGACGCTACATTCGAAGCAAAAATCGATGGTTGCGGCAACAATTAGTATGGAGTATTCTATAGACTTTGATAAGACTTAAAAACTTAAGGAATAAGTCTTATCAAAGTCTATTGTATTACCAGCATAATTTTCATAATTTCACAAAAAAAAGTACATGAAAAATATCGCGGTAATAGGAGCAGGCACAATGGGAAATGGAATAGCTCATGTATTTGCTATGCACGAATTTGAAGTTTCTCTTGTTGATATTTCGGACGAAGCATTAACAAAAGCTATTGAAAATATCAAGAAGAATCTTTGGCGGATGGTTGCTAAAGAAAAAATTTCAGAAGAAAAATCAGACTCTAGTTTAAAGAATATAACAGTAACTACAAATCTTGAAGAAGCTGTGGCCAAAGCTGATATCGTTATTGAAGCTGCTAGTGAAAATGTTGATATTAAGCTAGGTATTTTTAAAAAGATCGATGAATTTGCTAAACCATCTTGCATACTAGCAAGTAATACTTCTTCTATTTCTAGTACTCAGATTGCTGCGGTAACAAGTCGCCCTGAAAAGGTGATTGGAATGCACTTCATGAATCCTGTTCCTGTTATGAAGTTGATAGAAGTTATAAGAGGTTATAGCACATCGGATGAAACAACCGAAATCATTATGAAAATGTCGAAAGACATAGGTAAAATCCCAGTTGAAGTTAATGATTATCCAGGGTTTGTTGCCAATCGTATTCTGATGCCGATGTTAAATGAAGCAATTATGTGTGTTTACCAAGGCGTAGCCGGAGTCAAAGAAATTGATAGTGTAATGAAGTTGGGAATGGCACATCCAATGGGACCTTTACAATTAGCTGATTTTATTGGATTGGATATATGCAAAGCGATAATGGAAGTCCTTTATGATGGGTTTGGAGAAGCAAAATATGCACCATGCCCTTTACTTACGAATATGGTAGCTGCAAAACAATTAGGTCGTAAAACAGGTGTAGGCTTTTATGATTATTCAGGAGGAGGAAAAGAGTATATTGTCGCTGAAAAATTTTCAAAGAAATAAATCATGAATAAAGTTGTAAAAAATGCACAAGTAGCCATTCAGGATATTCTAGATGGTATGACGATAATGTTAGGCGGTTTTGGACTATGTGGCATACCCGAAAACTGTATTAGTGCTATGGTATTAGCGGGAATAAAAGATATAACGTGCATTTCAAATAATGCTGGTGTAGATGATTTTGGCTTAGGAAAACTTTTACAAAAAAAGCAAATAAGGAAAATGATCTCTAGTTACGTTGGAGAAAATGATGAATTCGAAAGACAAATGTTAAGTGGTGAACTAGACGTGGATTTAGTTCCTCAGGGTTCTCTTGCTGCTCGATGCTATGCTGCAGGTGCTGGTATTCCTGCTTTCTTTACCCCTGCTGGTTTTGGAACCGAAGTAGCTGAAGGTAAAGAAGTTCGATACTTCGATGGTAAACCCCACATCTTAGAACATGCGTTTAAAGCTGATTTTGCCATTGTAAAAGCTTGGAAAGGCGATCGATATGGAAACTTGATGTACAAAGGAACCGCTAGAAATTTCAATCCTTCAATGGCAATGGCTGGAAAAATAACGATAGCTGAAGTTGAAGAAATTGTCGAACCAGGCGTCTTGGATCCAAATACAATTCACACACCAGGCATTTTTGTACAACGAATATTCCAAGGTGTAGATTATGAAAAGAGAATTGAACAAAAAACAACTCGACCTAAAGTATAGATAAGAAGACAAATATGTTAGACAAAACAGGAATAGCTAAGAGGATCGCACAAGAATTAAGAGATGGTTGGTATGTAAATTTAGGGATTGGAATTCCTACCTTGGTTGCAAACTTCATTCAAGATGATATCAGTGTTGTTTTTCAATCGGAGAACGGTATTCTAGGTATGGGGCCATTTCCCTACGAGGGAGAAGAAGATGCTGATTTAATTAATGCAGGAAAACAAACGATAACTGCAATGCCTGGTGCTTCCATATTTGATAGCGCTACGAGCTTTGCCATGATCAGAGGTCAACATATTCAACTTACGGTACTTGGTGCTATGGAGGTTGCTCAAAATGGAGATATCGCGAATTGGAAAATCCCAGGAAAAATGGTCAAAGGAATGGGTGGTGCAATGGATCTTGTTGCATCCGCAGATAATATAATTGTAGCTATGATGCACACTAACAAAAGAGGAGCTTCAAAATTGTTGAAACGATGTAGTCTTCCACTAACTGGTGTCCAGTGTGTAAAACGAGTCGTTACTAATTTAGCTGTATTAGATATAACAGATAAGGGTTTTAAACTTATCGAACGTGCACCTGGTGTTTCTATTGAAGAAATTCAAGCAGCCACAGAAGGGACATTAATCATCGAAGGAGACATTCCTGAAATGAAAGTTTAGCTTATAACACCTAATTCTTTACCTACTTTTGTAAAAGCAGCAATAGCCTTTGTTAGATTATCCATGCTATGTCCAGCAGAAATTTGAACACGAATTCTAGCCTTTTCTTTAGGTACAACAGGATAGAAAAACCCAATCACATAAATACCTTCATCGAGTAGCTTATTTGCAAAGTCTTGAGATAATTTTGCATCATATAACATAATAGGCACGATCGGATGGGTACCAGGAATTATATCAAAACCTGCTGCTGTCATTTCTTTTCTAAAAAAAGTAGCATTATTTTCTAGTTGATCTCTCAACGCAGTTGAAGATTCTAGTAATTCTAAGGCTTTCAACGAACCACCGACAATTGAAGGTGCTAATGTATTCGAAAACAGATAAGGTCTAGATTTTTGTCGAAGCATATCAACAATTTCCTTTCTAGCAGCTGTAAAACCTCCAGAAGCACCACCTAATGCTTTACCATAGGTACCTGTAATGATATCAACTCTTCCCATTGCATCACAATGCTCGTGAGTACCTCTACCCGTTTTTCCTACAAATCCAGTCGAATGACATTCATCGACCATTACCATCGCACCATAAGCATCTGCTAAATCACAAATTTTATCAATCTGTGCAATGGTACCATCCATAGAAAACACGCCATCCGTCGCAATCATAATTCGTCGCGCTCCCTGAGCTTCTTTTAATTTCGCTTCCAAATCATCCATATCATTGGTTTTATAGCGATATCGATCTGCTTTACAAAGTCGAATACCATCTATTATAGACGCGTGATTTAGACTATCTGAAATAATAGCATCTCCTTTTCCAAGTAAAGGTTCAAATAAACCACCATTTGCATCGAAGGCAGCAGCATATAATATACAATCTTCAGTGCCTAGAAATGCAGCGGTTTTACGTTCTAGTTCTTTGTGCAAGTCTTGAGTTCCGCAAATAAATCGAACGGATGACATTCCATAACCATGAGTATCAATTGCATCTTGTGCTGCTTTTTTGATAGCAGGATGTGATGATAAACCAAGATAATTATTTGCACAGAAATTTAGTACACTGGCACCTTTATCCGTCTGAATACTTGCAGATTGAGGGGTCACAATAATACGTTCTGATTTATATAAACCAGCTTCTGTTAACGCTTTTAATTCATTTTGAAGTTCGGTACGTATATGGTCAAACATGTATTCGTATTTATTATTTTGATAAATTATCTAACATCACATTTACAATGTCTTTGACACCATATTTATGATTCCAATTCCAATCTTTTCTTGCTTCTGAATCATCAATACTTTGACTCCATCCATCCGCGATTTGTTGTCTTTGGTCCGGTTTGTAACTCATCACAAAAGAAGGCATTCTTTCTTTTATCAATGCTGTTAGTTCATCCGGGGTAAAACTAACCGCAGCTAAATTATAGCTAGTTCTAATTTTTACATTTTCTGCTGGCGCTTCCATTAATTCTAAGGTTCCTCGGATTGCGTCATCAATATACATCATCGGAAGTCGTGTGTCTTTACCTAAAAAACATTCATACGCTCCTTTTTCAACGGCGTCATAAAATATCTCGACAGCATAATCGGTAGTTCCTCCTTGAGGTTTGTTTTTCCATCCAATAATTCCGGGGTAGCGGATCGACCGTACATCCACACCATAATTTTTATGGTAGTAATTACACCATAATTCTCCCGTAATTTTACTCATCCCATATACCGTCTCTGGCGAAAAATCTGTGAATTGATTGGTCTGTTTTTTTGGCGTGTTAGGGCCATGAACTGCAATCGTACTTGGAAAGAAGATCTTTTTTATAAGTCCTTCTTTTGCAAGGTTTAAGACATGCAATGTGGCATTCAGGTTAACATTCCAGGTTTTTTTAGGATTCCATTCACCATGAGCCGAAAGAATCGCTGCTAAATGATAAATCTGGGTAATTTTATGATCTGTTACAATTTCAATAAGTCTTTGCTTATTCAATATATCTAACATCACAAAATAAGGGTCATCATTGGTGTTTTCTTTTATATCAGAAGCCAAGACATTATCTTCCCCATACTTATCTCGTAATGCATCGACTAATTCTAAACCAATTTGACCAGAAGATCCAGTTACTAAAATCTTTTCCATGCGATGAGGTATTTGATTTACAAATTTAGTTTATTAAATAGATTATACATGAGATTTTTTTTCTTTCGCCTTATTCCATAAATCATCCATTTCCTCTAAAGACATTTCATCTAAAGATTTGGGTGCATTTGCTTCAATAAATTCAAACCTTCGCTTAAATTTTGCATTTATCTTTTCAAGTGCCGTTTCTGGATCAACTTTTAAAAATCGTCCGTAATTTATCATTGAAAAAAGAACATCCCCAAATTCTTCTTCTATTTTCAATTGATCCCCAATTAACTCTGCTTCCTTTAATTCTCCAATTTCTTCCTCAACTTTCTCCCAGACATCTTTGATATTATCCCACTCGAAACCAACTTGTGCCGTTTTCTCTTGCATTCTTGCAGCTTTTATCATGGCTGGCAAACTCAAGGGAACACCCGATAAAACACTTTTTTTGCCCTCTTTAAGTTTTAACTGCTCCCAATTTTTTTTAACATCCTCCTGATTTTCAACCGTTACATCACCATAGATATGAGGATGGCGATTAATCAGCTTTTCACAAACTCCATTAAGTGCGTCTGCAATCGTAAAGGCATTTTGCTCTTCAGCAATTTTTGCATAAAAAACCATATGTAATAATAAGTCTCCTAGCTCTTCCTTGACTTCTGTCATATCCTTTTTTAGAATTGCATCGCACAACTCGTACGTTTCTTCAATTGTCAGATTGCGAAGCGACTCCATGGTTTGCTCTCGATCCCAAGGACACTTTTCTCTTAAGTCATCCATTATGTCCAATAGACGCTGAAATGCAATAGTTTTTTCACTCATATTTAAACACCTTTTAACTACCTTTGTTATATCATGTAAATGTATAATAATATGAATTCTTTTCTTACCACTTTAGCAGCCGTATTTATAGTTTTTATTGTATCCTTTGTTTTGATAAACATTCGCTACATCGTAACGGGCAATGAATTTAGAGGGACTTGTGCGTCAAACAACCCGATGATAAAGAATAATCTTGGTGAATGTAATGTCTGTGGTAAAACACCTGAAGAAGAATGTCAGATGCCGGAAGTAGGAAAAGCTTAAATTAGTTTGGAACTTTTAAGCAAATTAATGCTTATCACAAGTCCAAATGTGATTCCGAGTATCGTTAGTATTAGCATGTCAGTATTGGTTCAGTTAAGTATAACAGTAGCAAATATGTCATTTTAAGCACTTAAAGTGAATTTATTTCCAGCTTTTAACAAATAAAGTTTATAACAATATATATGTTTCCCAAATTATCAACTAGATTTTTGTCAATCTGCATCGTTTTATTCGTTTCGGCATTCGCAACTTGTCTTACCGCTCAAAAACCTACTTCGTTATCTTCTTCTGAGATCTATCACAAACTTTTAAAATTAAATACCCTTGCTAAAGTTTTATATATTGCCGCTCATCCGGATGATGAAAATACTAGGCTTATATCTTACTTTTCGAATTCTGAAAATGCAAATACGGCCTACCTATCACTAACAAGAGGTGATGGTGGACAAAACCTAATTGGGAAAGAGATTGGACCTATGCTTGGTGTTTTGCGTACTCAAGAACTTTTGCAAGCTAGATCTATAGATGGTGGGCAACAATTTTTTTCAAGGGCGATCGATTTTGGTTATTCTAAGCATCCTGATGAAACGTTGAGAATATGGAATAAAGACGAAGTATTATCCGATGTTGTACGAATCATTCGTCAATTTCAACCAGATATTATAATCAATCGATTTGATCATCGTACACCTGGAAAAACACACGGTCATCATACAAGTTCTGCTGTATTAAGTTTAGAAGCCTTTGACTTGGCCAATGATAAATCTGCTTATAAAGAACAACTTTCAAAATTAGAAGTTTGGCAACCAAGAAGAGTCTATTACAATACTTCGTGGTGGGCCTATGGAGGTAGAGATGCATTTGCAAAAGCTGACAAATCAAATCTCATGTCTGTAGATATTGGAAGTTATTTACCACTAAAAGGTAAATCAAACACTGAAATAGGAGCAGAAGCACGAAGCATGCACAAATGCCAAGGTTTCGGATCAGCCGGTACTAGATCATCTAGACAAGAATTTTTAGAGCTTTTAAAAGGTGATGTTGCAGAAAACAAGAATAATGTTTTTGATGGAATGGATATTACATGGTCAAGAATAAAAGGGGGAGACTCAATAAAAAAAGCATTAAATGAAGTTATTCAAGCCTTTGATTTTGTAAATCCATCAAAACATCTTGATGCATTAGTATCTATTTATTCTGAAATTTCTAAACTTGAGGATAGTCATTGGAAAGAAATAAAACGCAAAGAACTGACCACCATTATTGAGGGTGTTGCAGGTTTATATATTTCTGCAAATACAGATGTTCAATCAGCAGCAATAGGGGATAGTATAGAAATAAAAATAGAAGTTACAAATCGATCAAATGAAAAGCTTATATTAAAAAAATATGGTATAAGCAAGGTAAATATAAATGAAGAAGTCAATATCCCTCTGCCTACAAAAGAAGAGCAAATAAAATATCATTCAATAAAAATACCAAAGACGATCACATCTTCGAATCCATATTGGTTGAATGAAAAAGGAACGTTTGGGATGTATAAAGTTTCAAATGAGAATAATATTGGGAAACCCGAAAATGAATCAACCCTAAAAGCTATTTTTCAAATCCAAATTAAAAATACGTTAGTAGAATTCACAAAAGATGTTCCTTATGTTCACGTAGAACCCTCCATTGGTGAAATATCTGAGCCTTTTAATATTATTAACCCCGTATCGATTGATATTATGGAAGACGCATATATTTTCAGTAACAATGAATCACAACAAGTAGTGGTTGAAATTGTAGCTGGAAAGAAAAATATAAAAGGTGACGTTCGTTTAAAAATACCAGACGGTTGGAATTGCACTCCCAATAGTTATGAATATGCATTGAATTATAAAGGTGAAAAAACACAGTTTACCTTTGAACTTAAACCTCCATCCTCACTTTCTCAATCTTTAATTATAGCGGAAGTAAGTAATGATGGAAACTGGTATAACCAGTCGAAAGAAGAAATTATTTACGATCATATACCCAGTCAAATTTGTTATTTAGCAGCATCTGCTAAAGTGGTGAGAGTGCCTCTTACCAAAAAAGGAAAAAACGATATCGGATATATTATGGGTGCTGGAGATGTGATTCCGGAAGCATTGCAAAGTATAGGATATAATGTTACTTTATTAGATCCAGATCAAGGGCTTGAAAATTTGGATAAATATCAGGCCATAATTATTGGAATTAGAGCGTATAATGTTGTCGAAAGCTTACCGCTTGTTCAAGATAAATTATTTGCATACGCAAAAACGGGTGGTAATTTAATCACTCAATACAATACTACTTGGAGGTTAAAAACTAAAACACTTACACCCTTTAATCTTCAACTTTCAAGAGATCGTGTTTCTCAAGAAAATGCTGAAGTTACTATTTTGAAGTCTGAGCACGAAAGTATGATTTGGCCAAACAAACTTAATGATCAAGATTGGGAAAACTGGGTTCAAGAACGAGGTTTGTATTTCCCTGATGAATGGGATGAGTCGTTTGAAGCTATTTTATCAATGCATGATATAAATGAAACCCCTAAAGAAGGATCACTGTTGATCGCACCTTATGGAGATGGCCAAATAGTCTATACCGGATTATCCTTTTTTAGAGAATTACCTGCAGGCGTTCCAGGTGCTTATCGATTATTAGTAAATCTCATTTCCTTAGGTACTTATGAAAAATAAAACTAGCAAGGATAATCAAGGTTATTGGCTAATTGTATTGTTAAATACAGCTTATATAGTCACATTTTATATCATAATGAAAGTCTTTTCTTAATGGGAATTTTAGATTGGACGGTATTAACCGCTACGCTTGCTTTTATTATTCTTTATGGAATTTGGGCAAGCCGCAAACAATCAAACCTCAATAGCTATTTGCTAGGATCAAACGATGCCAAATGGTGGACTGTTGGATTATCTGTTATGGCCACTCAAGCTAGTGCAATTACTTTTCTGTCTACACCAGGTCAAGCTTATCATGATGGGTTAGGCTTTGTTCAATTTTATTTTGGTTTACCGATAGCAATGATTATAATTTGTGTGGGTTTCCTCCCTATCTATAAAAAACTTAAAGTTTATACTGCCTATGAGTATCTTGAAACAAGGTTTGATCTAAAAACTAGGAGTTTTACAGCTATTTTATTTCTTATTCAACGGGGATTAGCCGCTGGGATAACCATTTTTGCGCCTTCCATTATATTATCTACCTTGATTGGGTGGAATCTAAATCTTACCATCCTAATCATCGGGTCATTAGTTACTCTTTATACTGTTTTGGGTGGTACTAAAGCTGTCAATGTTACGCATAAATATCAAATGTCTATCATTTTCTTAGGTTTGCTATTAGCTTTTTTTATTATCGTTTTCAAACTACCTCCCGACATTAATTTCAGCAATGCTTTACAGATTGCTGGTGCTTCTGACAAAATGAAGATTCTCGACTTTTCCTTTGATTTAGATAATCGATACACTTTTTGGTCGGGGATTATTGGCGGTACTTTTTTAGCTTTATCCTATTTTGGTACTGATCAATCACAAGTTCAACGATATCTGAGTAGCGCTTCATTAAATGAAAGTAGAAAAGGACTCATATTTAATGGATTATTAAAAGTCCCATTACAGTTTTTTATTCTATTGATTGGAGTGATGGTTTTTGTTTTTTACCAATTTAATCAAGCGCCTATCTTTTTCAATACTCAAGTTTTAGATCAAGCGAAAGAAACAAGTTATGCAGGAAAGATTGAAAAAAATGAAACATCACTAGCTTTACTAACCGAACAAAAAACGAAATTATTTAAGCGTGAAGATATCAATGAATCTGTATTGAAAAAATACAAAAGTATTATTCAAGAAGAAAAGATTTTAAGAAGTGAAACAAAAGAGCTTTTAAAGCAAGCAGTGCCGAATGCAGAAACGAATGATAAAGATTATGTCTTTCTACACTTTATTTTAAATAATATCCCTAGAGGTATATTAGGGCTATTATTGGCAATGATATTAAGTGCTGCCATGTCTTCTACGGCAAGTGAGTTAAATGCTCTTGCCTCAACGACAACAATTGATTTGTTTAAACGTAGTATTGTTAAAAACAGGAGTGAAGCATATTATTTAACAAGCTCAAAATTAATCACACTTTTGTGGGGAGTGATCGCAATGCTTTTTGCGTGCTTTGGTACATTATTTGAAAATTTAATTCAATTTGTAAATATTATAGGTTCCATTTTCTACGGAACGATTTTAGGGATATTCGTTTGTGGTTTTTTTATTCCTTACATCAAATCAAATGCGGTCTTTATCGCTGGTGTATTTACAGAATGTATCATCATTTACTTATGGTGGATCGATTTTGTCCCCTTTTTATGGTTGAATTTGATAGGTTGTCTACTTGTTATTTTTATTGCAACCTTGATTCAATTATCGTCAAAAAAGAAAGCTTTGCTAACCTAAGTTAACAAAGCTTCCAGCCACTATTTTTGGAATGAGATTTTTAAGTACCCTAGGCTACCCGGTTCTAATCTCTTAGGTGGTTTATTTTGAAGACCATTCTTTGATGGATGCTTCATTACTTTTAATGTAATTATCATAGTTCGCTTCTTTTGCTAACTCCAACGAACGTGTAGCTGATTTAATCGCACCTTTATAGTCTTTCATATCCGCTTGCAAAAGTGCTTTTTGTCTTAATATCCAGAACTTTTCGCCTCTAATTTCTAACGCTTTATCCATCCATGTTAGTGCTTGATCAAGATCTTTACCATTTTCTCTGTAGAATCTTGCCGCATTGTAATAATCATTACCTGAAGGTCCGGCCATCGTTGTTTCAATCGTTTTCATTACCATTTCATCGGTAGCTAAACTTACTGGAATTTCAACTTTAGTATTACCCCAAGCGATACCAAGTTTAGCAGCACCATCTCTTAAATAATCAAACCCAATCGTGAAGTTTTCGACTTCATCTTTTGTATTCATTGGTGTAGCCATTCCTTTTAATGCTACTTTTTCATCACTCCATTCTTCTGGAGTTCCCCAATTTTCAGTATCTGTATAAAAGTAATATTCCCAAGAAGATTTTCCAGGCTTTGTAAAGATAGCATAGCTACCTGGCTCGATATCTTGACCATCAATTTTCATTGGATCAGTAATCGTAATGATTGAATTTTTGTTAGCACCTGTTCTCCACATTTTATCATAAGGAACTAAATCACCAAAAATAACACGATCTTTCATACCTGGTCTTGAGTATTCAAGCGTGATTTCAGTAAGGCCAACATTTTGCGTCACTTTGCATGAAGGACTTGGTTGCGGTGTTTTTACTTGAGCATTCATTAGGAACGCTGGTAATAAGAAAGCTAGGATTAGGATTTGTTTCATCATTATTTTAAAGTTTATTTTATTTGACTGCAAAAATAGATAATTGTTAAGATTTTGAAAGTAGAATTGCGGACCTTATCTAAAATTTATTTTACTCATATTTGTTCTATGTAAATGGATTGTAGTACAATTGATGGCTAGTTTTATTTTTAGATATCAAAGCCAGTGATCTATCTTTCTATTTTATTGTCTTTAAATATTCTATTAAATCTGAAAAAAACACCAAAAAACTTTTAGTGAAACTCGTATGATGTTTCTCATAATCGAGTAATGCGCTACTAAAATTAGATTTAAATGCGGTTCGTGCTTCTATTTTATTCAAGATGATTTGCATTCCTTCCAAGTGTGAATACATAAATAAAAAATCTTGATTTATTAGATAATCAAACTTTGATTGAACGTTAGGTGGGAAATGTACCCAATTGTTTCGTAAAGACTGGTAGACTTGATTTGTAAACGTTCGCAAAGGCACATCGCAATAAGTGTCCCAGTTTTCTGCCAAGACTAAATCCCATAGTAGGTCAGTAACGACCGGTGCATATTTTCCGTGGTTAGGTCTTATCAGCTGAACACACTTTTTTACCTCAACATGATGATCTGTAAAATGATCGATGGCTCGATGATGATCGATTCCGTGCAAGATTTTCGAAGAAAAAAATAACTCATCCTTTTTACTTATAATATCTGCAACTAGATTTCCCAGTAGTATATGTTCTACATTATTCGATAAAAGTGCATGTGCTAAAAAATTCATTTGTTAATATATGCCGTAAAAGTACGTGAAACCTCGTTAAGTTAGAGGATTTGATTCACTGATATTCTTATAGGAATTTTGAGAACAAAATGGTATTAGGATCTTTAGTCGTACAACTTTCAATGGTGTATTTTAGACTTTTAAGCAAGGTAATTGCTGGTGTATTATCTTCATGGCAAATAGCATTCATTTGATTAAAAGACAAGCGATTTTTCGCAAAGGTTTCAATTGTTTGTGCAGCTTCGGTCATATATCCATTTCCTGAGAAAGCTGGTAAAAGTACAAATCCAATCTCTGCATTTAATTTATCTTCTGAGAAATTCCATAAACAAATCGTTCCGATCAATTTAGAATGTGTAGCAAGCCTAATCCCCCAAATGATTAAATTCCCAGCCATGTATCCTTGCCTCATTTTAAACAAATAATGTTCAATATCCGTCGTTGTATTCGCTAACGTTATTCCAGTATATTGATTAATCAATCGATTGGATCGTATCGTATAAAGTTCAATGAGATCATCAATAAGTAATGCATCTAATTTTAGTCTTTCAGTTTCTATGACCGGAAATTTATCAAAAGGTATTTTCATAAAGGTTACTATTTACATTAGAATGACATCCTATTTATTTAACAAAAACAAAATTTAATGATGATCGATTTAAGTAAAAAAAGCACATTTGATTTAATATAAAAATGAATTGATCTAAACTTTAGTATTTTGCTTGGAATTGAATGTAATGATTACAATGGAAGTAAGTAATGAATTGTTATTTTTTTTTAGTGCATTGGGTGCTTTCAATGGGTTTTTACTTGGTCTTTATTTTGCTATCATAAAAAAACCAAAACATATTTCTAATATATTTTTAGGAACCATGTTGATCTTTATGAGTATCAGGATCGGTAAATCGGTATTGTTTTATTTCAATGAAAATCTTGCTTATGGCTATCTACAATTTGGATTAACTGCTTGTCTTTTTATTGGCCCATTTTTATATTTTTATTTTAGATCGCTTTATTCAACACATCAAAAAAATATCCATTATTGGCAAAAACACTTAGCCATTTTAGTTCCGTTAATGTTGGTTGTCAATGTAGTATTTCCATTTGAGCAAAATATTGATTTATGGAGACCTTATTTTATTGACATCATTTATCTAGTCTGGTTTGGCTACATGATCCTTTGTTTACCTTATATCTATCATTTTTTGAATCCATTGATTAGAAATGAAATTTCACTTACAAGTCAAACACTCTGGGATATTAGCCTCTTTATTGGAAATTTTGTGATTTGGGCCGCCTTTTTCTTTTGCGGCTTTACATCCTATATCCTTGGGGCCCTTTTATTTTCCTTTATGTTTTATCTAATGGCATTTCAATTAATCTCTTGGAAAAAACAACGTATTAAGAATGATCCAACTCAAGAGAAATATAAAAACAAAAAAATAGATAAAAATCAAGCTCAATTCATTATAATTAAGCTGGAAGTCTTAATGAAAGAAGATCGTCAGTATATTAATCCTAATTTAAAATTAATTGATTTGGCTTCAGACTTAAATATATTACCGCATACATTATCTCAGTTATTAAATGACAATTTAGGTAAAAGCTTTTCAACTTTTGTAAATGAATACAGAATCGATCATGCAAAAAAAATACTTCAAAACAATGTAAACCTTACGTTAGAAGCGATAGGGTATGATTGTGGTTTCAACTCAAAGTCAACTTTTTTTAGTACGTTTAAAAAAATGACGGGACAAACACCATCCGTTTATCAAAAGCAAACAAGAACTTCTTCGTAAGAAATTAAAATGCAAATTTTACAAACTCATTATCATCCGGATATTGTAACACTAAAAAACAAATCCATTTTCACTCGGTATGCGACACGCAGTATTACTATGCAAGGTGATCAAATACTTCTTATGTATACGCAAAGGTATGAAGACTATAGCTTACCGGGAGGAGGTCTAGATGCTGGAGAAGACAAAATCGAAGGTATGATAAGAGAACTTCAAGAAGAAACAGGTGCCCGAAATATAAATAACATAAAACCTTTTGGTATTTACCAAGAATATCGACCTTGGCATAAACCCGATTTTGATATCCAATTTATGATTTCATATTGTTACTCTTGTGATATAAATAAAAAATTAGGCGCCTCCAATCTAGAATCATATGAAACGAACAATGGTATGAAAGCAGAATGGAAAAACATATTTGATGCTATTAACCACAATAATAACACCATGGCAAACAGCCAAAAAAAAGGTATGTCAATCGAGCGAGAAACATTTTTATTAAACCTTATCGCAAATACTTATTTGTAAATACATTTTAGGTTAAGCCGCAATCATTCAATTGCCAAATTCAATTAATTTTTATCTACAAAAACATCAAAAAACAAATTAAACAAGGGTTTTCAAATGATGATCATAATCCATCATACTTTGCTTAATAATTTGTTTTGCAACTGTTGCATCCTGAAAATCTTCAATCGCAACCGTTTTGTTTTCTAATTTTTTATAATCTTCAAAAAAGTTTTTCAATTCATTAATAAAATGATTGTGTAAGCCAGATATATCATTAAAATGATTAACTCCCATGTCATTCTCCGCAACAGCTATTATCTTATCGTCCATCTCTCCATTATCAATCATTCTCATAACACCAATGACCTTTGCAGATACAATACACATGGGTACAATTGCTATTTGTGAAAGCACCAAAATATCAAGTGGATCCTTATCGTCACAATAAGTCCTAGGAATAAAACCATAATTAGCAGGGTAGTACATCGAAGAGTAAATCACTCGGTCCATTAACAACATTCCCGACTTTTTGTCCAGTTCATACTTTGCTCTTGTATTCTTTGGAATTTCGATAATTCCATTCACTACATCTGGAGCATTATCACCAATTTCCACCTTGTGCCAAGGATTTTGCATATCTATTGCCATTCTTCTTTTGTTGTTACTATTAATTAATTTCTAATTTGAGGCGAAAGTAAAAAATTATCTATTACGAATGAATCTCTTAACATACATTAGGAAATTTCAACTAAAACTAAATGCATCAACGTATAAAAAAGGCTTCATAGTATTCCTTTTCTAGGACTCAATAAAACATAAAACTATGCGAATAGAATAATCTATTATTTTGTTTTATCGATAAATTCGTTTGTTGTCATAAGTACAAATTACCTTAGCGGCAGAATTTAAACATATGAGTACATTTTCTGAACTAGGAATACGTAAAGGGTACATAAAAGCACTAAAAGAACTCGACATCCTTATTCCAACCGAAATTCAAGATGCTGTGATTCCGACACTACTTGGAACAAAGACGGATTTTATTGGTTTAGCTCAAACGGGGACAGGCAAAACAGCTGCTTTTGGTTTGCCATTACTACACAGTATTGATCCTTCTAAAGCAGAGATACAAGGCTTAATTATAGCCCCAACAAGAGAGTTAGTCCAACAATTAAAAAAACAGCTTTTTAAGTTTACTAAATACATTGATGAAAAGATTTTTGTTGAGGGTGTTTATGGAGGTGAAAAGATAGAAAGACAAATTGCTGCCTTGCGAAGACCAACCCAAATAGTTGTCGCGACGCCAGGTCGTCTACTTGATTTAATTGAACGTGATGCTGTTGATATTTCGAACGTAAAAACACTCATCCTTGATGAAGCAGATGAAATGTTAAGTATGGGTTTTAAAGAGGATTTAAATAACATTCTAAAGCACAATACTTCCAATCGTAATACCTGGTTATTCTCGGCAACAATGGCAGATGAAATTAAACGTATCGTAAATACATACATGTCCCATGATGCCATTCGTATTGAAGTAAATAAGCACTCTTTGGTGAATAAAAATATCTCTCATCATTACATAAATACTTCCATTCGGGAAAAGCTATATGTTATCATTACTTTGTTAAACAATAGACAAGGAGAACGGGGAGTTATCTTTTGTCGAACTAAAGCTGGTGCACGTACATTGACATTACAACTCAAAGAAGAAGGTTTTAATGTCGCTGCCTTGGAAGGTGATATGCAACAAAAAGAACGGGATAAAGTGATGCGTGCTTTTCGAAATGAAAAACTACAAATTTTAGTTTCTACCGATGTTTCTGCCAGAGGAATTGATGTTAATAATCTCACGTTTGTTTTACATCATCAATTACCTGACTTTTTAGATTACTATACTCATCGAAGTGGCCGTACCGCAAGAGCAGGTAAAACAGGGCAATCGATTGCACTCATCATTCCTGGTGAAATCCATAAAGTAATGGAAGTTCAAAACACCCTCGGAATCACATGTAAGGAAATGAAATTATAATTATAGATGATTTGATTTGAATTCAACATAGACGTTTCATGAAAAATCAAAAGAAGCATATAAAAAAGGAACTAATCCTCTACTAACTTTGATAGTTAAAAGGATGCACGCAATACTGCAAAAGCATTGGTTTAAAATTTAAAATAAAGACATGTCGAATTTAATGAATGAAATAGCAAGACATTTGAATGATGACGTAATCATTCAGCTTTCAAGACAAATAGGAGCTCAAGATCCGAACCAAGTCAAAAAGGCGGCTTTTGGAATAAGTGAATTGATGATTCAGGCGCTTTCCCAAAATGCAAATAACAAACAAAGAGGTGGTGGGCTATTTGGGGCCATAGAAAGAGACCATGATGGGGGAATTCTTGGAGATTTAATGGGCGTACTCAACGGGCAGAAGAAAGTGAACAATCCTAAAACAACAAATGGTGAAGGTATCATCAGTCATTTACTAGGCAAACAACAATTAGAAGCAGCTCAAGTAATAAGTCAAACCAGCGGATTACATATATTTAAATCAGGCGTATTGATGCAACTCATTGCACCGGTTGTTATGGGTGTCGTTGGACAAAAACAAAAATCAAATGGTTTAGATTTAGGTGGCTTGGCGAGTATACTCCTCGGTGGCGGACAACAAAACCAACAAACCAATCCAGGTGGAGGTTTATTCAAAAAATTATTAGATAGAGATGGCGATGGCTCAATGATGGATGATCTTCTGAATATCGGAATG
>CALDTZ010000020.1 GCA_937924805.1 uncultured Saprospiraceae bacterium
CGCAAATGAAGTTCGGATTAAAGAATTAGAAACAATTTCAAAATTGTCCGAATCAGAAGCGAAAGAACAATTGTTGGAAGCTGTAAAAGCGAAAGCAGAAACAGATGCCATGTCTCTAGAAAAAGAAATTATTTTAGACGCGAAGGCAAATGCAAATAAAGAAGCTAAAAAAATTATAATCGAATCTATTCAGCGAATGTGTGCTGAATATACGATCGAAAATACCGTTTCTATTTTCAATTTGGAGTCAGATGATATCAAAGGACAGATAATTGGTAGAGAAGGAAGGAATATTAGAGCTTTAGAAGCAGCTACGGGCGCAGAAATAGTAGTGGATGATACACCCGAGGCGATTATCATTTCTAGTTTTGATCCGATACGAAGAGAGATATGTAGGTTGTCATTAAAACGATTAGTAGCAGATGGTCGAATACACCCAGCAAAAATTGAAGAGACGGTAGCAAAAGTGAGGACCCAACTAGAAGATCAAATAAAGGAAATAGGAGAAAGAACTGTTATTGATTTGGATATCCATGGTTTAAATGCATATCTAGTGAGAATGGTTGGACGTATGAGATTTAGATCATCTTATGGACAAAACTTATTGAAGCACTCTATGGAGACGGCTAATCTTTGTGCTGTTATGGCCGCTGAGTTAGGTTTGACAGCAAAGCAAGTTAAGCTAGCTAAAAGAGCAGGGTTATTGCACGATATAGGTAAAGTTGCCGATGAGGAGTCAGAATTGCCACACGCATTATTAGGGATGCAAATGTGTGAAAAGAATGGCGAAGGCAATATAATTCAGAATGCGGTAGGAGCTCACCATGATGAAATTGAAATGAATAACATTATATCACCGATTGTGCAAGCATGTGATGCGATTTCTGGAGCAAGACCTGGCGCTCGTCGAGAAATTTTAGAAAGTTATTTAAAAAGAATAGGTGAGTTAGAAGATTTAGCAATGTCTTATGAAGGGGTTTCAAAATCGTATGCTATTCAAGCTGGTCGTGAATTGAGAGTCATTGTAGAAAGTGAAAAAGTGACAGATAGTTATGCTGATGATTTAGCATTTATGATATCTCAGAAGATAGAAGACGAAATGCAATATCCAGGACAAGTAAAAGTTACGGTAATTAGAGAGAAAAGAGCTACAGCAGTTGCTAGATAAACTCAAAAAGTAAATTATAAGCTCTACGAATTATATTTTTTAATTTTTCGTAGGGCTTATTTTTTTTTGGTAAATGTGTATCTAGGTAAATTTAAATATTGAATTAGGTTTTATTTTAAGACACATTCGCATTGCCTAATAAACGTTGTTTAAAATCAAGCAATAAAATTTTTACTTAGAATAGTAAAATATATGGTTTAATGCTACCTTTGTGACGAATTTGAAGCAATATAAGTTATGAAGAATTTTTGTGTTCTTTTTTTCCTTTTCTTTTTTGTGAACGTAAGTTTTGCACAAAATCATGATCTTAAGCGTGGTGATAATGCAAAACAGCAATTACAAAAGGTAGATTCCCATAAAGGACATAACCATGCACTTGGTGATCACAGTGGGCATGATCACGGTGGGCATGATCATAGTGGGCATGATCATAGTGGACACGATCACAGTGGACACGATCACAGTGGGCACGACCATGCTAAGTCAAATAAAAAAAATCATCAAAAAGGAGCACATAGTGACCATGGTCACGATCAAGGACATCATAGTCATGTAAATGCATGTGGAGATGAAATTCATGATCATTCAGCGGTATTCAATCCGGGTGCTGTCGCTTTTCATCATATTTCTGATCACAATGTATACAGTATAGGACCATTGCAGTTTTCATTGCCATGTATATTATATACCCATGGTGGCGGTGTTGATTTTTTCTCTTCAGGAAGATTTGATGCCGATTATCATGGTATTGGGAGAAAAGCTTACAATGGATATGTATTATATGAGGGTCAAGTAAAAAAGATACTAGGTGACTTTCCTTCTGGAGAAGTTGAGTTAGGTGATCATGCGATTTATGCAGTTGAAACAGAAGTTGATGGCAAGAAAAAAGATAAATTTTATACTTGTTTGAATGGAACAAAGCATGAGATAGTTAGCAAAAGTACATTAGATGCTGGATTGTTTGGAGGTGGAATTACAACGTTTACGGATTTTTCACTTACAAAAAATGTCGTAAGTATGTTAATCGTTTGTTTGTTCTTGTTCTTTATGTTTAGAAGTATTGCAAAAGCATATAAAACAAGAGAAGGTCAAGCACCGAAGGGTGTTCAATCTTTGATGGAGCCAATTATTGTATTTATTCAAGATGAAGTTGCCAAACCAATTCTTGGGGATAAGTATATGCGATTTTTGCCTTTACTATTAACCTTATTCTTTTTTATTCTTGGTTTGAATTTATTCGGTCAAGTACCCTTTTTTGGAGGATCGAATGTTACTGGTAATTTATCTGTTACTTTAGTATTAGCGGTCATTGCTTTTGTTGTGACAAATGTAAACGGTAATAAGGACTATTTTAAGCATATTTTTAATATGCCAGGTCTTCCAGGATGGGTTAAGACGATTGTTACACCTGTTGAGTTTATGGGGATGTTTATAAAACCATTGACATTGATGTTAAGGTTGTTTGGAAATATAACAGCTGGACACATGGTAATTGTCATTTTTGTCGGATTGATCTTTATTTTTGGTCAAAATGGGGCAAATGCAATTGCTGGCTGGGGTACTGCGATCGTTTCAACATTGTTGACATTGTTTATGATGTCTATAGAGTTGTTAGTTGCCTTTATTCAGGCATATGTATTTACGTTATTAACAGCATCATATATTGGTTCTGCCGTGGAAGAGCACGACGACCATCATTGATGATTTAGATAAATTGAATTTTTTTATTAATTATTAAATATTTATAAAATGACTGGAACAGTTGCAGCTATAGGAGCAGGATTGGCCGTAATCGGTGCAGCAATCGGAATCGGAATGGTAGGAGGAAAAGCCATGGAAGCGATCGCAAGACAACCAGAAGCAGTTGGTGATATCAGATCTAATATGATTTTGATGGCAGCACTAGTGGAAGGAGCAGCATTGATTGCTATACTATTATCTTTCTTCGTAGGATAAAAATACCAGCAATTAGGATTGTGTGAAATGACGGTTGGTCATTTGCACAATCCAAATTTTATAAAAAGAAAAAGTAGAAAATGTTATTTATTCAATTATTAGATTTTTCTCCGATTAAACCAGATTTAGGTTTAATATTATGGACTTCAGTAATCTTTTTACTGTTTTTATTCATGATGAGTAAAATGGCATTCAAACCAATAGCGAATGCACTTAGGTCAAGAGAAAACGATATTCAGAGTTCATTAGATGAAGCAAAGAAAGCGAAAGCGGAAATGGCTTCGATGAAAGCGGAAAATGAAAAATTGTTAGTAGAAGCAAGAGAAGAAAGAGCAGCGATGTTGAAAGATGCAAAAGAAGCTAAGAGTCAGATTATTTCCGAAGCAAAGACAAATGCAAAGCTCGAGGCAAATAAGATTCTTGAAAGTGCAAAAGTTGAGATTGTAAATCAAAAGAATGCAGCTATGGTTGAAATGAAAAACCAAGTTGGATCAATGGCTTTAGATATTGCAGAAAAAGTAATTAAAAAGGAGCTTCAGAATGATGCAGCGCACCAATCTTTTGTCAATACATTGGTTAGTGAAATCAAATTAAATTAATTAGACGATTTTAAATTATGTCAGCTGTAAGAATCGCACCAAGATATGCCAAGTCACTATTAGATTTATCCATTGAGGAGAATAAAATAGATAAAGTAGTTAGTGATATTGAATCGTTTAAAGACGCTCTTAAAAGTGATGAGTTTATCAGATTTTTGAAAAGCCCAATCATTAAGAGTGCAATGAAAATATCTGTTTACAATGCTGCATTTGTAGGTAAATTTGATCCATTGTTGGATCGATTCATTCAATTGGTAATACAAAAAGGTAGAGAACAATATTTACCAGAAATTATGGATGAATTTCTAAGCCAACATAATGCCTTGAAAGGAGTAAGTGGTGTAAAACTAACTTCTGCAAAAGCGATTTCTTCAGAAATGATGGATGAAATTAAAAGTAAACTAAAAAGTAGTTCAGAAACCAAATCAGAAGTTAATATTGAATTTGCAGTAGACGCAAATTTAATTGGTGGTTTCAAAATTGAAATAGGAGATAAACTATATGATGCTAGTGTAGCTCATAAATTAGAAAGTCTTAGAAAGTCTTTCTCATAAATAATACGTATTAAACATTTTAAAATAGTACATAAATGGCAAGTGTTAATCCAGAAGAAATATCAGCGATAATCAAGCAACAATTATCGGGATTTAAAACAGAGTCAGAACTAGAAGAAGTAGGTTCAGTACTTCAAGTTGGTGATGGTATCGCAAGAGTTTACGGACTTTCTAATGCAAGAGCAGGAGAGTTGGTTGAATTTGAAACAGGTGTCCAGGCCATCGTATTGAACTTGGAGGAAGATAATGTAGG
This sequence comes from uncultured Saprospiraceae bacterium, assembly GCA_937924805.1. GTDB lineage: Bacteria > Bacteroidota > Bacteroidia > Chitinophagales > Saprospiraceae > JAHDDO01. The sequence continues at coordinate 4,531 of CALDTZ010000020.1, forward strand.
AGTTGTATTGATGGGATCTAGTGCAGGTATCGTTGAAGGAGCAACGGTAAGAAGAACAGGTAAAATTGCTTCTATCCAAGTAGGTGAAGGTATAATTGGTAGGGTTGTAAATACATTGGGTCAACCTCTTGATGGTAAAGGTGCTATTACTGGTACTACTTACGAAATGCCATTAGAGAGAAAAGCGCCAGGTGTTATTTATAGACAGCCAGTAACAGAGCCACTTCAAACGGGTATCAAAGCCATTGATGCTATGATTCCGATTGGTCGGGGTCAAAGGGAATTGATTATTGGAGATCGTCAAACAGGAAAAACAGCCATCGCAATTGATACAATTCTTAATCAAAAAGAATTTTATGATAGGGGAGAGCCTGTTTATTGCATTTATGTGGCATCAGGTCAAAAATCATCAACAGTTGCTCAAGTAGCAAAAGTTTTAGAAGATAATGGAGCACTTGCTTATACGACGATTGTTACATCATCGGCAGCAGATCCTGCACCACTTCAGTTTTATGCACCATTTGCCGGCGCTGCTATTGGAGAATTTTTCAGAGATACAGGAAGACCTGCATTGATTGTTTATGATGACTTATCTAAGCAAGCAGTAGCCTATAGAGAGGTATCTCTATTATTAAAAAGACCTCCAGGAAGAGAGGCTTATCCAGGTGATGTATTTTACCTTCACTCTAGGTTATTAGAGCGAGCAGCCAAAGTTATTGCTGATGATGGATTAGCACAAAGTATGAATGACTTGCCTGATTCTCTTAAAAATTCTGGGTTAGTGAAAGGTGGTGGATCATTAACTGCTCTACCTATTATTGAGACTCAAGCAGGAGATGTATCTGCTTATATTCCAACCAATGTAATTTCGATTACAGATGGTCAAATATTTCTTGAATCCAACTTATTTAATGCAGGTATTAGACCAGCGATTAATGTAGGTATCTCGGTTTCTAGGGTAGGAGGATCAGCTCAGATAAAATCAATGAAAAAAGTATCAGGTACACTAAAACTAGATCAAGCCCAATTTAGAGAATTAGAAGCTTTTGCAAAGTTTGGTTCTGATTTGGATGCAGCAACATTAAGTGTATTGAACAAAGGACAGCGTAATGTAGAAATACTTAAACAACCACAATATTCTCCACTGTCAGTAGAGAATCAAGTGGCTATAATATACTTAGGTACAAACGGTCTATTAAAAGATATTCCAGTTGAAAAAGTAAAAGCCTTTGAGGAGGAGTTTTTGATGACAATGAATCAAAAGCACAGTGAAGTATTATCTTCTTTTAAAGTTGGAAAACTGAATGAAGATTCTCTCAAAGTCGTTAAAGAAGTGGCTGCAAATATTTCTAAAAGCTATAGTTCATAATTCTAATATTAGAAAAAGATAGTCTATGTCTGGTAAATTAAAAGAGGTAAGGGAAAGAATTGGTAGTGTTAAGTCTACTATGCAAATTACCAGCGCCATGAAAATGGTGTCCGCGGCAAAGTTGAAAAGAGCAACGAACGCTATCGTAGATATGAGACCTTATTCGGATCGATTAAATAAAATGTTGATTAATATTTTGTCTAATCTTGAAGGTGGTGCAAATACTTCTTTTGGTACAGCAAGACCAATCAAAAAGGTTGGTGTAGTTGTTATTACATCAAATAGAGGTTTATGTGGTGGATTTAATTCGAGTATAAGTAAAGAAGCGATTAAGAAAATTGATGAAAGCTACAAAGGACTAGCAGAATCAGGTGATCTTACCATTTATTTTATAGGCAAAAAAGGATACGATGCATTAAAGAATCGATATCCAAGTGCAAATCTAAATAAAGATTACATTGACATCATGAGTGATTTATCTTTTGATAATATATCAAAAGCTTCTTCAGTCTTTATGAATGCTTTTAAAGATGAAAAACTAGATGAAATTCAAGTTTGCTATGGTCAATTCAAAAATGCAGCCGTACAAATAGCTAAATGTGTACAATTCCTTCCAGTTGAAAAATTAGAACCGGAACAAGGGGAAGGTAGTTCAAAAATGAAAGCTGATTATATTTTTGAACCAAGTAAAGAGGTTTTACTAGAGCAATTAATACCTAGCATACTTCAGACTTCTTTCTTTAAATATACACTGGATAATAATGCTTCAGAACATGGAGCTAGGATGACAGCGATGGATAAAGCGACGGAGAATGGTGGTGAAATTTTGAAAGACTTGAAAATAACATACAATAAGGCAAGACAAGAAACAATTACGAAAGAAATACTAGAAATTGTTGGTGGTGCTGCGGCATTAGAAAACTAATTCTTATTGTCTAAAAGAAACTAAAAGCCTAGCAATTTTTGCTGGGCTTTTTTATTTATTGAATGGTGCTAGCAATACATTCTATGTCTAGAGTGACCAATTGGCTATAAATACAATAACTTAAATATCTTTACATGGATGGCAAAAAGATACTCCTATAATGTTTATGTTGTTGAGTTGAACAAGAAAGTATGGACAGACAGTAAAAAACTTAGAGATGCTAATCCCCAGTTTCGTGGTATGTTAGAATGTTTGTATGTAGGAATGACAAGCCATACTCCACAAGAACGATTTATAAAACATAAGAAAGGCCATCGAACAAAAAAGGGAATCAAAATTTCATCTTGGTTGGTAGAAAAATATGGGTTGTATTTACGACCGAGTCTTTATAATCACCTAAATCCACTTACAAAACAAGAAGCGATAATAATGGAGGAAAAACTTGCAAACTATTTAAAAAGGCAAGGTTATGCTGTCTGGTGGAATTAATGTTTAATTTATAATAGGTAGAATCAGTTATTATATCATACTTTTGAGGTATAAATTTATACTATGCATTCGTTTCTATTTGTCCTTCTTTTTTCTTTAAGTGCAAGCATTATTTCTTCACAATCGATTCAAGAAAAGATTAAAATTTCTTGTATAAATACAGAATCTTTTACACAACCATTTAATAGAGTTGTAAAAGATATAAAATTTGGAATCGAAAATCCATGTACAGTTATGATGGTTGTTTATGAAAATAATGTAAACGATCAATCAATCAATAGGGAAATACACTATACTTTTGAAGCTCAAAATGTGAATATTAAAAGTAAATGGACTTTAGAGAATGGTTTTTTAAATGTTCCAATGCTGAGTGCTGAAGATTTACAAATATCTATTTTAAAAAATGGGATATTTGTTAAAAATGCCAACTCTCAAATTATTGAGATACCGAGTTCAAAAGATAATTACGCTTTAGTTGATGGCATAGAGCAATTGGCTGAGTTTTGTTTGAATAAATAACTTCGAGAAAGCGTAAATACATATATAGAAGTCTCAAATATGGAGACTTTTTTCATAAATATTGTGTCGACTATCCAATATTTGGATAGTGCTCCCCAATTGAAACCTAAACTATCCAACAGACGAGAATAGAATTTTCTAGTTCTCAAAATTTGAGACAAAGCAATGGTTATATTTAGGTATTGATAATAAGGAGGAGTTGGAAAGGTAAAACAGTTAGTCAATCAAGAATAATTTCCATTAGTATAATTTTATTCAAACCGATAGGCAATTAAACTTTCTTTCTTCTCTTTTTAAAAAAATTATACAGGATAATTCATCTGTAGCATTGATTCAATTTCATTTATGGATTTTTCCATTCTTATTTCCAATAATCTGAAGAATCTTCTCCTTTGATGAGCACCTTCTTTACTTAATTTTTGAGAATGCGAAATTACCCTGTCTAACCATCTTCTAGCATGACTAACGACTTTAACATTATTGGTATGAACATAATTGGGAGTATCAAACATAGTATATACAACTTCTATGGTTGGTGTTTTTGCATATATCATATTGACAGTATCGATAATTTGATTATGGTAAATTTGGATAGGTTTTGCATCGTCTTTTTTTCCAATCATAAATTTGATACCATGCTCGGAGCAATCTTTAAGGTAAATAAACAAGCTCTTAATCTCTAATAGTAAAAGATCAATAATTTTTCGATTTTTTATACTTAGTGTATTTATAATATATTTTATTTGTTCAAAAAGAGAATCGAAACATTTAAGTGACCATACTTCTGTTCCTGAATATTGTAAGTAAGTACGATGTAATTCTTTCCTTACTTTTTCATAACCTTTAAAATTAGTTGACAATATATCTGGGTTAAATAGTTCCTCTGACATCTTCAAATCCCAATTTGTTTTACTCCAAATAAACAATTTTAAAGCTAGTAATCGAGGAAATTGAAGTAAATGAAAGAAAGGTATATCATTTGAGATATAAACGAATTCTACTTCACCTTTTTTGATTAACATTTTTAAATGATTATTTATGTTGGCTAAATAATCAATAGGATTATCAGGCATTTTCCTAATACTATCAGCAAAGAAGGGTAATTCATGGGAGTTTGCCTTAAAGACATCTTGAATGGGAATATTTGTTATTGACAATAGGTGCGATAACTCTGTTAATGTTAAAGAAGTTTCTCCACTCATTTTTTTATAAGCTGTACTTCTTCCTATTTGTAAATGTTTAACTAGAAAGTTGGAAACGGACCCACTATCTAGGTGAGTCTTTAATTGTTTGAAGAATCGAAACTGTTCTTTTGAACCAGGTTGTAATCCAGAATTAGTTGTCATTGGATAAAGTTTGTTTGATTAATACCTATTAAATAGGTGATAACACCTATTTAATATAGAATATAATATCAAAAACTAGTCCAAATACAAAATTATAGGTACTTATGAAAGATCAACTCCCGAATTTTTAGCAGCTTTATATCTTCCTTTGCCAAATTTTGTTCCATTAAATTCTAGCTTATGTTTAGAAGTAAATTTATCATCATCAGATAAAGCATTGTATTCTTTACACTTAGTTGAACAACATAAGTCATATTTAATAGCGCAAGATTTACATTGAATAAATAGAATATGGCAAGCATCATTAGCACAATTATGGTGATTATCATTTGCTTCGCCGCATTGGTGGCATTTTGATATTACATCTTCTGTTATTCGCTCACCAAGGCGATCATCAAAAACAAAATTTTTACCGATGTATTTATTTTCCAACCCCAATTTTTTGACTTGTCGAGCATATTCAATAATTCCACCCTCAACTTGATACACATTTTTGAACCCTTTGTGTTTATAATAAGCACTTGCTTTTTCACAACGAATTCCACCAGTACAATACATAATAATAGGCTTTTCTTTATCATCTTTAAGCAAATCTTCAACAACAGGGAGCGCTTCCTTAAATGTATTTACATCTGGTCTTATTGCATTTTTGAAATGTCCAACTTCATGCTCATAATGATTTCTCATATCTACGATGATAGTATCATCTTGTTCTGTTAATTGATTAAAAGCTTCTGCAGAAAGATGAATCCCATTATCACTTGAATCAAAAGAATCGTCATTTAGACCATCGGCTACAATTTTATTTCGAATTTTTATTTTCAAAACAAAGAAAGATAGACCATCGTCTTCAATAGCAACATTTAGTCTTATGTTTTTTAAAAAATCTACCGTATCCATTTGCTTTTTAAAAAAGTCAAATTGATTTTCAGGAACAGAGATTTGACCGTTAATGCCTTCCTTTGCCACATAGATTCGTCCAAGAACTTCTGCTTCTGAAAAAAGAATATATAGGTGATCTCTAAAAAAGGCTACATTTAGGATCTTAGCGTAGCAGTAGAAAGATAGCGTAATACGCTTTCTAGTATCTTGAAGTAACTTTTGTTTAAGTTCTTCTTTATTTATTTTATTATGTAAATTTTTCATCGCTTTTGCAGGAAACGTAAAAACCAAAGATAGTTGATTATTTAGAGATACTAAAATATCAATGTACTATAGATATTTTGAACTTTAAAAAATTGTAAATTTGCAGTATACCGGCTTTATATGTTTTTGTAGATTAAAGACTGCATAGAGCTAAAGCAAATAAACTAAAATCAACCCATTGAAGAAAGGAGCTAAACTTGCTTTGATCATAGCGATTGTATTAATTATTGATCAAGTATTGAAGATATATATTAAGACTAGTATTCCTTATGGAAGAGGCTTCGATATTTTGGGTTTATCATGGGCCAAAATTCATTTTGTAGAAAATGAAGGAATGGCATTCGGAATGTCCTTTGGTGGAGTAATTGGTAAATATTTACTGAGTATTTTTAGAATAGTCATGGTTGGTTTTCTTATTTATATTTTGAAACAACTCATGGATGCTGGAAGCAAATTTGGTTTACTAGCAAGCTTTTCTTTAATTATAGCTGGTGCCATTGGGAATATTTTAGATAGTGCCTTTTATGGCTTAATCTTTTCGGCGTCATCCTACCATAGCGGTTTAGCTCAAATCTTTCCTGAAGGAGGAGGATATGCACCATTTTTACAAGGAAGAGTAGTAGATATGCTCTACTTTCCTTTAATAGATACCACCTTACCTGAATGGTTACCCAAAATAGGAGGAGATAAATTTCAATTTTTTAAGCCTGTATTTAATATTGCAGATTCTGCAATAAGTATTGGTGTGGCATTAATTTTACTCTTTCACCGAGACATTTTTAAGAAATAAGTATCGATTTTAGCTCTTATAGGTAATTTTACTACGAAGTAAAATTAGCTTACGGCCTGGCAAAAGTTCCTAACTGCTCGCTCTGCACGAGCAACTAAATCATAATTAATTTTGTAATGAACGAATTTTCCTTCTTTTTCAGCACTAACTACACCTGCTAAACGAAGGACTTTTAAATGTTGTGAAGTAATTGATTGTTCAATTCTCAACGTATTGTAAATCTTATTTACATTAGTTGCGCCTTTATCATCAATAAACTTCAATATCTGTAATCTTAGGGGATGGGCCAGTGCTCTTGCAATGTCGCACGAGATGCGTAGTTTCTCGTTGTCTATTACAACTTTAGTTTTCTTCATTTGTTCTTATTTTTTGTGACCTTGACACAAATATGAAGATTATTTTTAATATGACAAAATTATATTAAAGTTTTTTAATATATGTAATGAAAAAACCCACTCCGTGAGGAGCAGGTAAGATATCTTAAACCGTATTTTACTTTTTAATTACCCAGCTAAATCTTCAACTAACTTCGAGATTTGTTCTAATCTATCAGTGTCTAAAGAATAGTAGATAAACTTACCCTGTCGTTCTGTTAATACTACCCCAGCTCTTCGTAAGATGGCTAAATGTTGTGATGCCACTGATTGCTCTAATCTTAATTTAATATAGATATCTGTAACAGTCATCGTATCGCTATCTTCCAAAAGGTCGATTATACGCTGTCTTAATTTATGATTTACAGCTCTTAAAACGAGTACTGCTTTTCTTAGGTCAGCATAATCTAACTGAACTGTTTTACTTCCTTTATTTAGTATTACGGTTTCGTTCTTCTTGTTTCTCATAGGTAAGTATTAATAGTTTTTGGAATACTCTTATCATTAATACCAAAACTGTTCCAACTTTTATTCTTACACTATAATTAACAATAATTATATCTATAATGTTATTGATAATCAGATACTTTTGTCATAAAAAGCATAAATAAATTTTAAGGTTTTCTTAAAATATCTTCTTTTTTGATAATGTGATGTTCGGAGATTTGAGATAGTGAGGTTCATAATAAGCTAAATCTTCAAAATTTTGGTCCTCAAATTTGGAATGAGATAGGGAAATCATATCTCTTGCTGATAAACTTGAATCTATAATTTCAATGGAAGGATCAACAAAGGGTTTACACTTCATGGCACCATTTCCACATAGTATTGGATTTGAATATGGTTTTAATAAATGATGCATTGATTCCTCATCAATTATGAATGCCTTTACTTCTGAGATTTGGGTTAACTCTGATGAATATAGTGCCGTATATACTTCAAGACGCCTAGCATCAATCATGGGAATGATCGCATCATAATCTGTATTTTTATATCTATTGGCAATGATAGCTAAGGTATCTATATGTATATATGGGATGTTTAGACCGAAACAGAACCCTTTGGCACTTGAGCTTCCTACGCGTAATCCAGTATATGAACCGGGGCCTCCGCTCACAGCAATTGCATCAAGCCCTGAAATAGACAATTTTGCTTGATTCAGTGTTTGTTGAATCAATATATTTAACTGAGCTGAATGCTTATAAGAACTGAGGTTCTCAGTATACCCTAATAGCTTGCCTGATTGAGAAACGGAGACAGAACAAACTTCAGTTGCTGTTTCAATACATAATATATTAGCCAAAACAATGTATTATTTTAGTAATTGATTGTACGTAGAATTATTGCTTAGCAAATCAATCGCTTTATTCACTTCAGGATCGCGGTCTAAGGTGCTAAAAACCTCTCCTTTCTTAAAATAATATCTTCCAGCAATTTCTTTTTCTATTTCCAACAATATTTGGTCTTTATTTTTGTCTAAAGACTCATCCTTTTTGCTTTTCAAGGCTGTTTTGATATTACCAATTTGACTTTCTATCATTGAATAATAAGTAGATTCACCTTCAATGTCTTTTAGTTTTTCTAAACTGTTTTCCAATTCTAGATTAAAATCAAAGTTTTCGCTGTTTGCAAATCCCTTAAAATCTTGAAAGTCTGTAAAAGCAATCTCTTTTAGATCTAATGTATCTTTTTGGTTACTTACGTATTTGTTTACATATTTAAAGATGACATTTTCGTCTAGCAACGCTTTTACTATAGGATCCAAAAGTACGACTTCCATTTTTACATCAGGAGTAACTCCACCACCATCTAGTACTGGACGTCCATTTTTTGTTTTAAAAGTCGACCTTTCATCGTCAGATATATCTACTGGCTCTCCATTTGCATATTCTACAGATTGGATACATCTACCTGAGGGTATATAATATTTTGATGTAGTTACTTTTACTCTAGAGTTATATCCAACTTCCTTTTGATTTTGCACTAAGCCTTTACCATAGGATCTTTGACCTATTAATATTCCTCTATCTAAGTCTTGAATAACACCAGACACAATTTCCGAAGCTGAAGCTGATTTTTTATTAATAAGTACAGCCATTGGTAAATCTAAATCAATCGGTTCATTTTTAGTATCATAACTTTGATCTCTTTCAATAACCTTTCCTTTAGTACTTACAATTTTTTCGTTTTTGGGAATAAAAACATTAGAAACATTGACAGCTTCTCGTAATAATCCACCACCGTTATTTCTTAAATCCAATATTACACCTGTCATAGAAGGGTTTTCTTTTTTCAGGTCTTTAAATGCTTTAGCTACATTTTTACCAGCATTTGCAGTAAATGTTGTCAAACTGATGTATCCAACATCATCAGATACAAAACCTGAGTAAGGAACATTACTAGCAATAAATCCACCTCGTTCAAGCGAAACATCAAATGTTTTAGAAGGATATGGACGACTTATTTTTAAGTTTATTGATGTTCCATTTACGCCTCGAAGTAAGGCATCGGCCTCTTCTTTTGTTTTGCCTTTTGTAGATAACCCATTGATTTCGATTATTTGATCCCCAGCTTGTAAACCTGCCTCTATAACACTGCTGTTTTCAAAGGTTTCGATAATCGTTAAATAGTTATCGATGCTTTTCATTTGGGCACCAATCCCATTATAGGTACCGTCATCAGAAATTCGATAACTTTCTATTTGTGATTCAGAAATAAAATTGGTATAAGGATCAAGTGATTTAACCATCGCATCGATTCCTGTTCTCATCAATTTTCCGGGATCTAAATCGTCTACATAGTTTGCATTTAATTCTTTGTACACATTCACAAAGATTTCTATGTTTTTAGAAATCTCAAAAAGTTTGTCATTTTGAAAAGGTATAAATGACATGCCAAATAGAATGGCACTTCCTAAAACTATATAGATATGTTTTTTCATTTTCTCAGTATGTTCTTTATTATAAGAATTCAATGTAAATAACGGATATCTTTTATAAATCTGATTAATTATTAGAAATAAAATAATCTAAACAAGATTGTAAAAGTATTTTCGGTTGATCTGCATGAACCCAATGACCAGCGTTGTCGATAACTTCAATTTTTGAATTAGAGAATTGATCTTCTATTATATTAATGTTTTGACTGTCAATATAGTTCGAGTTTGAACCTTTAATAAATAAAGTATTAACATCGCAAGGTGAAGCAAAAGGTTCAAAATCTAAAATCGATTGATATGATTTATGAATAACATCAATATTCATTTTCCAATTAAATCCGCCACTCTTATTTCGACTTAAGTTTTTCATTAAGAACTGGATAACTCCTGGATCATCAATATATTTTTCAATATGTAATTGTACTTCTTTTCGTTCTTTTGCTAGCTTAAGATTTACAGAAAGCAATGCATCAAAGATATTTCCATGATCTCCTATGTATTTGACAGGTGCAATATCAACAATAACCATTTGTTCAATCATATCTTCATATTCTCTAGCTAATTGCATCATAACTTTTCCGCCCATTGAATGACCAATAACCCTTGCTTTGTAGACCCATTCATCTTCCATAAATTGCTTTATGTCTTCCGCCATTACACGGTAATTCATTTCATTCTCAAAAGGAGATTTACCGTGGTTTCGCAAATCGATAATATAAACCAAATAGTGTTCTGACAATTTTTTGGCAAATGATTTCCAGTTGTCTAGCATCCCAAATAAACCATGGGCAATGATTACTGGCTCTCCTTGACCAAATGATTTAAAATTAAGTTTTCCCATACGACTCTTATTTATGTTGAAATCTCTTTATTTTACAAAAATTTTCCTCAATCGAAGTTATGGGTTTTGAACTAATTAGCAATTATAAACCGGCAGGTGATCAGCCTAAAGCAATTTCACAACTTGTCGAAGGTGTAAACCAAGGAGAAGATTCTCAAGTATTACTAGGTGTTACTGGTTCTGGTAAAACCTTCACCATTGCAAACCTAATAAAGGATGTACAAAAACCTACATTGGTTTTAACACATAATAAAACACTAACCGCACAATTATATGCTGAGTTTACAGAATTTTTTCCAGATAGTGCGGTAGAATATTTTGTGTCTTATTATGATTATTATCAGCCAGAAGCGTATATGGTAAGTTCAGGTACATATATTGAAAAGGATTTATCAATTAACGAAGAAATAGATAAACTTCGATTACGTGCGACTTCATCTCTTTTATCAGGTAGGCGAGATGTAATTATAGTGGCTTCAGTATCTTGTATTTATGGAATGGGAAATCCAGAAGACTATGAATCGGGTATTATACGATTGAAACAAGGACAAACGCTAAATAGGAATCGTTTTTTATACTTATTAGTTGAAAGTTTATATTCTAGAACGGACCGTGATTTTAAAAGAGCAACGTTTAGAGTTAGAGGTGATACGGTTGATATTAATTTGCCATATGTAGATTTTAGCTATCGTGTTACCTTTTTTGGAGATGAAATTGAAACGATCGATATTATAGAAACGGTATCAGCTAAACGCATTGACTCATTAGAACATGCAGCGATATTTCCAGCGAACTTATATATTGCTCCGAGGGATAAAATGAAAGAAATTATCCGAGAAATTGAAGACGAATTAGCAGCTCAAGAAAAGTATTTCGAAAAAGAGCTACGTTATATCGAAGCAAACCGAATAAAAGAAAGGGTAACTTTTGATTTAGAAATGCTTAGAGAATTAGGTTATTGTAATGGTGTAGAAAACTATTCAAGATATTTTGATGGAAGAAAACCAGGAACAAGGCCTTTTTGTTTACTTGATTATTTCCCTAAAGATTACTTAATGGTTGTCGATGAAAGCCATGTAACCTTGCCCCAGATACGTGGAATGTGGGGAGGAGATAGAGCTAGAAAAACAAACCTTGTGAGCTATGGCTTTAGACTGCCATCTGCTATGGATAATAGACCACTAAATTTTGACGAATTTGAAAGTGTCACAAATCAAGTTATTTACGTAAGTGCAACTCCCGGTGATTTCGAATTAGATAAAACAGAAGGTCATGTAGTAGAGCAAATCATACGACCAACAGGTCTACTAGACCCACCCATAGAAGTTCGACCTAGTCTAAATCAAATTGATGATTTATTAGAAGAAATTCACCAACGAATTGAGGCGGATGAAAGAATACTTGTTACTACCTTGACAAAGAGGATGGCTGAAGAATTAAGTAAGTATTTGGTAAAGTTAAAAGTAAAGGTTCGTTATATTCACTCAGAAGTAGATACCTTGGATCGAGTAGAAATTATTCGTGATTTAAGGTTAGGAAAATTTGATGTTTTGGTAGGTGTAAATTTATTAAGAGAAGGATTGGATATACCTGAAGCATCATTAGTTGCAATACTTGATGCAGACAAAGAAGGGTTTTTAAGAAATAATCGATCGCTTACACAAACATCAGGAAGAGCTGCAAGAAATTCCAATGGGAAAGTTATTTTTTATGCGGATAAAATAACGGATAGCATGCAGATGACCATTGATGAAACCAATCGTCGTCGAAGTTTGCAAATTGCTTATAATGAGGAAAATAATATCATTCCTAAAACAGTCTATAAATCTAAAGAAGAGATTCTTAATCAAAAATCAATTTTAGATATTAGAGGAAAAAAATCGGATGATTATGCTGAACCAAATATGACAAGCATAGCGGCAGACCCAATATTAGAAATGATGTCTAAAGATCAAGTCGAAAGACTCATTCTTGAAACAGAAAGAAAGATGCGAAAAGCGGCTAAAGAACTTGACTTTATTTCTGCAGCTCAATACAGAGATGAGTTGTTTGAATTAAAAAAGAAAGCAAAAGCTGCTTTATAACAGGAATCTATTATGAAGTATACATTAGAAGATCAAAAAACGTATTTCGAAACTGCGAAAGCATTTATTAAAGATCATTTATCTGTTGATCAATACGATTTATTGATTCGTTGCATTCAATACCATGAATGGAAATATGCTGTTCAGAATGATCCGATTATTACGGATTTTGAATACGATCAATTATTTGATAAGTTAAAACAAATAGAACTTAAAAACCCTTCGAAGGTTCGAAAAGACTCACCAACTCAAAGAGTTGCTACCGATTTAAAAGATCATTTTTTTTCAGTACCTCACCTTATACCAATGCTTTCTTTAGGTAATTCTTATAATGAGGATGATTTAATTGATTTTGATAGTTCTGTTCGAAAAAATGCAAAGCTTACTAGCGAAGACCAAGTTTATTATACTATTGAGCCTAAATATGATGGTGGATCTATCGCGTTAATTTATGAAGATGATGTACTTATAAGAGCAGCAACTAGAGGCAATGGAACGGAAGGAGAGGAAATGACAGCAAATGCAAAAGCAATGAGGTCAATACCTTTAAAAGCGGCCTTTTCTAAATTTGGGATTCACAAAGTAGAATTACGAGGTGAAGCGCTCATACGAAAGGATCTATTTCATCTTGTAAATGAAAAAAGAGCCGCTTCAGATTTATCCTTATTTGCAAATCCAAGAAATGCAGCTACCGGTGGCCTTAGAACGAAAGATGCAAATGAAACGAGTGCACGTGGTATCGAGACTTTTGTTTTTCAAATAGGATACGCTATCGATCAGAATGGTAATGATAAACTTCAAGAAATTAAAACCCATTTTAATGCTATAACGATGTTAGCTGACCTAGGATTTAAAACGCCAGGTGAAGGACTGAAATTATGTAAAACGATAAAAGAAGCAAGCGATTTTGCTAATGAATGGGAAGCTAAAAGAGAATCGTATGACTACGAAATAGATGGCATGGTTATCAAGGTAAACGATCTTCAATTACAAGATATAATTGGTGTTACTCAACATCATCCAAGGTGGGCTATTGCTTTTAAGTTTAAAGCCAAACAAGCAACTACAAGATTGATTGGTGTAGAATATCAAGTAGGGAAAGTTGGATCTATTACACCTGTAGCTAAGCTGGAACCAGTGTCATTAGCCGGAGTAACCGTATCTTCTGTGAGTCTCCATAATGAAGATTTTATTTCTTCTAGAGATCTAATGATTGGAGATACTGTACTAGTGGAACGAGCAGGAGATGTGATTCCTTACATTGTAAAAGCGATGAAAGAGTTAAGAGATGGTTCAGAACAAAAGATTGAATTTCCTAAATATTGTCCTGCAGATCAAGACAAAAAAATTGCTTTAATACGAGAAGAAGGGGAATCCGCTTGGCGATGCCCAGACCCGATGTGTTCTGCCCAACGAATTCAAAAACTAATATTCCATGTTTCTAAAGACGCAATGAATATCGATGGTTTTGGTAAAAGCAACGTGGAAAAGTTTTTTGAACTTGGTTGGTTAGAAGATTTAAGTAGAGTTTACGATTTAGATTATACTAAAATTTCAGCGCTAGAAGGATTTGGTTCAAAGTCAGTTGAAAAATTACAAGCGTCAATTGAAAGAGCAAAAGCAAACCCAATTTCAAGATTATTGCACAGTTTATCTATACATCACCTAGGAAAAAAGGCTGGTAAAATACTTGCATCAGAAGTTAATCATGTTTTGGATTTTGTAAATTGGGATGAAGAAAAATATGAAACAATCAAGGAAATTGGTCCAGTATTAGCCAAAAATATGGTTGCTTTCTTTAGCTCAGCATCAAATATTGAACTTTTGCAACGAATGGAAGCGTATGGTGTAAATTTGAAACAATTAGAATCAGATAAACCAAAAGATATTGATGAATCGAGTATTCTCTATGGAAAAACGATACTATTTACGGGTTCATTGCAAAAAATGAAAAGAAAGGAAGCACAACAATTGGCAGAAATTAATGGAGCTAAAAATATTAGTGCTGTTAGTTCAAACCTTGATATTTTAGTTGTTGGTGAAAAGGCTGGTTCAAAATTAAAAAAAGCACAAGCTTTAGGTACCGTTAAAATATATACTGAATTAGAGTTTTTAGAACTTTTAAACGCTTAAAATTATGTTACCATTTCAGACTGCTTCCAAATGTTCATTTTTGCTTTTTTTGGCTTTATGCATTTCAAGTTGTAGTCCCGTTTTATATGCTCCTAAAACACAAAACATTCCTTTATTACAAAATAAGGGGGATATAGGTGCTTCTGTTAATATTGGCTCTACAGATGAAATTTCAACAGTAACCGATATTCATGGTGCCTATTGTATTCGTCCCGGATTTGGCGTTATAGGTAATGTAAGTTTATATAGAATAACCGAAAATGAAGATAATCCAGACTTCAGTAAAAACAACCGGGGAGGTATTGTAGAATTAGGTGCGGGATATTTAACAAATTTCACTGAAAAGATTGTCTTTGAAGGATATGGATTGTTAGGTTCTGGAACAATTAAAAACGATTTTGGAATTCAAGATCCTGGGTTTTTTGGTGATTATGGAAAATTAGAAGCCTCTATTTTTAATGTAGGTGTTCAGGCAAATATTGGCTTTAAATGGAAATACCTTCATATTGCAATGGCAAACCGATTTTCTAGTGTACATTATTATGCTATTGAAGGCGATTTGCACTCCGTTGAATATAAAGATGAAGTATCGAGTTATAAGAATCAAGTTGATTATCTACAAAACAATAGTAACCACCTTTTTTATGAACCTGCTTTTATGGTCCGTGGGGCCCTAAAACATTTAAAAGTTGAACTTCAATTTTCTAACAGCTTTAATTTGATTACAAATGAGCTAAATTATGATCAATACGTTTTGTCTTTAGGTGCTCACATAAACTTCAACGTATTTGATTTTATGAAATAAACCGTTTTTAAATATTGCTTTGTCGAATTTATTAGAAACTTTTGCGTTCTAAAGACGACTTTTGTACCAATGAAGCACGTTTTTCAGATACTTTTTTTTTCTACGCTTATTCTTTGCCTTTCTCAAAACGGCTATAGTCAAGTTTTTTCCGGTGTCGTTAAGGCAGAAGGAATGGATGAACGTTTGCCTTTCGTAAATATATTTGTTCCAGGAAGTACAAAAGGAACAGCAACAGACGAAAATGGAAATTTTACATTAGAGTTGGAATCAACAGATTTTCAAATTGAGTTTAGTATTCTTGGGTATAAGCCGAAAATCATTCCCATTAATATTCAGAAAGATAGTTTTGCGACTATACTATTGGAACCTGAAGATTTTCAATTAGAAGCCGTTGAAATTGTTGGGAAGAAAGAAAATTTAGGGAGGAAAATAGTTAAAAAAGTGATCGATAACCGAGATAGAGTTAACCAACGATCGAACGTTTATTCCGCAAATATTTACCAAAAGAATTACATTGAACGATTCCAAGAAATTCCTAAAGATGATACAACAGGAATAGAAGAAGGATGGGTTACCGCCTCAATGTCAGAATCTTTTGCACGATCTTATTTTGACGGTAAAAAATTTAAAAAAGTAATAAAAGCCGAACTCATAAATGTAGAAGATAAATCGCTTCAAGAATATGGACGAATTGAAATTGACAGATCGTTCAGAGGAAGTAACTTAAGTGTCAAATACAATATTCTTGAATTTTTTCGTGAACCAGAAGACGTAGCTATTGATTTATACCAAAATCAAATCAACAATGCGAAAATTGCAGATCGGCCAATAACCTCTCCAATTGGTGTAGGTGCCATGTCGAACTATCGCTATAAGCTAACAAAGATTGATCTTACCCCTTCAGGAGATTCCATCTTTACAGTATCTGTTGAACCAATATTTAAACAAGCACCTTTGTTTTCAGGCGAATTAGTGATCGATGGAACAGAATTTTTATTGAAATCGACATCATTAACACTTCCAAACAATGTAAATCCTCTTTTCAAAAATTTCGTTTTGGAAATGGATTATACAAATGTTGACTCCACACAATTTTCTTGGAAACCGCATCGTAAGATTATTCGTTATGATGCAAAATTGGATAGTAAAGAATATAAGGTCGAAACTCAAATTGTACAAGACAGTTTTACTTTAAATCCGACTTTTGAAAAGAATTTCTTCAATAATGAATTGGTCGTTTATGAAATGGAAGCATTAGAACGAAATCTTGATATTTGGAAGACCGTAAGACCGAATCCGTTAGCGATATCGCAAGAAAAATTTGTTTACGAACAAGATAGTGTTTGGAGATATGAACATAGTGATGAGTATTATAGAATTCAAGACTCTATTTATAATCATAATACATATTTAAATTTTCTTTTTTCAGGTATTGGTTGGAAACGAAGAAAAATAGGACTCACTTTGTTTTTTGAACCTATACTTTCCCTGTATCAACCAATTGGGGTTGGCGGTGATCGATTAAATTTTGCAGGAACAGTTAAGAAAGAGTTTCTATCAGCCAATGAATTGGATGTAGGTTACAGAATAAATTATGGATTGAGAAATGAGGATTGGAAAGCAAGGTTAAAACTTGGTTATATGTATTGGCCTCAAAAATTTTCTAGAATATACGGAAGTGTTGGTGATGTCTATGATCTTTTAACGCCGAATCAATCGATTGAAGCTATTTTTAGTCCTCAAAACTTTATTAGACATCGAAGTTTAGGATTGGGTCATTCGATTGAAGTGGTTAATGGTATTTACCTTGATGCTTCACTTCGATATTCATTGAAAACGTCCATTGACGATCTTAATCTTCCAGCTTGGTCCGAAGAATTATTTGGTACATTTGGAGAACCAATTCAATTTGAAGAATATAGAGCTTTGATTTTTAATGCTGAGATAATCATCAAATTCAACCAAAAATATATTACAAGGGGACGTAAAAAGATTGTCCTAAGCTCAAAGTTGCCGACTTTAAAATTTGTTTACAACAAAGGATTGCCAAGTTTGTTTCAATCAGAAGTAGATTTTGATCAATTTGAAACGGAAATTTACCATAGACCAAGGCCAACGAAACTTGGTTCAACTAATTGGAGAGTGAGTGCTGGTGGTTTTTTGAGTATGAAACGATTGCGTTTTATTGAAGAAAAATTTATTCGAGGATCAGACTTATATTTATTTTCCGACCCCTTACGAAATTTTCAACTTTTAGGACCGACAATCAGTACCAATAAACCATATTATAGAGGGGCCGTGGTACATCATTTTGATGGTTTTATTATGGATAAAATTCCATTAATTAATTATTTGCAATTAGAACTAATTGCTGGAGCTGGGGCTATAACAATTCCTTCGCTTGATTTTTCTCATGCAGAAGTATATGCCGGAGTAGGAAGAAAGGTTAGGCTCTGGGGAGAAACGGTCCAATTTGCCTTTTACACGCTCTCTTCTTTAAATACCGTTGATCAATATGACTGGAGTTGGAAGTTAGGGGTTAATTTCTTTGACGCTTTCAATGGTCAATGGATGTATTAATGATGAAAAATCAGATTTAAATTTCGATTCATTTAAAAAAGCAATATCAAGACGTATTACTAAAGCATTAATCCACGTTAGATTTATTGGCCTTATCTTTACAATCAATGGATATTTATACTCGCCGGTCTAGGTGGAAATTTTATTTTTTAATTGCAGGAATTGTAATTGTTTTGATTACTATCTTTTATTCTGGCTACTTAGCAAATAAGTTAGCTGAAAATGAAAGAAATAAAGTAATCCTTTATGCAAAAGCAATGGAATCAATCTACGAAAAATCAGTAGATGAGGATGTACAATTTGAAGCTGATATCCTTGAAAAATATAACAATATTCCAGTGATTATGGAAAATGAAGAAGGGGTGTTTACCCCTGTCAACTTCACGAGGGAACATCCACAAAGTTATTTTCAACGGCGAAAAGAAAAATTTCTAGCTTCTGGCAAAACACCTGTAGAAACCATCGGTTATGCACGATATATTTATTTTGAAAATTCCAGACTTTATCGCCTCATAACCTTGTTCCCTTTGGTTCAAGTGATTTTATTAGGTTGTTTCGTAGGTTTAGGATATTTAGGTTTTTCTTCGTCTCGAAGAGCTGAACAAAATCGAGTTTGGGCAGGAATGGCAAAAGAAACAGCACATCAATTAGGAACACCAATTAGTGCTATAATTGCTTGGATTGAACATCTAAAGAGTGCGTCAGAAGGTGATGAAGAACAATTGGAAATTATTGGTGAACTGCGTAACGACGTGAAGCGATTAGAGCTTATCGCTGATCGATTTTCTAAAATTGGTTCTACACCTAAACTAGAGGCGTATAATTTGGTCGATGAAATTCAAGTAGCTTTTAAATATATGGAACGTCGAGCATCTAGAAAGGTTTCTTTTGAGATTAGTTACGACGAATCGATATTATATGCGGCTCTAAACCAACATTTGTTCGCTTGGGTTGTTGAAAATATCATTCGCAACTCATTGGACTCAATGGATGGCGAAGGAAAGATATCAGCACATTTGTATACAGACAATAATATGGTCTGTGTAGATTTATCAGATACAGGTAAGGGCATCCCTTCGTCAAAATTTAAAACAGTATTCCAACCTGGATATTCAACAAAAAAACGAGGTTGGGGCTTAGGTTTATCTTTGGCAAAGCGGATAATCGATATATATCATAATGGAAAAATATTAGTGAAAAATTCAAAAATTGATGAGGGGACAACATTTACCATTCGATTACCAAAAGTGGTTGCTTAGCGTATTTTTCTTTCTCTGTGGCCTATGGGTGGTAGCACAAAACGAAATTATATTTATTGATGATACTTCCGAAGTACTCATTGGGGTCCAAGTAGAAGTTATAGGTACAGATCAAGGATATATTTCTGATGAATATGGAGTTGTACGATTGAATAGCAGTGAGTCTAGGAACCAAATTATCCGATGTTCATACCTCGGATTTAATAGTGTAGAAATATTGGTTGATGATATTGAATCATACCCGTATTCAATCGTTTTAATACCTTCCGATATTATTTTAAAAGAATTGGTCATTGTAGGTAGAAACAATGAGTCATTAAGTAAGATGATATCTCATGTAGAAATGCTTAATGAAAATCAAATTAAGCAGCTTAAAGTGCAAAATAGTGCTGATGTCTTAATGAATAGTGGTGATGTGTTTGTTCAAAAATCCCAATATGGAGGAGGTAGCCCTATATTACGTGGTTTTGAAGCTAATAAATTATTACTTGTCGTGGATGGTGTTCGTATGAATAATGCAATATATAGAAATGGACACTTACAAAATGCAATTACTATAGATCATAATAGTCTGTCTCGAATGGAGATTTTATTTGGTCCAGGGTCACTTATTTACGGAAGTGATGCGTTAGGTGGTGTTATTCATTTTCGAACAAAAAGTCCTAAATTTTCTAATAGTAAGCAATGGAATAAAAAGCTTAACTTATCCTCGAGCATAAATAGTGTAAATAATGGAGTCTCAATACACGGCGATTTTGCTTTAGCCAATCAATGGATAAGTTCTTTTACTAGTATTTCGAGGAATATATTTGGTGATCTTAAAATGGGTTCAAAAAATAGATTAGAAGGTTATGAAGATTTTGGAAAACGATTCATCTATGCATCCTTTGAAAATGGAAAAGACACATTGATAAATAATCCTAATCCTTCTGTACAAGTAGGTTCAGGATATAGTCAATGGGATTTTTTACAGAAAACAAATTTTAAAATAAGCTCAACTACAGAATTGGGATTAAATGTACAATATTCGACGTCCTCGAATGTACCCAGATATGATGCTCTCATTGAGGAAGAGAGTAGTGGTTTAGTGTTTTCAAATTGGTATTACGGACCTCAAAATAGGTTTATGGTAAGTCCAGTTTTGCGTATTACGAATCCAACAAAGGTTTTTGATCGTTTGCAGATTATAACCGCTTTTCAGCGTTTAAGAGAAGATCGAATTAATAGAAGGTTTGGTAGTACAGCAGAAAACTATAATGAAGAAGATATTGATGTCTATAGTACGACTATAGATGCAAATAAAGGACTTAGTGAAAATTTAACGCTTCAATATGGAGTGGATTTTCAGGGAAATATTGTCAACTCAATTGCTTATACTAGGGATATTGTTACAGATGAACGTAATGAGAATATACTTACTAGATATGCAGATGGATCAAATACCTTATGGAATGGAGGGATTTATGGAAAGGTTAAATGGTTTAACGATGATGAATCATGGAATGTAAGCGTAGGTGCACGTCAAACATTACAAAGTGCGTTTCTTAGTTACAATGATTCTCCCGTTTTTCAATGGCCAGATTATTACTATGACGGTATTTCAAGTCAATCAAGCGCATTAGTATGGAATGTTCAAGCAAGGTACAAGTTTGATTTCGTTTCGATTTATAGTAACATTGGAACCGCTTTTAGAGCCCCGAATATTGATGATTTATCAAAAATCAGAGTAAAAGGTGATGAATTAACAGTACCTAATCCGGATTTAGATCCAGAAAAGACGTTAAATTTCGAAATTGGCGCTCAAGCTATGTTAAAGCACCATACTTTTCGATTAAATGGATTCAATGCACGATTGACGAATGCTATCATTCGTGAAGACTATACACTACCTACGGGAGAAAGTATGTATATTTCAGATGGAGATACTTTAAATATCACGGCAAATGTCAACGCAGTAAAAGCACATGTCAGAGGTATATCTATTAAAATGGAGTCGAACTGGACAACTTTTTTGAAATCTTCCGTTAGTTTCAATATAACAGAAGGAATCATATTGTTAGATAATGAAGAAAGTAGCCCACTAGGTCATATTCCGCCAACTTTTGGAAAAGCGCAAGTGTCATATACAAAACCAAATTGGAATACTGGATTGTCATTATTGTATAATGGTTGGAAGCGAATTGAAAACTTTGGAGGATCTGTAGATAATCCAGAACTAGCTACTGCAGAAGGAAGTCCCTCTTGGTATATTATTAATTGGGGTTTTGATTACCAATTCCAACAGATAGGATTAGGTGTTGGCGTTGAAAATATATTGGATCATTATTACAGACCATTTGCATCAGGGATAAGTGGTGCTGGACGAAATTATAAATTTACGATCAATTATAATCTATAGAATATGCGATATACTATTTTACTTTTTTTGATGATTATTAGTACGTTTGTTTTTTCTCAAGAAGAATCAAAGGTTCGGAAAACAGAAATTGGAATTGATGTTACTTCTTTAATAACGAGTACTATTGGTAATGGAATTAATCCTTCTATTTCTGATTTTCCTTTTACAATTAAGAATAGGATTAAAGAAGAAAACAGATACTTTAGGATAGGAATGGGGGTTAATGTTGCAACAAGTTTAGATTTGTTTACTGACCAATCGAGTAAGTCATCAAGGTACAATCTTCGTTTAGGTGTTGAAAAAAGAGAAGCAATAGGAGGACGATTCAGTTTGTTGTATGGCTTAGATTTGTTTGGAAAATATTCCAAACAAACAATAGGTAGTTCATTTGCTGATATTGAAAATCTAGGTCTAACATTCGGGACAAGTCCTTTTTTGGGTGTTCAGTTTAAAATCAACAATAGGATTGCTTTAGAATTAGAATCATCATTTAGTGCATCTTATACATATCAAAAAAATGCTTTAATTATAGAATCAAATCCTCCAGATGAAGAAAAATCTAACCAATTTTCTGCTAGGATCATATTACCCCAGTGGTTATTTTTAATCGTGAAATTTTAGAAATATGAAATGGGTATTGATTATTTCTTTTTGTTTAATTAGCTTTTCTTCTTTTTCTCAGATTGAGTTGGATTCTGTTGTGTTTGAGGAGTCCAAACCGTTTAGAGAAGTTTCCCTTAATGTAAGTCCTTTATTGTTTAGATTAATCCCGTTTTCGCTAGATCAACCTGGCACGGGCCCTTTTAGTTTTGCCTATGCATGGGGACGTGATGAACATGCTTTTAGATTTGGATTAGGCTTCGATATTCTCAGTAATAATGCATTCGAAAGTTATGCACTTATTCGAGTTGGTTACGAATACAATAGGCCATTAATTAAGAATTTAATTATAAACTCTAGTTATGATTTTTGGATTGGAGGGGGCGGTTTTAATCTTCCAAATAAAAGAAATGATGCGGACGCTATTGTCGGTTTTGCAATGGGGTTGGGAATCAAGTATTTTATAACTGACCAGGTTTTCTTTTCAACAGAGTCTCATTTTTATATTGGGACCTATGATGGGTTTATATTAAATGTAATTCCGCCAGTAAGTGTAATGTTTGGATTTAGAATTTAAATCCTAATGAAACTTGGAATCCTAAATGAACGTCTTTATCTTCTCTGAAAACAAATTTGTCTCCATTATATTCACTTAGTGAAATATCGACAACATCATTGGTTTGATCAAACAAACCTAACTCAGCTCGACCACTAATGTAAAAGCTTTTTCGAATGTAGTAGGTTGCCCCCGTTAATAACGACATATTGAACCAAGGAAAGAGTTCTTCTTTATCATATTCAGCATCTAAATGATAATATGCACCGACAGCACCTGGTATAACCACAATATCATCTCCTCTAAAAACTTGAGGAGCATATAATGATGTTTTTACCCCTCTAGGATCATCTTCATAATATTGATAGTTCAATGATTGCTCAAAGAAAAAATCATCGGGAGCATTTGTACTTGTAAAATTTAATAACCCAGTACCAAGTGGATTAATTAAAAAATCAAAGCTTACTCCAGCAAATAATTCAAATTTCTTAAATGGTTTTAAGTATACAGATAACGGCAAGGATATATATGCATTGGAAATATTAAGTAGCATATCTACTTCACCTTCTTCAAAATAAGGGTCAAGTCCATCAAACCCATGATAATAACCCAATCCTTCAAATTTTCTTTGCGTACCTTTTTGTTGATAGACAAGTTCCGCTGTTACACCAACTATGGATGTAAATGGATAACTGTAGTTAATACCAAAATGAAAACCATTACTATATCCATAAGATTCCCCACTTTCAAGTGGGCCAATAAACTTAGAAAAATCTAATCCAGCCCTTACACCTACCTTAGGACTTTGTGCACTCAATACAACTGGAAACAATAGTAAAACGAAGATTAAATTTTTCAACATGATTTATTAATTATTAACTAGAACGCAAATTTCTTAAAATTCTTTTGAAGCATGTGATTATTCTAGTTTAATTTCGTGGTTTCTATTTATTTAGTAACATATTTCATTCGTAAATTAGAATTGACCATTAAAAACATATACGTTAAACGCTAGTATGGCAAAGAAAAATAAATTAGAAAAGTTTTCCGAACTCTTAGTTTTTGATCATGTTTATGAAAACTTTTCACCTCATGATGATATTCTACTTGGTGCAAATGGTGAAAAATGCCAAATGAAAGGGAATTGGAAGTCAAAACATTTCAAAAATGATAACCCTTTGGTTTTAGAGTTAGCTTGTGGTCGAGGAGAATATTCAATCGGTTTGGCCAAGATGTACCCTGAAAAGAATTTTATAGGTGTTGACATCAAAGGAGCTAGGATTTGGAAAGGAGCGGTTGATTCAAAGGAACAAAATTTGTCCAATGTGGCTTTTTTACGAACAAGGATTGAATTTATTAAGGATTATATCGATGTAAATGAAATAGATGAGTTATGGATCACATTTGCAGATCCTTTTTTAAGGGAAAGTAAACATAATAGAAGATTGAGTTCTTTATTTTTTTTAAATCTTTATTCAACAATTTTAAAGCCAAAAGGCTTGTTGCATATAAAGACAGATAGCCCAATATTATATTATTACAGTTTAGAAACGCTATCGCAACATGAACATTTTAGAATCTTATACCACGAGCAAGATATTTATAACGCTTTTTATATCGAAGATTACCTAAAGATTAAAACGTACTATGAGAAACAACATTTGGAAAATAAACGGACAATAAAATATATTCAAGCTTCTTTATTGAAATAAAGCTGATTTTGAAATACAAAAGGGAGTACATCACTATTGGTGCACTCCCTTTTATTCGTTTCAAAATTATTTTAGTAAACTAGTACTCAGCTAAACACATTTTTACAGCGTCATTTACCGTTGATTCGTACCGTTTAAAATTTTCTTTAAATAAATCTTTCAAATAAGTAGCACTTTCAGTATATGCCTCTTTATCACTCCATGTTTCCATTGGGTTTAAAACCTCATTAGGAACATCAGGACAAGAAGTAGGAATGCTTAACCCAAAATGAGCATCCTTCTTGAAGTTGATACTATCAAATGTCCCATTCAAGGCAGCTTTAATCATAGATCTAGTATAGACCAATTCCATTCTTTCACCAACACCATAAGACCCGCCTGTCCATCCAGTATTTATAAGCCAAACCTTTATTGGTTTTTTACTTTTGATTTTACTTTCTTCTAATTTTTTACCCAGCATATTAGCGTAAGTAGTTGGGTTTAATGGTAGAAAAGGTAGTCCAAAACAAGAAGAAAATGTTGCTTGTGGTTCGTTAATACCAGCTTCTGTACCAGCTACTTTTGCAGTATATCCTAATAAGAAATAATACATCGCTTGGTCATTATTTAATTTAGAGACTGGTGGTAAGACACCAAAAGCATCACAGGTTAAAAAGAAAAT
Source organism: uncultured Saprospiraceae bacterium (assembly GCA_937924805.1). Taxonomy (GTDB): domain Bacteria; phylum Bacteroidota; class Bacteroidia; order Chitinophagales; family Saprospiraceae; genus JAHDDO01. The sequence goes on from CALDTZ010000020.1 coordinate 30,056, forward strand.
ATTCTCTGGAACATCACCCCTTGAATTAAACATAATATTGTCAATATGATTTATTGGGTAACTAACTCGAGTGTTTTGAGTTTTGCTGCTATCCTTGAAATCAATATTTCGAGCATTCTCATCTTTAAAAACAATATTTTCAACAAGTGCTCCGAATTTTATTGCTTTAAAAATTTCGGGTTCTTTTGATGCTGATAAGTTTATTGTTTTTGCATAGCATCCACCTTCAAAATTAAAAACATTTCCTTTTGACCATCCGTGTTCATCATCTCCAATCAACTTTCTATGAGGATCTGTCGACAAGGTTGTTTTACCTGTTCCAGAAAGGCCAAAAAATAATGCAGTATCTCCATTTTTGCCCACATTTGCTGAGCAATGCATAGGGAATACATTATGTTCCATAGGAAGTAAATAGTTAAGAACACTGAAAATTCCTTTTTTGATTTCTCCCGTATAAGCAGTACCACCGATAATGATCGTTTTTTTCGTAAAACTTATAGCTGCAAAGTTTTCTTGTCTAGTACCATCTGTTTCAGGATTTGCCATACATCCAGGTGCAGCTAAGATTAGCCAATCATGATTAAAATCTGTAATCTCGGACTCTTTTAACCTCAAAAACATATTGGAAGCAAATAAATTTTGCCAAGGAAATTCATTAACAACTCTAATGTTTAGGCTATATTTAGTGTAAGCACATGCGTATGCATCTCGAACATATACTTCATCAAGTTGATTAATATGATCTAATACTTTGCCATGAAGTTTGTCAAAATGAGCCTCGCTCATAGATATATTAATATCACCCCAATGTACATTGTCAGTGGTAATTGCGTCTTTTACAATGTACCTGTCTTTTGGAGATCTACCGGTAAATTTACCAGTGTCAATGGATAAAGCTCCACTATCCGTAAGCTTTCCTTGACCTTTAAGTACCGTACTTTCAACAAGCGATGCTGGAGATAGATTCCAATGCACTTTTTTAGTGTGAACGCCCACACTTGCTAGATCGAAGTTAGGGTTCTTGATTACATTATTATTCATTGATTTATATGATTTTATTAACGATTACAAACCTACCACATTATTGAAGAAGGTATAGGAATAAAGCCAACATTTTACCAACAAGTAAGAGATTACCAGGTTTTTTCGATCACTGGGTTGACAACCCATTTGCTCCATTTTCGATCGTAAGTATGCAATTTTTTTGTAGGCATACCTTTTGCGTCGTGGAGTTCATATCCAGCATTCGCCCATTCAAAAATACTTCCATACAAGTTGTAAACATTTTGAAACCCAGCTTCTTGTAGTTTTTCACCCATCTTTTCACTTCGATATCCAATCGAACAATAAAGAACGATAGGTTTATCTTTATTTATTGTGTCCAAACTTTCAAAATCAGGATCGTCGAAACCAAAATATTGAGCATCAGGGATACGACTCAAGTCGTATTCTTCCGTTTCCCGAGCATCGAGAATAAGAACACTTTTTTCCATGTTTTTCAAATCATGCACACTAATTACAGGTACACTATAATTGAGTACAGAGTTTATCTCATTTTCAAACTTAGGATTCGAGGTATAACTTGCTGCTTGCGCAAATGAATGGTTTATCGTAAATAAGACAACAACCATAACAAGCATTATTTTCATTCTATTTTTAAAGTAATTTTTCAGGTCCATTTCCTATTTGATCTTTTATTATTTTGCCGTTGTGACAGAATGTTTTTAATTCTTTATTTATAAACGATTCGACTTCTTTTTTAATTCCATCAGGATATAATAAATGAAGATTCGGCCCAGCATCTAGTGTAAAATAAATAGGGAGTTTCGTCTTTTGTCTAAAAGATCGAATTAGATTTATAACATGGAGTGTATTGGGTTCCATTAAAATATAGGAAGGATCAGAACACATCATTAAAGCATGTAGCGTCAATGCTTCATCTTCAACTATTTTACCAAAGCTTACGATGTCACCAATTTTCATTGATTCTGTCAAATGTACTAGTCGCTCGTTTGCTTGCTTATATCTTTCTTCAGCATAAGGATTGTTATCCATGAGTTTATGACCTGCCGTAGAGGATACAGATTTTTCATTTGGTGAAATAATAAGTATATCATCATGAAAATTATCAAAAATTGGATGTAAAAATTCATCAACTTGAATAGCGTATTCATTTGAACTTTTAAAGGAAGGATGTTCTCCCCAAATAGCTAACTTCGGAATTATAGACCTAGAAGCAGATCCACTCCCTAATCTCGATACATGGGACGTTATTTTTGTAAATTCTAATTTTGATAAGGTTTTGCCTTCTATTTTTTGTTTTATATCAATTAAGCATAATGCTAATGCAGACATCGCAGATGCTGAAGATGCAATACCAGAGGAATGAGGAAACGAATTTTCACTGTCAATGTTCAACGCTATATTTGATAAAAAAGTGAATTCGTCTTTGATAGAAAGTAAAAATGAAATAATTCTATCTTCAAAGGCCTTGTTGGATTTTCCTTCAAATGTAAAATTGACCACAAGATTCTTTATCCTTGCAGGGTCGTGGGTATAGTTTATTTGTGTTATAGAATATGCATTGGATAGCGTAAAACTAATCGATGCATTTTTAGGAAATTGCCTTCCATATTTACCCCAGTATTTTACTAATGCAATATTTGAAGGGCTTTTCCACTTGACCTGACCTTCCGTCTTTGATGGTAATATCATGGATTCTTTTTACTTATTGTCGTCTTGTTCAATACGATAGGATACATCAAAATCATTAAGCACGGCATCTAAAATTTCATACTTTCCTGGTGTGTATCCCTCTTTTAAATCATATGAATATAATTTTGCAAACCCACTCCAATAGGTTGCCGTAAAAGATCCTCTGAGACCTTTAATGAGGTCAAACATTGATTTGTCGAGCTCTTTTTCAATCATTTTAATCATGATTTTACCTTGAAGTTTTGTGAATTTCATTAGAGGTTCCTCGAAATCTGTCTTTAGTTGCTTTTGAAGTTTTTTGATATGTTTTTTTCGTTTACGCCTATTCATTGTTTCTGTAGCATACTCGACTTCTCTAAATATTTTGATCGCTTGTTTTGCATATGGATACACAAAAGCAGCATACCGCTTAAATTTCATATACTTTTTGTAATCAGCATCAGATTTGAAACTACGTAAAGAGGTAATGCTTATATCATCTAGATTAGCCATTATTAAAGTATCACCTTCTTCGGTAACCATAGCTGTCATGACAATCCCGTCCACAGCAGTTTCAAACATTTCTAATTCATTTTGAATTGGAGGAAGGGTTTCAGATGTATCTTGTGCAAATACTCCTGTGCTTAAAAGAAGAAAACAAAATAATTGTAGGCTTTTCATAATTATTATAACGTCCAAGTCACAAAATTGTTACTTAATAATATGTTGTCAAAATATTAAGGTATAAATCTGAAAAAGAAATTAATTTTGATGCGTATGACAAAATTGGCAAAAATATTTTCTGGGCTCTTTCATCCGATTTTTATATTGCCGTATCTCATGTTCATTGTATACGGTTTTTGTGGGCATTTGTTTTTGTCTTTTCAACCTATGGATTTTGCTAAATGGGTTATTAATTCAGTTTCTTCAGGTTTAATTTTACCAATTATTGGGATTTTAATAATGAAAAATATTGGTCTTATTCAAAGTTGGGAAATGCATGACAAACACGAACGGATTGGCCCACTGATATTAACAGGTTTACTTTACTTGTGGCTATTTGTAAATTATTATCAGTCTTCTGGAGTCGTTCCTGATCCCATTACAATGGTTACATTAGGAGCTTCAGTTTCGCTTTTCATTGCATTTTTTTTCAATAACTTTTTTAAATTGAGTCTCCACGCAGTTGGTGTGGGAGGTTTAATTATGGGATCAATTTTAGTAATCATGAACTGGTCTTATGGATATTTGGAAACGGAATGGGTAGGTCAGGTTCATTTTATATTGCTACTTATAATTATTTTAATAATTTCGGGTATTGTATTAAGCAGTAGACTTTATCTAGGTGCACACACAATTAACCAGATATATCATGGTTTTTTGGTAGGCATTTTTGGTCAAATTTTAGCGTTAAGAATAATTGTTTAAATGGAAGAAAAACGAAAAATAATAGAATCGGCTTGGGAAAATAGAAATTTTCTCAATGATGAACTTACTCAAGATACTATCAGGTCAATTATTGAGTCTATTGATAAAGGGGAATTAAGAGTAGCCGAGCCTCATGATGGTGATTGGATCGTTCATGAATGGGTAAAAAAAGCAGTTGTTTTATATTTTCCTATTCAAAAAATGCATACGATCGAAGTCGGTCCATACGAATATCATGACAAAATTCCACTTAAAAAAGACTACGCTTCACAAGGTGTTCGGGTCGTACCCCCTGCCGTAGTTAGGCATGGAGCTTATATTGAATCTGGAGCTATACTTATGCCTAGTTATATAAACCTTGGCGCATGGGTTGGTTCTGGGACAATGGTAGATACTTGGGCAACCGTAGGTTCGTGTGCACAGATTGGTCGTAATGTACATTTATCTGGTGGAGTAGGTATAGGAGGGGTTTTAGAGCCATTACAAGCAAGTCCAACAATTATTGAAGATGATTGCTTTATTGGCTCGAGATCGATTGTTGTCGAAGGTGTAAGGGTTAGGAAAGGAGCCGTTTTAGGTGCAAACGTTGTTTTGACACAATCAACAAGAATTATTGATGTTTCGGGTCCCGAAGAAATAGTTTATCGTGGTGAAGTACCTGAAAACTCAGTAGTGATTCCAGGAAGTTTTACAAAATCATTTCCATCGGGCGACTATCAAGTAAATTGTGCTTTGATCATTGGTTTAAGGAAAGAAAGTACAGATAAAAAAACGTCCTTAAATGAAGCATTAAGACAGCATAACATTGTTGGTTAAGTATTTTTATAATGGAAGATAAATTTACTGACTTTTTAATTCCAATGACATTCCCTAATTGGAGGATCTATATGCCAGACAAGTGGTTTAGATCAATTCTCCATGCATTTGGATATAATAAGGATAATTCTACAGCGCTAGGTCATTCTTTAATACTAATGATCGAGTCTTCTACAGGTAAAGTAGAGTATACAGACTTTGGGAGATATTGTATTCCCAAAGGATATAGTAGAGCTCGATTAGCCAAAGATGATGTATTGCTTTTCGTACCAATAAAGGCGAAAATAGAAAATGGATTAGTTTTAAATGTTCAAGAATTAATGGAGTGGGTTTTTAATGAACACCATATTCATCTATCAGGAGGACCTCTATTTTATAAAGTGTTGCCAAATTGTAATTTTAAAAAAGGTTTAGATTTTGCAAAGAAAATGGTTTCAAAAGGAATTATTGAATACGACATATTTGGTAAGTCCAAAAGTAATTGCTCAAGGTATGTTAGAGATTTGATGTTAGAATCTATGGAACCCTTAAAAATTGATTTTGGATTTAAACACGCAATAATATCTCCTACACCAATTGACAATGTATTCTATAATTTTCGAAAATTGGGCTATTGGAAACTTGAAGATGGAGTGCATACACACTTTAAGCACAAATTTTTAGACTTTATAAGATTCTATAATGGGAAACGAATTATTTCTAAACAAAAGAAAAAGGTTTACCCTGATTTTCCTGATAAACATTTTGTTAGCTGTACGGGAGTAGGTGCATATTTTAGTTATACAATAATCAATGAAACTAATTTGACACTGAAAAAATACAATACTGAAGTAACCTTCGAATGGGAAAAAGAATTTTTAGTTACGCAAGGGGCTTTTAATCCTAAAAAGCCGATTAGATTTGGTTATAGTTATGCACTATATGAGTTTGAAGTATTTCAAGACAACAAAAAAGTTGCGATAATTCAATCTGTAGATACGATTTAAACTAAAGATTCCAAATAGTGATTTTTAATTCCAAAAGTAGATTTCAATTGATTGATATCATCTTGCGTGTTTTTTATTAATCCTGTATATTCAGCAAGGATCATGACGTTTTTTGATGTATGCTCACTTGAAATAAATTCAAATATTTTGACTTTGTAACCTTTCGATTCTAAAATTAATCCACGAATACCATCCGTAATATTGGCAATCATTCGTTCTTCCAATATTCCATGTTTAAATATAGTTGACGAAACAGGAGAAGGTGTTAAACTTTTACGCACTTGCTTGTGGCAACAAGGAGCCATGATGATAAGTTTGGCATTAGAAGTAATGGCTTTTGCAATAGCAATATCTGTTGCTATATCGCAAGCATGTAATGCAATCATCACGTCCATTTTTTGAATCTGAAACTTTGTAATATCACCAACTTCAAATCTTAGTGTATCATATCCAAGATTAGTTGCGACTTGATTTACTTGATCAATTACTTTTGATTTTAAATCAATACCAAGTAAATTGACTTTTTGTTTTTGGACAGTATTGATATAATAGTATGCAGCAAAACTTAAATATGCTTTACCACAGCCAAAATCATAGATCTGCATTGGGTCTTTTGGATCTTCATCTGGCAAATGAGCCTCAAGTATTTCTACAAATTTATTTATCTGTCTAAATTTTTTATATCCCTTTTCTTTTACTTTACCATTCGACGAAGAAATACCTAATGAATGAAGAAAAGGAGCGTCTTCATTTATAATATAATTTTTTGATCTGTTATGATTTGGGTTTATGACTTCGTTTTTTTGAGTACTAATTTTTAATGTTCCTTTTTGTTTTTTATTGACTAATAATTGAATGGTTTCGCTGTTTGTTTTAAGAATAATTTGTTTGAACAAGGGCAGCCATTCTTTGTGATTGTTTAAAAATGCTTTAGGTGGATCGTTTTTAATATAGTTTTGGTCATTTTGAAAAATGCTCGAAGAAATTTGTGGGGCATTTTTTATTTCTAAAAATCGACATTGGATCTTATCGATTGTAGAAAATGATCTTTTATTTGAATAATGGATTGAGATGAAAATTCCTTCGTCTAATGCTGAAGACAACAGATTTGTAAAGGTTTCTATATTCGCAAATGTTGGCATTGATTTTTTTTCAAAATTAATCTTAATAATATCATTCTTTGAATAGATACTATGTAATTTACTCTTTCCATTAATATGTACTATTTATATTTTAGATATGTTTTCAGATTTATTGAATTATGAACTTTTTAGTTCTGGAATTCTCCAGGTAACGGTTGGAAGGGTATTCGTATCTCTAGCAATATTTTTTGTTATTGGGTTTATTTTTCGGTGGATTAAGAATAAGATATTTCCAGGAGTCCGCAATAAGTACGACATTAAAGATGAACAATGGAACCGCTTTGTGAAAGTGATAAATTACATCGTCATCATCGTTGCTGTTCTTCTCATTTTATTTCTATTTGGTATTGATTATACGATTATACAACATGATAATGTCACTATCCGTGCAATATACTTGTTGATTGCAATTCTTATTTTTCAACTTGCTAGAGCTTTTGATTGGATAACCTCCAATATTTTTATTCATAATTATTATATGAATCGTGATTTAGAACTTCCTAAATCTAATTTTAAAAGTTCGGATGCTGAAAATAGAGCAATGCGAACAGGCCAATATTTTGTATACATTTTGGCAGCTATAATTTTTTTAAGATTACTTGGATTAGATTTCACCTTGATTGAAAACACCTTGGATAATGGTCGTCAGATCAGCTTTAAGATTAGTAATATTCTTATGGTAGCCTTGATTTTACTCGGAGCAAGATTACTTAATTTTGTACTTATTCAATTGGTATTACACAACATTTATAAGCGTAACGAAATTGAAGTGGGTTCTCAGTTTGCGATTAATCAGCTTCTAAAATATGTAGTATACACCTTCGCATTTATTATTGCTTTGGATGCTTTGGGTATTGATATGACATTGTTGTTGGGAGGTGCGGCAGCTCTTTTAGTTGGTATTGGTTTGGGATTACAAAATATTTTTAACGATTTTGTATCAGGTATAGTTTTGTTATTTGAGCGGACAGTGAATGTAGGGGATGTATTAAATATTGATGGAATGGTTGGTACCGTCAAGCGAATTGGGTTAAGAGCCTCAATTGTTGAAATACTAGACAATACAACAGTTGTAGTACCTAATAGTAAACTTGTTAATAATAATGTTGTTAATTGGACACACTATTCTCAAGTTGTTAGATTTACTTTAAAATTGACGATAGCGTATGGTTCGGATACTAAGCTTGTAAAAAGTACTCTTTTAGAAATAGCAAGCAATAATCCACATATACTGAAAAAACCATCACCATTTGTACGATTTGTTGATTTTGGTAATAGCGCATTGCATTTTGATTTATATTTTTTCTCAAAAAGTTATAATGTAATTGAAGATATTAAAAGTGATTTGAGATTTGAAATCGATACTCAGTTTAAAGAAAAAGATATAAGTATCCCTTATCCGCAACATGAAGTGACGATTAAGAGAGAGATATAATAAACGATTTCTTTATTTGTAAATGTTAAAACCTGTTTTTATTGGTTAAGCTATGGTTAAAGAATATTCGTTTTGTAGTTTAAATCACATGCTAACATATTCAACAACAGCAAGTTGTGTTATATTTGGCTGAAAAGTAGAAATAAAATCTATGAAACTATTTACCCGTTAAAATGCGGTTATACAATAAAGCACGAATAAATTGTAAATTTGTGCGGTTTTAAAAGCACAGATATTTTTAAAAACTAAAACAATACATTATGAAAAAGATATTGATTTTACTAATGATTGGACTGACAACTCAGTTAACATTAGATGCACAAAGAATTGCCATTGTTGATGTAAATACCATATTAGAAGGTAGCGATGCATTTGTAAATGCACAAAAAGAAATTGACAAAGTTTCCGCTGAGTGGAGACAAGAAATTGCTCTTGAATATGATAAAATTAAGAGTATGTATAATAAATATCAGGCAGAACAAGTACTGTTGAGTGATGATGTTAAAGTTACAAAAGAAAATGAGATCATGGCTAAAGAGAAAGAAGTCAGAGAGTTGCAAAAGCAGCGATTTGGCCCAGAAGGAGACTTGTTTGTAAAGAGAAAGGAGCTTGTTAATCCAATCCAAGAAAAAGTTTTTGCAGCGATCGAATCATATGCCACGGAAAAAGGCTACGATTTAATTTTCGATAAAAGCAGCGCAGCTGGTCTACTTTTTGCTAATGATGAATATGATAAAACAGAAGAAGTAAAAAGAAAAGTAGGAAATTAAAATATTCTAATATTTTTGTATTCAAAATAAAAAACTACAGATGTATACTAAATTCAGTAAACTAATAGCGTTAAGCTTAATGTTATCTTTGACAACCATGTTGTCGGCTCAAAAATTTGGGTATGTAAATACGCAAGAGATTATTCAAAACCTGCCACAAGTAAAAGAGGCAAATTCAAATATTGAAGCTTTTCAGATGCAATTGCAAAAGAAAGGTCAAGAGATGTTGCAATCATTTCAAGCCAAATACCAAGAGCTAGAAAGAAAGCAAGCAGAAGGACTTATTTCTCCAAAGGAATTGGAAGTGGAAGCTCAAAAACTAAAAGAAGAAGAATCTAAAATTTTAGAATTTGAACAAAGTAGTCAGCAAAAAATTCTAGAAAAGTCAGAAACAGTGTTAGGTCCTATTCGTCAGCAAATTCAAGATGCAATAAACATGGTAGCAGACGAAAATGGATATACATACATTTTTGATTATAGTACTGGGTTTATTTTGTTTGCTGATAGTTCAGCAGATGTTGGAAATCTAGTTAAAGCAAAGTTGGGTTTATAATATTAGTACTTTGCAAGAAAAACGACCTATAGGTATTTTTGATTCAGGAATCGGAGGTCTTACTGTTGCCAAGGCAATTAATAGATTATTACCCAATGAGTCCATTATATATTATGGAGATACAAAACATCTTCCCTATGGAGATAAATCAGTATCGACAATAAAAAGATATGCGAAAGGTATATCATCATTTTTAGTAAAACAGAATTGCAAGTGTATTATTATCGCTTGCAATTCTGCTTCTACGGCCGCCTTTTCAGATATTCACAGCTTATTTAGCAACACTATACCAATATACAACGTTGTTGATCCTTTGGTAGAAAAAATCATTGAACTAGATTACAATAATGTTGGGTTGATTGCAACAAAAGCAACTGTCGCTTCAAACGTTTATAAGACAAAACTACAGTCTAAAAAGAGAAATATCAACGTTGCCTCATTAGCAACGCCCCTGCTAGTACCCATGATCGAAGAAGGTTTTTATAAAAATGAAATCAGCTCGAGTGTGATTAATGAATACTTAAAGTATGAACCATTTAACACCATTGAAACATTATTATTAGCATGTACGCATTATCCTTTAATTAAAAACGAAGTTGAAGGCTATTTTAAAGGAAAAGTGGACGTTCATGATTCAACAGATGTAGTTGCACAATGGGTTCAGAAAGAATTAAATAAACGGAATCTTCTAAGTGAGCAAAATTTAGCTCAGCATAAATTTTATTTTTCTGACATTACTCCAGCATTTAAAGTCGCAGCAAAAATGTTTTTTGAAAAACCAATTTCTGTAACATTGCATGATATATGGGTTTAGCGTTAATTTTTTATTAAACGTGCTAGGTAAAGGGATTACTTTAGTAAGAACTGTGTTTATTTTGCGAACGGTTACTAAATATATTTTTAAATATTACGACATGAAATTTTATACTACTCTAGTTTTACTTTTTTCATTTTTTATTGGAAATGCCCAAATTGAAATTTTTGGAGATGCACAAGCTTATTTAGAAGCTTTTGTTATCCAAGATTTTGATACATTAAGCACTATGACGTATGACAATGTAGTTGAGTTGGCTGGAGGTAGAGATTATTTTGTCGCAGATCAAAAGGCAGAATTTAAACAATCAAATACGCAAGGATTGACCTATGTAAGTGCTAATATCATGGAGTTTGATATCGAGGATATTTATACTGTTGGTGAAGAACTTCATGCTGTAATACCTCATGATGTTATTATTACAGTTGATGATAAAAAGTATAGATCTATTTCCTACTTGTTAGGCATTTCAACAAACGAAGGAGATAAGTGGAAGTTTATCAACCTTAAAAAATATAACCTTGCTAGCTTAAAACTTTATGTGCCTAGCTTGCCAGATTCATTTAATATTCCAGAAACAGTTCCTTTCGCTGAACTTAGAGATTAACGAGTTAAATACATATATCGTTGTCTTTCTATTTCTAGAAAAACGGGATCATGTAGATCTTTAATAAAGTGGATTGCTTCTCCTGTTGATTTCATTTCTGGTCCTAATTGTTTGTCAACATTGGGGAATTTGTCAAATGAAAAGACTGGAATTTTTATAGCATATCCGTCCAATGTTTTATTAACATCAAAGTCTTTTAATTTTGCTCCTAACATAACCTGAGTAGCAATATTTAAAAAAGGTACCTGATAAGCTTTAGCTATAAAAGGAGTCGTTCGCGAAGCTCTAGGATTTGCCTCAATAACGTATACTTTTTCATCTTTAATAGCAAACTGAATATTGATAAGACCTTTTATATTCAATTCTAATGCTAGAAGTTTAGTGTATTTTTTCATTTGATCAAGCACATCATCGCTTAAACTATATGAAGGTAGTACAGCAGAACTATCACCAGAATGAATCCCTGCAGGTTCAATGTGCTCCATAATTCCCATAATCATAACATCTTCTCCATCGCATATTGCATCTATTTCTGCTTCTTTAGCTCTCTCAAGAAATTGATCAACTAGTACTTTATTGTCAGGCATATGCTTGAAAATAGATAACACTTGTTTTTCTAATTCATCATCATTAATTACAATTCTCATTCGTTGACCACCCAGCACATAACTTGGTCTCACCAAGACAGGGTAAGTAATTCTATTTGCAATTTTGATTGCATCTTCGGCATCGATTGAAACACCATATTTTGGATATGGAATATCTAATTCTTTGAGAAGATCAGAAAACCGGCCTCTATCTTCTGCTAAATCCATAGCATTGAAATCTGTACCGATTATTTTTATTCCATGTTTTTTGAATTTTTCTGCAAGCTTTAAGGCCGTTTGTCCTCCCAATTGGACGATTACGCCTTCCGGTTGTTCGAGATCAATAATTTCCTTTATATGTTCCCAAAATACTGGTTCGAAATACAGTTTATCAGCAATGTCAAAGTCAGTAGAAACAGTTTCCGGGTTACAATTAATCATTATTGCTTCATAGCCAGCTTCTTTTAGGGCCATAATTCCATGAACACAACAATAATCAAATTCGATACCTTGACCTATTCTATTAGGTCCAGAACCTAAAACTATAATCTTTTTTCTATCTGAAGGAATGGACTCATTTTCTTCATCAAATGTTGAATAAAAGTAGGGTGTTTTGGCTTCAAATTCTGCAGCACAAGTATCCACCATTTTATAAGTTCTCTTTACACCCACCTTATATCTATAGGCCGTTACCTCTTCTTCTGTAATCCTCATTTGCCATGCAATCTGAGCATCTGAGTATCCTGCGTTTTTTAATTCTTTTAGAAAATCAACAGGGATATCTTCCGCAACATTAAATTCAAGGAGTCGTTTTTCATACTTGACGAGTTCATTGATTTGGCTGATATACCAAGGGTCAATTTTAGTAAGTTTATGAACCGTTTTTGGTGGCACACCAAGTCTCAGTGCATCTTTTAAGCGATAGATTCGATCGTCACTTACTTTTTCAAGTCTTTCAAGGATATCTTCTGTTCGAATCCACTCTTTTTTGTCAGACCCCAGTCCTGCTCGATTGTTTTCTTGACTTTGACAAGCTTTTTGCATTGCCTCCAAAAAACTACGACCAATGGCCATAACTTCGCCGACAGATTTCATTTGAAGGCCTAATGTATTGTCTGAACCATAAAATTTGTCAAAATTCCATCTAGGCATTTTAACAATTACATAGTCTAGAGTTGGTTCAAAGAATGCGGATGTTGTTTTTGTAACTTGATTTTTTAATTCATCAAGATTATATCCTAATGCTAATTTAGCAGCGATTTTTGCGATTGGGTACCCAGTAGCTTTACTTGCTAGTGCAGATGATCTAGAAACTCTTGGGTTAATTTCAATAGGTATAAGTTCTTCGGTTTCTGGATTTAATGCAAATTGGACATTACATCCTCCAGCAAAATTTCCAAGGGAACGCATCATCATAATTGCATCATTTCTCATTTGCTGAAAAGCAGTATCTGATAATGTCATAGCTGGAGCTACAGTAATACTATCTCCGGTATGTATACCCATTGGGTCAAGATTTTCGACCGTACAGATAATGACAACATTGTTATTAGCATCTCTCAATAGCTCTAATTCGTACTCTTTCCAACCGAGTACGGCTACTTCGACGAGAACTTCATGTGTCGGCGATGCATCAAGACCTCTTCTAAGGGCTTCATCAAATTCTGATTCATGCATGACAAATCCACCTCCTGTACCACCTAGTGTATAAGAAGGCCTGATTACAAGTGGGAATCCAATTTTTTGTGCAGCATCTTTTCCTTCAAGAAATGAATTTGCTATAAACGATGGTGCTACGCTTAGGCCTAATTTTTTAACGTGCTTTTTAAATTCATCTCGATTTTCTGTTAATTCGATCGCATCTAAATCGACTCCAATTAATTTAACATTATATTTTTCCCATAAACCTTGCTTTCCTGCATCAATAGCTAAATTAAGTGCAGTCTGTCCCCCCATAGTCGCTAAAACGGCGTCAATCTTACGATCTTTAAGTATATGTTCTAAGCTTTCGACAGTCAAAGGGAGCAAATAAATATTATCGGCGGTTAATTTATCTGTCATTATTGTCGCCGGATTGGAATTGATTAAGGTAACTTCAATACCTTCTTCACGAAGTGATCTTGAAGCTTGAGAACCAGAATAATCAAATTCGCAAGCTTGTCCAATAATAATCGGGCCGCTTCCAATAATAAGTACGGATTTTATAGATAGATCTTTTGGCATGGTTGGAGTATAAAATTCACACAAATATAGAGATATGATTTATTAATTCTAGTTTAGATTTAAGCCTCTTATTTATTTTTTTTTTTAATCTGAAAGTTGATGTAGATTTATAGTTTCAAAACCACTGAAACTATTGAAAGCGTTAATATCAGATCACGTCCATCCGTACTTGCTACATTATTTCTCATCTAAAGAAATAGAATATGATTACTTACCGAATATTCAATTCGAGGAAGTCGATCAGGTTATTGATCAATATGAAATAGTTATTGTAAATAGTAAAATAAAATTACCCAAGCATAGAATAGATTGTGCAAAGAAATTATTGATTGTTGGGAGGTTAGGGTCTGGTCAAGATGGGATCGATATAGAATACCTGAAAGAGAAAAACATTCATTTTGTAAGAACTCCTGAAGCGAATGCAAATGCAGTTGCAGAACATGCAATGGGTATGCTTTTGACATTAAATAATCATTTAATAAAAGCGGATTATGACGTAAGACACAAAATGTGGCATCGTGAAAAACATAGAGGTGTTGAAATTGAAAAACAAGTTCTAGGGATTGTCGGCTATGGTCATGTTGGAAGTATTTTTGCTAAAAAAATGTCGGCTTGGTCACACTCTATTGTATGTTATGATCGATATAAAGAGAATTATTCAAAAGATTTTATTAACATTGAAGAAGTTTCTATAGAACACATTCAAGAGCATGCGGACATCATTAGTTTTCATGTACCATTAACAAAAGAAACAAATCAATGGGTCGATCAAGGATTTATTGATAAATGTAAACCAGGGGTAACCATCATAAATACCTCAAGGGGAAACATTATAAAAACAGTTGATTTAGTTAATGCATTGGAAAACGGACAAGTTAAAGGAGCTTGTTTGGATGTTTTTGAAAACGAAAAACCACTAACGTACTCTATTTCCGATGATCAAGTATACAGGAGATTGCATTCCTTGCCGAATGTAGTGCTTAGCCCGCATATAGCAGGCTGGACACACGATTCATTTTTTAAGATATCGAAGTTGATGTCGGAAAAAATAGATATGTTGATTGCGAAATTTTTATTTAATTGAATATGATTCGAATAAAAATTTTGTTAGAGAACCAATATTTAGTAAAATTGTGCACCATTTGAAAATGGTGTAACACTTTAAAAATTCAATTATGCTAAGATTTTTACGTGTATTGTTTGTATTATTTATAACAACACAAGCAGTTTTTGCCCAGACCTCATTGCAGGGAACGGTTACTGAAGAAGCAAACGGTATGACAGTACCTTTTGCAGATGTAATCCTTTTTAAAAATGACGTACTGATTACAGGAACTCAAACAGATTTTGACGGGAATTATTTCTTTTCCGACATTGACCCAAGTACATATGACATTGAAGTCCGATTTTTAGGATTCGCGTCTGTACGTACGACTGGATTAATTGTCAAAGGTGGAAAAGTTAATAAATTCGATGCAGCACTTGCTGAAGAAGGTATCGTAATGGATGATATCGTTATTAAAGCGTACAAAGTACCTCTTATTGATATTGATGAAACATCATCAGGAGGAACGGTTACAGCAGAAAAAATTAAAAATTTACCTTCAAAACAAATTGGAGCTATTGCGGCTACAACAGCTGGACTATCAAATATTGATGATGGAGCCATTGCAGTTAGAGGGTCAAGAACAAATTCAACTTACTATTACATTGATGGTGTAAGGGTAAGTAGTGCGAACATTAATAGTATGATACCTGCTTCAGAAATTGAGCAGCTTCAGATTATTACTGGTGGTATTGAAGCCAAATATGGTGACGTTACCGGAGGAATTATTTCAATTACAACAAAAGGACCTTCTTCAAGATTTGGTGGAGGTTTTGAGCTTGAGACATCAGAATTCTTGGATGGATATGGTTATAACCTAGCTTCGGCGAATGTTAATGGACCAATTCTTAAAGACAAAGATGGTAAATCAATTTTGGGGTTCAGACTTTTTGGTCAGTACATCTATAGAGCGGATGATGATCCTTCTGCATTCGGAAATTACCGAGCAAGCGAGGATCTTATTGCTCAATTAGAAGCAAATCCTACGTATAGTGTAAATGGTACTTTGTTTCCAGCTGCAGAGCAGTTAGATGATGAACAAATAGGCCCATTAGTAAAAGCTAGACCAAATGAAAGAGATATTGATTATTCATTTACCGCTAAGCTTGATGCTCGGTTAAGTGATAATATTGATGTTACGCTTTCAGGTGGATATTTTGATAGTGACAACCGATTTGCACCGCGAGGAGCAGCTAGTTTTGTGCGGGATGATACTCGAACAAACAATGCTTGGGGATTGTTAAACTGGACAAATAACCCGCATTACTATAGAACAGGTTACAGAGGGAATATAAGATTCAGACACAAACTAGGAAGTCAAAACCTAAGTGAAGAAGATTCTAAATCTGTCGTTAGAAATGCAAGTTATACGCTACAGTTTGGATATGAAAAAAACAATGAAAGCACGCAAGATATTCGACATGAAGAAAACTTGTTTAATTATGGATATTGGGGAAGTATCGAAAAAGATTTTATCCCAATAGCAAGTGAAATATCGGATACTTCGACTTGGCAAGGACAAATTTTTAACGCTCCTTTCTCAGGACGACCATTTGGACATGCTGGATATCAAACATCTGTTGGAGAATATACACCTGGAGATGTTAACCCAGCATTAGGTTTAATGTATAATGAAAATGGATTTGTTAATACAAATTTATCAAGTGTATGGGGATTGTTTAATAATGTAGGATCTGTATACAACAGGTTATACAAAAGAGAACAGGATACATATACTGTAAGTGTAGGAAGTGGTTTTGATATATTTCCTGGAGGATCTGGAAAAGGTAAGCACAGTATTCAATTTGGATTCTTGGGAGAATTAAGAACCAATAGACAGTGGGATATGGAACCTCAAGAATTATGGAGATTAGCTAACTTAAGAGTAAATGAGCACTTAAGCACTGTTGATTTTGGTAATGTTGTTGGTACATTCGATCAGATTATTGAAGGTGAAACGTTTACTTTTGATCAATATTCAGCATTTTCGCAAGCAGATGAATTTAGTGATAATTATTTCTTCACTAGAATTAGAGAACTATCAGGAACACCTATCAATCAGCATTTAAACATTGATAATCTTGATCCAAGTTCTATACGACTAGATATGTTTTCAGCAGGAGAGTTGAATAACTATGAGCCTATCTCATTGAATTATTTCGGGTATGATTACTTAGGTAATAAAATTGGAACAGACATTACTTTCAATGATTTCTTTACTGGAAGAGATGAAAATGGGGTAAGAACGTTTGACGTTGCGCCTCACCAACCGATTTATGCGGCTGGATATGTTCAAGATAAATTTGTTTATAAGGATATCATCTTTAGAATTGGTTTAAGAGTAGATTACTTTGATGCAAATACAAAAATCTTAAAAGATCCTTATTCTTTGTATGAAATTGAAACAGCAGATAATTTCTATAACTTAAATTCAGATTTAAATAGACCTGAATCTGTTGGCGACAACTATAAAGTTTATGTAGATTCTGAAGGATCAAACAACGTAGTTGCCTTTAGACAAGAAGATCAGTGGTTTTTGCCGAATGGTACATCTGTAAGTAGTGGTTCTTCGATTTTTGGTGGAGGACTAGTAAATCCTTCTTATAAAGATGCTGAAAACAGAGTCCTAAACATTACGGACCCTACTTTCAACCCTGATGTTTCTTTTGAAGATTATACACCTCAATTGAACTGGATGCCTAGATTGGCATTTTCATTCCCTATTTCTGAGGATGCAGGTTTCTTTGCTCATTATGATGTATTGGTTCAAAGACCTCCATCTAATAGTGTAGCAACAGCACTAAATTATTTTTACTTTGAAAATCCTACAAGATTTAGTTCAGATAATAATGCAGCGGGTAATCCAGCATTAAGACCGGAGAAAACAATTGATTATGAAGTTGGATTCCAACAGAAAGTTTCAAACTCTTCAGCGATCAAAATGTCTGCATATTACAAAGAACTTAGAGATATGATTCAGCAGAGAGTTTATACAAATTTACCTGCTCCTGTTAATCAATACCAAACATTTGGTAACCTTGATTTTGGTACAGTAAAAGGATTTACGTTCAGTTATGACTTAAGAAGAACGGGTAACTTAGAATTAAGCGCATCATACACATTACAGTTTGCTGATGGGTCAGGATCTGATGCAAATTCTTCAAGAGGTATTAACTCTAGAGGTGTACTAAGAACGTTATTCCCACTTTCATATGATGAAAGACATAGAATTACCGGTTCAATCGATTATAGATATGGAGAAGGTAAAAAATATACAGGACCAAGAATTTCTGGAATGGATATATTTAAAAATACAGGTGTTAACATGATTGTTACAGCTGTATCAGGTAGACCATATTCTGCATATGAAACGGTAAATTCATTACCTTCAGCAGAGTCAGGTTTGTTAAATATCAATGGTTCAAGATTACCTTGGTTGTTTAATGCTGATTTAAGAATTGATCGACAATTTAGCTTCAAGTTTAGTGAAGAGTCTAATCGATCGTTAAATATGCAAGCATACTTAAGATTTGAAAATGTATTCAATATTAAGAATGTTGTGAACGTATATAGAGTGACTGGAGATTCAGATGATGATGGTTATTTATTATCATCGTTTGGTCAAGATAGAGTAGAACAGATTGCTGCACAAGGCAGAGACTTAGAAAGTTTTTATGCTTCGTATAATTGGAGACTGTTAAACCCAGATTATTATACAAGACCTCGAAGAATTTATGTAGGGGTAGCTTTTGATTTTTAATTAATGAATACAAAAATTACTAGATATGTATAAGTTAGTAAAACTATTTATAATATTATTTTTTATCGGATTTGTGTCTGACGCAAGTGCACATGAAGATAAAACAAGATTGGGTAAACCTGGAAATGTTCAAAAACAGGATACTCAAGTAAATTACCGAGAGGATTGTCAAGCAGCCAGAGCTCAGATTGATATGAGTATCAACAATGTAAGAGCAAGATTGTTGACTGGTGGTGATGTTTGGTGGGATTTAAATGAAGGAAAATATATCGTTCCTAATGTTGGTCCAGATCAAGAAGATGTTTCTTCCATATTTGCAGGATCAGTATGGATTGGAGGATTAGATCCTTCAGGAAATATTAAGGTTGCTGGTGGACAATATAGAACTGGGGGTGTAGATTTCTACCCTGGTCCTTTAGACCCATCAACAGGTTTGACAGATTTAGAAGTATGTAACGATTGGGATCGATTTTTTAAAGTTTCAGGTGAAGATATTGAAACAGCTATTCAATTGTATGATCAAGCAGTACTTACTGGAATACCGGTTGATCCAGATTTGATCCCAGATGGTGTTAAATATTGGCCTGGTGCTGGAAATGCAGACTTTTTATCATTTTACAATTTCGAATTACCTGATACAGGACAAGGATTGGGTTCATTTTGGGATCAAGATGAAGATGGAATTTATGATCCTTCACAAGGAGATTTTCCAATCATTGAAATTAGAGGGTGTGCTCCAGATGGAAGAACTAAAGCAACTACTTTGGTACCAGATGAAATGATATACTGGATATATAATGATTCAGGTGGACCCCACGGGTTAACAAATGGTGAACAGATACAAATGGAAATTCAGGTGCAAGCATTCGCTTATGCGACAAATGATGAGTTGAATGATATGACTTTCCAACGATACAAGTTGATTAATAGAGCAAGTGAAGATATTAGAAATACATACTTTGCAATGTGGGTAGATGCAGATTTAGGTTGCCACACAGATGATTATATTGGTTGTGTAGCGGAGCGAAGTTTGATGTATACTTACAATGAAGACGTACTAGATGGTACGACTGGATGTAACTGTGATGGTGGTACAGCTACCTATTGTGATAAGGTGCCAATAATTGGTATGGATTACTTTAGAGGACCACTAGGACCAAAATTATTTGGACCAAATGGTGAGCTTATTGACCCGCCACTTGATGCAATTGGATTTGATACATTAGTAGAGTTAGGTATGTCATCTTTTACATATATGAATAATGGAGGAATTGGAAGTCCAGATCCTGCAACGACTGATCCAGACAATGCTGAAGAATTTTATAATTGTCTACGAGGATTATGGAGAGATGGAACGCCAGTAACATTTGGTGGAAGTGGATTTAATCCAGGTTCTACAGATACAGTTAAATATGTATTTCCTGATGCACCTAATGTAGCAAACGGATGGTCAATGTGTGAATCAGATTTGCCTTTCGGTGATCGAAGAACACTTCAGACATCAGGTCCATTCTTGTTGAAGCCAGGTGCCGTAAATGAGTTAATTATTGGAGCAGTATGGGTTCCTGAAATTTCATATCCATGTCCAGATATTACAAGATTGTTGAGAGCAGATGATTTAGCGCAAGCAGTCTTTGATGCTTGTTTTGAAATCCCTAGGGGTCCAGATGCACCAGATGTATGTTTGATAGAATTAGATCAAGAAATCATTCTTGTTTTAAGTAACGATACAATTGCTTCGAATAATAAATTCGAAAAGTATCTTGAAGAAGATATTTTAGCTCCTGAAGGTGTTGAAGATGTTAATTATGTTTTTGAGGGTTATAAAGTATACCAATTAGCAAATGAAAATGTAACGACACAAGAGTTAGATGATCCAACGAAAGCAAGAATCATTAGACAAGTTGATTTAAAGAATGGAATTACGGATGTTTATAACTGGACGGCCTCAGTAAACCCTACCTCTGGAGCAGGAGATTTGGTTTATGATTATGAGCGAATGGTATCGGCTAGTGATGCAGGTATTAAAAATACATTCCAAATAACGGATAATCAGTTTGCTGAAGGAGATAGAACGTTGATTAATCACAAGAAATATTTCTTTACGGTATTAGCTTATGCTTACAATGAATATGAGCCTTTTGATCCTGCTACGCAATTAGGACAAAAAACACCATATAGAGAAGGTCGTAAAAACATTATGACATACACGGGAGTACCTAGACCTATTGTTTATGAAAATATTCAATCATCATATGGTGATGGACCGATTGTACGTAGATTAGATGGTGTTGGAAGTGGAGGTAACTTCATGGAGCTAAACGATGATATGTATGAGCCTATATTTAATGGCGAATCGATTGAGAAATTAGTTTACAGAGAAGGAGCAGGACCAATTAACATATCTATTTTTAATCCTTTAGATGTAGTTGATGGTACTTATGAATTAGAAATATTAGGTGATTTTGTACCTGGAGGTACATGTGCTTTAGCTGATAGTGCACAATGGAAACTTACGCATATTGTTTCGGGTCAGAGCTTTAGTTCTGATAAATCAATTGATGAGGTAAGTGAGCAAATTATTGGAGAATTTGGATTCTCTGTAAATGTTGCTCAGGTAGATGAACCAGGTATTACTACAGATGAAAATAATGGGTACTTAGGTGCTAAATTTGAATATGATGATCCAAATGGTGTATTCTGGTACGGAGCCGTTACAGATGGTTTAGGTCAAACAGACGTAGGTGATTTAGAAGATGGTGCTCTAGGATTTTTAGCTGAGGCATTTAACTTTCTAAAGACCAATGATGGTGAGCCTGATTTTGCAAGTGATATGAACCAATCATTTTCTGATGGATTATTTTATCCATTCTGGTTGTGTGATTATACAGCAGATCAAGGAGGTCAATTTCCATTTTATATAACGCCTGCTTGGAAGCAGTCTGGTAGACACCAAGTAGTTAGAAGTAGTAATGGTATTGATCGATTGAATAATGTTGATATTGTATTTACAAGCGATAAAGACAAGTGGTCAAGATGTATCGTTGTTGAAACAGCAACTGAAGATTATACACTTACTGAATCTACAATAGGTGATGCAGAAATGATGGAATTAAGAGCATCACCATCTGTTAATCGTAATGGTGATGCTGATGGTACAGGCGACGGGATGAGCTGGTTCCCTGGATATGCTGTGGATGTAGAAACAGGAAAGCGATTAAATATTTTCTTTGGTGAAAACTCTGTTTTTGATATAGATAATATGGCGTTGACTGGCGATCAACCACTTGGTGGTGATATGATGTTCAATCCATCTAGTCAACCATTTACAGATGCATTTGATGCACAAAATCCATTACCTGTTCAGTTTGTTGTTGGTGGAGGTCATAATATCTATGTAACAAGACAAGAATATGATGGATGTGAAAGTATTAGAGAAGCAATTTCGGGTAACATTTTAGGTCAAGCAGATGCACTAAGATCTGTAACATGGACTTCAATGGCAATGTTACCTCCTGGTACTTCAATGAATTCATATGCTGATGGAGCTGTTCCAAATGATTTGACGGTAAAACTTAGAGTTAATAATCCATACAGTGTGGAACGAACATTTGATTTAGATGACGCATCTGGTTGTACAACGGTAGGTGGTAATCCTAAATATGAGTTTGAGATCAGAGGTAAAGCTGCTACAGAATTAGCCGAAGATCAATATACTGGTGCATTAGAAAATATTAATGTGGTACCAAATCCTTACTACGGTTATTCATCTTATGAGCCAAGTCAATTTGCATCTGTCATAAAGATTACAAATTTGCCTGCAAGAGCAATCGTTACGATTTATAGCTTGGATGGAAAGTTTGTTCGTCAATTTAATAGAGATGAAAGAGCGACGCTTAAAGATGGAAATAACCCTCCTGTAACACAATCGCAAGTTTTACCTGATATTAATTGGGACATGAAAAACTATGCAAACATTCCTGTTGCAAGTGGAGTATATTTAATACACGTACGTGCTGAAGATTTAGGTGAAGAAAGAACCATTAAATGGTTTGGTGTAAATAGAGAATTTGATCCTTCAGGATTATAAAATGATAATTATGAGGGATGAGCCTGGCTTGTCCCTCAATTTAAAAAATATAGAAATTCAAAACATGAGAAAGTATTTACAATTTTTATTCTTCGCTATGTTTTTAGTGTCTCAAGTTTCATTGATAGCAGGTAATCCTGATAGACAAGGTGAAGCTGGAGCTGGAGAATTACTATTTAATCCATGGGCAAGAAGTGCAGGATTGCATAGTATGACTACTTCATTTGTTTCTGGAGTTGAAGCTATGAGAATTAATGTTGCAGGTATTGGAAGAATGGAAAACAGAGAGTTGTTACTTGGTAATACTCAATTGTATTCTGGTTCTACATTGCAACTTAACTCATTTGGTTACGCTCAAAAATCAGGAGAAAGAGGTGCTTTTGCAGTTTCATTGGCAACCGTAGATTTTGGAGAAATAGATATTACTACAGAAAACCAACCTGAGGGAACAGGGGGGAATTATTCACCTAGCTTTTTTAATCTAGGTCTAGGATATGCATATACATACGAGAACAAAATTTCAGTTGGAGTTTTACTTCGAGTTATTTCTGAATCTTTGTCAAATCTAAGTGCATTTGGTGCTTGTTTGGATGCAGGAGTTCAATATGTATCAGGAGAAAAAGACAATTTTAAATTAGGGATTTCATTAAGGAATATTGGAACACCAATGAGATTTAGTGGTGAAGGTCTTAATAGAAGTGTCTCTAGTCCAGGAAATGATAATCCGGATTTTAATCTAGAGTTTGCTGTAAAAGCAGCTGCTTTTGAATTACCATCTTTACTTAATATTGGCGCTTCTTATGATATTTACGTATTGGAAAATTCGTATGTAAGAGGTTTGGTTAATTTTACATCAAATGCCTTTTCAAGAGACAATATCGGAGCAGGATTCGAATTCAACTTCAATAAATTATTTGAGTTGAGAGCTGGTTACAGATATGAATTAGATAGTATTAATTCAGGTACTGAAAATATATATACAGGCGTGAGTGCAGGTGCTTCAGTTTATTTGCCATTAAACAAAACAAAAAGTACAATGTTAGGACTTGATTATTCTTATAGAACAACCAATCCTTTTGCTGGTACGCACAATTTTGGACTTAGATTATTGTTCTAAAATATCAATGAACTTTTTATTATAGAAGTTTGTTTAAACAGATAATACACAACCAAGATGTTTCTTTAGAGACATCTTGGTTTTTTAAGTTAAATAAATGAATAAGTATGTCAGATATTAGTTACCTAACCCAAGAAGGTTATGACAACATAAAAAAAGAGTTAGAACAATTGAGAGGAGAAGGACGAAGAGAAGTTGCAGCAGCTATTGCTGAAGCAAGAGAAAAAGGAGATTTATCAGAAAATGCAGAATATGATGCGGCAAAAGATGCTCAAGGATTATTGGAATTAAAAATTAATAATTTGGAAGTTGTGTTGTCGAAAGCAAGAATTATTGATAAGAGTCAATTGGATACTAGTAAAGTAACCATCTTATGCAAAGTAAAAATTAAGAATGTAAAGTCAAAAAAAGAGGTGACTTACCAGCTTGTATCAGAGGCAGAAGCAAATTTAAAGGATAAGAAAATATCTGTCACTTCACCAATTGGTGATGGTTTGTTAGGATGTAAGGTGGGTGAACTTGCGAAAGTTAAAACACCTGCTGGGTTTATTGAATTTGAAATTATGGATATCTCACTCTAATGGCAAGTATTTTTTCAAAAATAATTGACGGTACAATTCCCGCTTATAAGGTAGCTGAAAATGACCGATTTTTGGCATTCTTAGATATAAATCCACTTGCTAAAGGTCATACATTGGTAATTCCAAAAATTGAAGTTGATTATATTTTTGATTTAGATGACGACACTTATCAGGCATTATTTGCCTTTGCTAAAAAAATCGCTTCAGCTATAGATAAAGTATCAACTTCAAAAAGAATTGGAGTTTCAGTGATAGGATTAGAAGTACCACATACTCACATTCACTTAGTGCCTATTAACTCTATTGCTGATTTAGATTTCACTAAGGATCGGGTCAAGATTACTGCTGAGGAGTTTGGTCAGATTGCAGCCAGTATAAATGCTGAACTTTAATATTATTCTCCGTATTAACCTTTAACCCGTTTAGGGTTTGCTGCCATAAAGCTTTTCCAAGATTTCACTCCACCGAGACCACTTAGAGGGTTTGATAATTCATTGTATTTGCAGTAAGCTGCACCTAAGGCATCTGTCGCATCCAAGTATTTTGTTTCGATGTTTACTTTTAGAATTTTACAAAGCATTGAGCATAATTGTTCTTTTGATGCATTCCCATTACCTGTAACTGCTTTTTTGATCTTTTTCGGAGAAAACTCCGTTATATTTAGACCCATAGTCATTGCTGCAGCCATGGCTACCCCTTGGGCACGGCCCAATTTTAGCATTGATTGAACATTTTTTCCAAAGAAAGGGGCTTCAACAGACATTTCCCTAGGAAGATAGGTTTCAATAATTTCTTGGAGTTGAAGAAAAATTTCTTTTAGCTTTGTTTGATGGTCGGGATACTTTTCTAAATGTATAACACCTAAGGTGACTACTTTTAATTCCTTGCCTCGAACCTCTAATATGCCATAACCTAGTACATTTGTACCAGGGTCAATTCCTAATATTTTGTAGTCATCTGTCATATAATAAAAATACGTAATATAAAGCGTTAATTTAAATTATTTTGCCAAAACGAAGTACCATTATAAATGCTGTTCTAAAATGTATAATCGCAATCGCTATTCTGTATGCGTTATGGTATCAGTTATTTGTAAAGCAACAGCTGGTATCAATGCTTCAGGCTTATGAATTGAAATTGAGTCTTTTTCCAGTGGTGATTATAATTGGTATTTTGCTTTTATCTTTTACTAATTGGTTGCTTGAAAGTATGAAATGGAAATATGTAATGAATACTGCAACATCTATCTCTTGGTTTAAAGCATATATACATATTTTAAGGGGTATATCGATGGGGATAATAACGCCAGCAAGCATTGGCGAATATTATGGTAGAACACTAAACCTGGATACAACCACACTGAAATTACAATCCGTTAGCGCTACTTTTTATAGTAGCGTTGCCCAAAATGCAGTTAATATAGTTTTTGGAATTATAGCGATGCTGGTATTGATTTCAAAAGATATGGTATTTAACAAGTTGATAGATGTCAATGGAATTTATCTGTCTTTATCGATTGTATTTTTAATTTTTGTCGTTTATTTTAAGCTTGAATCTTTAGTTGGTTGGTTTTCCAACTATTTTAAGATTCGCTTACCTTCTTTTTATAAAAGACTTAAACCCATTCGAACGAATCAAAAGTTCATAATTTTAGGGATTTCAATTTTGAGGTATTTTACCTATTGGGTTCAATATCTCTGTTTTTTGCATTTATTTAATATTCCCTTAGGAATTATTGAAGGTGGTATTGGCGTTTCAATTATATATCTAATTCAAACAGGTATTCCATTGCCTGGAGGATTATCAATTTTAGCTCGTAGTAGTATTGCTATTGCTGTCTTTAGTTTATTTGAAGTAAATGAGATTTCTATTTTATTAGCTAGTTGGTCGCTTTGGGCAATAAATTTGATGATACCCGCTTTATTAGGTGTAACCTTATTATTTAAGGTAAATAAATTTGCATGAAATTAGTAAAGGCATATATTCTACTTTTTATATTTGGCTGTAGCCAAATGGTAAGCAGTCAACAGCTGGAAACGATGCCTTGTGCACTCCAAAACGACATATTTGTTGATGGAGAACAATTGGTATATAAATTATACTATAATTGGCAGTTTATATGGATTCCAGCAGGTGAAGTAATCTTCAATGTCGAGGAAACCGAACAAACCTATGAAGTAAGTATAACAGGGACAACGTATAGTAGTTATGATGGGTTTTTTAAAGTCAGAGACTATTATTCAAGTAGTGTAGATAAAGAAACGTTACAACCGATCAAATTTGTTCGAGATATTGAAGAAGGCAACTATATACGTTATGATAGTATTCATTTCGATTGGGAAACCCAAACGGTTATTGAACATATAGGTAAGACGAAAGAAGAAACAAAAGCACTCTATTTTAGTTACGAAGATTGTGTTCAGGATATGGTTTCCATATTGTATTTACTTCGTAATTATGATGATGGTCATATCCAACCTGGACTAACGCTACCCATAAGTGTTTTCTTTGATAAAGAATTTTATAACTTAGACATCAAAGTAGTAGATAGAGGTAGAAAGAGGATTAAGGGGATAGGCAATAAAGATGTAATCCAAATATCACCGCAAATTGTTACTAGCGAAGTTTTTAAAGACGGAAATGAAATGAATATTTGGGTTTCTGATGATAACAGCAAGATTCCTTTAATGATTGAATCTGCTGTTTCTGTAGGCTCAGTAAAAGCCGTTTTAATAAGTACAAAAAACACAAAAGATCAATTTTTTGACTAGCGCACTAAAATGGATTGTAGGGATTGGAGTTATACTAACTATCACAATAGGTGGTTACTATTTTGGTCGTTATCATTCCTTTAAACAAGTTAAAAAATCGGAAACAGCGACGGTCTTAATAGAAAAAATGACCAAGGTTTCTAAGCTTGTTACAACGGAAGCTTACATTTCAGAAATATACAACTACAAAGAATATTACTATTATGATATTTCCCCATTTAGAAAGAAAGTCCTACTGCGTGTAAATGCGAAAGTTAGTGCGGGCTTCAATTTTGATCATATTAAGTTATCCATTGATCATGAATCAAAAACAATAACCTTAGATTCAATCCCAGATCCAGAAATCATGTCTATCGATCATGATTTAGATTATTACGACTTACAAGAAGGAACATTTAATGCATTTAGTGAAGAAGAATTAACGGAAATCCAGCGTCGGGCAAAAAAGTTTATTGAAGATAAAGCCATTGAAAGTAAACTCTTTGAAGAAGCTGAAGAACATAAAAAAGAATACTTAGAAACCCTTCAATTAATTGCTGAAACCCTTGGCTGGCAATTAGATATCAAAAAGAAGCATCATTTAGATTAGTCGCACTTTTTACTCAAATCAAATAATATTTTGCCTCTAGCATTCTTTTACCTATTTTGCGTAGAATATTTACGAATTATACAATTGTAAATCGATTTTTTCAGAAACTACAAAATTTATGTCAAGTAATGCTTCTTTAGATAATCAAAAACAACTTTTCGGGCATCCTATCGGTCTTTATGTTTTGTTTTTTACAGAAATGTGGGAACGGTTTAGTTATTATGGGATGAGAGCGATTTTAGTTCTTTATATCACAGGTAAAACGCTGGATTCAAATCCAGGATTAGGTTGGACAAGTGGAGAGGCTTTAGCTTTATATGGATGGTATACGATGTTGGTTTACGTAGCATCAATACCTGGTGGATTAATCGCAGATAAACTTATCGGTCAACGGAAAGCTGTTTTGTGGGGAGGACTCATTTTGGTGTTAGGACATACTGTTCTAGCTATACAACAAGATTGGGCTTTTTACACTGGATTAGGATTGATTATTGCAGGTGTCGGTTTATTAAAACCGAACATTTCTACTATGGTTGGTGGCTTGTATAAACAAGGGGATGAAAGAAGAGACAAAGGGTTTACTATCTTTTATATTGGGATCAATATTGGTGCTTTTTTATCTAGTTTAATAGTTGGTTATGTTGGTGAAAATATTGGATGGCATTATGGATTTGGACTTGCTGGTATAGGAATGGCACTTGGTATGTTAGTCTATCTATGGGGGCAAAAGTATTTAAAAGGCATTGGTGAATTCTTAGGAGATGCTGATAATCCAGATAACGCATTGATGAAAAAACCATTAACGAAAATAGAGAAAGACAGAATGTTGGTTATGTTTCTTTCGTTTTTATTGATTATCGTTTTCTGGGGAGCTTTTGAACAAGCAGGAGGGCTGATGAATTTATATGCAAGTGAAAAGACCGATCGAATGCTTGGTGGTTTCGAAGTACCTGCTTCTTGGTTTCAATCGGTAAATGCATTTTTCATTATTACATTAGGAACTGCAGTAGCTGGATTCTGGTATAGATGGAAGCTAAAAGGTAGAGAAGGGTCATCATTATTTAAAATGGCGATTGGATTAATAATAATGGGTTTTGGGTTTTTATTTATGAGATTTGCGTCTCAACAATATGAAGCAGTTGGTTCATCAGCTATGTATTGGTTAGTATTGGCTTATTTACTTCATACGATTGGAGAGCTTTGTGCCTCACCAGTTGCACTTTCATTTATAACTAAATTAGCACCAGTAAAATATGGCTCATTTATGATGGGTGCTTATTTTGCTGCAACTGGATTAGGGAATAAAGTAGCTGGTTTAATCGGAGAATCGGCAGAAGGAGCTGGAGAAACCGCAATATTTACAGGGATTGTAATATTTACAGTAGTCATTGGATTAATTGTTTTAGCATTATTAAAACCATTAAAACGGTTGACCCACGGTGCTGAAGATTTGGTCTTAGAAGAAACACATTAATAAAAGGTATAATCAAAAACAATAGAAAAAGTAGCGATGGAAAAATTTGAATTAAAAGCTGATGTATTAGGGCACCCGTCCCAGTTGTTCGTTTTGTTTTTCACAGAAATGTGGGAGCGATTTTCATACTACGGGATGAGAGCAATTTTAGTTATTTTCTTAACGGGTGTAATTACTGGAGACAACCCTGGATGGGGATGGTCAAGTGAAGACGCATTACATTTACTTGGTATTTATGCCTCGTTAGTTTATTTAACGCCGATTATTGGTGGTTGGTTAGCAGATAATAAGATCGGCTACAAGATGGCAGTGGTTGTCGGTGCATTATTGATGACTTTAGGTCATGCATCTATGGCCATAGAAACGCCAATGTCTCTATATGTGGGGATTGCTTTATTGATCGCAGGTAATGGGTTTTTTAAACCTAATATGACATCAATCATATCTAAGATGTATGATGGTCATAATGAGAAAAAGGACGGCGCTTATAATATCTTCTATATGGGAGTAAACGCAGGAGCATTCTTAGGAATATTATTGTGTGGGTGGATAGGAGAACGTATTGGTTGGTCTTACGGGTTTGGGTTGGCAGGAATATTCATGTTTTTAGGGATGTTACAGTTCTATTTTGCTCAATCAATGTTTGGAGATATTGGTAATAAACCAACACAAAGTCAAAAATCAAAAGAAGAAAAATTAACAGCAGAAGGTGTTGTTTTAAATCACTTTACTATCGTTGATTATGTATTGACTACGGTATTCGCGATTTCTGCGGTGGCGTTTATATTCACGGATTATGTACCCGCTTCGATAACAGCATTGTTTTCATTTATAATATTACTTGCAACTAGAATTCCAAGATATGTTAAAATCGAAAGAGATCGAATTATAGCATTCATGATTTTCTGCATTTTTACGATCATATTCTGGGCTGCATTTGAGCAAGCAGCAGGTTCATTACCGATTTATACAAGAGACTTTACAGATAGAATTTTAGAGGGTGGTGCAGCTACAACATTTAAAATTGTTGATTTATTGGTAACTGTTGTTCCATTAGGAATCATTACCTATGTATTGATTCTTCTATTTAGAAAAACGTTTACCAAGATATCATTATCTAATATAATATTAGGTTTCAGTTTTCTTATTATTTGGGGAATTGTGATTTATAAATTAAACATAGATTTTCAAACTACAGGTGCAGAAGTTCCAGTGACATGGTTTGCGATATTAAACTCATTGTACATAATCATGTTTGCTCCTTTGTTTACCAAATGGTGGGATAGTAAATATAATCCACCTGCATCGGTAAAGTATTTCTTGGGTCTAGCTCTTTTAGGTGTAGGTTTTGGATTTCTTGCTATGGGGGCGTGGAGCGTTCCTTCAGGTGCCGAGACTGCTAAATTAAGTATGATCTGGTTAGTTTTAGCTTATTTGTTTCATACATTGGGTGAGCTTTGTTTATCACCAATGGGATTATCATATCTAAGTAAGTTGATCCCAACAAGGATGATCGCTTTTATGTTTGGAGTTTATTATTTAGCCATTGCTATAGGAAATAAATTTGCTCACTGGATCGGTGGAAACATTAATAATATTACATCAGAATACGACCTTTCTACGTTCTTTTTAATATTTACGATAGTACCGATAGGCTTAGGGTTAATTTCGTTGATGTTACACCCTCTATTAAAAAGGTTAATGCATGGGGTTCAATAAAAAATTAAGTTTTATGAGGTATCTAGGATTCATTTTATTGTTATTCATTATTACTCCATTAAGTAGTCAAGATTCACTTAGTATGGAACGGCTAGGAAATTGGGATCCAGCAGATAACCCGCTTCATGGAGGCTTGCAATACAATGATATTTGGGGATACGAAACGGATACAGGGGAAGAATATGCACTCATTGGTGGGGCAGATTCAATTTTTGTGGTTGATGTAACCGATTGCGCAAATCCCATTAAGGTATTTAGTTACTTTGGTGGTGGTGGTGTAACTTGGAGAGATTTAAAGACCTTTAACGGATATATGTACTCTGTATGTGATGGTTGTGCGGAAGGGATGCATATTTTTGATCTGAATGGATTACCTGATAGTCCAGTAACGCATGAGTTAACAACTACTGAGTTTTTCTTTAAAGCACATAATATTTATATTGATGAAACGAATGAGGTCCTATATGCTGTTGGTGTGCAAGGAGTTCAAGATTTTACTGCGATAGATTTATCAAGCACTCCAGAAGATCCAACACTAATCGATCATGTTGACCTTAATGATGTAAATGGAAGTGGAAATTATTATATCCATGATATTTATGTCAAAGATAATATTGCTTATTGTTCTCATGGTAATGTTGGTTTTTATGTTTATGATTTTAGTGACTTGACAGATATTGTTTTACTAGGAAGCATACCTACGGGTAATTATAATCACAGTAGTTGGACAGATGCGGATGAAGGGTATGCTTATTATGCTGAGGAGGTACCTACTGGTTTACCAATGGGAATTATTGATTTAACAAACCTTGGATCAGATACTGAAGATATTTCTATTGTCACTACTTTTTCTGATCACCTTGAATCATCTGGCGCTTCTACACCTCACAACCCTTTTGTCATAGGAGATTTTCTTTATATTTCTTATTATGAAGACGGAACGAAGGTTTATGATATTTCAGATAGAGAGAATCCTGATTTAGTTGCATACTATGATACATACCCTGATAATGTTGGCTCATATACAGGATATGAAGGAAATTGGGGAACCTACCCATTCCTTTCATCTGGATGTATCGTTTCTTCAGATATTACATATGGATTAAATACGCTACAAGTCGATTGGGGTTTGACAGATACTTGTACTCCTGTTTTGGATTTGGATGGAACAGAGGGCAGTGGTACTTATTCTGCTTCAAATCATATTTATGCAGATGGCACCTTAGGTTCATCAGAAGTAGTAACCTATGATGCTGAGTTTTCTGTCGAACTAAATGTTGGATTTAGTGCTCCTGCTGGTGTTGATTTTGAAGCAAAGATTGAACCTTGTCAAGCTAATAATTAATATAAACTCAAAATTTTATTTTTAATCTGTCTTTTTTTAAATAAAGTAAGTACTTATTTCGCTATTCAACTTTTGAAAATCGATAAAACTTTCCATTAATATCAAGAAGGTAAACACCGTTTTTAAGTGAATGTATATCGATTGGATATTCCTTAGTTTGAATCATCAAACCTCCCGTAGCATTATAAATTTTGTACACAATATTTTGTTTCCTGTAAGTGTGATAGAGTTCATTTGTACTCGGATTTGGATATAATGTAATGGTTTCATCAAATTCATTTTCTGTATTACTAACCGTTCTGAAATCAGAAATATACCTCGGTAATAATTGATACCCAGCATTGTATGGGTATTCTGTATCAAACTGTGATCCGATACCTATCAAATCAAAATTTGTAAACGGGGGTACATCAATATCTGCTAATTCAGTATCGTTATCAATTCGAATGGTAAAATTGTTAATTCCATCGGTAGCAGTAATATTGAAAGAGCTTCCATCTCCTTTCCATAATCCTGGATTTACAAAAGATAAATTACTTAATCGAACTAGTTTACCCTCCGTCAATTCATTTAATTCAGATGAATAATATGGATCAGAAAGTGTGTTGTTTGAAGTGTGAATTTCTATTTCTTCAAGACGCAATTCTTTGAGGCCTCTATATTGAATGAGTTCACCGTATGCCGTCATAGAATCACCAACAGTTGGAACTACTGAAACGTCATCCACATAACCATAGCAAATGATACCTTCTTTTGTGGTAGTGTTAATTAATGGCATATAAATTTGCTGTAGATCGGATACTAAGAAATTTATACCATGAGCAACCCCTTTGATAGCTACTTTTTTATGAATCTCTGTAAGTAAACCGTAGTTGTCGGTATTGATCAAATCTTCAATTGTCATTTCAATATAAGATTGTTCATATTCTTTATCACAGTTTTCATCGATGTCATTATTTGGAATTTCAGGAGCCCCAGGAAATACATTGCTATTGCAATTGTCACAATCATCGGCATTAAAGACTCCATCTTGATCGATATCTATGGAAGTAACCGAAGGGTGATAAACATTAATAAGTGAATTGGAGGCATAGGTAAAAAATAAGTCTAACATTCCATCAAATTGTGAATCTACTCGAGTATCCCCAATTAGAATGTTATCAATTTCATCCTCAGCTAAGGTGAGATATTGAATTTCATTCGAGATTAAATTATTCGAAAACAAAGCAGCTAACACTCTTGAATTTGACTCGTAAAAGATGATATCGTCTTTACAATCTAAATTAATATCACCAATTTCAAAACATGCGATATTTTTGTTTTCGATCACAGGTTTTAATGTGTTTGGTATAAAGTCTTCTAAATAGAACAACCCATAGTTGGCTTGTGAATTATCAATAAAGTGAAGGAGAAGATCCATATCATTATCATCATCAATATCTATAAAATCAATGGCTTCAAGCCCTTTACAATCTGAACAAAGAACTTTTTGTTCACTGAATTTCCAATTTGATTCATTAGTATATTGAACAAGTTGATTGTTTTCTGTTGATCTTAGTATTAGTATATCTAGATCATCGTCTTGATCAATATCTACTAATTTGATTTGTTTGTTTATGCTATGATCACCCAAGTCAATAGATTTAAATTCAAATATTTGAAATTGGGAATCGTAATAAATGAAAAATGTTTCATTATAATCGTTTCCGTCTTTTCGAATACCAATGAGATCTATATGACCATCATTATTAAGATCGCCAAGCTCAAAATCTTGAACATCTGGTAAATCAGGATTTAAAATCGGACCTGTAGGAAATCTTTCAAATTTTTGTCCGCTTTCACTATAACTTACATTTAGTAATGTATTTCCTTTTGTACTTCTCTTTGATTTTATGATAGAGATATCATCAACAAATGCCCAGTCATTGGGTTCAAACGTTTGATTTGACCATATATAGACCTTTTCATCTGACGCAAAAGTAGGGACGAGCTCATCACCAAACCAAATTCTAGCATTTAGCATATGAGTAACCTTATAACCAAAGTCTTCTGATCTTGAATTACCTAGGATTTGTGTGCCAATATTTCCATCGCAATTATCATCGTAATTATTATCCAATAGTTCAAATTGTGTAGGGAAAATTTCAGCATTGAAATCATTACAGTCTAAATCATTTCCATATCCATCACCATCCTCATCAAGAATCACAATAATATCTAGACCGTCACAATTTTCATCAATTCCATTATTTGGTATTTCCGTGGCATCAGGATTGATGGCGGGGTTTGTATCATCACAGTCTATAGTGTTATCAAAGCCATCACTATCCTCATCAATATAATCAAGTCCATCACAGTTTTCATCAATTGAATTGAATGGTATTTCTAATGCACCAGGATTTATGTCGGCATTCATATCATTACAATCTTCAGTGATATTATAACCATCTCCGTCTTCATCCAAAAGATCATCGATACCATCACAATTTTCATCAATATTGTTTAGAGGTATTTCTTCAGCACCTGGATTAATATCCGCATTTGAATCATCGCAATCTTCATCGGAGTTATACCCATCATTGTCATTATCGATAACTAATATTATACCATCACAATTTTCATCGATATCATTATTTTCAATTTCGGTAGCACCTGGATTAATATCCGCATTAAAATCGTCACAGTCTTCTGTGCTTATAAAGCCATCATTATCTTGATCAAGTAGTTCTGCAACATTTCCAATTTGAACTAGAGCATTGACTTCATCTTCAAATGCAATTATATCAAATTGATTTTTTTGTTTGTTTGGGAATATTTTTAATATATCAAAACCTACATTTGGGAAAGGTCCTTCATGGTAGATCGATGAAAAATCAGGATACACATCATAATAATCAAGTTGGTTTCGAACATAGATTCTTTTATACCCGTTCATATCAAAAATGGCTGTACTGCTTCCATTGTATCCAGCTCCTAATAATATGCTTTGACTGAAATTATTATCATCGTTAATAAGCACTTTTAGTGGGCTTTCTCCATTGTTATATTCGGTATAAATAAGATCATCATCGCCATCGTTATCAATGTCTGATAAGTTAATGGATAAGAAGTCTTCTTGATTAATGACTACACGATCTTCGAAGAACCCGTTTTTATCATTTAAAATGTAGTGCACTTTTCCATTAATAAAGACCCAGGTCATTAAATCTGTATAGCCATCTTGGTTTATATCAACAAGAATCGATCGATCACCCAGTGGATAGATGTCATGGTGTTCATATTCATTTATGGATTTACATTCCCAATAATCACCACCTGCTCCAATACGATTAATAGTAAAATCTATATCTCCATCTTTATCAAAATCATGAGCTCTGAAGGAAGAAGCAACATCATTAGGTGTTAGTAATATCTTTTTGGTTGAAAAGATTCCATTGTTGTTTTCGTACCAAACAATCGCTGGATTGTTTTCAATAATTGCAGCTGCAATATCTTCATCTCCATCATTATCCATATCTACAACCTCATAACCAAGGATTGATTCCATTCCAGAGATTGTTACCAAAGGTTGATATTCTCCATTAAAGTCGCGAAAGTACAAACTACCTTCATTGAGAACTAAAACGTCCTTTTGACCATCGTTGCTAATATCAATCAGTCGGACGTCATCGGCTCCTCCAACTACAGATGATTGTATTTGATCAATACCATTTGATACATTTGTTGCATGAAGAAAACTGAATTTACTTTTTGATAGAATATCTTCAAAACCATCATTATTAATATCAGCCGAGAAATTAAAAGCATTTTGATTTCCTTTTGTGGAAATTTGGATACTGGGATCAAAGCCATTTTGATTATTCATTTTGGCAAATAACCCATTTGTAGCGATCATACCGTGTACAATGTCCAAATGATTATCACCATTAATATCTAAAAGAGTATGACCAACATTTGAATTGTCACTATCATCATAAAATATAGTTTGTTCTTGATAATAAGGACTTTGCAATTGGCTTTCGAAAAAGAAGA
The DNA here is from genome assembly GCA_937924805.1 of uncultured Saprospiraceae bacterium. Lineage (GTDB taxonomy): Bacteria > Bacteroidota > Bacteroidia > Chitinophagales > Saprospiraceae > JAHDDO01. The sequence goes on from CALDTZ010000020.1 coordinate 66,694, forward strand.
TTTCTCCATTTTTTGTAAATGTAAAATCCATTCGGCCATCTTTGTTTAAATCCGAAAAAGTCTTCAGTCCACTATCAAAATCAGAGTTAGGTACTTCAAATCCGTTGTCAAATCCAAAGCCATTATTCATATAAATGACAACTGAAGAAGTGCCAAAAACGATGATATCTAATTCATTATCATTATTCACATCTTCAATATGGAGTTGTTCGCCATCTGTTGCAGGAAGAAGTTCTACGGGTGTTGAAAAATTGCCATTACTTTCATTATAATAAACAAAAGTGGAAGATAGATTGAGGACTAAATCCTCTTGTCCATCCTTATTAAAATCGGCGGACCTTAGATGTATATCATCATTGGGTGCCATGTTTTTTTCAAAATCTTTGATGTATGTAAATGATTTGAAGTCATCATTTCGATACAATTCTATATCATTAAAAATGCAAGAAGGACAAGTAGCATGTAAAATATCTTTGTCGCCATCATTGTCATAATCAATAAATGCAATATCATTATATAAATTACCACCGTTAACAAGCCTAAACAAATTAATAGGTGTAAATGTAAAGTCACCATTATTGATGTGAATTTCTGGTCTCGCTGTGGCTGTATTTGTATAGAAATCTAAAAGTCCATCATCATTGATATCTTCCATATCATAGGAAAATGCACTTGGAGGTATGGCTATATCGTGTGTGATCTCAATTTGTGCTACTACACTTGAATAGGAAATGATAATAGATAAAATTGATAAAAATAGACGATTCATAAGGTTCGATTTTACATTCGTAAAGTAAGGAAATTGTTTTTAACTTTAATTATAGTAAAACTTGATACAATGAAGTTTAGCAATTGATCATCATAAATTATGATATTATGAAATTCAAATTACTTACATTTTTTATTTTTTTTGTTGGTTTGGCAAATGCGCAGTTGTCGAATTTTAACTGGAACACGGATGGTCAATTCGTTTGTCTTTCAGAAGCAACACTCAATGAAAATCCATTAAGCATCAATATACACCTTTTGGATGCGGACCTAAATTCAAATGATCCGACGGATATTTATAGAAGGCCATTGTATGGAACAGCAGCAGATTGGGTTCTTATAGCAGAAGGATTGCAGCCTGGCACCAAAGTATTTTTGGATGCTAATGTTGAACCTAAAACATTATATGAATATAAGATAAAACGTCAACGAGCAAATGGGTTCGCTATCGGTTATGTGGCTTGTTCTACTATATATGACCAGTCTGATTATAAAGGAAGATTATTGTTGTGTGTAGAAGAAGGAATTAATTCAGACTTGGATTTTGAGGTGACTAGATTGGTTGGAGATCTCACAGGTGATGGTTGGTTCGTAGATAAGATAACAACGATTAAAGGACAAGCTAGTTATGATGATGGAGCGACGGTTATTGATATTAAGGACCAAATAAAAGAAGTTTATGATTCGGCTCCAGATAATGATAAACATAAATTATTATTCATTTTAGGTCATGTACCATTGCCTAGATCTGGGCAAGGCTTGAAAGCACCAGATAACCATATTGAAGTAACGGGTGCACGTGGAGCTGATACATACTATGCTGATATTGATGGTGTTTTTACAGATACAGCAACCTATGAAATCCCGGAACAGACAGATAATTTGCTCAAAAATTATCCAGGTGATTTCAAATGGGATCAAGATTTAATTCCATCAAACTTAGAAATGGGATTTGGCAGGGTAGATTTCTATACCTTATCCAGTAAAATTTTTGGAGGTGAAGTGTTTTATACAAGGCAATATCTCAATAGACTTCATAATCATCGACATGTACTTTCTGGACAAAAGATAGGACAAAAGACAGGATTTTATAAAAGTAATTACACAAACTCAACAGATGCATCGTTTCGATGTTTGTCGGGACTTTCTGGTTCTGAGAATGTAATTCAGCATTTCGATGCTACGCCAACAGGGCACCCTGCTTGGGTTAATGAAAATGGTCCATTTATGTTTTATATGCAGAATCGTTTCGTGCCTGATTTTCAAGAATGGATAAGTGAAGGTTTTGATGCGTTGGTCTTTAGTAGTGACCAAAGTTATTGGGGCTATGGAGATACACCTACTGGGATATTTAATAGAATTAGAACTTTATTATGTGCCGATACTAAAACTCTCATTACATTATGGACGACAGAAGCGATCAATATATTCCATCAAGCTGGCGTTGGTGAACCTTTAGGTCTCGCTATGAAGCAGATTATGGATCATAATATGGATAATCAATTATTGGAAAAACCACATCAGGCTTGGGATACTCCAGTATGGTGGAATCGAACACATTTTAGTTTTCATGGAGATCCAAGTTTACGATTATATCAAACCTTTCCTCCTTCGGAACTAAATATCGTAAGTAATGAAAGTAGTACGATTATCAATTGGCAAGCATCTATTGATGAAAAGTTGATTGGTTATCATGTCTATAAAAGTGATTCGCAATTTGGAAAATATGAAAAGGTCAGTCCTTTGATTACGGGATCAGAATCTTTTGAAATCCTAAACCCAGAAATAGGAGCGTGGTATATGATTCGAGCGGTAAGCTTAATGACCACCGGTAGTGGAAAGTTTTTACATCCAAGCCAAGGGAAATTTATTCAATATATTGGTGTAGATGCCGATGGGGATGGATATTCGGCTATCGATGATTGTGATGATTCTAATCCAGATGTGAACCCAGGCATGATTGAAATTGCTAGCAATGGTATCGATGATGATTGTGATGGTGTTGTTGATGAATCAGATATTGATGGTGATGGATTTGATGCAGATGTAGATTGCGATGATAACAACATTGCCATTAATCCTGATGCAACTGAAATCGTAAATAATGGGATAGATGATAATTGCGATGGCGTAATTGTTGAAATCCCTGATTGTACAATAAATGATACTGGTCCTTGGCCTCAATTTGAATTTGCAGCTCAGTGCGATAATGGGCCAATACAGGCCAATTATCAAGTTTGGACAAATGAAGCTTATTACGTTTTAGATCTAGCAGATAACCAAGGATATTATTGGGATTTTTGTGATGGCTATGATGATACCGTCTGGGAAGCTAACATTACATTGATGCAATATAATAGATCAATAGATTCAATTGGTAATGTTTTAAATGCTCGGTTAGGGTGTCGGATAGAATATACACACGTTTGGGATCCAATTTTTCCAGATTTATGGATTATTGTAAGCGATGCAAATGATTGTACGGCTTCAACTCAAGAGGTTGATAATGGGACTCCAACTTTTGGGTGTTTAGAAGGTTTTGCTGATGCAGATGGAGACGGATATACGGCGGATGAAGATTGTCAAGATTTAGTAGAATCAATTAATCCAGGAGTTTCAGAAATTCCATACAATGGTATTGATGATGATTGTAATGATGAAACATTTGATGATGATTTGGATGGGGATGGGTTTGGAATTGAAGAAGATTGTGACGATGAGAATAGTGAAATTAATCCAAATGCTGTAGAAATTGTTAATAATGGGATTGATGAAGATTGTGATGGGATTGATTTGATTTCAACAGTAAATGGCTTGAGTCCATTACATGTCCATCTAAGTCCTAATCCATCAAACGATTATATTCAGATATTTGTAGAAAATGTTTTTGATTACAGAGTCATGATATTTGATACCTATGGACAAAAATTGTACGAAGGCAAGAAGTCGACCATGATAGACTTAACTTTTTGGCCAGCTGGAAGCTATTTATGTAAGGTTATAGACGAACAAAACGGTAGGCAAAAATTGCAAACGTTTATTGTCGTTAAATAGGACATATAAAAAAAGGCAACGTACTTAGTAAGTTGCCTTTTTTTATTGTTTGATTTTCGCTTATGAAGCGATCTCTTCTCTAATTTTATTCAAAGCACTTCCAGCCCTAACCCAATCAATTTGTGCTGTATTGTATGTATGATTTACTTTGAACGATTCAGTAGTACCATCAGCATGTTTCAACTCTATCGTTAATGGTTTACCTGGTGCCATTTCTGAAAAGTCAGGAATACTAATTTGGTCATCTTGACGTACTTTGTCAAAGTCTGCTACATCTGCAAAAGTCAACGCTAACATTCCTTGTTTCTTCAAGTTTGTTTCATGGATTCTAGCAAATGATTTAACAACAACAGCATTTACTCCTAACCATCTAGGTTCCATCGCAGCGTGCTCTCTTGACGATCCTTCACCGTAATTTTCTTCACCAAATACGATTGTACCAATACCGGCTTCTCTGTATTTGATTCCTGATGTAGGAACGGGTCCCCAAGTGTTATCCGTAAAGTTTATAACATTGTTTGCTTCATCATTAAAAGCATTAATAGCTCCTATAAAACAGTTTTGAGAGATATTTTGTAAGTGCCCTCTATATTTTAACCATGGTCCAGCCATAGATATGTGATCAGTTGTACACTTACCTTTTGCCTTTATCAATAATCTCATATCTGTAAGATTATCTTGAGTGATGGGTATGAAAGGTGTCAACAATTGAAGTCTATCAGAAGTATCACTAACTTCTACAGTTACACCACTACCATCTTCCATCGGGGCTAAGTATCCTGCATCTTCAACGGCAAAACCTTTGGGAGGTAATTCCATACCCGTAGGCGGATCTAATTTTACTTGCTCACCTTTATCATTTGTTAAAGTATCTGTCAATGGATTAAAACCTAATTTGCCAGACAAAGCAATGGCTGTAACAATCTCGGGAGAAGCTACAAAAGCATGTGTGTTTGGATTACCATCTGCACGCTTTGAGAAATTTCTATTAAAAGAGTGAAGGATACTATTTTTTTCTTTTTTGTCTGATCCTGCTCTATCCCATTGACCGATACAAGGACCGCATGCATTTGCGAATACACTTGCTCCAAAGTTTTCAAAAACACTTATAAACCCATCTCTTTCGATAGTAAATCGTACCTGTTCTGAACCAGGTGTTATCGTTAAATGAGATTTGGTTTTTAATCCTTTTTCATTGGCTTGTTTTGCAATAGAAGCGGCACGAGAAATATCTTCATACGAAGAGTTCGTACATGACCCTATAAGGCAATATTCTAAATCTATTGGCCATCCTTCTGCTTCAGCTCTAGCAGCCATTTCTGATATTGGCGTTGCTAAGTCAGGTGTGAAAGGTCCGTTTATAAGAGGTTCTAACTCACTAAGGTTTATTTCAATTACTTGGTCAAAATACTTATCTGGGTTATTGTAGCATTCAGCATCACCTGTTAAGTACTCAGGAATTTCATTCGCTAATGCAGCTATTTCAGCTCTATCTGTAGCATCTAGATATCGTCCCATTGACGCATCATAACCAAAAAGAGAGGTAGTAGCACCAATTTCTGCACCCATATTACAGATCGTTCCTTTACCAGTACATGACATACCTGTAGCTCCTTCACCAAAGTATTCAACAATAGCTCCAGTACCTCCTTTTGCGGAAACGATACCAGCTACCTTTAGAATAACGTCTTTCGGTGAAGACCAACCACTTAATTTTCCCGTAAGTTTTACTCCGATTAGTTTAGGCATTTTTAATTCCCATCCCATTCCAGCCATGACATCTACGGCATCTGCTCCACCAACACCAATAGCAACCATTCCTAATCCACCTGCATTAGGTGTATGAGAATCAGTACCAATCATCATTCCACCAGGAAAAGCATAATTCTCAAGAACAACTTGATGAATAATTCCTGCTCCTGGTTTCCAAAATCCTGCACCATATTTATTGCAAACAGATTCTAAAAAATCATAAACTTCAGAATTGATATCCATTGCTCCTTTAAGATCAACATCCGCACTAATTTTCGCTTGGATAAGATGATCACAATGAACGGTAGAAGGTACTGCTACTTTATTTTTACCAGCCATCATAAATTGCAACAGCGCCATTTGTGCAGTTGCATCTTGCATAGCTACTCGATCCGGTTGAAAAAACACATAATCTTTACCTCTGTTATATTGCTGTAATGGAGAATCTCCATGCAGATGAGAATAGAGAATTTTTTCTGCTAAAGTAAGGGGGCGATTTAGCTCCGATTTTACTGCATCCACTTTTCTAACTAAATTAGAATAATGGTCTTTTATCATATTAATGTCAAATGCCATAGCACAATGTTTTCTGTTGAAAAAATAAAGTCACGCAAAGGTACAAAATCACAATTAATCATATAAACGTTCGATCAATCGACTTGTAATTTTTAAAAATTCTCTTTCAGTAATAATGCCGACCAATTCATGTTTTTGTACAACAAGCAAATATCCAGAGTTGTTTTCACGCATTCGCTTAATCGCATCAACCATCGTTGCGTCTGGGCTTATTGTAAGTGGTTCAGGATCCATTACATCTTCTACGGAAATAATCTTACTGTGATTAATATTACCGCTCGCATCATGATTTTGTATGATAGAATCTGGGGTTATGACTCCAATTAATTTACCTTTTGTATCTTCTACAGGAATATAAGTCAGTTTTTTCCATTGGATTAAATCCTTCACAAAATCTAAAATGTCATCTTTTTGAACAGTAAATAAGTCTGTAATCATAAACTCCTCGACTTTCATATCAAGCGGTTTATATTCTTTGAGATCTGATATTTTTGCTAAATCCCACGTATGAATTGGTTTGTCTTCTTTTTGATTGTTTATGATGGACTGGGTGATGATACTTAATGTTTCATCTTGATTTGTTTTATCAATAAGATCTGTATAGGATCGAAGTAACCATCTAGCGCCGTTTGTATGTGCTTTTGCTCTATCTTCAATAACACCAAGGTATTTGTCAATATCATTTTTTGAGACGTTACATTTTTTTAATCCTTTACGGGCTAATGGGAGAAGTTCAGTTAATATTAATTCACAAGCCCCAATTTTTTTATCGTTCATCCAAGTAAAAGTGGAATCAATTCCGAATCTAGCAGCTTTACCAAAATTATCTCTTACATCTACAAATTTTAATTTTTTACGAATGTCCTCGTATTCTGCAAACATACCTTCCATAGCACCAATCCAAAAACAAGTGTTAGCTATTTCATCCATTACAGTCGGACCAGCTGGTAAAACTCTATTTTCAATTCGAAGGTGAGGTTTGCCATTTTCACTTATTCCGTAACAAGGTCTATTCCACCGGTATACGGTTGAATTATGTACTTGAAGCGCTCTTAGTTTTGGTACTTTTCCTTTGGAAACAAGGTCTAAAGAATTTTCTTCGATATCACTATTTATTAGTGGGCGAAATCTGGCAATATCTTCAGTATAAATCTCCATGATGGATTCTTGTAACCATTCCATCCCAAAACTTACCCTTGGACTACGTTCTCTCATGTGTTCATGTGAAGATCGAGTATCGAGTGATTGTTGAAACATGGCAATTCTAGATTCATGCCACAATCTTTTTCCGAAGACCAATGGAGAATTTGCTGCAATTGCCATACATGGAGCCGCTAGAGTTTGAGCAATATTATAATAATGTACAAAATCTTTTGGTGCGACTTGTAAGTGGACTTGAAAACTAGTATTACTAGCTTCGATTAGAGGTGAATCATGTTTTACAATAAGTTCATCAATCCCTAATATTTTTAACTCGTAAGAGTTGCCAATGAGTTGTTCATTAATGGCTTGCATTAATGCAAAATAGCGCTTCTTTGGTGTTAGATTATCCATGATTAGATGATGCTTTCTCATGGTTGGAAGAATGCCCGTTAAAACGATATTCGTGTTTAAGGTGTCGAGATTTTTCTGTATTTCTATTAGTTTATCCATATTTTCTTTATGGAGATCACTAAAACAATTTCCTTTAATTTCTCTTGGTGTTAAATTAGTTTCGAGATTGAATTTGGCTAATTCCGTTTCAACCCAATCATCATCTTTCATGATTTCTAAAAGCTCGGTTGCATTGGTTTCAGGTTTGAGAGTGTCTTTATTAACTAAAACCATTTCTTGTTCGGCCCCAAGCCTTTTTTTATCGCTTTCAAACCAATCGTTTTCAAGCATATATTTTAAAGCCTTTGTATCATTAAGCAAAGATTTCATAAACCCTTGCATAGACTTTTTATCATTTAACTTTGATACTCGTTGTTCTCCCATAGAAAAAAGCGTTACATTTTGTAGATTCTATAATAATAACATAAATTATACCACTGTCTAAATATTTTATTGCTTGTTTCGTTATCTTAAAATGAATCGTATTATTCTATTCTTTATTTTACCATTATTCCTAACCATTCAAGGGTGTAATCGTTCTTCTTCAGAAGCGGCAAGAATCCAGTTTCTTGTTCCATTGGATATTAATGCAGGACTTGGAACGATTGAAACTCATGTGTTTAGAGTATTTGATGTCCAGACTTTTTTTGAAGCTAATACTAGTAATGCTGGAATTTCTCCGGAGGATATTACGCAGATTCAATCTAGTTTTGGATCGTTTAAAGGGAAATTTACGGATGTTGATCTAAATTTTATAGATGGTATAACGGTTCATATTTTATTAGATGCTGTATCGGGACAACGAAAAGAACTTTTTTACCTTGATGTAGTTCCTTTAGGTAGTAAGGAGGAAATAAAAATGTTGGCTTCAACCTCAGAGCTGAAAGAGGTAATGAATCAAGAGTTTATTGATTTAGAATTTAGTATTCGATTACGACAATTTTCATCTAATAGTTTTGTTGGAGAATTTGATTTAAGTTTTGGTGTATTTGTCGATTAAGTAAAGTGCTTTAGCATTATGACTTCCTTATCAGTCAGTGGTCTAGAAAACCCTCTAGGCATATCTTTTTTTGTTAAACCCGCATAGTAAACTCTATCTAAAGCGATTACGGTGTATCCAAAATGTTCAAATATTCGTCGAACAATTCTATTTCTACCTATATGAATATCTACGCCAATATCTGTTTTTGGTTTATCCTTTACATACGATAACTTATCTACGGACACAGGACCATCTTCCAATGTTATACCTTTAACAATTGCATCGAAATGTTCTTGCTTTAAAGGTTTATCTAAAACCGCATGATAGATTTTTTTGACATTATATTTTGGATGGGTAAGCTTTTGAGCAAGATCACCATCATTGGTTAAAAGTAACAAGCCTGTCGTCATATAATCTAATCGACCTACTGGGTAAATACGTTTATCTGTTCGATTTTTCATTAAATCTAATACGGTCTTTCGATCTCTCTCATCACTTAAGGATGTAATAATTCGTTTGGGTTTGTTCATGATAAAATAAACAAACGATTTGACAGGTTTAAGTATTTTTTCTTTGAAAAGGACAACATCCTCATCTGTAATTTCTACGGCAGGATTTTTTTCAATGACTCCATTGACTTTGACATCACCAGCTTTGATAAAATCAACCGCTTTTCGCCTTGAGCAAATACCTGAATAGGCAATATATTTATTTAACCTCATCATAAGTTCAAGGGTTAAAAGAATTCTGTTTCGTCCGGATTCAATTTTGATTGTAAAGTAATGGATCCATCAAATGGGTTGTCATTTCCGCCGACTGCATCAAAGCCTGTAAACATATTATCTTGTGGTTCTTTGAATGTTACATATTCTGGAATAAAGGAAAGTTTTACTGTATCTGTAGCACCATTTCTATGTTTAGCTACAATAATCTCTGCTTCATTTTCTGGAACTTCTAAACCATCTGATAAAGCGTAATACCCTGCTCTATAAATGAAAGTTACAATATCCGCATCTTGCTCAATGGCTCCTGATTCCCTCAAATCTGATAGTTGTGGCCTTTTATCACCACCTCTAGTTTCTACTGCCCTTGAAAGCTGCGATAAAGCAATTACTGGAACTTGCATTTCTTTTGCTAACCCTTTTAGGGATCTTGAAATCATACTAATTTCTTGTTCCCGATTCGATCTACCACCATTCGGGTTACCGCTCATTAGCTGGAGATAATCGATGATGACTAATCCGATCCCGTGATTTTGTTTTAGCCTACGACATTTGGCCCGAAGTTCAAATATGTTAATGGCAGGCGTGTCATCAATAAATATGGGGTATGTCCCAAGTTTATTTACCGCCCTTTCGAGCAAAGGCCATTCATGATCGCCTAATTTTCCATTTCTTAGGTTAGAAGAACTGATTTCTGCTTCCATAGAAATCAAACGTTGTGTCAACTGAGTATCTCCCATCTCAAGTGAAAATACCGCTACGCCAACTCCATTTTCTGCGGCATTTTTTGCTAGGGAAAGTGTAAAAGCTGTTTTACCCATACCAGGTCGGGCAGCAATAATGATTAGATCTGAAGGTTGCCAACCACTTGTTAACTTATCTAACTCTTTAAAACCAGTACTAACACCTGTAATTCCATCTTCTTGTTCTGATACAGTTTTGATATCATCTTGCACTTTAGTAAGTAAAGCGCTAATGGCTTGATAGCCTGTATTTAGATTTTTGTCTGTAATATCAAATAGTGCTTGTTCTGCTTTATCAAGCATTTCAAGTACGTCTAATCGATCTTCAAAAGCTTCGTGAATGGTACTAGTCGAAATTTTTATTAGTTCCCGTTGGATAAATTTTTGGATAATAATTCTAGAGTGGTATTCTATATTTGCTGCAGAAGCAACTTTTTCTGTCAACTCCATTAGGTAATTAATCCCACCTATTTCTTCTAATTTACCTGTTTTGTTTAATGCTTCTTTTACCGTTAAAATATCAATCGGTTTCATGACTTCATAGAGATGAGTCATTGCCCGATAAATTTCTTGATGAGCATCTACATAAAAGCTATCGGGTCTTAAAATCTCAACAATGATAGGCATCGCTTCTTTATCCAACATAGCGGCACCAATGACTGCTTCTTCAAGATCAATAGCTTGGGGTTGAACTTTGCCAAACATCAATTGTTCAGCAGCATCGTTTTCTAGTAATTTTTTAGGTTTGTACCCCATGGTTTTATGTAGTCAAGAACGTAATTAAACACATTATAATTAATTATAACACAAAGCTAAAAGTTTCTTAAAGTTTAATTTTTTTCCTCCACAGTTGGAATGTGGATAGATTGTTAATGTGGATTAAGGAATGTGGATAAGTAATTTTGGGTTTCCTTTTATATTGATTAATGTGAAAGTGTATGCATTAGCAAGAATTGTAATATATCTGATTATTGTGCTACAAAAAGCGTCAAAATCATAGAAAAAAATATTATATATAATGAATTTATATGTATAACAAAATGTCAGTTTATATTCCACAAAAAAAAGCCCATTCGATGAAATGGGCTTTTTTTGTTAGGATTTTTGTAAAACTAAATTATTTAGTTTTTACCAATATTATTCAATTTTTCTTTTATGTCTTCAAGTAATTTAGATTGTGTTTTAATCTCCATTTGCTTGTTATCTTGATCTGCCAAATTCTTTTCAATATCAGATTCTGCTTCTACAATTTTAGCTTGATAATCCTCAATATCCTCATGAAGTTTTTTGTTTTGCTTCTCAAGTTTCTCCGCTTCTTTTTCTAATTTTTTAAAATTTTTCTCTTCATCTTTCATAAGATCTTCGACTGCAATCTTTTGAACAGCATATCCAAATTCTGTCAATATTTTTTCGATATTCATTGAAGCTTCAGATGCGTTATTTTCATTTACAAAAGCAGTTCCATTGTCGAAGAAAACAGAAGTAGATGTCATTTCTTTTCGTTCTTCAATAGTCATGTAAATATTAATCGGTGTTCTTGAAATACTTGGAATTAAAACCTCTAAAGATTCAAATTCATCAGATTTTCTGTTCTTTTTAACTTTACCATCATATTCTTTAATAATTGACTCCCATGCTTTTTCAACTTGTTTGTCGTCAGCATCTTGATGATCTTGTGTATATGCATTTTGTGGTCCAAAGCTCATATTTATTTCTTTTTGAATGACTTGAGCAGATAAAAACTGTGGAGCAATAAATAAAGCCAAAGAACAAAAGATCGAAATTATTTTTTTCATAATTATTTTTTTAGATTATAGTATAGAGACAAGATAAACGAAAATGGTCACTGATTCAACCTTTCCTTAATATTGTCTTAACACATTAAATTAATCTAGAATAATCGCCAAATTATCGAAAAAGAAAGAAAGGCTATTAACAATCAACTATCTTCCTAATACTAATGGTAAAACTATGAATGTATTAAGTATCCAAAACATCAACAAACAGTATAAAAATCACAAAGCTGTGGACAATATGAGTTTTGATGTGCCTAAGGGAAGCATTTTTGGTTTATTAGGGCCCAATGGAGCAGGTAAAACGTCTTTAATTCGGATTATTACAAGAATTACAGGTGCAGATTCAGGTAATATACTTTTAAATGGAATTAATATAAATCAAGCAGAGATTCGTGAAGTTGGTTATATGCCCGAAGAAAGAGGCTTATATAAAAAAATGAAGGTTTACGAACATCTTTTATATTTAGCTCAACTGAAAGGGTTATCAAAAAAGGAATCAAAAAGTGTAATCAATCATTGGTTTGAAAAATTTGATATTGGGCATTGGCATTCAAAAAAGATTGAAGAGTTATCCAAGGGGATGCAGCAAAAAATTCAATTCATAGCAACCGTAATGCATAAACCTTCTTTAATAATTTTGGATGAACCTTTTACTGGTTTAGACCCACTAAACACCAATTTGATAAAAGAAGAAATATATCGAATGAATCGTGAAGGAGCAAGTATTATTTTTTCAACACATCGAATGGAACAAGTTGAAGAGATTTGCAAAGATATTGTACTTATTAATGCGGGATCAAAAGTACTGGAGGGCAAAGTGGCAGATATAAAGCAACAATTTAAATCGCACACCTTTTCGATTGATTGTAATGCAGCTAATATACCTAAAGTTTGTTCGAGTTTTAAAATAGTGTCTTCATCGGAAGACAATGCTATCATCCAAATAGAGGAAGGTATTACTCCGAACCAGATTTTGGCAGAATTAATGGAAAATAACGTGCAAATTGCTGGTTTTGAAGAGCGCTTACCATCACTCAACGACATTTTTATAAACATTGTAGAATCCTAACCATGAATAAAATTTGGCTAATACTTTCAAGAGAATTTGTGACTAGAGTAAGGAAACCTTCTTTTATTTTGGCAACGTTACTAACTCCAATAGGCATTGGTCTCATTGCATTACTTGCTGGCTATTTCGCATCGAAGGGCGCGGCTTCTGCAAAATCAATAATAGTGAAAGATGAATCGGGTATTTTCAAATCAAATCCACCTGAAAACTCATCACACACCTATGTGTTTTCAAACGATTCTATAGAAACACTAAAAGAATCTTACAAGGAAGAAAATGATATTTTAGTTTTTATTGAACCTATTTCTGATTTAACAAAAAAGAGACATCAAGCTTTATTTTATTCAGAAGAAAAATTAAGTATTTCGACGATAGGTTCTATTGAAAAATCAATAGCAGAATCCGTTAAAAATTATAAAATAGAACAATCAAATATAGATAAAACAGTATACGAAAGCTTTAACACTAAATTTAGTTTGGAAAATGGCGTCAGTCTAGAGGATGATCCAAAAGCCTCAGGCAAATTATCCGTTATTATTGGTACCATACTAGGCGCTTTAATGGGGTTTTTGATGTATATGGTTATTTTTATTTACGGTGGAATGGTGATGCGTTCAGTGATGGAAGAGAAGATAAACAGGATTGTTGAGTTAATGATTTCATCGGTGAAACCATTTCAATTAATGATGGGTAAAATTCTTGGCGTCGGAGCTGTTGGTCTTTTGCAATTAGGTATTTGGATTGTGCTTGTTCCTGTTATCTTATTTACGGTACAAATGGTTACAGGAGCAGGAATGGGAATTGAAAATTCTTCACAATTGCAAGAAATTACAAGTCAAATGAATTCGCCTGAAGTGGCAGATCAATTGGAAAATTTTAAGATAGCTGAAATTATTAAAGAATTTAGATCTCAAAATTGGGTTTTGATTATTCCTGTTTTTATTCTGTTTTTCTTTGGAGGTTTTTTTATTTATGCTTCCTTATTTGCAGCAATCGGTTCAGCTATTGGAGATGATATGGGTGAAAGTCAACAATTAATGTTACCTATAATGATTCCAGTCATTTTAGCCTTTATTATGATGCAAGGTGTCATTCAAAATCCGAATGGTGGCATGGCTGTTTTTGGTTCTTTATTCCCATTGTTTTCACCGATAATTATGCCGGCTAGATTGGCTTTTGATCCTCCATTATGGCAAGTGGGATTGTCATTGGTTATTTTGATTGCTTCATGTATCTTTTTTGCGTGGTTTGCAGGGCGAATTTATAGAATAGGAATACTACTTTATGGTAAAAAAGTAAATTTACGAGAGTTGGGTAAGTGGTTGTTTTATAAACCATAATCAGACGCTGAATTTTATTCATAAAAATAGAGGATCTAAATGCACGCCTTAAGAAATTTAAAGGTCGATATTGATTTATTTTCTTTTAATCACGTAAGCAGTTCTTCGATATTCCCTGATAGGGAAGCTATCTAAAACGCGAATTTCAGAATTGGGTAATGCTGTTGAAATAGTATCAACGATGTAGTATTTTCCTTTTTCCAATGTTTCCTTTCTTTGATTAGCTTCCATCTTATTTGCTGCTAAATAAAATGAGCTAGTTCTATCCATTCGGGCATTTTTGTACAAAAACAACGGTTGATAGGTTTTTTCAATTCTCTTTGTTTCTGTTCGCACAATTGTTCCGTGATCATTGAGTACTCTACTTGGTACAACGAGTACGTTAAAGAATATACGTACCACTAACAATAAAACAATCATTCCAGGAAGGATTGCTTTATTGTTCGTAACTGAAAAATAACTCACGATTCCAGTTAGTAAAGTAAAAAGAGCAGCATAGAATATATAGTTTGGTACCATTTTGATCTCAATTGATAAAACCGAGAAAGCAATGGCAATTGGTGTAATAACGAACAAAATTTGAAAAATCTTTTTAATAAGATTAAACCACTTTGTTTGATGATCATAGTGCCATTTAAATACAAATAAAAAAAAGGTAAAATAGAAAGGGATTAACATTAATACATATCGGGCATATACTTCAGGAGAAACCCAATAAGGGAGTATATTAGCCAAAAACATAACCCCATTGAACGCAATAAAAGGATGTTTTTTTATAACAGATTGTATAGTTTTAACATCAAGCATCAACAAGGTTAATAAGGACCAAGGAAAAAAGTGCATAACATTCTCAAATGGGTAGCTGAAAATGTGTTTTATAGCATCGACTAATGGATACCTAAGAATAGTTCTTCGAGTGGATTGGTCTAGCAAAGGAGCAAAGGCCTCTGTAGCGTCTTGGTGTTGGTTGAGCAGGAAGTAGTAGCCACCAACAATAGATCCCAACAACAACACTCCGAGACCTATTGAAGGGTGAAAAAAACGATACTTTTTACGTTGCCAAAGATGAAAAACAAAGTATGAAATACTTAAAAATAATAAACTAGGAAACCCTTTCATTAAGTATCCAATAGCTGTAAGTCCAAAACTCAGGAATGCTTGTTTGTACCTTGAATTACGATATAAATAAATACTTAAGATACTTGCATAAGTAATGAATGAATAACCAATGTCAATCAACCCTAAAAAGGATTCATAGAATAAGATTCTACCACACGTGATCATAATGCAAGCATTAATAAAACTCCATTGTTTTCCAAAATAGGGCGTTGAAATTTTATAAATAGCAATGAAAAAGGCAAAAAGAAAAACCAATGTAGGAATTCTTGAGGTCCACTCTGCTGCAACACCAAATAAGGCATATGATAAAGCAATAAACCAATTGTATAATGGAGGTTTGTAATAGTATGCATCTCCATTAATTTGAGGGGCAATATAATTACCACTATCAAGCATTTCTAAGGCTACAATAGCTCGTATAGATTCATCTTCAATGAAGGCTAAAGCACCAAGATTAATAAGAAATGCGGGTAGTATAAGGGCTAAAATTAGATACTTCCAAACTTTCCAAGAAATAGTGAAAGGATTATTTTTCACGAGGACAATAGATTAGCACATTCGATTTGTTAACTTGAAAAAGATGCTGACTGATGGCCTTGATTTTTTCAGCGGTAATTTCACTGTAAAGTTCGATTTGTCTATTGATTAAATGAACATCACCAATGTTTTCAAAATAAGCTAAACTTATGGCTTTGCTTAACACAGATGTTTCTGAATAGGCCATATGTGAAATGACCCCATTTTTTACTTTTTGAAGTTCATTTTGAGTGATCAACACTTTGGTTAGTTCGTTTAATACTTTCCAAATTGCGTCTAATAAATCATCAACAGCGACCCCTGGATTTGGTTTGGCGTCAATTATAAATAAACCAGGACCATCTGTACCTGAAACATAGGTTGAAATTTGTGAACACAGTGCTTTATTTTCTACAATATCTAAATGCAATCGGTTGGATTTTCCCATTCCAAGGATATCGGATAAGATATCGTAACTATAATAGTCAGGGTGCAACCTATTAGGCATTGGAAATGCCAAAATTACATTTGTATTTGGCACATCACCATAGACGGTTTTCACTTGTTTTTGTGTTTGTTCGATTTCATTTTCAAAAACGGTTGGTTCTATTTCGGATCCAGGAATAGAATCAAACCATTTTCTTGCTAATTCAAAAGCATGTTCCTCTTCTATATTTCCGGATATTGATAAAATCGCATTGTTTGGTTTGTAGAATTTTGCATAAAAAGCTAAGGCATCATTTCGGGTTATGGATTCTACATGTTTTGGGTTTAACCCAATCGTTGGCCAACGATAGGCATACCGTTTGTAGCACATCTCCGATAGATAGTGCCAAGTATCACCATAAGGTTTATTCAGACAAGTTTCACTAAATTCTTCAAGTACAACTTTTTTCTGGACGTTTACATTTTTTTCAGAAAGATTTAATGAAGCCATTCTATCTGATTCTAGCCATAGAGCCGTTTCTATATTTTCAGCAGGCACGACATCATAATAATTGGTAATATCTGCATTTGTAAAAGCGTTATTTTCTCCACCAGCTATTTGCAGTGGTTGATCAAAGTCGTCAACATTTTCAGACCCAGAAAACATTAAATGTTCGAATAAATGAGCAATTCCTGTTTGGTTTGGATTTTCATTTCGTGATCCTACCTTATATAATACATTTACAGCAACCAAAGGACTCGTTTTATCCTGGTGGGCGATAACTTTTAGCCCGTTTTTTAATACTGTTTCTTTAAAATGGATCATTGACTTAAAATTGTTTACAAATATACTTTTTAGAAATTAGACTCATTGAAGAATGAATATCCTTCCACTTGCATTTATGGCTCTTTATTAAATTATGAAAGTCAAATACTTTGTCTGTTTCCATTTTAATGATAGAGTGAAACTTTGAGGATTGATAATGATATTTTTCCTTTAATAATGTATGAAATCTAATTTAAGATTTCCAAGATTTTTTTTCAAATGGTGTTTTTCTATTTTCACTTAATCGATGCCAAAAATCTTCCTTTTTAATTTCTGTTGCTCCCATTGACAATAAGTGGTTTGTTGCTTCTTGGCAATCAATAAGTTGAAAGTTTAAGGCTTGTAAGTGTTTACACAAATGGATAAGGGCCAATTTTGAGGCATTGGCAACGAGTGAAAACATGGATTCACCATAAAATATTTTGCCCAAGGCTACACCATATAGGCCACCCACCAAGTGGTCATTTTCATATATCTCCATAGAATGGGCATATCCCTCTTTGTGTAATTGGATGTATGCTTTTTCTATATCATTTGTTATCCAAGTTCCATATTGATCCTTACGATCAATATTTTTGCATAGCCGAATGGTTTCTTCAAAATTTCTATTGATATGAAAGGTAAACTTGGGGTTATTAAGCAAAGGTCTCATACTTTTTTGGATCTTCACGTTATCTGGAAAAAGTACGCATCTTGGTGATGTAAAACACCAACGAATTGGATGTCCTTCATTGTACCAAGGGAATATACCAAAAGCATAGGCCTGTAGTAAAGTTGTTGTATTTAGTTTTCCTCCAAATGCAACCGTTCCATATTCGTCCGCATTAAAAGGATGAGGAAAAAATGGAATCGTTATTTCTGGGAAGAATAGCATAAATTACCTTTCAGTCTGTTGATGAAAAGTTAAGTTAAGCAAAAATATATTTAGGGTAATACTAATGAATAAAGCGTGAATGTTGATGCGATTAATCTTTGATCAACGATTCAATAACGGCAGACAATCCTCTTTCAATGAGAGCATCTTTCATGGGCTTTAAAACTTTCATTGAGCCAGTCTTAATTATAGCTTTGCCTTTAAAATGAATGATGAGTGACAATTGTTCTGATTGTTCGAATGTGTGATTACATATTTCCATTAGGCATTCTATTACCCAATCAAAAGTATTGTGATCATCATTATATATAATAAGTTGAGATGTCTCAGTTGTGGTTAAAACCTCCGACTCCACCACCATTACTTCTTCATCAATAGATAGTGTATTATCAATGTTCATAATATAAATCTTCTAAATAATTATAATGAGTTCAAAACGGTCTTTATCTCTATAAAGTTGGGTAAATCTTGTGGATTTTCCAACACTTCTGCATATTGAATTACACCTAATTTATCAATTAAGAATGCCGACCTTTTAGAAACACCCTTCATTCCGAATGCAAACTCCTCATACAGAGCGCCATATGATTGCGAAACTTCTTTGTTATAATCAGATAACAAAGTAAAATTGTATGCTTGTTCAGCTTTAAATTTTTCTAAACTAAACAAAGAATCCGTAGAAATACCTAATATTTCAACATCTAACGCTTCGTAATCAGCCTTTTCATCTCTTATTTGACACAATTCTTGAGTACAAACCCCTGTGAAAGCTAACGGGAAGAATAAAATCAGGACATTTTTACCTTGAAAATCTTCCAATTTGACCTCGTTTTTTTCTGTATTAAACAACGAAAACAAAGGGGCTTTGTGTGTTTTTTTAAGTTTCATGGGCTTGACTTTTAAACGTTATTTCTTTAAAATTCATCGCAAATGTAGTTTAAAATTAGAAATGATGCTCAATAATTTTCTTATTAACTATCTTCGGTAAGCGACCTGGCTTTATTCACAGATTTATTTTCCTATTGTCTACAAAATTAAGACCATACATAGAACTTCATATTGCTGTAATCCTATTTGGACTTACGGCAATTTTAGGCGATTTAATTAGTCTCTCAGCTTTGAATTTGGTGTGGTGGAGAGTTCTTATTACTTCTGTATCACTGCTTTTTTTTTCTCGTATTTTTGTAATGGTTAAAGAACTCGGTTGGAAACAAATAGTACCGCTGATTTTGGTAGGTTTTGTAGCTGGTCTTCATTGGATTACGTTTTATGGATCTATCAAATTAGCAAATGCTTCAATTGCATTAATTGCGCTAGCGACGACAAGTTTTTTTGCTGCTATACTCGAACCACTTATTTTTAAATCTCCTTTTCGTTGGTTAGATCTTATCTTAGGAATTGTTATTATTCCTGCCATGGGTTTAATCGTTTATTCAGTTCAAGAGTCTATGATTCTAGGGATTTGGGTAGGTCTAGCTTCCGCTTTATTAGCCGCTTTGTTTGCCATTTTGAGTAAACGCTATATGAATGAAATCAGTGCGGTGAGGGTAAGTTTTTTAGAGATTTTTGGAGCTTTTATATTGCTCAGTATTATTTTGCCTTTTACAAACGAATGTACTGTTGAAGCGCTAACTCCAACAAAGCAAGATTGGATGTATTTAATATTTCTAGCATTGATTTGCACAAGTTTTGCTCAATATTTAGCTATTCGTGCCTTAAAATACATTAGTGCGTTCAATTTTACATTAACGGTAAATTTAGAACCTGTATATGGCATCATTTTAGCCATTCTTTTATTGAAAGAGAATAAAGAATTAAATACTCAGTTCTACATTGGCGTAGTCATAATTGTAATTACGGTATTCTCTTATCCATATTTAAAGAAAAGATTTGATTAGTGCAATTTATAGATAAAAAGCTTCAAGAATATTGTTCGACTATGTCAACAAATGCCTCTGATTTATTAGTAGAGTTAGAGCGCCAAACGCATTTGAGAACCTTGTCCCCTAGAATGATCTCGGGTTTTTTTCAAGGTAGATTTTTATCGATGATAAGCCGCATAAAGCAACCAACGTATATCGTTGAGATTGGCACTTTTACTGGGTATGCAGCTATTTGTTTGTCTGAAGGCCTTACGGTAAATGGAAGACTCGTTACTATTGAATTGGATAAAGAATACAATGATATTCATGAGTCATATATCGGATTGAGTCCCCAAAAAGAGAAAATCCAAGTAGAATATGGGGATGCATTAAATGTGATTCCAAATCTAGATCAAGGGATTGATCTCGTATTTATTGATGCTTCCAAAAAGCATTATCAACAGTATGTCGAACTTTTGCTACCTAAGATGGCTCAAGGAGGTCTTATGATCGCTGATAATACATTATGGAATGGAGATATCATAAAAGAAATGAGTGCAAAAGCGAAAACAATGCACCAATTTAATACTTGGATTCATCAATTAAGCGAAGTAGATAATCTTCTTTTGCCGATTCGCGATGGCTTGACCATGATGCTTAAAAAATAATGGGTAATAATAAAGCTCTATATCAATCCTTCTTTGAGAATCACATCGATTTGTTTCCGATTAGCATGTATCCGTGGTTTTTGGATGTCTCGACCGATGGGAATTGGGATGTTTCAATATTGAAAAAAGGAAATAATGTCCTTGCTGTATGGCCTTATTATTTAAAGAGAAAATGGGGGTTAAACTACATTACAATGCCTGAATTGACTAAGTGGGTTGGCCCAATTATTAGCCCTAAGATCGGTCCAGCAAAAATAAATAGCTGCTTGTCATCTTTGTTTCAAGCACTTCCAAAAGTAGTTTTTATAGATCAAAATTTTCCGTACGCAATTGAGGATTGGTCGCCTTTCCATTGGTTAGGGATGAAGCAAGAAATAAAATATAGCTACCAAATAGATCTGAATCAATCAACGGAATCTATTTATAATAATCTGAATAATTCTTACCAAAAAACAATTCAATCTTTTAATAAGGATGATTTTTCAATCGTCAAAAACCAAAATATTGATGCTTTTTATCAGGCGCATTCTGAAATGTTCAAGCGCAAAGGAAGTGCCGTTCCCTTTTCAAAAGATACGTTACAAAAACAATATAATGCTTGTATTGATCAAAACGCTGGAGCATTGTACAATATTCAAGATGCGACAGGTCATGTTTACAGTTCAGTATTTATTATTTGGGATAAGCACACCTGGTATACACATCTTATTACAGATGATGTCGAAAAAAGAAAAAGTGGAGCATCAATATTTTTAATGTATAATTTAATCAAAGAAGCAAAGCAATCAGGTAAATCGACGTTTGATTTTGAAGGAAGTATGATCAAACCGATTCAGAAAGTTCGTAAAAATTTTGGAGCCAAACGAATAGCCTATCATAGAGCATTTAAATATGCAAATCCATTATTGTCTTTAATTAAGAAAGGGTAACATTTAAATGTTTTTTTTCTTTGAAATTGTAAATTCTGCGATTGCATAATCTATGCAACTTTGGGGTACTGCTTTACCTTTTAAGATAATTTCATTGTCAGTAACTGATCTTGTACCAACGAGATTCCAATGACAAGTATAAATATCAATTTGATCTGATAAGCCTATTTCATTTAACAGTCTGACTTCTTTTGAAGGGTTGAAAGAACCATTAAAAGTATTTTCTCGTCCATTTAAATGAATTTGACCAGTGATCGTCGTTTGTTTATCTTTTTCTAGAATCATCATGCCATTTCCATTTTTACCCCCACTAGAGAAAATGTCGAATGTAACTGGATACAGACCATTTTTATCTTTCCATTCACCTTTAAATTGGCCATCGATATAACTTTTTCCTGAACCATAAGTTGTTTTAGCGGCACTTAGAAACCCACTTTTAGAAGTAACCTCTTGCTTGCAACCAATCAATGCAATCAAAGAAAAAAGTATTAGGTAATTTCGCATAGATATTATTTTAAATAAAAACGTGAATAAGAACCTTTCTATTTCTGACAGGACAACATTTGTACGAGATGCAGCTCAGCGGCTGGGATTTGACCATATTGGATTTGCTAAAGCAGCTTTTATGGAAGAAGAAGCTAAGCGACTTGAAAACTGGCTAAACCATGATTATCATGGAAAAATGGGATATATGGAAAACCATTTTGATATGCGTGTTGATCCTACAAAATTGGTCCCTGGGGCCAAAACGGTTATAAGTCTTAGTTTTAATTATTTCACAGAAGATGTGCAAGAGGACAACGATGCACCAAAAATTGCCAGTTATGCTTATGGCAGAGATTATCATAAAGTGATTAAAAAGAAACTTACCATTTTGTCAAAAGAAATGATTGATCAATTTGGAGACCTCACAATGCGATTATTTGTAGATTCTGCTCCAGTAATGGAACGAGATTGGGCGAAACGATCAGGTGTTGGTTGGGTAGGTAAACATACCCTATTATTAAATCCTAAAAAGGGATCCTATTTCTTTCTAGCGGAAATTATTTGTGATATAGATTTTGAATATGATTCACCAATAAAAGATTTTTGTGGTACATGCACCAAGTGTATTGATGCATGTCCAACAGATGCGATAAGTCCCTCTGGTTATGTATTGGATGGTAGTAAATGTATTTCTTACGCCACTATAGAGTTGAAAGAAGCTATTCCAAATGATTTCAAAGGTAAAATGGAAGGATGGGCATTTGGATGTGATATTTGCCAACAAGTATGCCCTTGGAATCGATTTGCAAAACAACATAAAGAACCTGATTTTAATCCTAAAGATCAGTTATTACAAATGAAGCGAAAGGACTGGGAAGAATTAACAGAAGAAATATTTTTCACCCTATTTGCTGGTACTCCAATAATGCGAACAAAATTTGAAGGTTTAAAGAGAAATATAAACTTCCTTTATAATAAGGAAGAATAGGATTACTTTATATTTATATGAAATCTCGGGTTACATGAAACTTAGCACTAAATATTTATTAGCACTTGTCCCTATCGTGATCATGGGCGTCATCATTTATTTATTTAGTGATATCGTTAGTTATGTTGTTATTGCATGGGTTGTTTCAATGCTTGGAGCACCCTTGGTTAAGTTTTTTACTAAGTATCTAGGGTCAAGCATTTCTGCTGGAATAACACTGGTGATTTTAATAGGATTGTTTTTATTACTTATCAGGATTTTTATTCCTCCTATTGTCCAACAAGCGTCTAATCTGGCTTCAATTGATTACAACTCAATTGTTGATTCCTTGGATGAACCCTTGAAAGATTGGGAGTCGTGGCTTGAAGATAAAGGGCTTATATCCATAGATACACTTGTTACTAATTCGAACAAAACAACGGAAAGCGATATTGATAAATTGATAAAAGCTAAAATTATTGATGTTGATCAATTAGCTAGAGAAAATGGTGATACCACAAGCAACACAAATATTACCTTAATGGTTAATGTAATGCCTGATCATGATCATTTGGATAATCAATTGGTAGACACCGTTGATTCTAATTTAAGTGTGGTTGAGAAAATGAGAAATAATGTGGCTGATTTTTTAAATCCGTCTAGAGTTACCAAGGTTTTTGGTTCTATTTTTGGTTTTTTTAGTAATTTTCTAATTGCATTAATGTCGATTATGTTCATTGCTTTTTTCTTTCTAAAGGAACAAGGATTAGTCGATCGAATCATTACATCTATTGTTCCGGATAAGCGAGTAGATCAAGCATTAAAGGCAATGGACGAAAGTACTGGTTTATTGATTAGATATTTTTTTGGAATCATTATTCAGGTGAGTTTAATTACGCTCTTTGTCACAATTCTGTTAAGTATTTTTGGAGTTAAAAATGCGCTACTTATCGGGTTTTTTGCTGCTTTAATGAATATAATACCCTATTTAGGTCCTTTGTTTGGAGCCACATTTGCAGTCATCATTACTATATCCTCAAATTTAGATTTAAGCTTCTATAATGAAATGCTACCCTTATTAGGAAAGGTAATAGGTGTTTTTGCAATAATGCAAGTGCTTGATAACTTTGTTTTGCAACCAACTATTTTTTCAAGGAGTGTAAAAGCGCATCCATTAGAAATATTTATTATCGTATTAATAGGTGCAAAATTTGGTGGAGTCATTGGGATGGTCCTTGCGATTCCTGCTTATACGGTATTTCGGGTATTAGGGAAAATATTTTTCAGCGAATTTAAGGTGATTCAAAGCCTAACAAAGAGCATTCAATAGTGAGTAATAATCAAGAAAAAAGCACTTTACATCTTATTCCATGCCCGATAGCAGAAAATACGAACCATCTTTTTTCTGTTCATTTTTTGGATTTGCTATTTAGCTTTGATTTCTATATTACTGAAAGAGCTCGAACGACACGAAGATGGTTAAGCAGTTTAAAATTTCCAAGACCTATTGACACCCTTGAGATATTGGAAATGGATAAAGATAACCCAGGTGTACATATTGAACAAGTCTTAAATTGGCTGAATCAAGGAAAAGAGGTAGCCTTAATTTCTGAAGCTGGAACACCTTGTATTGCTGATCCAGGTAATCTTTATGTTGCTGCTGCTCATAAATCTGGACATATTATCAAACCTTATGTAGGCCCAAATTCGTTGATATTAGCTCTAATGGCAAGTGGATTCAATGGACAACAATTTGTTTTTCATGGTTATTTGCCAATTAAAGATGCCCCGTTAAAAGCGAAGCTTGTACAAATGGAAAGAGCATTGAATCAACAGAAACAATCCCAAATATGGATTGAAACACCATATCGCAATGATCGGTTATTAAAAGTGATGATTCAATGTTTGAAAGGTAATACAAAGCTTTGCATTGCCACAGAAATAAATGGAGATCAAGAGTCTATCAAAACACAAACCATCAATGAATGGAAAAAATCCCAACATATAATTGGAAAAAAGAATACTGTTTTTTTACTTGGTTAACTACCAGCAATTGATTTAATAAGGCTTACCTTAAATCTAAAACCATCGAAAGGGATGCCTATATTTTTATGAATATTTATATCCGAACGCACATCACTTTTATTCGCCATTTTGTAGCTATAAAAAACGAGGATTGGTTGCATAATTAATTGAGCGTCGATTGTTTTTAAATACCAAAAATTACCAACACTCACTTCAAAATCAGTAGAATAGGGCCGAAATTGCCATTTAGAGGTTTCAATATAGTCTCTAGACTCGATCCTAATTAAAGAAATATCCACTAAATAATTTTGATTATAATATTCTTTTTCGTGTAGACTAAAGTGTTGTCTTATGCCAATAGTAGCAAAAGTCGAACACTTATTACCCATATAAGTTCGGAAGAAAAGGTGCAGAGGAATAGAAACATTAAAATCTTCAATTTTAGTAAGGTATAAATCAAGATGATTTTGAGATTCAATAAGTGCATCGCTTGTAAAGCGAGAATAACTTAAACTCAATCCGGAGGTTAACGAAAATCGTCTATTGAGACCATAAAAAATTTCATTATCAAATTGAACAACGTTATCTATTTCTTTTTTTATGTTGCCAAAACGGCCAATATACTCAACAGGTTTTATTGTTTTGCCAGCACTTAAACCAAAACCAATTTTTTCAAAACCAATTTGTGCATTATTTATTTGTGCAAATAAAAACGTAATAAGAAAACAGATATATCTCATAGAGTTTGTTCTGATAAATAGACGGTTTAAGTAAATATTATGTTGTCTAATCTACCTAGTTTTTTTGTGCATCATTTTTGCTATATAATATATGTTTCACTCTTCTTGTAAAAAAGAGAACCATTTTGAGAAAAATAACGTCTATTAAGTAGCAAAGAAAATTTTAAAGAATATGTCGAATAGTACAATAGCTGCAGCAAAGGAAACACTAAATAAAAAAGGATATTTAGACATTGAAGTTGATCCTACATTAGATTTAGTTGCTGAGATAAATAAGTTAAAGAAAGAAAAAAACGCAATTATTTTGGCTCACTATTACCAAGAGTCTGAAATTCAAGATATTGCGGATTATATCGGTGATAGTCTGGGCTTATCTCAACAAGCAGCCAGTACAGAAGCTGATATCATTGTTTTTGCTGGGGTACATTTTATGGCTGAAACGGCAAAAATGCTTAGCCCATCGAAAAAAGTGCTACTTCCTGATTTAAAAGCGGGTTGTTCGTTAGCAGACTCATGTCCAGCTCCGTTATTCAAAAAATTTAAAGCTAAATATCCTGATCACAAAGTGGTCAGTTATATCAATTGTACTGCAGATTTAAAAGTATTAACAGATATCTGTTGTACTTCAACCAATGCCGTACATATTATAGAGAGTATTCCAGCCGATACAGGAATTATTTTTGCACCAGATAGAAATTTAGGTGCCTATTTAAAAAAGAAAACAGGAAGAGATTTAGTTCTTTGGAATGGGGCATGTATGGTCCATGAAATTTTTTCGCATGAAAAGATTACAAAATTAATGGTTCGTTATCCTGAAGCTGAATTTATTGCTCATCCAGAATGTGAAGCTCATTTACTTGATATTGCCTCTTACATAGGGTCAACTTCTGGTTTGTTAAGGTATACACAGGAATCGAAGTCTGAAACGTTCATAGTTGCTACCGAAGCAGGGATACTTCATCAAATGCAATTAAAATCACCCAATAAAAAATTTATTCCAGCACCTCCGAATAATACTTGTGCTTGTAATGATTGTCCGCACATGAAGAGAAATACAATGGAAAAGTTGTATTTAGCTATGAAATATGAATTGCCAGAAATTCATTTGGAAGCGGAAGTTATTGAAAAAGGAAGAGCATGCATTGATAAGATGCTCGATATAAGTGCAAAGGCGGGGCTATAGGTTATAGCTCAACATTTTACATATTTTTCTATTGTCATTTGTTTAACTGCAAATAAGGTTTACTTTTGTTTGTCAAATTAACTTTTTACAGATCAAAACTAAACTTAGACAATGGATCAAACTTTAATGATGGCGATTCCTGCTTTCGGTGTATTAGCTTTGCTTTATACATTATGGAAATCTGGATGGGTCAGTAAACAAGATGAAGGGACTGAAAAAATGTCCAAAATTGCGAAACACATTAGTGAAGGAGCAATGTCATTCCTTAAAGCGGAATACAAAGTACTCTCAATATTTGTTATTATAGTAGCTGCCTTATTAGCGTGGAGTGGTATGACTGAAGCGTCATCTCCATTAGTTGCGTTATCTTTTATTTTAGGTGCTATTTGTTCGGCTTTAGCTGGATTTATAGGTATGAAAGTCGCTACAAAAGCGAATGTACGTACTACAGCTGCAGCTAGAACTAGTCTCGGAAAAGCACTTGAAGTTGCTTTTGCTGGAGGAGCAGTAATGGGACTAGGTGTTGTAGGACTTGGAGTGTTAGGACTTGGAGTGCTTTTCTTAATTTATTCTAATATGTTTGGAATAAGCGATGCAGCTTCAGTAACTAAAGTAATTACAGTACTAACAGGGTTTTCTTTTGGAGCATCATCTATCGCGTTATTCGCAAGAGTAGGAGGTGGTATATATACTAAAGCTGCAGATGTTGGAGCTGACCTTGTAGGTAAAGTAGAGGCAGGAATTCCTGAAGATCATCCATTAAATCCAGCTACGATTGCTGATAATGTAGGTGACAATGTAGGTGATGTAGCAGGAATGGGGGCCGATTTATTTGAATCATATGTAGGGTCTATTATAGGTACGATGGTATTAGGTGCAACATACATTGGAATTACTGGAGGTTTTGCAACAACCAATGATTTTGGTGGTATGAATGCAGTATTACTTCCATTAGTACTTGCTGCTGTTGGAATTTTAACGTCTATCATTGGAACTTTCTTTGTAAGAGTTAAAGAAGGTGGTGACCCACAAACGGCGCTAAATATTGGTGAATTTGGATCTGCAGGTTTAATGCTTTTAGCAACTTATTTTATTACACAGTGGATGATACCAAATGGTTTTGGAGGATATACTGCAACAGGTGTTTTCTTTGCTATCTTATGTGGTCTTGCCGCTGGTCTTTTGATTGGAAAAATTACGGAGCACTATACTGGTACAGGTACCAAACCAGTAATGTCGATCGTAAAACAATCAACGACGGGAGCAGCAACAAATATCATTGCAGGACTTGGAGTAGGAATGATTTCTACAGCTGGTCCTATCATAGTTTTAGCCGCAGCAATTTTAGGGGCTCATCATTTTGCAGGACTTTATGGTATTGCAATCGCAGCAGTAGGAATGCTTTCTAATACAGGTATTCAATTAGCTGTCGATGCATATGGTCCTATTGCCGATAATGCAGGTGGAATTGCTGAAATGGCAGAACTTCCAAAAGAAGTAAGACAGCGAACAGATAAATTAGATGCAGTAGGTAACACAACAGCAGCAATTGGTAAAGGATTTGCTATTGGGTCTGCAGCATTAACAGCACTTGCATTATTTGCAGCATTTATGGCTACAGCAGGAATTTCTTCGATTGATATTGCTCAGCCAAAAGTAATGGCTGGATTATTAGTTGGTGGAATGCTTCCATTTTTATTTTCAGCACTTTCTATGAATGCTGTAGGAAAAGCAGCTATGGATATGATCAACGAGGTAAGAAGACAGTTTGCTGATATACCAGAATTAAAAGCAGCACTCGCTGTGATGAAAAAGTACGATGGTAAAGAACAAAGTGAATGGTCTGCGGCAGATGTTGCAACATTCGAAGCAGCAGACGGAAAAGCTGAATATAGTAAGTGTGTAGAAATTTCTACTAAAGCTTCAATTCGTGAAATGATTTTACCTGGATTAATTGCAGTTATAACACCCGTTGTTTTTGGTTTCGTTGGTGGAGCTGAAATGTTAGGTGGAGTACTTGCAGGAGTTACAGTATGCGGTGTTTTAATGGCAATCTTCCAATCAAACGCCGGTGGTGCGTGGGATAATGCTAAAAAAATGTTTGAAGAGGGAGTTGAAATAGATGGAGAAATGCATTACAAAGGTTCTGAAGCTCATAAAGCAACAGTTGTTGGTGATACAGTAGGAGATCCATTTAAAGATACTTCTGGACCTTCATTGAATATATTACTAAAATTAATGTCTGTTGTAGCATTGGTGATAGCACCATTTATATAGCACTTAAAGACAAATCATAAAGATTAGAAGGAGATAAACGTTTGTTTGTCTCCTTTTTTTTATCTTTTTTTATAAATATTGAAACCGATGAAATTAGTGTTCTTTTTTACTTTTTGGCTATGTTTATTTTCTCAACAATTAGATGCATGTTCTTGTAATAATATTCCAACTTTATGTGAAGAAGCACATAAAGTTGAAACAAATGCACGAATGCTTTTTTGGATAGGAGAATTAATAAATACAGTTCAATTAGGTAACGATAGGTTTGTGGCAAAATTTAAAGTCGTAGAAGTCCTTTCAGGTGAGATTATATTACCTGATTCACCCCTCGCTAAAGACAATAGTATATATGAAAATACCACGTCAGAAATTTGGGTTTTTGGCGGTTCAGGAGCAGAGTGCCTTTATGAATCATTTGATAGCTTATCGCTTTTCGCTTGTTCATATTACGATGGCTATATTCCTGATATTTGTTCTACTAGTTATTTGTCCATTGATGATTCAATGAATGTGACGGGATATATCTATGAAACCTTTGTTACAGAAACGGTATCACTAGAGGAAATTAGAGCTATAATTGAAACAAAGTGCCCAACGATTATAAATACAAATGATATAACCGAATTAATCGCAAAAAATATTTATTTGAAAAGTAATGTAATCAACAACTCTCTCAGTTTTGAATTTGAGAATCAATGGATTTCAGATACTGAATTGAGGTTAATATCATCGAATGGTACGTGTTTTCAAAAAGTTGATTTATTTTATGACGGAAGCTATACTTTGAATACTTCAGAATTGCCTAGTGGTATGTATGTTTTACAATTTGTTAGTGACGAAAATCAGCATTGTATAAAAATTATGAAGCAATGATAATGTGACCATTACATAGTGCCAAGTATACAAAAATTAGCTTATTGCATTAACTTATAAAAGCTTTTGTAATGTGTATGATGCATTCTTAAATGATATATTTTCGTTATTAAGAATATTCGAATCATTTGTGCTTAAAGCAAAACACATAAATAGCCTAGTCAAAAACGGTCTGACAATTCATTATTCTAGTATTGTTTGATAATTATTGTATTGGTCATGAAGATTGCACTCATTTGAAGGTCTTACCGACCCATTGAATGGTAATCATAACGAAAGAGAAATTGTTATCAATTGCGATGATAAAATCTACCTCAATTTGTTTAAACAAAATAAGTGCTTGTAAATTCAGCGCAAAAAAATACCTCATCCAAATAAATGAATGAGGTACCTGTGTAATCGATTATTAAATCAATTTAGGGATTTATTTTTTTACTGCATCTCTAATTTCTGCAAGTAATGTTTGATCTGCTGTTGGACCTGGAGCTGGAGCTGCGCCCATAAATCTTAATTTAGATTTAGCTAGCATAAACAATACCCATCCTACGATAAGTAAGCTAATGATAGAATTAATCCAGTTTCCGTATCTAATAGCGTTTGCAGGCTTAGTAATCGTACCATCTGCAGCAACTTCAGCTGGAGATAAAACATGTTGCATTTCAGCGAAATCGATTCCGCCAGCAAAATGACCAACGATT
>CALDTZ010000021.1 GCA_937924805.1 uncultured Saprospiraceae bacterium
CAAATGGATGGGGTTTAATTGGCAAGTTAGAGTAATATCAACTATAACTTAAAATAGAGTACCTGCAACATCGGAAGGTTTCTACGTATTTGAAAGGTTTGTTCATAGAATATTCCGCTTTCGCGAAAGCAAAACACTCCCCTTACCCTTTTAAAAACAAAACAAGGAACTGTATTTAAGTTACGCCTCCTATGCAACAGCTCGCTAGCCTTCACGATGCCCAACACAACTACCCTATTGAAAAATTGACATTTCTTTGGTATAATTTTACATTTGAAAATGCCTACATACCATGTTTTCATCATAAGTTTGGAAAAAACTACTCATGAAAAAAATGTATGTATCCTCTCGAATCTGTTTATTAATTTTCATTATTGCCCTTACCATTTCTTGTAAAGGACAATCGAATGCAAACTCCGAAAATACGACGACTCCTGATCTATCAGCAAAAGACGTAGGCTCTCAAATAGGCGAATATGTTGTAAACACATTTGAAGATTCTAAAGGAAATCTTTGGTTTGGAACCTTAGAAAAAGGGGTCGCAAAATATGATGGAAAAACACTCACCTATTTGACAACAACAGATGGATTGCCAAGTAATAGAGTGGTCAGTATTGTTGAAGATTCACAGGGAAACTTGTGGTTTGGCACAGGTTCAGGATTATCAAAGTATAATGGTAAGATGTTTACTAATTTCACTACTGAGGATGGACTTTGTGATAATAGCATAAGCAATTTACTCATAGACAGAAAAGGTGATTTTTGGATTGGAACTTGGGGCGGCGTTTGCAAATTTAATGGAAGTAATTTCACAAATTTCACACTCCCAACACCTACTATAAAAACAACATTGAATGAGGATACTAAAAATTGGATCACTGAAATTTATGAGGATGCAAAAGGGAATATTTGGATAAGTAGAGATGGATATGGAGTCTGTAAATATGACGGAATGACTTTTACCCATATTACTAAAACGGATGGACTTGCTTCAAATAATGTTCAAGACATTCAAGAAGATGCGCAAGGTGCCATTTGGTTTAGTTCAAGGGTTGCTGAAAAAGACCATCCAGATCCTGACAAACGACAGGGCGCTGGTGGATTAATCAAATACGATGGAAAACACTTTATATCCTTTCCTGATATCGAAGGTTTGAGTAGAAATGATGTGTATCAGATATACCGAGATTCTAAAGATAATTTGTGGATTAGCACAATAAGTAACGGCATGTACACCTATAACGGAGATGTTTTTACAAACTATCCGGTGGTTGATCCCGTTACTAAAAAGAAGAAAGCTGTTATGAGTTTTCTAGAAGATCGTAACGGAACTATTTGGATAGGTTGTGCAGGAGGATTATTCCGTCTTGATGCTGGGGTGGCGACTAATATTACGACAAATGGCCCTTGGAAGTAACATAACCAAAGGCAACAAATAACGGAGGTAAAATGACCTCAACACACTCTTTTGCGCTTTCTGATGATGAATCCTACGTAGTAATCATCAAACATAAGACATACAACATTCATGACGCTTTTTAGGTATACTCGTAAAATAATAGAGATCCCTTTCAGGTTCGTTTTCTTTTATTAAATTAGTTGCGTAACCAGCGCAACTAGCCATACACAAACCAATGTGTTTCATTAGGGCCAACCATTAAACAATGATAAAACTCTTTAAAAAGATTAGAAAAAAAATGATGCCTAAAAATAAGTTTAGCAAATATTTGGGCTATGCCATTGGGGAAATAATTTTGGTGGTGATTGGTATTTTATTTGCTATTCAGCTTAATAATATAAACGAAGACAGAAAAGAGCGTGAAAAGGAATTGTCTTTTCTTTCTAAAATAAAAAGTGATATCGCCCTGGATATTATTGATTTAAGCAGAGTAGACTCTATAGTCGCAATATATGAATCTAGTTCTGAAAGAGCCCTCCAAATGTTGCATGAAGCAAAAACAGTCGAGGACATTTTGATAATAGATTCGTTATTCAAATTTAATTGGAATAATTTAAAAGTAAATAGAAAGACGTATAATGAAATGCTTAATACGAGTGGTATTTATATTTTAAATAACAAGAAATTACGAAATAAATTAAGTGACTATTATACATTAATCGAAACGAATCAAGAGTTTATTAAAGAAATTAATGATGATTCACAAGAAATGAATAGAAACTCAAATTTAGATGCTTACTATTTTTTGGTTCATGAGCATGGAAAACCATGGTTCGATATTGAAAAAGTTGATACCCGTTGGATTGGTGACTTAAATGCGCCTACCACTTTAGCTTTACACCGGTTTTATAAACATGCTCAAGAGAATATTAATCGTTTTAGACTAGATACTCATAAAGTAATCATGACATTCAGTAATGAATTAACAAATGATATTGAGAAAGAACTACAGAATAGAAATTATACCCCATAAATACTAAAAAGGTAAAAAAAATTACCAAACTGCAACAGTTTTAAAATGAAGTCGTCTTTATTGAAAAATAGAATAGGACTATGTGTACTATAGTGGTACTCATGCCGATTTTGTATGTTTTCCAAAATTTTTAATTCTTTCTGAATCATTTTAAAATTAATCGTAACAAAATGAAAAATATAATTCTATTCTCCGCACTTTTTTTGTCTACATTTTTTATTGTTAATGCACAAGAAGATTCCGATGCTCCCGCTTTAGAAGA
>CALDTZ010000022.1 GCA_937924805.1 uncultured Saprospiraceae bacterium
GATCCGGTCTGCTTATCGAATATCAGAAAGAATTATTTGCGACAACAACACAACAAAAAATTGATATGAACAAAATTAAACTGCTTCCTTTTTCTGAATTAGAAGAGAAAAAGCCCGTTGGAAAACAAATCAATGGATTAGATTTGGTCATTATCAAATTTGGTCAAAATGTATCTGTCCTTTATGGAAGATGTCTTCATCGAGGTGCACTTATGGCTGATGGTTATGTAGATGGCAATAATATAATTTGCGGTGTACACAATTGGGACTATCGAATAGATACTGGTGTCAGTGAATACAATAATAAGGAAGCTTTATACAAATTCTATTCTGAAATTAACGATGGAATTATATACATTGATGAAGATGAAATCAATCAATATTTAGAGAAATACCCACAACCCTTTAATAGAGAAGATTACTTAGGTCAATATGCTGATACTCATCCTGAAAAAACAGAACCTTACACTGCATATATCAAGGAATTAGCTCAAAACGGATTAAAAAACTGGGGTCATCATGGTCCCTCAGCGTCAATGGGCGTCGATAGAGATACACTTCCCAAATGGGAAGACATCCAGTTTTTACCGGCGCAATTGGCATCCCGTCCATTATTAGATGAAGATGCAGTAAGCACAAAAGTGGTCATTGGTAAAAAAGCAAAAAAACCACTCGAACTAGATATCCCGCTGTTTGTTTCAGATATGAGTTTTGGTTCTCTATCGAAAGAAGCCAAAATAGCCTTATCGATGGGAGCACAATTGTCAGGAACCGGAATTTGTAGCGGTGAAGGGGGTATGCTTCCGGAGGAACAAGAAAACAACAATCGATATTTTTATGAGCTGGCTTCTGGTAAGTTTGGCTTTTCTTGGGAAAAAGTTATTAAAGCACAAGCTTTTCATTTCAAAGGTGGCCAAGGAGCAAAAACTGGGACGGGAGGCCATTTGCCTGGTTCAAAAGTAACAGAAGAAATCGCTGAAGTTAGAGGATTGAAAATTGGGCAAACAGCAATTTCTCCAGCCGCTTTTCCCGATCTCTTTACTGCTAAAGATTTTGCCATTTTTGCAAATAAAGTTAGAACCAAAACAGGTGGAATCCCCATTGGATTTAAAATAGCAGCAAGTCACGTTGAAGCAGATATTGACTTCGCAATGGAAGTCGGTGTGGACTATATCATTCTTGATGGCAGAGGCGGAGGAACAGGTTCTGCACCAACAATTTTAAGAAACAATATCAATGTTCCTACCATTCCTGCCCTTGCTAGAGCTAGGAAGCATTTGGACAATATAGGTGCAAAAGATATTACACTAATCATTACCGGTGGATTAAGAGTAGCTGAAGACTTTGCTAAAGCGATGATGCTTGGTGCAGATGCTATTGCTGTTTCTAATTCCGCTTTACAAGCAATTGGATGCTTAGGTATGAGAGCTTGTAATTCCAACAATTGTCCCGTAGGAATTGCGACACAAAAAGATCATTTGAGACAAAGATTAATCATCGAAACATCTGCCAAGCAACTTAATAATTTTTTTGAAGCAACCAATGAATTAATCAAAGTTATAGCTAGATCTTGTGGACACAATGACATATTAAAATTTAACCACAATGACCTTTCTACGTTCAAATATGACATTCATAGATTAACCGGAATAAATTATGCTGGCATCAATTTAAAATAAAACTATTGGTGACAATATTCTATACGAATAATAAATCTAAACAATGCTTATTTATGTTCTTTTACAAAACCGATCACGAAGGTTGTTGTTGATATAGAAAAGTCTACATGATAAAAACATTACCACCTGGTCAAAAAGCCTCAACTGTATTCCCAAGATTCGGACTACCACAGTTTGCAAATCGATTCCCAACAGAAATAGATAAAATAAGGCTAACAATTGCAGGGGATTTGAAAGAATTTGAAATAGGCGATGAGATCAAAAAACTTCCAAGAGTTGTTCAAACTTCAGATTTCCATTGCGTAACCACATGGAGTGCTCTAAATCTTAACTGGAGTGGCTATAGGTTTAATGATTTTTATCATACAATGATCTTACCAAAACTAGAGCATCCCATAAGCTTTGTGGTTCTTAAAGGACAAGATGGTTACAAAACAAGTTTACCCTTATCTGATTTGCTACAGCAAAATGTACTGCTTGCCGATCAACTTGATCTTCAACCACTTTCAATCGAGCATGGCGCTCCCATTAGAATCATAGCTCCAAACCATTACGGTTACAAAAATTTAAAGCACCTCAAACGCATTGAATTTTATACACAAAAACAAAAAATAAAGCAAGGTTATTTAAGTTTTATGGATCACCCCAGAGCAAGAGTCGCAAATGAAGAAAGAGCAAGCAAAGGACCAAATATCTTATTTCGATGGCTCTATAAAATCGGAATAAAAAGCACGATTCGGGACTACGAAAAAGCCACATCAAACTATAAATCTAAAGCACTGTCAAAATATTAACCAAGGAAACAAAAAAACAAAATTGACGATCTCACCAGTTTGGACTAAGAGCAATTGTCTTGAAGAAGACCAAACAAAGAAAGAATCAAATTTTACTGCATCGTTTTGTTCGTTGGAGGCTAACATAATAAGCAGACGCTGATTATGAAATTATTTTGAATTCGTAATTTGCTTTTCGATAAGGTTTCTAACATTTACCAATGGTAGACTTGAAAACCAAACATTTTAATAGAAGGTATGTTCTATTCTAATCAAATGAATAAATCATATTTTCTTGTACCTATTTATCCATTTTTTACTTTACTAATTAATAAAAAACGTATGCAAAAAATTCTCTTATTTTCATTAATCACATTATTTGGAATGACCAATATCAGTGCTCAAGTGGTCATTAATGAATATTCTGCTTCTAACCTCGAAAGCTTTGCAGATAGCTTCGGAAAAACGGAAGATTGGATTGAATTATATAACACAAGTTCAGATGACATTGATCTTGGTGGCTGGCATATTTC
This sequence comes from uncultured Saprospiraceae bacterium, assembly GCA_937924805.1. GTDB lineage: Bacteria > Bacteroidota > Bacteroidia > Chitinophagales > Saprospiraceae > JAHDDO01. Next base: position 2,986 of record CALDTZ010000022.1, read on the forward strand.
AGATAAAGAATCTAAACCTGGCAAATGGGAGATCCCAACGGGTACTATTATTCCAGCGAATGGGCATTTAGTTTTTTTATGCTCAGGTAGAGATGGAAAGTTTGGGAATGAATATCATACTAATTTTAAACTAGCCCAAACGAAGGGTTCTGATATCGTTTTATTATCAGATGCGAATGAAATGGTTGTAGAAATGTTTCCTTTATCCTTAACATTGGTCGAACATTCTAGGTGTAGAACCCAAGATGGAAGTATTGAATGGAAGATAAGCACCGCTCCTACCTTTGGCGCTTCTAACGATAGTTCTCCCCAGGTAAATGGTTATACTACTGCTCCAGAAATGGATCTAGAAGCAGGATTTTATGAAGGTCCACAAGTTGTAGTAATTACAAATAATGAGCCCAATTCAGTTTTACGATATACGCTAGATGGTACAAATCCGATTCCTTCCTCTCCTGAGTATAATGGTTCTATATCTATCAATGAAACACAAGTAGTAAAAGCACAATCATTTAGTAATGACCCATTAATATTACCGGGAAAAATGGATTTCAATACCTATTTTATAGATGAAGATTTTACGCTCGCTGTATTTTCAGTGGCAGCAGACCAGGTGATCGAATTAGCAAATGGAAACGGACCATTAATTCCGATTGGTTCTTTGGAATATTTCAACACAAATAAAGAAAGAGAAGCAACATCATTTGGAAGTTTAAATCGTCATGGACAAGACTCATGGGTGTTGGATCATCGAAGTTTGGATTGGATATCAAGAGACGAAATGGGGTATTCGAAATCTGTAGATGCTCCTTTGTTTGGATATTCTGATAGAGATGAATATCAAAAGTTTATGTTCCGAAATTCAGGGGATGATAATTACCCTGCAATTAACGATGGTAACCATGATGGTGCTACCCATATTCGTGATGAGTATGTGCACACATTAGGCCAATTAGGTGGAATGAAATTGGATCAAAGAGCAGTTGAACGAGTCATTTTATTTTTAAATGGCCAATACTGGGGCATATATGGAATGAGAGAACGTCCAGTCGATCATGACTACACAACAGAATATTACGATCAAGGTAAGTATGACATTCAATATTTATCAACTTGGGGAGAATCAGAAATTGAATATGGTGGACTGAAAGCCATAGCAGACTGGGAAAACTTAAGAAATTTCATTTTGAATAATGATATGAGTACACCCGCTAATTATAAAATAGCAGAAGATAGTATCAGTATGAAAAGTTTGATCGATTATTTTGTTATGAATCTAAATGTTGTAGCCGTTGATTGGTTGAATTATAATACTGGATGGTGGCGTGGTCTAGATAGTGAAGGCGATCATAAAAAGTGGGGGTATATCCTCTGGGACTTAGATGCTACCTTCGATTATTATATTAATTATACGGGTGTTCCAAATGAGACTCCCACGGCTGAACCTTGTGACTTAACGATTATAGGTCAATCGATGGATCAGTTTTTTGGTACAGAAGTTACAGATCATGGGTCATCCTTGTCCGATACTATGTCCATTGAAATTGATACAAACGTTAACTGTGTGACATTAACAAACGGTAGTAGTCCTTATCCAGTTACCGATACTATATTTCACCAAGTGATACAAGCAGATGACTTTTGTTGTGAATCTGATTGGGATGACATTTGTCAAGATCTATACGATGGATTTGCATCTGGCGGCATAAATGGCGGAGGTGGTGATTTTCCAGGAAATGTAGGAAGCCACGAAAAGATTTTCTTAAAACTTCTTGATGAAAGTCCTGAGTTTCAACAATTGTATTATTCAAGATATGCTGATTTGATGAATACCGTTTTTACTTGTGATAATATGCTTACTCTCTTGGATAGTATGTTATTAGTCATCGAACCAGAAATGCCTCGCCAAATCCAACGATGGGGAGGAACCATGACCGAGTGGGAATCTAATGTTCAAGACCTAAAAGATTTTATCATTGAACGGTGTACCCTATTGGATGATGGAGCACTAAATTGTTACGACGATTTGACAGGTGTATATCCACTTACCTTGATGACACAACCTGAAGAAGTAGGTGAAATAGATTTAAACACCTTAGATATTGAAGTATTTCCTTGGACAGGTGATTACTTCGGTGGAATGGAAAATAAAATTAAAGCAAAGGTATTTAATGACCTCGAAGATGAATGGGATTTCAGTCATTGGGAGAGTATTGCCGGCAACGTTATCTCTCCAAGTGCAACGGATATAGAAGCATCAATAACCTTGACACAAGCAGATACTTTAATTGCAGTATTTGTCCCAGAAGGCACTGTTAATACAAGTGATTTAGATCGGAAATATGATGTAAGGATATTTCCAAACCCAGCGACTGACTTTATCAATATAGAGTACAACTTAGCATCGACAAAAAATGTAAAGATTGATCTATTGTCTATCACTGGCCAACATATTACTACTTTTTCTGAAGTAAACGGAAATAAGAGCAGTGGCGCTCATTCCGCAAACCTTTCATTAAAAAATGTTAAGACTTCAGGCTTATATTTTCTAGAAGTTAATGTAGGAAAAGATCAAAAAAGATACAAAGTGAATATCATTAAATAAAATATTAAATCTTTCATTTTCTAAAAAGAGACGTTATCAATGATGATACCGTCTCTTTTTCTTTTAAACATCTAAGGATTCATTTTTGAGTTGATTTATGGGTAAATTAAAACAACCCTTTCTATTTAGTTAACTTTATATGACAGTCTGTATAAGGCTGTTGCCAACCAGATAAATATTTCAATTTAAAAAGGAAAAAACATGAAGGTTTGTGGAATAGAAATTAAAGGGAATGCAGCGATTCTTACATGCCTATCTGGTTCCAAAAAAGATTACGAAATCATTGCAAAAGATCGTAAAAAGGTATCCATTAAGGATACCAAAAATCAAGATGACATAAAAGAATTTCATGCATCAATAGTCGCATTTTTTACAGAATTTCAATTTGAAAAAATAGGAATAAAGGCAAGAGGTGAAAAAGGAAAATTTGCCGGAGGCCCATTATCCTTCAAAATTGAAGGCCTCATCCAAAATACTGACTTCGATGTAGACGTCATTCATATTGCTACAATAAAAGCAGGCATTAAAAATATAAATCCCGACTTTACTTTGATTAATAAATATCAAGAAGAATCACTTAAGACTGCCTTATACTTACTACCCTAAATCGGGGCGATCATGATAAAGGAAGAATGACACTTATTTTGATAATATTGTCAATATCAAGCCGAGGATCAACAATGTATTCACAAGTATCATTACCTGGAGTGGTGGTTTTCCGCTTGTCTTTTGTTTTACTTGATAGACAATATAAGTCAATGGCAATGAACTAACCAATCCCACAAGACCTATAGTATATCCAGCCCACCACTGGCCATCTTTAAAAGGTATTAATAATAGAACAAGCATAAACAAACCGGTTGAAAGACCATAGTAGCCACCTCCGTTTAGCAACATTTTAAACATAAACCGAGACTTGAGATCGAGATCTAGCCATGAACGTTCCAAAGCCTGTAAATGATAAGGCATAAGCTGATTTCTAAATGCATAAACCAAACTTATCATTAGGGTTAATACCGTAGCGATACCGTAACAATAAAATGATAAGCTATATCCTAATAATTCCATTCGCTATTCTAATATAATCGATTCATCATGTGCCAATAAAAACAATATGTCTTACCCATCAATGAATCTGTTATGAATTATTAAAAATAAACATTTTGATGGTTGGAAGTACCGTCATATTTTAAATGTATAGATCTACAAAATAGATTCTTCTCTGATACTCCCGTACAAATAAAGTTAGAATCTTGAGTAGTTATAGTGTTTTTAATACCGCTAATAACGTTTCTGGTTTTAACCGAACAGCATGATCGGGATTTACATATTGAAAAGCAACCTTATTATCTTTTATCACAAAGATGGCAGGCACAGGTAATGAATGATGATCTTGCCCACTCCAATCTTCCAAATCCAGCTTATATTCATTCTTATACTTTTCAAATAAAGTATTATCAACTTTCCAATCCAAACCAAATGCCATAATAGTTTCTGCCATTGCATCAGAGTAGACATCAATTTCTGTGGATGACCTATCTATAGATTCTGATAATTTTTCAGGTTTATCCACCGTTATTCCTAATATTTGATAACCCATTGTCTCTACATCTGGCTTGATTTCATTCAGTTCTGATAGATGTTTTGTACAATACCCGCACCAAGCACCTCGATAAAATATCACAACCGTTGGCTTTTCGTCAATAAGATTTGACAATTGAATGGTATCACCCGCATCGCTCGTCAACATTGTATTCGGAATGGCTTCACCCACCTTCAGCGGGCACACAGCAAATCTAGCATCTTGAGAAAAAAGGAATTGCGTGCTCAAAATGATAAATAAAACGCATATGTATTTCATAAAAAATGTATTTGTTATTAAATTTCAAGAATCGCTCAGAATGATTTTGAATTCATATTGAAAAAGGACAAAACATTTGTCGTAGCGATCGATCTTTTAAAATCAAAGCGAGTGATCTAATCCAATAAAATCATTCTAATCAATGAGCATAATTCTAAATAATCATCTATTGATTTTGAATCAAAGCTAGTACTAATACACAAAAAATCATAGTCTAAGATTGTATCTTTGCATTCGATCCTCTAATCTCAAACTCGATATGAACACTACATCATGTTTCACGAATTTTAATGAATCGATTGATGCTATCGAATTGCCAAAGAAATTTACTTTCCCATTTTATTATGATCCACATCCTTTAGCGTTATTGGCAGCTAAAGAACTACAACATCGCATTCAATACGATATTGAATGGGATCATGATTTCGGAATGGGAGGCTCTACTTCCGTAAGCGCAATGGGCAAAATGTTCGGCGTATTAATCGTTAAAAACAAGCAAGGAATTATAGGTTATTTGGCGGCCTATTCTGGCCAATTGGAAGGCAAAAATCTAGAGAATATATTTGTACCTCCTATCTATCATCGATTAAATGAGCGTGACCATTTCCAAATCGAAACAGAAAAACTAGATCTTCTTACAAGCCAAATCAACAAACTGGAAGCAGATCCACATTTAGCCACAGCTAAAAAAACTTTAGAAGCCAAGAAAAAATCATATCAAGTATTACGCCTAGAAGCAAAAAAGAAAGCGAAACAAGAGAGTAAAGCTCGAAAAATCAAAAGAACAGAATTAAAGGATCAATTGAATGAAAAAGAGTTCCAAATCTTGTATCAAGAACATGTTCAAAAAAGTATAAATACTAAATTCTTTTATAAATCATATTCCAACTACATCAATGAAAGAATCGCACATTTTCAATCTGAATTTGATCAACTCAATGATCACTTATTAAACCTTAAAAATCAACGAAAATCAAAATCTAATCAACTCCAGCGCTGGTTGTTTGAACAATATAACTTTTTGAATAGTCATGGAGAATCCGAAAATGTGGTGACACTATTCGAAGGTCGAATTCCTAATATACCTCCTTCCGGAGCTGGTGATTGTGCTATGCCAAAGCTACTTCAATATGCTTACCAAAATGAGTTTAAACCCATTGCTTTAGCCGAGTTTTGGTGGGGAAAAGAACCAAGCTCAAAGGTTAGAAAGCATCGATACTTCTACCCTTCTTGTCGAGGAAAATGTGAGCCGATTTTAACTTTTATGTTACAAGGAATAGACGTCGATCCAAACCCATTATTGACGAATCCTGCCTTTGGAAAAAAATTAGAAACCATCTACGAAGACGAATACCTAGTTATCATAAATAAACCGGCAGAATTTCTTTCCGTACCAGGGAAATTTATTACCGATTCCGTCCAAGAACGAATGCTCAAAAAATATCCCGATGCAACAGGGCCTATGATTGTCCACCGGCTAGATATGTCTACATCTGGATTGATGGTTGTAGCAAAAACCAAGAATGTTCACAAAACATTACAAGAAGCATTTAAAAGAAGAAACGTAACAAAGAAATACATTGCTTTATTGGATGGTGTTATAAAGGAGGATCACGGAACAATTGATTTACCAATTAGGGTGGATATTGAAAACCGCCCTTTTCAAATGGTGTGCCATGAACACGGTAAAGCAAGTAGAACCACATTTGAAGTCATTGCCAGAACAAATCATACAACAAAAGTCTATTTCTACCCCTTATCTGGTCGTACTCATCAATTACGTGTCCATGCTGCTCATCGCGACGGTCTTGGAATGCCGATTGTTGGTGACGATCTCTATGGGATAAAAAAAGATCGTTTACACCTTCATGCGGCATCTTTAGCATTTGAGCATCCAATAACAAATAAAATGGTAGACGTTACCAAAGAAGCGAATTTCTAATCGAAAAGATCAATCCGCAATTGTAAAAATGATATTCGATTAAACTACCTTTAAAAGCTAAACAATATGGGTGATGTCTTGTTATACAAGCATAACCATTTTTTTTGTGAAAATTTGAATGTATCAATGGCAAAAGAAGAATTTAAAAACCCAATTGACAAAGATAAAATTACAGAAAACCCGCATACATTACCTTATGCACACACTGTAGGGAGCGCTGTTGTACGACCATTAGACAAGGGAAAAATCAAGGGTCTTGCTATGTCTGCTATGTACGAACAAAGCGACAAATCTTTAGATCAAATTCGAAATCAAGTGGAATTGCTTATGGAGCAAGCCAAAGATATTCATAGACGTGTGGAGGTTTCAGAAAAAATTTATAAAGCTGATTACAATTTTAAACCCAATATCAGTCAAAAATATCATTTGTATGAAAAGGAAGATAACACTTGGATTCTTTCGATGATTGGCCCAGAAGAATGGGGTAAAAAACCATGTCCATATCTGTTTGTTCAATCTGTTAAGTTAATGAGTGACCATACCTGGGAATTGCAGTAATCACTAAATAGCAGCCATTCAATGTAGATCTAACTGCATTCATTATGAAAAAAGAAATCATACTAGTTTCAGATTTATGGGGGAAAAGAAAGGCAGATTGGTTAACTAATTTTGAGCGAATCCTGTTGCCATCTTATGACATAAAATTCTACGATGCATGTACCTTAGCTGATATTGACAATACCATTCAAGATGAGAAAACACGACATAATTTGTTTATACATCATGGAATCCAAAAAGCGACTCAAAAATTGCTTACCCTCGAATCCTCAGAAAAAATATACATAGGATGCAGTATTGGAGGTGTTATTCTCTGGAAAGCTGGTTTATTAGGGTTGAGAATTGAACAACTTATTACTATTTCTTCTACGAGGTTAAGGAAAGAAACCACTAAACCAAAATGTCCTATCCAAATGTATTTTGGAGCGCTAGATACAAACAACCCAAATTTAGCCTGGTTCAAAAGAATGAAAAGTCCATACAAAATAATTGAAGCCCATATTCATGATCTCTATAAAGATGAAATAGTGGTCGCCGAAATACTTAACAACCTAACTTAAGAAGCATTTTTAATTTTAATACAACGAAAGATAAAACCTTCTTTATCATTTGTCGACTTTTTTTACTTCTGCTCCTTATCTTCAAATACATAATCGTTAACAAACGAATGATTACTTTCACCAATCTAATTTATAAATTGTTCAGTGAAAGTTTGTATTGCAGAAAAACCAAGTGTTGCAAAAGAAATTGCCAATGTCATCGGGGCCAAATCAAGAAAAGACGGCTACTTTGAGGGTAATGGTTATCAAGTTACTTGGACTTTTGGGCATTTTTGCACCTTACTTCCTCCCCAAGATTACAAACCTCATTGGAAGCGGTGGGATCTAGATACATTACCGATGTTACCCGATCACTTTGAAACAAAGCTCATGAGTGATAAAGGTGTTCAAAAACAATTCAAAGTAATCAAGTCTTTATTTAAGAAGGCATCGATCGTAATTAATTGTGGGGATGCGGGGACTGAAGGAGAATTGATTCAACGATGGGTTATCAAAGAAGCATCCTTCAAGGGTCAGGTCCAACGCTTATGGATCTCCTCACTAACCGCTGAAGCGATCCGAAAAGGTTTTCAAGATCTTAAACCAGCAAGTACTTTTGATAATCTATACTATGCCGCAAGTTCGAGAGCAATTGGTGACTGGCTTTTAGGTATGAATGCAACGAGGTTATACACCCTTAGATATGGTGGATATAAGCAGGTATTATCCGTTGGTAGAGTACAAACACCTACCCTGGCGATGTTGGTGAAACGATATCATGAAATTGAAAATTTTGTTCCACAACCATATTGGGAATTGCACACCAAGTACCGTAATGTAACATTCAAAAATACGTCAGGTAAATTTGAAAACCCAGAGCAAGGTCAAGGTTTACTCGAGAAGATCACTGACCATGATTTAGTGATCACTGATGTGGAAAAAAAAGACGGCAAAGAGTATGCACCCAAATTATATGATCTTACAAGCATACAAGTTCATTGTAATAATAAATATGGATTTACGGCCGATCGAACTTTAAAACTTGTTCAAAAACTCTACGAAATGAAAGTCGTTTCGTATCCAAGGGTTGATACAACATATCTTCCGGAAGACGTCTATCCTAAAATCCCAGGATTACTAAAAAATTTAACAAATTATAAGCCCTTTACCGACCAGATCTTACAAGGTAAAATCAAGAAATCAAAAAAGGTATTTGACGATAAGAAAGTGACGGATCACCATGCCATTATTCCGACAGGCGAACAACAATCATTAGGTGGAGAATTGCAGCAAGTATACGATATGATTGTAAGACGATTTTTAGCCGTATTTCTTCCTGACTGCAAAGTGGCTAAAACAACGATAAAAGCGGAAGTTGAGCTAGTCAAGTTTGTCGCTAAAGGAAAAGAAATTTTAGATGAAGGTTGGCGTGTTTTATTTCCAAAAAAAGATAAATCTTCAAATGAATCAGTGAACGACAAAGAAAATGATGAAGACAAATTATTACCATCATTTACCAAAGGCGAGCAAGGACCACATCAACCTAGTTTATTAGAGAAAACGACCAAGGCGCCCTCCTATTATACCGAAGCTTCTTTACTAAGAGCGATGGAAACGGCAGGCAAACAAGTAGATGATGATGAGCTTCGTGAGCTCATGAAAGCAAATGGAATCGGTAGACCTTCTACTCGAGCCAATATCATAGAAACACTGTTTCGAAGAAAATACACCTATCGAAGAAAAAAACAAGTGATACCTACTGAGATGGGTATTCAATTGATCGGCACAATAAAGAATCAATTACTGATCTCAGCAGAACTTACTGGTCAATGGGAAAAGCGATTAAAGGAAATAGAGCATGGGACGTATAGTCCAAAGCCCTTTATTCAAGATATGAAGAAGATGGTAGATGACTTAGTGACAGAGGTTAGAATGGAAAAAAATGTAACACGATTTAAAGCCCAAGAAACTACGTTTTCCAAATCCAAACGAAGGACAAATAAGTCAAGCAAACAAAAAGCTAAAAACAAAAGAGGTAAAGCCCCAATGCAATGCCCTAAATGCACGAAAGGAACCGTTGTTAAAGGAAGTACTCGATATGGATGTACTGAGTATAAAAATGGTTGTAATTTTGCAATTCCTTTTGTAATTATGGATAAAAAAATCAGCGATACCCAAATCAAAAGATTAGTTGAGAAAGGATCTACTGTAAAACTTAAAGGGTTTAAATATGGGAATTCCAAAGTTGATGGAATGATTGTAATCAATGATGGTCATGTACCTGAATTCCAACCTACGATTCAAACAATAACAACAAAAAAAACACCATCCACTGAAATGCCTCCATGCCCAAAATGCAAAAAAGGAACCTTGATCAGAGGTAAAACCGCGTATGGTTGCACTCGCTGGAAAACAGGGTGTGATCTACGATACAGCTTTGATGATATAAAAACCAAAGCAGCCGGACAAAAATTAACAAAAGCTCTAGTTTTAAAGATTATTGCTGGCTAGACATATTCAATTATGTATCGCAGACAAACATGAAAAGAAATAGAATAACTGAGTCTTTGCAATAGTTAAGCGATAGAATTTCAATCAGACAAAGTGAATCATCCATTCTTTTTTACTAAAAAAATATTGTCTATTAATCAAAATTAGAAAGCAACACCATAAAAAATAATAATTGGTAAATTTATAATGATAGCTTTATGTTATACTCAAACTAAAGTTTATTCGGCAGACACATATATTGGTATAAGAATACCGAACATAATTTATAAAATGAAAAAACTAGCTATACTAACAATGCTTCTATTTTCCGTCTTACTTCTTTTTGGACAAGCGGTTAATGAACCAAAAGAAAGAAGCATTGGAGTCAACTATTTTGGAGAGCTCGGTTTTAATCCTGGACTAGAAATAGATTATGGAATGAACCTATTGAAAAAAGAGAAAGAAAGAAAAAAAAGAGTAATGGTCTCGCAATTAAACTTGAGGCCTTCAATTGCGTATTATCATTATTCTCATTACTCAAATAATGTGCTTATTTCAATGAAACTCAATTATCAAGTGAAGTTTGTCAATAAAGAAAATAATAAATATCTCTTTATTGAACCCTTTATGAGAATTGGGTATTTAAGATATTTCTTAGTGGGTGATGTTTTTGAAACAAAAAACAACGTACTTGAAAAAGTTCGTTTCGCAGGCAGCAATTCATTCGTTTTGGGCGGTGCATTCGACCTTGGCGGCTATATTTCAAAAAGATATGATTGGCTCTTGGGATTTGATTACTATGCAGAAAGTACTGAAGATCGATTAATCCTACATCGATTTGCTGCAAAATTAGGAACCCGAATTAAACTAAATATAAAATGAAGCATTTTATCCCTGCTTTTCTATTGATTTTATTGGTGAGTGGATGTTCCAAAGAGGTAATATTAACTGAAGAAAGCAGACATGATTTATGGTTAATTCATGATGGAGCAAAATTGCCAATTGTGGTCGAAGGAAATACCTTATCAAAGGTTTTTATCATTCTTTTACATGGTGGCCCTGGTGGCACTTCCCAAAATTTCAATCAATATCTACAAGGATTTACTGATCCTTTAGAAGAGGACTATGCTATGGTCTATTATGATCAAAGGAATGCAGGTATTTCCTTAGGTGAATGGGATGAAGATAAACTCACAGTCGAGCAACATGTTGAAGATTTGGAAAAGGTAATTGATTTGATACATCACCAATTTGGAGATGATATTACTTTAATTTTAGCCGGGCATAGTTGGGGTGGATATCTTGGAACAAGTTTTTTACTCGATTCAAAGAATGAATCTAAGATTAATGCCTGGATAAATATAGATGGTCTTATTCACAAAAACAGAAACCAAAAGGATGTTCTAGATAGAATAGATAGTATTGGGTTAGAACAAATAAATGAAGGTCAGCATACTTCGGATTGGGAAAGTATATTACGCGCCGTTAAGGAAGAGAGAAATAAACAAATTAATCAATATGATGCCGAAACGGAAGGTGCAATTTTTGATTTACTTCATTTAGCAGAAGCTCAAATTGATAAAGATAAAGTGTTACGTTACGCGAATTCGAATTCCTC
>CALDTZ010000023.1 GCA_937924805.1 uncultured Saprospiraceae bacterium
ATCAGCGTAATATGATTCAGCCTTTTTTGGACCTTTTTGATATATGTCAGTCGATTTATTGGTACAATTATTCCATGTGAGTATTAAACCTAAAAAAAGAACAACAGTCACTAACCTAGAAGTACATTTTTTCATTTTAATATTGCTAAAACTGATATTAATTAAAAGATTTAATTCAATTTAAATATATCTTGATATTAATCAATAATCGCTAATTGTCCAAAGTAAAAACAAATGACACCTTACCTAAGTAAAGTAATTGCGCCATAAATGATCCTATTATCCGGAAGAGCATCTTGCATTCCACATGAAGTCCCAGGTGCAAACAAATCTAATGTAAAGTAATACGTTCCTTCAGGGATCGGATTTCCCGTATTCATAAAAGTTCCACACCAGTTATTATTATAAGGTTGAGCTTCGTACACTTTTTGCCCCCATCTATTGAATATAATAATCTCATTACAAGGGTACGCATTTTCTAAATCCTCAATGTAGTCTGACATTATTAAGCGGTCATTAACATTATCTCCATTACAAGTAATGACAAATTCTGTGTACCCATCTATTTTTTTATCAATAGATATAATTCCTGTATCACAAACCAAGCAACTTTCATGACATATTTCAAATTCAATATTTACAATACCTTGAACACTGGTTAAAATATTAACATCCAATATTCCTGATTCTGGATCAAGTTCATAGGATTCAATATAATTTTCATCATAGTTAATAATATTGAAAGTAAATTCAAGATCTTGTGGATCTTCCATGAAATCAAGTAAAGAAAATTCAAGATAATTTGAATCCGTCTGGATCGATAAATCATTTACAACAAAAGGTTCAACATGTGTAAGCTCTACATTAATGATGCTATCACACCCGTTAGATGCTTCACCAAATAAGGTCTCTACCCCACTTGGAAATTCAGCATTAAATGTTTGACTGCCGATAACCACATCTTCATCATCACAAATAAACCCATTAAATGATGATTCAATATTTATTAATGGCGTAATTTGAATGGTTAAAATACTATCACATCCTGGATGCGCAATACTTGAAAGTACTTGTTGTTCGGACGAAGGTAGATCCCCTATTTCAACATCCATACCATTGATGATAATCGTTTCTCCTTGACATGCAGAAATTGGCATTTCACCTTCAGGATCGCTCGTTATCGTCAATTCAACATTAACGATACTATCACAACCGTTTGCTGCTTGTCCTGACAAAATACTGAATCCAGTCAAATTACTTGAAGAATATATAATTCCACCAATTTCAATTTCTTCTCCAGAACAAATTTCTGACATAAACAAAGAAGATGGTTCGGCCATGGATGTTATGGTAATAACAAGGGTACTATCACAATTTGGATAAGCTATACTTGTGAGCGATTGTTCTACTTTATAAATGACATCTTCACCTGTAATATTAATATCCTCTCCATTAATTTGATAAATATCACCATCACAACCGGAGACAGACCATTCCCCTTCAATTGGATCTAAAAATAATAGATCAATATAAATAATAGAATCACAACCGTTTTCCGATTGAAGAATTATCGTATCTAATATAGTTTCTGTGTATTCGATGGACTCGATTATAAAATTTTCACCATCACAAAATGTACCACTTGTATTTATCTTATAATTTGGATGAATGGTAAATAGGACCTTGTTTGTATCTTTTGGACAATTCTCATCTCCTACAATATAATGTAATTCGTAATCATTAGGATCAAGTGCTCCAATATCTAATAAAAGAGGATTTGAAAGATTTAAACCTGTTTGCTGTGGGTCTTCCCAAATACCTCCGGAATCAAAATTGAACATTTGTATATAAATGTCAATAGGTCCTTGTCCTTGACAATAGTTCCCTCCAAAACTACCGCCTGCATTTAGTGTTGGGCACCCTTGACAAGAACAATCGAATTGAATGGTGTCATTGACCGTTGATATATCGCCATCATCACAAGGTGATCCTATTTGTTGGTTACCATCGCAAAAATTAGAGATATCTCCACTCCAAGCCAATTTATTATTTCCATCTGTCCATCTTGAAGGAAAATTAATATTTGGTAGGCTGCAAAATCGCTGATACTCATCAGGGAAGCACCCGATGAAATCATTCCCATTCATAAATAATGTATTTAACGAATCCAATCTAGCCAGTGATGGTGGCAATGATGATTGTATATTTTCATTCGTAAATTGAAGGGAGGTTACACATCCTATATCATTTAGGGTTACACCATACCAAGGTTGATCGTTGCCTTGGTTTACATCCCAACCAGTAAAAGGTTGAGACAAATCCCATGGTCTTTCCCATGTTGTACTATTGAATTCAAAATATATATCCGCCATAATTGATGAATCCTCTGCTACACACGGTGGAAGTGATCCTTGGCAACTACAATCTGATTGAATTACATCAAGAAAAGTAGTTTCATCATTATCAACACAAATAGAACCAACATCGGATTGCCCATTACAAACTGGTACAGGGGAACCCGTATTTGGTAGTTTATAATTATTAATAAATCCTAGTGTAATATCACACATTTGATCGAAATCGCTTGGAAAGCACCCTGATAAATCATTTGAAGAAAAAAGAAGCGCTTCTAACGTAGCAATAGACGCAAAACCTTCAGGTATTTCACCATCAAGTAAATTGATTTGTCCATCAATTTGAATAGCAGAGCTGAGTTGCGTTAATGATACAGGTATATTACCTTCTAACTCGTTATTTCTTAAAATTAAATATTCAAGATTTTGCAAACTACTCATATCTGGTATTTCTCCAGAAAGTCGATTATCATAAACAAATAAATCCGTTAATAACGTAAGATTATTAATTGAACTTGGTATTGGACCAGACAATAGATTGTTACTTAACCGGATATACGAAAGAGTGCTAATAGCTCCTATCGTTGCCGGTATTTCCCCTACTAGATTATTACTTGCTAAATTTAAATGTTCTAAATTTTCTAATGTGCCTATACTAAGAGGTATGGTTCCTATCAAGTTATTTCCACTCCCAGTTGAAAAAGGATCACAGTCGATTCCACCATCCAAAGCGATGCAAGTAACACAACCATTGGAATTTAGCTGAATTCCATTCCAAGTATCCATTGACGCATTCAAATCCCAAGGAATAGTCCAATTGACACCACCTAAATCATTGTAAAAATCAACTAAAACTAAGGAATCTGTTGTTCTACAATCACAATTTTTGATATCACCGAAAAAAGACCATCCTTTATCAAGTAACTCATTTCTACCTGATTCATCACAATATTCTAACAATGTAGCACCTAATTGTAAATCATTCGGATTATTTAAATTTGCTGCCCATCCATTTAGCGTTCCCTCGTAGTTTGTTTTACTCATTCCACAATTATCTAACATAAAAGATAATCCTTGATTGTTAGGTGGCGGAGGGTCATCCAATGAGCTAAGGTCCCAGTTTCCCAAATTTTGATTAAAAGCGATGGCTTGAGAAAACATCCCTGACATATCTGTAACATTTGATACATTCCAACTATCTAATGGATGATTAAAAAATATACAATCAGAAAACATTCCTGACATATCTGTAACATTCGACACATCCCATGTATTCAAATTTTGATTATACCCAGAACTGTTAAACATTGAAGTCATATCAGTTACATTGGATACATCCCAACTACTTAAATCCTGGCTAAAGTTCGTACATGATAAAAACATCCCTACCATATTCTGGACTGAAGAAACATTCCAAGAACTCAAATCTTGATTGAAAGTTGTACAACCTGAAAACATGGTCTCCGTTTCCTGAACACCCGTTAAGTCCCAACTTCCCATCGGGTCATTTAAAGAAATACAATCCTTAAACATATCGTTCAATCGAGGAAAAAGTGATAATGAAGAAAGGTTAGGTACATCATCTGCTAATACACGTAAATTGGTGCATCCTTGAAAAGCATTTTCCAATCTTTCCCATTGAATTTCCCCCCACTGATTAATCGCTAATAGTTTTTGCTGATCTCCTGCGTCCCAAAAACCCTTCATATTTCCTCGAATCCGAATGATAAATGTACCTGCTGTCCCGTAATCATGGGTTACAACATCCCCTACCACTTCATCAAATACTCCATCATTATCCCAATCTACTTCATAAGAGGCACCAATTAAACCAGTTTCGATGCTTATACAAGTATTACATGAGGTTCCTGGATTATCGGTTTTCCATGTTGTTATAAATGGTCCTCCTCCACATTTTTTTATGTCTCCCTCTATGATCCAATTATTGCTATTTAGAAGACCATTCCTCCCTGTTTCTTCACAATATTCTAAATTTAAAGCACCTAATGAAAGATTGATTGGAGTTAATGAATTTTCTGACCAACCCAATAAGGTTGCCTCATAATTTTCCATAGATAATCCAGAAAAATCTAACATTTCTAACAAACCAAAATCAAGATTCACTTCATCAAAAACAACATTTCCCAATTGCCAGTTCGAAAGATTTTGATCAAAAGAAAAAGCGCTTTTAAACATATGCCCAAAATCTCTTCCACTTGCTACATTCCAATCGCTAATATTTTGGTTAAAGGCTGCATTACTATTAAACATAAAAGAAAAGTCTTCTACATTTGAAACATCCCAACTGCTTATATCTTGATTAAAAGGTGAAATCCCAAACATGGAGGACATATTCGATGCACTTGATACGATCCAATTATTTAAGGGCTGATCAAAACTTTGTGCACCATTAAACATGCTTCTAAAATCCATAACATTTGATACATCCCAATTATTTAATGAACCATTGAATACTTGAGTTGAGGAAAACATTCCCCTCATATTCGTTACATTTGAAACATCCCATCCAGATAAATCACGATTAAAAACGATAGATCCATTAAACATAACGGACATATCTATTACATTGGATACATCCCAGTTACTTAAATCTTGATTAAACGATGTGGTATTTCCAAACATCCCTGACATATCTGTAACATTCGAGACATTCCAAGTATTCAAATCTTGATTGTAACCAGAGCTATTAAACATTGAAGACATATCGGTTACATTGGATACATCCCAACTACTTAAATCCTGGTTAAAGTTCGTACATGATGAAAACATACTCGCCATATTCCGGATTGAAGAAACATTCCAAGAACTCAAATCTTGATTGAAAGCTGTACAACCTGAAAACATGGTCTCCGTTTCTTGAACACCCGTTAAGTCCCAATTTTCCATTGGATCATTTAAAGAAATACAATTTCTAAACATGTCAGTTAATCGAGGAAAAAGTGATAATGATGAAAGGTTAGGCGCATCATCTGCTAATACACGTAAATTGGAGCATCCTCGAAAAGCATTTTCCAATCTTTCCCATTGAATATCTCCCCATTGATTGATCGCTAATAGTTTTTGTTGGTCTCCTGCGTCCCAAAAACCCTTCATATCTCCTCGAATCCGAATGATGTATGTACCTGCAGTCCCATAGTCATGTGTTACAATATCCCCTGCAACTTCATCATATACCCCATCATTATCCCAATCTACTTCATAAGAAGCACCAGTTAAACCTGTTTCGATACTAATACAAGTATTACATGAGCTCCCTGGATTATCGGTTTTCCATGTTGTTATAAATGGACGTCCTGCACAATTTCTTATGTCTCCATCTATATTCCAATTATTGCTATCAATAAGAATATTTCTTCCTGTTTCTTCACAATATTCCAAATTTAGTGCACCTAATACTAAATTATTAGGCGTATTAGAATTGGATGCCCATCCAGAGAGTATTGCCTCATAATTGGCTCTTGACAAACCACAATCATCAAGCATTTCAACTAAAAATTGAGCATTGGTCATTGTCCAATTCTCTAAACTAAAATCAAAGTTTGTTGCATTACTAAACATCCTTCTAAAATCAATCACATTTGAAACATCCCAACTGTTTAAATCTTGATTGAAATTTTCAGCAAAATTAAACATACCCTCCATATCGGTGGCAGATCGAACATCCCATAAGTTAAGGTTTTGATCGAAACTCGATGCGCCATTAAACATGCTTTCAAAAGTAGTTACATTCTCAACATTCCAGTTACCTATATTTTGATTAAAACTTGATGCATTATAGAACATGGAGTTCATATTTGTGACCTCAGAAACATCCCAATTCCCAATAAAAAAATTGAAATCAGTTGCATTAAAAAACATACTATCCATATTAGTCACATTCGTAGTATTCCAACTAATAATATTGCCACTGAAAGTGGTTGCATTCGCAAATGCACGATTCATATTCGTTACATTCTCAACACCCCAATTGGCTAAATCAGTATTAAAATTGATCGCATTTTGAAAAATGCCCGACATGTCGGTAACATTTGTCAAATCAGGGGCATCAATTGCCGTAATTTGAGTCAAATTATCACAATGATTAAATGCTAACGCCATTGATTCCCATTCAATTTGTCCCCATTGATTTACGTTAATCAATTTATCATTGTCACCATTATCATTAGAATGGTTTAAATGAGGGAAAGTACCTCGAATAGCTATTTCAAATTCTCCAGAAACCCCGTAATCCATTTGTACATCTCCAACCAAACCGAAATCATCATACGTTCCATCGTTTTCCCAATCAACATCATAATTGTATACATAATCTTCTGGATTTGTTCTTATTAAAACACAAGAATTACAGCTTAATCCAGGATTACCTGTTACCCATGTTGTGATAAAAGGTTGACATTGCTCTTGTAATTCTATCATCCAAAAATCTTGGCTACCATTACTTGGATCGTTTTGAAGATTCAAATCAGTAGAGCTCGTAGATCCAGTTAAAAATAAATTGCCACTACTTGATACACTCAAGTTTGTAAAGAGGTCATGACCAGTACCACCAAAATTTTGATTCCAAATCAAACTGCTATTCTCTTCTATCAAACAAAGCCAACCATCATATTCGCCACCAAAATAATCTGAAACATCATTATCATTTATACTTACTAATCCAGAAATAAGGATTCCCTCTTCAGTCTCTACTAGAGAACTGTTTGCTTCGTCAACACCACTACTCCCATAATTCTGTGCCCAAACAAGCGCTCCTCCATCTTGGACTCTCATGACGAATATATCAGATTGACCGTAATTATTCCCAAAATCAAAATCTGCAGACTCAGAATGTCCTAAGATGTAATAATCACCATTTGAATGCAGCATAATATCATAGGCTAAGTCCGTACCACTGCCACCATAATTTTGCTCCCATTTAATATTTCCAAGTTCATCAATACAAACAAGCCAAACATCTTCTAACCCATAATTATTGGAAACATCAAAATTATTCGAATCAGTATTCCCTAATAGAATTATTTCATCGTTACTGTTTTGTATTATATCTGTAAATATTTCAACATTGGTGCCACCAAAGTTATTCGATGATAACTCATTTCCATTGATATCAACCTCTATCAAAATTGCATCTTGCATTCCATTCGTTATTTCATCGCCACTACCAATGATCGCTATATTCCCATTATTAAGTAGACACATAGATCTAAATTCATTAGGTCCTAATCCACCAAAACTAGACTCCCAAACAATATTTCCACTCATATCTACTGAAACTAACCATATATCTTCGGCCCCATTATTTATGGAGACATCAAAATCGTTCGATCTAGTGGTTCCACCTAAGAGAAAATTTCCATTTGACATTTGTAATGACTTAAAAAATTCTTCATTACTTGATCCCCCATAATTCTTTTCCCAGAGGATATCACCATTCAAACTCGTTAATACCGCCCAAGCATCTGTGCCACCATACGAGTTAGTAACATCTATATCATTAGATAGTGTAGAACCACAAATTAGGGTATTGCCATTATCGAGTCGCATAGAAAAATTGGAATAATCAACATCTGTTCCACCAAAGGACCAACTATTATTTACCTCCAAACAATTGACATTAATACTGTAAATTGGATCTAGGCCAGTTCCAGGATCTGTTGAACAAACTCCAGGATCTGCCACTTCAACATCAAACTGACAAGTATTTTGATCTTCGTCCTCTATTGTAACTACTATATTTCCTACTCCGGCTGAACCAGTTTGTAAAGTAAATTCGGTTGATTGGTTATAAAAAGCACTAACAGGTGATATAGTACCTAGAGGTACGGAAACATTATAAATATTTACGGTTGAAAGATTGAAACCATCTGGATTTAATTCGAAGGTTATATAGTCATCGGATTCGACGTCAGGAGTTAGATTATTATTACATTGAACATTTGTTAACCCTGCAGAAATAATCCCACAATTAAAAGAACATGTGCCAGGATCCGAAATAGAGACAGTTTTTATACATCCTGGATCTTGATTATCTATTAACGTTATTAAGGCCGTTCCAGCCCCTGCAGATCCTGGTTCTAATTGAAAAACGGATAAATTATTGTAATCACCTGTCATAGGTGTTATCGTACCATTGTTAACACTTATTGAATAATTTGCCCCTGTATTTTGACCATTGACTTGAAGTGATAACTCAATGATATCATCCGTAGGATTTGAATCTGTATCATTATCAAGGCAAAGCGTTGTTGATAGAATATTAGAAATATCACATGGGCATGAAGTAAGGCTAATTGAACTTATTTCACTTATAAAAACCCAATATTGATTCGATGAAATAGCCGTAAAAGAAGAGCTGCAATCAGAAACCAAACTCATAGTCGAACAGTTGTTACCTGTATAAATTTCGTAGTTTGAATTGCCGTTATCATCTACGATTTCTATTTCTGAATCAAGACTTGAATTCAGGTTAAATGTAAACCAATGACCAGAAATTCCAGACATACATCCTGTTGAGATTGGACTCGTACATGATTCTGAGACTCCACCAAATGAAACAGGAATACAAGTAAAATCTAAAGCTCCAATATCAATAGCGGTATTACAATTACCACCATTGTAATGATAAGAGTAATCGAAAGTAAAGTCATTGAGACCATTTCCCATTATCGCTAAATAATATGTATTTCCTCCAACTACAGCAAAATCATTATCTACCATAAAACAGTCTCCACCTTCTGGAGAGCCTGATGGACATTGGGTGTTAAATAATGCATAGCCAGCTCCAGAAAAATTTGTAATACTTAAAACATCTTGATTCGTTGGGATATTGAAAGAATACCAAACTGTCGGGTTTGAACTAAATGGACAACTTGTTCCTAAATCTGTAATTTCAGGACATTCATTTTCAATATTTTGAATTTCAGAAAGAGTAACACCACATGAGGGTGGACTCAAAACCATTGGATCATTACAATTATCAAATCCTGTTGTTTGAAAAAAATCTGGAATAACATCAAAATTAGCCGATGCATCAATCGCATTTGTTCCAATCTGAAGATAGTAGGTCGTATTTGGGAACAAACAATTAAATTCGATTGGCATTCCATCTCCATTATTACAGCTGCTTCCTATTAAAGACCCGGCACAATCAGAATATAATTCAGCATTAAAATTCGATATTCCTCCATCGTTTGATGTTATATTAAAGGACGCCGCATTATCCGAAACTCCAGTTGTGAATGTATACCAAACGGTATTGGTATTGTTTCCATTACTGCAATCGTCATAATCAGGTGTTGCACAAATATTCGTATTTCCATTTAACCCAGTGTCATCAACCAATAACAATGCTCCTGTACAACCATCATTAGGATGTACAACCCCACCACTAGAAATGATGTCAAACATATAATCACAAACACTTCCATTACACCCATTCATGTATAAGTAATATGATTGGCCGATAGTTAGTCCCGTCAAGGAAATGTTTTCTGTAAAACTACTACTACCACATTCTGAACTACACCATTCTGACGTTTCAAATCCACAGCCTTCATAAACGCCAAAAGAAGCACCAGTCATACCACCTTCCGTCGTACAATTTGTACTGACAATGTTAATCGTTACAATAGAACCTCCAGCAACAAAAGCCCACCAATGCATATTATCTGGAGTATCTGATACACAGATTGTTGCTGGACCACCCGTTAGGGTGCCACTCATTGTTCCACTGTATCCATCTAAATCATTTAAATTACATAGAATTGGAGCATCTGAACACAAGCCTGTTGGTGCTTGTCCAATGGATATAAATGGATTCATGCAAATCAAAAATAAACTGAATCGAAGTAGTTTTTTTATCCTGTTCATATATTTATGAATATCGAAAAAGTAAAGTGGAATACAATTAATAATTATCAAGCATATAAGATAAATTCACTTCAAATGTATTTCCAAATTGAGCAGTATATCCTGGACCTAAAGGGTTATATGAAAAGGCTAATTTAATTCGATTACTATTACTTAATATTTCATCTAAACTCAGTCCAAATTCTGCATGAAAATGCCTTGCAGAATTTAAACCAGCACCAATCCACATAAATTCTGAAAATTTATATTTTATTACTATGTCAACACTAACTGGCACATGCCTTACATATCTAAACCAAGTTGAAAGTTCAATATGTTTATTATCTCCAAGTGTAAAATAGTAAGATAAAGAACCATAATAATGAGGTACCCTATCTATTTTAAACCTACCTCCATTTACAGATTCAAATTCGACATTAGGTCCTAACAACTGAGGAATTGAAATTCCAGCAAATACATAATCATACCATCTACCTCTGCCAATTCTTCTATAGAAACTAATTCCTACTCCAAAATCTGGACGCCAAATACTGACCCCTTCATTGAGTCTAGGATCTTCGCTTTCATCAATCGTTCGTAATTTTTCGGTGTCAATTCTGTATTGAACCGCACCACCCAATAATCCAACAGAAAACCCGCCATTTAAAAGGCTTGCTCCCCAGCCGCTATCTAAAGTATACACTGAAGCTAGTCTTCCATAAATCCCTGTTGTACTGACATGCCCCACTTGGTCATTAATTATATAACCACCTCCAAGCAAATTAAATTTGTTTCGTGTTTCATGTATGTACTCTCCTCTTACAATTTGTGTTTTTGGGGATGTGGGTATTGCTTGCCATTGTTCACGTACAGATGTTCCGAACGATAACTCATATCCATCTTGAAAGAAGTCATAATTAACGGAAGCAGGGTTAATAATCCCCTGATACTCGCTATATTGGGTAAACAATGGTAGTTGTTGTGACCAGCTAAAAAAAGGAATACAAATTAAGAAGCCTAGAACAAGCTTTAATCTCATAATTGATTGAATGTATTTGCACTATGAATTTACATAATTTTATACAATAATCAATCATTACAATTTGTCGTTTATCACTATTAAAATAGGAAAAGTGACCATCCTATGCTTATAAATATTTTTTGGGGTAATGCAATGTTTTATTTATGAAGAATAGCCACTTCTCTCAATTTAATATTTTGTATATTTTTTCCTATAGATTTTGTTACCCACTTTTGTCTCGATAATATATTTACCTGGTCTCATCTGATGCATGTTTAATTCTGTTATCTTCTCTCTTCTTAATGTTTTGGTTTTAAAAACACGCTTACCTTTTGCATTAAAAATATTAATTTGTCTTCGTTCATCAAGTTCTACCCCTTCCATATATTCAATCATGATATAATCATCTTCGACCTCAAAAACGACTAACTGATTGACAATTGGTTTTATTGGATCTCCATTCGCTATTGAAATATTGTGAAAAAGCGCTACGAATAATATTGGCAATAAATTTTTCATAATTTTCTGTTTAATGAATAATAAAAAAGTGCTTATAAACACGGTTCATCCATTAGTATAAAAAATACAAAAAGGTTATCAAGCTTATTTAAGTAAAATGAAAAATGAGTGAAAAACGTCTTAGAAATAATCAAATAATTTTAGATCTCTAACGACTTTCTTACTTAATGGATGTTGTTTCGCATCCTTTTTTTCTGACTTAACAATACATGGCACCCTAGTAGATATAAACTTAATCATTTCAGAAAGATTAAGCACCCCATCATCATTTTGATCAGGTAAAATTTCTCCAAGACTGCAGGCACTGTATGACTTATTCTCTATTGATTCTGTAATTGCTTTCATAAAGGCTGAATTTTGAAGACTTTCAAATTCATAAGAGTATTGCCCAGCATTTGAGGATGAAACCATATATAATTGTTGGTCTGATTCAACTTTCTTTTGAAGAAATTGGTTTATCTTTTTTGACTCTTCAGAAACACCTTCATCACCTGATTCATTAATTATGGCACCACTATGACAAACGTCAAGTAGCAACAATTTTGAGCAGGAAATATTTAGTAATTTTAATAAGATTACATCTTGAAAATTAATGCATGAAAATTCTTTAGACTTATGATCATAATCACTTGTAGAAATGTATAATTCACCATTATTTTGTGAAATAAAACCATGAGATGACAAATAAAACACAAGTAAGTCTTTCGAAGAATTTACTTCAAGATCGAATTCTCTAATAAACTTCATAATACTTGTTTGAGTCGTATTTTCATCTACATTATATAAATACTCCTTGATTTCACCATAATCATCGACAACCGTTGAGGATTTAAAAGTCTTGATAAAATCACTTGCATCTTTAGCTGTAAATTTTAATCTTTCTTTGCTATCACCAATGAGATCAGGAACTCCAATAGATACTAAATGTAAGGTCCCTTTCTCTTCTTCAAACTGATAAGTAAAAGTGTCATCAACCTCAAAGGCATTTCCATTTATATAAAACTTAAATGAAAATGTATTACGACCGTCAAGCAAAAACATTTCTGAACTAACGAAGGTAGAAAGACCAAATTTTGATTCAAAAACATTTTCGTTATAACTATCCTTCACTAAATTTTTACATTTTTTAATGGGTTTGGTATTAAATAAAAGCTGGAAACTGTCTATCAAAGGATTTAAATTTTCTATTGAAACTTCGATTGACGCTTTTTCATGTTTTGTAACTACATAGTCTCTGCCTTGCACCCCTTCCCAATGAATACGTAAATCACTAAATATTTCTTCAACATTAACTTTTGTTACTCGCTCAATTTCAGGTAATTTTTCTGGAAGGTAAGGTTTCCCCTCTATATTTAAAGAAGTTGCAATTTGGCTTAATTTGACTAAACCAATCATATCTTTTTTTCGATTCTCTTCGAGCTTTCTTTCTTCAACTTTCGCCTTCATAATAGCCAATTCCTTATTAATCTCGACGATTGAAACACCGAACTGTTTTCTTTTTAAAAATCCATCGTCATCCGTTAAGAGTAATGAAAATAGAAGTTCATTAGATTCTGGATTTGACAATTTAACTTCGTAACTAATCATTGAACTACCATTAGGCTCCAATGTCATAGATACAATATCATTCGATAAAACATCAAAATCAGAGATTTGAAGCAGCTTTGCTTTACCGTCTAAAAAGGATCGATTCCCAATGTTTTTTATAGATACATCAATTTTAGCCACTGGCTGATACTGTAATGTATCTATATATGATAAAGTCATAGACTCAACAAACTCTAATTTTGTTTCTCGAATCGCCTTGGTAATAAATTTTTGCTCAAGAAAAACTGTTTCTCCGATCGACGTTTTTAATGTGATTGAACCATCTTCTAATTGAATTCCTTTTATTGGAATCGTTACCAAATGTGAATCATGCGGTTTAATTTTTGGGACAATTACATAAGGAGGAATATCCACCAAGTTTTGGCCGATAGATTCTACTTTTAAGTCTAATTTAAACTTTGGCTTTTGTTCATCAGAATTATTTGCGATAACAAGATTTAGCTCTATAACTTCGTTAGGATTTAAAATGTCATCTTTAACCACCTCTTCGTAATAACTTTCTTTTAAGATCAATCCGTTTAAAGAAGTTTTGTTTCCATCTTCAACCATTTTCCCAATATTAATAATAATGGGTAAATCTTCATTTGACCCAACAAGACAAGCTGTCCCATCTAGTGTTATTATCATATCATTAAATGTTCCAAATTTCCCATCCCCAAAATAGACTTCATTGGTAATTAAAAATTGATCATCTAAATCAACTTTCCATGCTTTGTAGGTTTCTCTCCTTTTTCTCGAGTCTGGATCAGAAAGAGACTTGCCATACAGAGAGATTTTATTATTATCTAAAAGTTCAATACCTATTAATTCATCTTCCCAGTTTTTACCAAAATTGGCAGACCTTACATTTTTATCATTATCAAAATCATAGGCTAAGACAGAAGCTTGAATATTAAGTCTTGGGTCAAAGATTAAGCCCCCTATTATAAAGTTGCCATTAAAGAGCTGAATACTTTTTCCAATTTCTATTGCTTCAAAAGGCAATAGATTTGTTTCCAATTTTTTCGAAAAATCGACGGCTGGTAATTTAGATAGCAGCGATTCTACTTTTTTAGCTGAAAAACAATCAATACATCTATTTGACAAAATAAACAAATCATCTTTACGAATCACTCCGTCCACTATTTCACCTTCTTTTGGCAGGATTAATGCTTCTTCGACTTCACCTACGATCGAAGTTTTGATTACAAGCCCTTTACTACCATTATGTCCGATACAAATTAATTTATTATTGTCAATGATTATTTTATTAAATCTTCCTCCTTGATAATTGGAAAATGTTTGGTCACTTAAAATATTAAATTGTTGATCAAAAAAGACAAGCCAGGGATACATATTTTCAATGCCCGCAGTTCCAACCCCTACATAACCATTTTTATGCTCAACGATATCAAAAAGTTGTTCATCTTCTAAGCCTCCCACGTTTTTTTCTAAAACCAATTCCCCTTCCTTAGTTAAAACATTAACGAGAATATCTTTACGTTTAAATTTAATATTTTCAGTGTACCCGATTGAAACAATTTGGCCGAGGCTATTTTCTATTAAACACGTGTTTGTATCACCAGTTTTACCATCATATTGGTGTATCCATTGATAATTAATATTTACATAAGAAGCAAACAAGCCTAATGAAATAAAAAGTAGACCGATAATTAATAAAAAATATGTAGTATTTTTCAACCCTAGAAATTAGTTAACAATTAATATCCTTGAATTTAAGGACTAAAATACATTTTTCACTTCCTATGCCGAATTTAAATTCCGAAGATTTTAAAATTAACGTAAACAAATCCATTGAAAAATTACACAAAGCTTCGTTTCATCAAGTAAAACAGTACATTCTTAACAACAGAGGTACCATTGAAGATGCTGAAGATCTCTTCTCAGATGCATGTGTAAAATTGATCGAAAATATCAACAATGATAAGTTTAACGAACAAGCATCTATATCAACTTACTTTTTTAGCATCTGTAAATTTTCGTGGATGAATCATTTACGAAAGAAAAAAATTGAAGTAAGTGATAACGAATTTGAAAACGATACACTAACTGGTGATTATCTTATTGATTTTGAAGATGAAAAAAAATCATCGGAAGAAATTGAAAAAGTAATTAAAGCATTGGAAACGCTAGGACTAGATTGCAAACTTTTATTGAAAAAATATTATTTCAATAAAGAAAAATTAAAAAATATAGCGATCGAAATGAACTATACGAGTCAATTTGTTCGAGTAAAAAAGAATCGATGTCTAAATGCACTAAGAAAATTAGTCATCAAATCATAAAAAGAGATTATGAAAAATTTTGAAGATAAAGTAAACCTTTTTGACCAATACACCTCAAAACAATTGAGTGAGGTAGAACAAAAAGATTTTGAAACTCAGTTAAAAAATGATATTTCTTTTCGTGAAGATTTTAAAATGTACCAAGATTTGGTTCAAGGAATCGTTTCGTCGAAAAAAAAAGAGATAAAAAATATTGCTAGAGAAATAATAAACAAAACGAATAAAACTGCTAATCAAAAAACTATAATTATGAATAATTCAACAAAATCGAGGTCAAGGATGCCTCTCATTGCCGCGTCCCTTTTACTATTTGCTGGAGCTTTTTATTTTTTCCAATCAACAAAATCAAATGGATTCGATGCTGATAAAGTTTTAGCTGACAATTACACTTCAGAAAGTATTTTTGTAAATGACAACTTAGATAATATCGGGGTCGCTGGATTTGCAAACCCAACAGATTCAATATCGAATAATGAATTATCCCCTGAAGAAGTGGAGGCAATAAAATTAGCTGAACAGTATAGAGTTGATACTTTATCTATGGGTCTTATTTCATTTAAAAAAAGTAAATGGTTAGATGCGAAAAAATCTTTGTTTAAATACATCGATCGATACCCAGAACCAATTGCTGATTTTCAAGCAGCACTGTATCATTATGCAAAAGCAAATTTAAATAATGGAGATTATGCAACAGCTATTAAAGGATATAATAACTTCCTTGCATCTCCAAATATTGATACCAAACTGAAGCAAGAAGCTGAATATGAATTAGCCTTATCTCACTTACAAGTAGATGCAGAAGAAGCAAAAAAATTAATCACTAAAATTTCAATTGATCCTGGCCACAAATACCACGACTTTGCTAAAGGCTTTTTAACGATAATGTAAACCAGATACAATAACAAAACAAACGTATTACTATGAAAGCTTTGATGATCACCATTACCTTAGCCCTCGCTCCTATTGTCTGTTTTTCAAATACAAATGATGATGTAGCAAATATTGTAAAACAACTTTATATAAAACTTGGAGATACAAGAATTGAGATGCCAACTGTTGAAGTTGTAGATAGTGAAACCTTTGTTGCCGCTTATTATCCTGGTTCTAATCGAATTAAAATTGAACAAAAAGCGATTGAAGTTTGTCAGTCTTTTGGTGAATATAGCAACGATGCTCTTGCTTTTATCTTGGGTCATGAATTAACACATGCATTCCAAAAACACTTAGATCATGATCATAATACAAGCTTTTTAGCTTACGATAAAATAGGTGACCAAAAAGATAAGCATTTACTCAAAGCAAAAGAAAGAGAAGCAGATGTTACTGGAGCATTTGGTGCATTTGCAGCAGGGTACAAAATACACAAAGTATTCCCAGGTATTTTAGATAGATTATATAGTGCATATGATTTGACAGATTCCCAATTATCAAACTACCCTGCACTAAGTATAAGGAACCAATCTGCAGTAGAGGTTCAAAAAGAAGTAGACAATTTGATTGCCGTATTTGATGCTGGAACTGAATTAAGTATTATGGGTGAGTTTGCCTTAAGTAATCAATGTTTTGAAATGGTTCATAGTAAATATAATAGTATTGAACTCATAAATAACATGGGAGTAAACTATCTATTACAAGCTATAAACTTAACAACTCAAAACCTTGATCCATATGTGTATCCAATCGAAATTTCGACAGACGAACGATTGAAGAAAGCTAAGAAAACGGGTGATTCAAAAGATTTAAATGCAGAAGAAATGAGTTTGCGTTTGGATTGTATTGAAAAAGCACAATCACTTTTCTCAAAAGCAATTGAATTAAATCCGTTAAACAGTTCAACGGTTAATAATTTTGCCATAAGTTTTGCTCTAAATAGGCAATATCATGAGGCGCTGGGCTTATTAGCCAGTAAAAGATCAAACATTGACTTTGAAGACTTTCCACAGTTATTATTGACCGAAGCAATTATTCAATTACATCTCAAAGCAGAAACACCTAATCCTGTTAAAAAATTAAAATCACTTAGTGAATCTGGAGACAACAGAATTGAAAATTTAGCTCTAATAAATTTAAACATCCACCAAGGAACTAATAAAGAGTTATCAACTTCAAATATCGTTTGTGAATACCCAATATTTGAAACTTTTGAACTTTTAAATATTAAACCATCTAAAGTTGAAAGTCAACTTAAAAACGAAGACATTCAAATTGAAAAATGGACATTAAAGAATGATTTGAAAAGTGTAATCACTCAAATAACAATAAACGATCAATCCGTCTTTATAGTAAAAAATAATGGTGAAATACCGGGTTCTAACCCAGCAAATCAGCTATATACCGCAAATGGTGTCATTCAAAAATGCATGACAGATAAAGGAATTCCGCTAGCATCGACAGAGGACGGTAAAAAAGTATATTATCTTATAAAATAGTGTTTTGAATGAATCGCAAATATCTATTAACTTTACATTAGAAAATATAGTTATGAAAGCGATTGGAATTACTGTTTTGGTTGGCGTTATTATTCTTTTTTCAGCTTGTTGTAGTTGCAAATGGAAAAAGGGTGAAGAAATAGATCTTACAACTTTAGAAAAACCGGTTGAAAAGCCAACACCAGAGGTCGATCAAAAACCTGAAAAACCATTCACCACAATTGATAACCTACAAGGAACTTGGAAACTTCTTGAAATGGGTCGAAGAGATGTTTCTTCTTTCAAAAGCTCTATAAAATTTGCGGATGATAAAGTAGCTTTAAAATCAGGCTGTAATACTATGGTCAATATTATTACACTTATTGGGAATGAACAAAATAGCTTATCTTTTGATATTTCAAAATCAAATAGCACTATGATTGGCTGTCCAGCAGATCATATAGAACAGGATTTATTTAGGCAAATAGCTCAAATACATCGGGCTGAGGTAATGAAAGATCAATTGATAATGACAACAGCATCGGGCGATAAACTTGTATACAAAAAAAGAAAATAAAACTTTATTTGGTCGTTAATTGTGCCATTTTAGAGCCAAAGGTTTTATCTCTAAAATCAACAGCAGACAACTCTGATACACCCACTTCTTGCATATACACTCCATATAGCACATCTACTTGCTCCATTGTAGCTTTGTTGTGTGTGATAATTATGAATTGAGAGTTGTCAGAAAACTTTCGAATTAAGTTTGTAAACTTATCAATATTGCTATCATCCAAAGGTGCATCTACTTCATCTAAAATACAAAATGGTGCAGGCTTTAAAAGATAAAGTGCAAAAAGCAAGGCTGTAGCGGTTAAAGTCTTCTCACCACCCGATAATTGACTCAATGATTTTGGTCTCTTCCCTTTAGGCTTAGCAACAATTTCAATTTTTGACTGTAATGGATTTTCTTCATCTAATAAAATTAAGTCGCAATCATCA
>CALDTZ010000024.1 GCA_937924805.1 uncultured Saprospiraceae bacterium
GCATAATCTCCCATTCCGCTTCTGCCTTGCCATTCTTCTGTAGGTAATATTGGAGTATGTGGAGAGCCTAATGGTACATATAGGAAAAAAGGTTTTCCATCTTTATTTTTGGCCTGTGTATTAATATACTCTACAGATTTATCAGTCAATCTAGGTAACATATTGATTTCGTCTTCATGTAAAATAACCGCTTCGTTTTCTATAACTGCTTTCATGTCACCTGCATGATGAAATCCATGGTAATAATCAAATCCACGTTGGATAGGTCCGTCAGGTATTGTTGCACCTACAGGGGGTAACCCTTTCTTTGATTTTTTTGACTTCTTTGATTTTTTCTGAATTACCTCTTTTGTAATTGGGTCTATATATTGAAAGTTTAGATGCCATTTTCCTAAAATAGCCGTATGATACCCTTGATCTCTGAGAAAATTAGCAATAGTTGGTCGATCCTCCAATATTAAATTAGGTGCATGTCCTTGCACTACTCCTCTCTGTAGTTTTGTACGCCAGCTATAACGTCCTGTCATAATCCCATAACGCGTCGGTGTACAAACCGATGACCCAGAATGTGCATCAGTAAATATCATTCCTTCACTAGCCAATTGATCTATATGTGGTGTTTTGATTTTACTTGTTGCCGGAGCCATACACTGTACATCTCCAATACCTAAATCGTCACAGAGAATAAATACGATATTAGTTTTTTCAGTATTTAGTTGGGCCTGAGTATTTGAAGACCAAACCATAAAAGTCAACACTGCAAAAACTAGCCTCATATTCATAATCTATTCATTTTATCATTTAAAAAGTAACAACAGCGATACTCCTTCCTATTATTTTAATAAAAAAATGCCTCTTACGTTATTTAGAAGTAAGAAG
The DNA here is from genome assembly GCA_937924805.1 of uncultured Saprospiraceae bacterium. Lineage (GTDB taxonomy): Bacteria > Bacteroidota > Bacteroidia > Chitinophagales > Saprospiraceae > JAHDDO01. The sequence continues at coordinate 880 of CALDTZ010000024.1, forward strand.
CATTTTATATTTATTCCCCCTTAAAGGGAAATCTTTTTTTATCCTGTCAATCAAATGACTAATCTACTTTCAAAAAGCTCTTATTAACAATTGTTCCATCTTCTCGAACAACTTGCAAATAATATTGACCACTTAATAAGTCAGTCAATTGTATATCAGTTTGACTATCGTTGACAGACAAACGTTTAATTGGTTGACCCAAAGTATTGAAAATAGTTGCTTTCCCTTCTCCATTGACAAGTGTCAATTGACTCTTTGCTGGATTTGGAAATAACGAAAGTTCCTGTAACCGACTATTAAAGTCAACGACAACCGTTTTTGAGTATTCAAACCTTCCATCAAAATCCATTTGTTTTAGACGATAGTAGTTTGATCCCTGAGTAGGTACTCTATCAGTAGATGTATAGGTATTTAAAACTGAAGAATTTCCTCTACCTTCTACAAATTTGAAAACATTCCAAACGACACCATCGTTACTTTTTTGAATTTCAAACCCTTCATTATTAACTTCAGAAGCTGTTTTCCAAATCAAATTGATTTGACGGTCATTCTTTATTCCTTTAAAAGATATTAAATCTACGGGTAAAGCGTTAGCGATAAAAGTACAAGTTATTGACCCACCACCAGCAGCGGCCGTGAGATTGATAGTAATACTACCGGTAAACGGAGACTGTCCGCCAAAAACACCTGCACTTCCAAGAATTGGTCGAATTCTCATACCACTATTAGCTAATTCAAGCCCTGAAGCAAGTATAGTAACTGTCCCATTTGATTGGTTAGGAAACGTAATAGAAGCGATCATCCCCAAAGCCGTCGATGCAGCATTAGCTGTTGCATAATTTAGATTAAAGGTACGACCATTACCATTACCATTAGCGGTAGCTGGGCACTGTCCGAAAAGCATTGCACTTGAAAGAAAAAGAAAAATTAGTAGTGTAAGTATTTTTTTCATATCTATTCGTTTTATGTTTAAGAATGTAAGTTTGGTTTGTGTTTATTAAGTATTGAAGTGGTTTAAGAACATAATGTTAATTTCCTATGCAACCCATTGAAGCACAACTCTTCATAAAATTTAACCTCCATAGCTACGGCTATGCAAATGAAATTTTACTTCTATTTGTACTCCAAGCGATTGCATATTATTTTAACCTTAGTTGTTAAATCACTTCATTGTTCTAAAAATAGGTTGTGTAATACCTATTTGACTTTTACAACAAAATTGCAATATTACTTGCAGCAACAGCTTAATTCACTTTTGAAAATTGCTTCGTAATAATTGTTCCATCTTCTTTAAGTACTCGTAAAGAATATTGACCTTTTAACAGCTCAGACAATTCAATAGTATTTTGATTAGCGTTTATTGTCAATTGCTTTACAACTTGTCCCAAAGCATTATAAATAATCACCTCTCCCTCACCGTTAATAAGAGTTAATTGATCCTTAACTGGATTTGGGAATATTGATACTGGAGAAATTTCATTTATATTAGAAGTACTTGTAGTTGCCTCATAGGTACAAGTCTCAGTAGTCCCATCCGTATAATTGAATGTAACAGTGCCCTCAAAGCTTCCATTTACACCACCAAAATAGGTGATAGTATCTGAAACAGCACGAATTCTATATCGGTCATCTGCACCAATAGGTCCTTGAAATAGATGATCGGCATTAGCTATCGTAGTTGTTGCCCCGCAGTCACATCCTGGCCCTGCAGGATAGGTGATAGATTCGAGTCCTTCCAAAGCTGCATCTCTATCAACCTCTAAAGCATAATCCATGTTAAAAAATTTGTTATTCGGATTTGGAGTAGCTGTGTCAGGACATTGCCCTAAAAGAATTGTATTTGTCATTAAGACAAAAGTCAAAAATGTAAATATTTTTTTCATAGTGTATTTTTGTAAGTGTTTTGAAAATAAGTTTTTAATTAATAATTAAGTCTTGTTTAATTAGCCTATACGGCTTGCATAAAAAAAGTGATTTTGATTTTAATTATTGTAATGCTCAATTTAGTACCTTTTGGAAGATGAGTTTATCCAAAAAATATCAAATCCTTGCTTAAATCTTATCATCGTCCATATAAAAGAATCAACACTCGACTTTATTTCTTCAAAAAGGTCGGAAACTCTCCCGTTGTTTCACAACAAATCTGTTCCATAACCTGCTGTAACTGTGTCTTTAGAATAGAGATCGTATGGTCACCTCCTTGATTGCCCAAAGCTGCAACGCCATACATAAAGGCTCGACCTAAAAAGGTAAATGCCGCACCCGAAGCCATACTGCAAGCAATATCAGGTCCCGATCGAATACCGCTATCCATCATAACCTTGATTTGGTCGCCATATTTTTCTGCGATCCGTACTAAGGGTTTAATCGTACTCTCACCAGCGTCTAATTGTCTACCACCATGATTGGAAACGATAATGCCATCCAGACCTAATTTAACGGCCTTTTCTGCATCCATTTCATTAGCTACACCTTTCAATACTAATTTCCCTTTCCACATATCACGGATAGGTTTTATTTTTTCTTCATTCAAGCGACCTGAAAAAGTTACATCCATAAATTTTCCGAGCTGAGACATACTCAATCCTTTGGGTGTATACGGTGTCAAAGTCTTAAAACTTGGTTGACCGTGATACAAGGTACGCAATGCCCAATTTGGGTGTTTGACGACTTCCACCATGTTTTTAAAAGTCATCTTCGGCGGCATTGCCAGACCATTTCGTATATCTCGTGGGCGATAGCCAAAAGTCGGTACATCACTAAGTATAACCAAAACAGGCATTTCAGCAGCGGCGGCACGCTTGATGATATCATCACGCATAGAATTTTCTGCGGGGTGATAC
>CALDTZ010000025.1 GCA_937924805.1 uncultured Saprospiraceae bacterium
TATTTACCACTACAAAGGCTTCTTCTTCATTCAAATCTGACAAAACAATTTGAGGAATCCAGGCATTCTTTGGACAACCAGGAAGCTTTCCCGTTAAATCTACCCAATCTTTCCCTTTACTTTTGGTACGGTGTAATCGTCCATCATCCGTACCGACCCAAATTGTATTTTCATCAAAATGACTAGGAGTTATTGCTAAGGTGGTTGTATAATTTTCAGCACCGGTAACATCCATCGTCAATCCACCACTCTTCAGTGATTCTTCTTGTTTGGTCTTATCATTGGTCGTTAAGTCATTAGATAATCGTTCCCAACTTCGCCCATTATCTGGTGAATAATGCAAATACTGAGAGCCAAAATAAACACCCTTAGGGTTAAAAGGATCTACAGCAATCGGAGCATTCCAATTAAATCTCAATTCAGTCGTATCTTTTCGAGTAGGTTGAATAGGCATGGTTTTCCCCGTTTCACGATCGTAGTACGCCACATTACCTTGCTGCGACATCGCATAACCAAACCGATTATTATTCGGATCTGGGACCACATCAAAGCCATCACCAAAATAAATCTCTTGCCAATCTGCATTGGTTATACCCCCTCGTTTTAGCGCAAAAGCCGGACCGACCCAAGAGCCATTATCTTGCATACCTCCGTAAATATTAAATGGATAACCTTGATCTACATTAATATGATAAAACTGTCCAATAGGTAGATTAGTTACAAAACGCCAATGATCGCCACCATCGTAACTAAAATTTAGCCCCCCATCATTTCCATCAATTAAATAATTAGGGTTTTCTGGATGTATCCAAAATGCATGATGATCAGGATGGATATCATTTCCATAATCCATAATCGTTTTGAATGTTTTTCCTCCATCTTCCGACTTCGACACATAAGACCAAAGATTAAAAATTCGATTTTCATTCGCTGGATCAACATAAATTTCAGCATAATAAAAAGGACGATTTCCTACATTTTCATCTGATTGAAGCGCCCAATTATAGCCACCATCATTACTACGATATAAGCCCAATTTTTCTGTTTCAGCGAGCGCATACATCACTTCGGGATTTGATTTCGATATTGCCAAACCTGTCCGCCCAAGTGTTTTAGATGGAAAGCCTTTTTCCTCTTCAGATAGGTTTACCCAAGATTCACCCCCGTCAATCGTCCGATATACACCTGACCCTTTACCACCCGAATTAAACGTCCAAGGTTTTCGACCAAACTCCCACATGGCAACAAAGATTTTATTTGGGTTGCTTGGATCGACAACCATATCCGCTACACCTGTTTCATTATTAATAAATAAAATCTTTTCCCACGTTTTACCACTGTCTATCGTTTTATACAACCCTCTATCTTTAGATTTCCCCCAAGCTGAACCCATTGCTCCAGCAAATATGATATCTGGATTTTGAGGATCGATATGGATTCGATGGATAATTTTGGTTTCTTCTAAACCCATACATTTCCAAGTCAAACCACCATCTAGTGTTCGATAGATACCTTTGCCACTATTGTGTGAATTTCTTGGGTTACCCTCACCCGTTCCAACCCAAATCTCATCTGGATTTGATTGATTAATTTTAATTGATCCAATAGACAGAGTCGCTTGGTCATCAAAAATCGGATCCCATGTCGTTCCGGCATTGGTGGATTTCCAAACCCCACCAGAAGCTGATCCAATATAGATGTTTTCACTATTTGTTAAGTCCACATCAATAGCTGTTACCCGTCCACTCATCCCAGCTGGACCAATATTCCGTATTTGAAGCGCTTCAAGATGCTCTTTTTCTATTTGGCTGTAGCCCAATGTACATATAAACACCAAAATCATACTCGTTACACTGCTGAATGTCTTCATTAATATTCGCTTTTAATAGCTTCGAATATAACAATACTTTATCTTTACCTTTGCTAACAAACCACCTTAATCAAGAGAAACAATGAAATACCTAGACATCGTATTATCATTTGTCTTGCTTATATCCTTTTCTTTTTTGGGACTAAGCCAGTGTGATATTAATATCACTTTACCAAATGATATAAGTATCTGTGAACCAAGTTCATTGACCATCGATGCAAACGTGTCTGGAAACTTTTCTTCTGTGCAATGGTCTGATCAAAGTGGTGTTTTTGAACCTAATGCACTATCCATTAATCAAAATTTCAATTCAAATACAGAAATTTTTGTGGATGTCATATCTCAAACAATTACAAATTCATTAGTAAATGGCAGTTTTGAAGATGGCAATATTGGGTTTTCTTCCGATTATACATTTGATGGAAATACCCAAGATTTAATTTCTGGTCGCTATACCATAACCACAAATCCCGGAAATATCCACCCAGCTTTTGCAGAATGTATGGCAGATGATGGGGGTAATATTATGGTGATAAATGGATCTGGAAATTCGGCTGATCGAATTTGGTGTCAAACAATCAATACAATTCCAAATGTAGAATATACATTTATGGCAAAAGCCCAAGCACTAGCAACGCAAAATTTAGCAGAGCTGCAGTTTTCTGTAAATGGTGTTTTAATTGGTAATGACTTCCCATTAGTAGGTCCCCTTTTTGGTTTTTTATGTCTTGGATGGATTGACTTCCAAGCAAGCTGGACTCCTCCTTCAATACCGTCGACAGCCGAAATTTGTATTACCAACCAAAATACAAATGAAGGTGGGAATGACTTTGCCATTGATGATATTTTTTTTGGAACAAACTGTTTTGCTACCGATACCATAAATATATTTTTGAGTGATGTTTCCATTGATGTTGAAAATGGAATGGTCGATTGTGATTTCCCACTCGACACAATTCATACCTTCATTTCTACTGCATATGATGATATTTCGTTCCAATACAATTGGGATAATGCTTCAGGAAACATTGAAGGCTCTACCTCCGCAGATAGTCTTATTGTGTCTGCACCTGGGACATATTTCGGTACATTGACTGATAGCTGGGGGTGTGAGTATCCTATGCAGTCGGTCATTGATGGCAACTTTAATAGTCCAACATTTGATGTTGTTGCTGATCCTCTTTTTATTGGTTGTGATCCAAGCTCTTCGACGATAACAATTTCCAACTTATCCACACAAGCTGTCAATGTATCTTTGTTACTAAGTGGAAATGTAGTACAAACAGGGTTTGGTCCTTTTACCGTTTTTACTCCTGGAAAATATTCCATTGAAGTGACCGAATTAGCGAATCCTTGCTTGACAACAACTCTACCCGTTGAAATTCTAGATCAAACGGCATTGCCCGTTTTCGACTATATAATTGAGAAAGATGTTCAGTGTAATACCTATCAATGTATTATTCAAGATCTTACTCCAGTTTCAAATTACAATATTGAATGGTCACCAAATGTGGCAAGTTTTACTGATGAAGTGGCAATGAATCTTGTCCCTGATGATTACAGTATAACCATTACAAATCAATATGGATGTGCGGATATTATCGATTTTACAATCACTTTACCAGCGTTTTCTTCATTCTATCTACTTAATGCTGAAGACATCAATTGCACAAATAATGGCATCATCATCGACTTCTCGACGAATCCATCATTCCCTAATGAATATTCTTCAACGATAGTGACCGAAAATGGAGAAGCTTATACAGAAGGTTCCTTAACCGATGTTGGCGGTTGGTATTATTTATCGTTGTATGATTCAGACTACAATTGTATTGTACATACTGATTCGATTAATATTCTTGATAACAGGGTTTATCCAATGCTAAACTTAACACTAGATACAATTGATTGTTTGGATGATACCGCAAACCTTTTGGTTGACAATTTAGGTACGATTACGACCATCGAATGGTCAGACCAAAATGGAACTGTTGTATCCAATGATTTCAGTTTTAATACAATACAACCTGGCATTTTTACGGTAGCTATCTCAAATTTAGAAGGATGTAGTACAGATTCCACTTTTCAGGTAGATCTTTTCGAAAATCAAATCTCAAGCATTACACCCATTTTAACCTTACCTCTTTGTGGCAGTACAACTGGATCTATTACCGAAGCCTTTCTTTCTGGGGTTGAACCACCTTTTCAGTTATTTTTAGATGACAACGAAATTACTCTTCCGATCACAATTGATACTGGGTTGCACACGATAGTCGTTTTTGACAAATATGGCTGCAGTAAGGATACTAGCTTTTATCTTCCTTATATTACTCCACTCGAGCTTTCTGGTCAGTCCGTGTACGATTTGTTATTTGGAGAATCCGTTTCGATCGATATTAAAACGAATAGAATAGACAATACTAACTTGAATATTGATTGGGAAACCCATGAAAACTTTTCATGTACTGATTGCTTAAACCCTATCATCACTCCAATTAACACAGGCACATATTCGATTACCGTACAAGACAGTATGGGATGTACTTCTATGTATTCAATTACTATAAATGTTGAAAAAGACTTTAATGTTTTTATTCCAAATATTTTTAATCCTACAAGTTCAAATGAGAATCAACTTTTTTCCATTCAAGGAAATGCTGCATTAAAAACGATTCATCATTTTGAAATTTATGATCGTTGGGGAAATACTGTTTTCCAATCCAAAGATCAATTATTAAGTAATGGAAATGCCGGATGGGATGGTACATTTAATAATAAGGATTGTCCACAAGGAGTTTATGTTTTTATGGTCGATTTAGAATGGGCAGATGGAAATCGTGAAATTAGAACTGGTGACCTTACACTTATTAGATAAATTTTATTGTTTTACTCAATTATTATCGAGCTTGTACGTTAAGGTAAACGTAGAAATAGATGTACAAATTATTTTTTTTTATATCTATCCAAACTTAACGTTTTCAAAATCGTAGTTTTACACCCAATATGCAATTTTTACATCCATCCTTTTTATGGGCATTGTTAGCCTTAGCCATCCCCATAATTTTACATTTATTTCATTTTAGAAGGTACAAAAAAGTATACTTCACCAATGTGAAATTCTTAAAGGAATTGAAAGATGAACGAAACGCTAATCGAAAGCTAAGAAACCTACTAGTACTCCTTATGCGACTCTTGGCGATTGCTGCTTTAGTTTTTGCATTTGCACAGCCATATCTTGCTAATAAAAAGAAAAATTTCGACAAAAAATTAGTCAGTATTTTTGTTGACAACTCGTATAGTATGCAAGGGTTGAGTCGAGACATTCCATTGATTGACAAGGCAAAACAACGTGCAGAACAAATTATTCAAGCATATAGTGAAACGGATCGCTTCCAACTACTTTCTCATGATTTTAATGGCATCAGCAGTAAAATATTAACCAAAGAAGATGCGATTGAAAATATAGAAGAAATAAACATAACACCTTCGGTTAAAAACTTAGATGTAATTCTCCAAAGGCAAATTCAAACCTTTAAAGGAGCTCAAGAATCTAAGAGTTTTTATTTCTTATCCGATTTCCAAAAAAACATAACGAACTTTCCAAATATCATGGATACTAGTTATACTCTTCGTTTGATCCCTTTTCAAACGGTTCAGGAAAACAATATTAGTATTGATAGCTGCCACCTTTTATCTCCAACACCGCTATTAAATCAAACCAATCAATTGATTATTAGGTTACACAATTATGGAGCGGAAGATCAAGACAACGTTCGGCTTAATCTTACTCAAAATGGACAAAAAAAACCAGCAGGTACCATTAGTATCAAGGCAGGTCAAAGTATTCTAGATACCATCCAACTTTCTTTTCTCAAACCTGGGAATCATGATTTAGTATTAGAGATTGATGACTATCCTATTCAATTTGACGATCAATACTATATGAATATATATATAGAGGAAAATGCTAAGGTTTTGCATTTATCAGATCGTGGATCAAACAAATATTTGAGTGCTTTATTTAGTAGCGTGAATGAACTGAATCTTGCATCTGTAAATAGTAATAAGGTAGATTATAATGCTTTTGGAAGTTATAGCTTGATAATACTTGACGATTTAAGTAATTTAAGTTCTGGACTTATTTCTGAATTAACCAATTTTGTCAATAAAGGGGGTAATGTTTTAGTTTTTCCTTCAAAAAATGGGACCAAAGATCAATACAATAATCTATTTAGAAGTCTAAATGCGAATACAATTAAGCAATGGACTGAAACGGATCGGGAAGTGCTTGCTGTAAATACAGATGAGTTTATTTTTAACAAAGTATTTAATCGAATTAGCAACAACCTCATTTTACCTAAAACAACTGGTAACTACGAATTTTCAGAATTTTCTTCGACATCAGGAGAAAAACTGCTCAATTATAGAGATGGATCTACTTATCTATACAAATATTTACGAGGAGAAGGACAACTCTACGTCTGTACTGCCCCCCTTGATAAGACAATCAATGAGCTTGTTGTTAATGCAGAAATTTTTGTCCCGATGTTGTATAAAATGTCATTGGCTCAAGCTCAAAAAAATAGACTTTCATATACCATTGGTGAGGATGTCTCGATTAAGGTTAAAAATAATACCGATCAAAATGAAGTATTATTCAAAGTTCAAGGGAAAGAAGAATTTATTCCTCAGCAACAAAATATTGGCAACTTTAGCCAAATTAATATGGTTAATATGATTGAAAATGCCGGATTTTATGACATCAAAGCAGATGGTATATTATCCAAAAGAATCGCGTATAATTTCAATCGAAAAGAATCTGATTTAACCAACTATTCAAAAAGTGAGTTAAAAGAAAAATATGGTGATTCTGTAAGTATCATTGCTGCTGAATCTGAAGCGAATATTTCTCAAATTATTAAAGAAAGAGAGCAGGGAATATTTCTTTGGAAATGGTGTCTTATATTCGCATTATTATTCTTTGCTATTGAAGGTTTAATCCTTCGATTTTGGAAAGGATAATTTACTTTTATAACCTCAAAAATACATGAAAGTATTACTTAAAAAGGTTACACTAATGCATCCACCTCATCGTCTTCATTTACAGACGATTAATATTCTGATTGATAAAGGGGTGATTCAAAAAATTTCAAAAAGTGCCATTTCGTGTGATGCAAAAAAAGTAATTGAAGGTGGTTATGTATCTGCAGGCTGGCTAGACATAGGTACCCATTGTGGAATTCCAGGATTTGAACAAAGAGAAAGTAAAGCTTCAATTATTGCAGGTGCGAATGCTGGTGGATTTACCCATATTGCTCCAATGCCCAACTTAAATCCAGTATCCGACAATCAAACCAATATTCAGTTTTTAAAAAACCAATCTCAAAATGAATCCATTGAGATCCTACCCATTGGGTCTGTAACCAAACAAAATAAAGGCCAAGACTTAGCCGAACTCTATGATATGCACAAATCTGGTGCCATCGCCTTTTCTTCTGGAATCAAGGGAATTACCGATGCTGGTGTATTGTTGCGAGGCTTAGAATATGTCAAAGCATTTGATGGTTTAATCATCAATTGTCCACTTGATTGTGCTTTATCCGGCAATGCTCAAATGCATGAAGGGAAAATAAATATTCAATTAGGTTTACAAGGAAGCCCATCTAACTACGAAACCATTGGATTAAGTAGAGATTTATCAATTCAACAATATGCAAATTCGAAATTGCTTGTTCATTTGATTACCACCTCAGAATCTTACCAATTAATTAAAAAAAGTAAGAAAAAAGATGATCGGATATTTGCATCTGTTGGCTACCAATATTTAGTTGAAACAGATGATTCACTTCTAAATTTTGATTCCAACTACAAAGTTATTCCCCCTTTGCGGAGTAACGAAGATAAAAAGGCGCTTATTAAAGGGATAAAAGACAAAACGATTGATATCATCTGTTCCAATCATTTGCCATTAGAACAAGAGCTAAAACATAGAGAATTCGCAGAAACAAGTCCTGGATCCATTGGATTACAAACAGTTTTTCCATTACTTAATGAACAATTGACAACTCATTTGAATCTTGAAGATTGGATACCTTGTTTGTCAATAAACCCATATAAAGTATTGGGATTGAATGTTCCGGTTATTGCCAAAAATGAACAAGCAAACTTAACAATATTTGATCCTTTATCAGAATATAGCTTTACCTCGTCTGAAAATAAGTCCTTAAGTAAAAACTCTCCGTATCTTAACCGAACTTTCAAGGGAAAAGTGAAAGCAATTATTTACAAAAACAAACTAAAAATAAACCAATAATATGGACAATCCAGCTTTAAAAAACGGTCTTCTTTGTGGAGGATTATTAGCCATCCTTTCTTTTCTTATGGGTATGCTTGCGCCAAAAGCATACATTAGCTTTGGAAGCAGCAGTTTTTATATCATCGTCATTGTGTTTATGGTTATGACTGGAAACATGACGAAAAGAAACAATGGTGGAACCCTTTCTTTTGGAGAAGCTTTTATCAGTATTTTCACGATGATGTCTGTTGCAATCGGGATTTGGTTGGTTTTCCAATATTTACAGTATAATTTCTTGCAACCAAACCTTGTTGAAGTTACCAAAGAAGTAGCTGTAGAATCTATGGAAACACTAGCAGAATTAATGGGTGGAAACGAAGAAGTTTCAGAATTGATGGAAGAAGCTGCGGAAGAGATAGAGAATGATGCAAATTTTAATTTTTCTATTGGCAAAATTATAGCTTCTTACTTTATGAGTTTAGTAATTGGAGCCGTATTTACATTGATTATTGCAGCCATTATCAAGAAAGACTAGTTCATGGATATATCCATTGTTATTCCTTTATTAAATGAAGAAGAATCATTGCCAGAATTAATGGCTTGGATTGATAAGGTTATGTCTGAGCATACCTATCAATATGAAGTGTGGATGGTAGATGATGGCAGCACCGATCAATCATGGGCTGTTATTGAAGATTTAAAAACAAAATACGACGCTTTACGAGCCATTAAATTTGCTAGAAACTATGGCAAATCTGCTGCTCTTAATACCGCTTTCAGAGAGGTGAATGGTGAGGTTATTATTACTATGGATGCTGATTTGCAAGATAGTCCTGACGAAATACCCGAATTATATCAAATGATTACTGAAAATGATTTTGATTTAGTTTCAGGGTGGAAAAAGAAACGGTATGACCCTCGATTTACAAAAAATTTACCAAGCAAACTTTATAATTGGGCAGCGAGAAGAATATCTAAACTAAAACTCCATGATTTCAATTGTGGTCTGAAAGCGTATAAGAAAAAGGTGGTCAAAAACATTGAAGTCTATGGAGAAATGCATCGATATATTCCGGTCATAGCCAAATGGGAAGGATATACCAAAATTGGAGAGAAAGTGGTGCAACATCAAGCACGAAAATATGGTGTTACGAAATTTGGAATAGAAAGATTCATCAATGGCTTGCTAGATTTACTCTCTATTACCTTTACTGGAAAATTTGGTAAAAGACCTATGCATTTTTTCGGTGCAATAGGCACCTTACTTATTATCATTGGTTTTAGTATTCTTAGCTATTTATCTATTGCGAAATTTTTCTTCAATGAAGGAAATATTGATGATAGGCCTCTTTTCTTTTTTGGCATTACGCTTCTCATTATAGGTTTCCAATTGTTTATTGCAGGTTTTTTAGCAGAATTAATCATTCGAAACTCCAGTGAAAGAAATAACTACAAAGTTGAAAAAACAATTTAATGAAGGAATTGATTCATCAACGTATTCAACAAAATATTGATACGCAGCTCCAACTATTAAAAGATGCTGCTTTACTAGAAGAAATAGAGAAAGCAGGTAAAGTATGTGCTTTCTCATTAGATCAAAAAGGCCAAATTCTGCTTTGTGGAAATGGCGGTAGTGCTGCCGATGCTCAACATATAGCAGCAGAATTGACAGGTCGATTTCTTAAAGAAAGAAAAGGACTCAATGCAGAAGCCTTGCATGTTAACTCGTCGCACATAACATCCGTCGGGAATGATTATGGCTATAATGAAATATACGCAAGAGCAATAGAAGCGAAAGGTGCTACTGGTGATGTCTTAATTGGCATTTCAACATCTGGCAATTCTAATAATATCCTTCAGGCAGCAAAAAAAGCTAAAGAATTAGGAATAATCGTTATAGGATTAACAGGTGCAAGCGGTGGTAAATTAAAAGAACTTTGTGATATACATATTCCTATTCCATCATCGCATACGCCTACAATTCAAGAAAGCCATATCTTAGTCGGTCACATATTATGTGAAATTATAGAAAATACCTTATTCCCATAACTATGGAATCATTTCTCAATAAAGTAAACGATGATTGGACGCTTTTTCTCGATCGAGATGGGACCATCAACAAGCGAAATTTTGACGGATACATAACAGATTGGGCTTCTTTTGAATTCATACCAGGTGTTCTAGATGCGCTCGCATTAGCGCGATTTTTCTTTTCTAGAATTATCATCGTCACGAACCAGCAGGGAGTAGGAAAAAAAGTAATGACGAAAGAAAGCTTATTGGATATTCATGAAAAGATGCTTGAAGAAATCGGAATACATGGAGGAATAATCGATGAGGTATTCGTTTGTGATAGCTTAGCATCAGAATATCCAAATTGCCGTAAACCAAGCCCAGAAATGGCTTTCTTAGCTAAGGAGAAGTTTCCTGAAATTAATTTTCGTAAATCGATCATGATTGGAGATACGACAAGTGATATTGAATTTGGTCGTGCTTGTGAGATGTACACGATTCTTATTAAAAGTGCTGAAAAATATACAGGTTACAAGCCTGACTTAACCGTAGATTCGATAAAAAACTTTATCGAAATGCTTACAAAGATCCATACCTAGTTTCGTATTCTTGATAAGTAGATTATTATATCTTTGCGGCTATGCCTACAGATGATAAAATTATTTATAAATCAGATACCCCTTGGGAAGAAAAATACAGTTACTCTAGAGGTATTCGTATAGGTAATATCGTAGAACTAAGTGGAACAACAGCCTCGGATAAAACGGGTGTTTTGTTTCCAAACGATGCTGCAGCTCAAACCAAATATATTTTTGAAAAGATCGAACGTACACTTCAACATCTAAAAGCAGACAAAACAGACATTATTCGAACTCGTATGTATATAACCGATCAAAAAGATGCAGATACGATCGCATCAATTCATGGCTCGTTTTTTAAATACATTGATCCTGTTTCAACGTTGGTTGTGGTTCAATTAATGGACCCAGCCATGAAAGTAGAAATCGAGTGTTCTGCCTATATTAATGACAAGAATGGATAAGATATACACCATAAAAGAAATATACTATACGATTCAAGGTGAAGGTCATCATGCAGGTACTCCAGCAGTATTTTGTCGTTTTAGTGGTTGTAATCTCTGGTCAGGAAGAGAAGAAGATAGACATAAAGCAATCTGTACGTTTTGTGACACCAATTTTTGGGGTACCGATGGAGTGAATGGCGGTAAATACTCTGCAGCCAAACTGACAGAAATATTCGTAAATATGATGCCTGATAAAGAACACCGCTTTGTGGTTTTAACAGGTGGTGAACCAGGACTTCAGGTAGACGATAACCTAATATCCCATTTGCGTAAGCATAACATCTATATATCGATCGAAACGAACGGCACAATTGCCCTCCCTAATTCGATTGATTGGGTAACATTTAGTCCAAAAGCTAATTCAGATTATATTTTGAAACATGCAGATGAAATAAAAATTGTTTATCCTCAGCAGGGATTAGATCCTCATACATTTGAATGCAATCAATATAGCCATTTCTACATCCAGCCTATGGAAGATGACCAATGGCAACAACATACCAAATCTGCGATTGAATTTTGTAAAGCAAATCCAAAATGGAAATTAAGTGTACAAACACATAAATACCTGAATATCCCTTAGTCTCGATTAAGACAAAAATTAATTCCTTTTTAGCATCTTTTTATTTTATTTAGCCGTTGTATTTTTATAACTATACAAATGTGAGGGCATTAGTCATTTCTGGTGGAGGTAGCAAAGGAGCTTGGGCTGGCGGATTTTCCGAATATTTAATCAATGAATTAGGAAGGAAGTATGACATCTTTGTTGCTTGCTCTACAGGTAGCCTGCTTATTTCTCATCTAGCTATAAATAAGATTGAAAAGATAAAAAAGATTTATACTTCCGTTAATCAAGAAGATATTTTTGATGTTAATCCATTTCATATAAAGCATAAAAAAGACGGAAGCTATACGACAAAAATAAATCACATCAATTCAATCAAAAGGTTCTTACTTCGAAAAAAAACGTTCGGTGAACATCGAAACCTAAACCATTTAATTCGAAAAATACTGACTCCTGCAGATTTTATGCAAGCCAAAGCCAGTGGAAAAAGAATAGTGACAACGGTTTCGAATTTGACCAAAAATAGAATAGAATATAAACATATCCATGATTATGATTATGACGCATTTATAGATTGGATCTGGGCTTCTACAAGTTTTGTACCTTTTATGAGCCTTGTGGAAAAGAATGGTTATGAATACGCAGATGGTGGTTTTGGTAATTATCTACCTATCGAAGAAGCTGTTAACCTTGGTGCAACAGAAATCGATGTTATCGTACTAAGTCCAAGACATAGAAAAAATAAAAAAAGCTATACAGGAAATATATTTGATATGCTTTTAAAAACGATGAGCTTTATGCATAGCCAACTTGCTTATTCTGATATCCTCATTGGTCATTTAGAAAGTATATATAATGATCAAGTAAAAGCTACTTTTTATTTTACGCCACAAGAATTGACAAACTACTCATTTGTATTTAATCCAAAAGAAATGACTCAGTGGTGGCAAGATGGATACCTTCACGCAAAAACAATCGTAAAATCATAATCAATTGATTTTATTGAAATGCTTACATAAATGGATTATCGTTATCTTACCCTATGGAATTGCTTCAATTCCTTTATTTTTATACTTGTATTCAATTTCATAACTGTCGAAAATATTTAATATGAAACATTTACTTTTTGCTTCTCTAGTTGGATTGACTATAATGTCATGCTCTAAAAAAGTACAAACACAAATTACCACGCCAAATACACCAGAAATAAGTAAAGGACTCCCTATGAAAATGAACTACCCCGAAACGAGAAAAGGAGATGTTGTTGATCAATATTTTGGAACAGATGTCGCCGACCCCTATCGATGGTTAGAAGATGATATGAGTGATGAAACCGCAGACTGGGTAACACGTCAAAATAAATTTACATTCAACTATTTGAATCAAATTCCATTGCGGGAAGGCTTGAAAAATAGGCTAACAGAACTTTGGAATTATGAAAAATTAGGGTCTCCCTTTAAAGAAGGAGAACAAACCTATTTCTTTAAAAATAATGGCCTTCAAAATCAATATGTCATGTATGTTGAAAAAGAAGATGGCGCCTCAGACGTTTTCCTAGATCCAAATACCTTTTCTGAAGATGGTACTACCTCTTTAGGTAATGTTAGCTTTTCAAAGGATGGATCAATCCTAGCCTATTCAATTTCAGAAGGAGGTAGTGATTGGCGAAAAGTGCTCATCATGGATGTAGCCACAAAACAAATAAAAGAGGACACGCTTGTAGATGTAAAATTTAGCGGCATCTCATGGTATGGAAATGAAGGCTTTTATTATTCAAGTTATGATAAACCCGAAGGGAGTGAATTGTCTGCAAAAACCGACCAACATAAATTATATTATCACAAATTAGGAACACCACAATCTGAAGACAAAGTTATTTTTGGAGGTGTTGAAGCAGAGAAAAGAAGATATGTTGGAGGTTCCGTAACTGAAGATGATAGATACCTAATGATTAGTGCGTCGGTATCAACTTCTGGAAATGAACTTTATCTTAAAGATCTTTCTGTACCTAACAACCCAATTATCAGAATGGTAAATAATTTTGACAGCGATAGCTATGTAATCGAAAATGAAGGTTCTACCCTATATATAGTTACCAATTTGGATGCTCCAAATAAAAGAATAGTTACCGTGGATGCAATGAAACCAAATGTTGAAAATTGGATTGATTTTATTCCAGAAACAGAAAATGTACTATCCCCAACAACAGGTGGAGGATACTTCTTTGCTCACTACATGGTGGATGCTGTTTCTAAAATTGAACAATATAGCTATGAAGGTAAAATGATCAAAGAAATAAAATTACCAGGTGTTGGAACGGCTAGCGGATTTTCTGGAAAGAAAAATCAATCAAAATTATACTATTCATTTACAAACTATAATACCCCAAGTAGCATGTATGCGTATGATACAAGAATGGGGATATCCAAACCATATTGGGCACCACAGATTGACTTTGCAAGTGAAAATTATGAATCAAATCAGGTTTTTTATACTTCAAAAGATGGAACTAAAATCCCAATGATTATTACGCATAAAAAAGGACTAATATTGGATGGCAACAACCCAACACTTTTATATGGATATGGAGGATTTAATATAAGCATAACTCCATCATTTAGTATTACAAGAGCCGTTTGGATGGAACAAGGCGGAATTTTAGCTGTCGCTAATTTACGAGGTGGTGGTGAATATGGCAAAGTATGGCATGATGCAGGTACACAACTAAAAAAGCAAAATGTTTTTGATGATTGTATTGCTGCTGCTGAATATCTTATAGAAAACAAATATACATCTTCTGATAAATTAGCTGTTCAAGGAGGATCCAATGGTGGATTATTGGTCGGTGCTGTATGTAACCAAAGACCTGATCTATTCAAAGTTGGATTACCAGCGGTAG
Organism: uncultured Saprospiraceae bacterium; assembly: GCA_937924805.1. Taxonomy (GTDB): domain Bacteria; phylum Bacteroidota; class Bacteroidia; order Chitinophagales; family Saprospiraceae; genus JAHDDO01. Next base: position 14,727 of record CALDTZ010000025.1, read on the forward strand.
GTGTCATGGATATGTTGCGCTATCATACTTTTACTGCTGGAGCTGGTTGGGCGTATGATTATGGAACCTCTGAAGATTCTGAAGAAATGTTTAACTATTTAATTGGTTATAGCCCTGTTCATGCTATTCGATCAGATGTTGATTATCCCGCTATTTTAGTTACGACTGGAGATCATGATGATCGTGTAGTCCCGGCTCACTCCTTCAAATATGCAGCGGCACTTCAAGACAAAGCTGGAGGGATGAATCCTTTGATGATTCGTATTGAAACAAATGCAGGTCATGGTGCTGGTACTCCTGTTTCTAAAACCATCGATCAATATGCTGATATTTGGGGATTTACGTTGTTCAATATGGGGTATAAAACATTACCCGGTTATAATAGATAATCCCAAATAGTACATCGTTCATACTTTTCATATTTAGAAAATTATTAAACGATACAGACATACGATTTTCAACAAGAAGGTATCAAGTTGGCAACTTCATTATGTAGCAATACTTGTTTCAGCTATTGCTACATAAAAAGTCGATTATTAGGTCTTTTTCAATACTTTACTTTTCAATAAAAAAGTTCGCGACCAACCAAACCTCCATTAAGTTCTATTGAATCATGGATCAGTTTGTGGGTTGTACTAGAAATCGAAATATCCAGATTTCTAGCTATTCTATTAATGAATATATTGCTGAAATTAGTAATAAGCGCCCCCTTATCTCTGGCTGTACTAAGTCAAACTAAAACCTATTATAGTGAGGGGTCAAATTCTTAAAAGCAAACACATTAAAATAATATGTAATATGTTTTAATTAAGAGAAACGGTCATTTATTGAAATAATTGTACGCCAAGTGTGGTTTATTTAAAATTAAAAATTATTCAAAATAAGTATTGCAAATTATTGTATTGTATAATAAATATCCATAACTTAGTTTTGAGAGCATCAAATAGTTGATGCGGTTTAATTTTTTGACGTAAAAAATATTATATGCAAATTAACATTCAATCATCGTTTCACATAACTGGAGATTTAGACGAACTGATTACCGCGCAGTTGATGAAACTAAATAAGTATTATAATAGAATAGTCTACGCTGATGTATTTTTAAACAAAGATCAAGACGCTGTAGATCATAGCGAAATTAAAGTGCAACTTGGAATACCAGGGCCAGATATCATAGTAAAAACAAAATCTAATTCATTTGAAAAATCACTTGGTGACGCAATAAAAACACTTAAACGAAATTTAAAAAAGAGAACAAAAAGATAAAACACTATAAAACGTAACAGAATTTAAGAGCTGCAATCCAATTGCAGCTCTTTTTATTTTATTTGTAAAGAATATTTAAAACTTTCTTCGGGTTTCGTTCATTAATAATCTATATGATTCTTCGCTTCTTATTTCCATTTTGCTTAATATCGCTCGTTTTGATTAGTTGTCAAAAAGAAACGAATGATCCAGTAGATATGAGTATTCCCGAAGCTCCAGAAGAAGAAATCGTACTAGAAAACCCATTAACAGCAGATGGCATATTACTCGGTAAAATGTTGTTTTATGACAAATCATTATCACGAGATAATACACAATCTTGTGCATCTTGTCATCGTCAATCAAACGCTTTTAGCGATCCAAATCAATTTTCTATGGGTATCAATGGGGATCAAAGTTTACGTCACTCCATGCCAATCTTTAACATGTCTTATTCAACGAATGGGTTCTTTTGGGATGGCAGGGCAAATCTTCTTAGGCATCAAGCAGTCATCCCTATTCAAGATCCATTAGAAATGGATGCCGATCTAGATGAAGTCATGCAGAGAATCAATGCTGACACTTTATATGATTTACCAATTCTCAATGCATTTGATACTTCACACATTTCTGAGGTAACGCTTGGATTAGCACTTGAGCAATTTATGTTATCCATCGAATCCAAAAACTCAAAATATGATCAATATTTAGCTGGAGAAGTAAGCCTTACAACAACCGAACTACAAGGTCGTGATATATACTTTAATACTTTGAATTGTACAGACTGCCATAAAGGATTTAATTTTGATGATCCTTCTGGAAGATATTTAAACAATGGGCTTGATAGCAATGATGAATTCACTGATTTGGGAAGAGCATTAGTAACGGGTAAAATCTCCGATCAAGCAAAATTTAAGATTCCTAGCCTCAGAAATGTTGGCATAACTGCTCCATATATGCATGATGGTCGTTTTGAAAACCTAGACCAAGTAATCGAACACTATATGACCGGTATTAAATCTTCATCGACATTAGCTAATAATTTCGATGTTGAACAAATGAATCTTAATACCGATGAAAGAAAAGCATTGATTGATTTTCTACATACTCTAACGGATGAGCAAATGATCTCAAATCCGGCATACTTCAGTCCTTTTTAGTTGAATGATAAATACTATTATAGGTTTCTATCCAATCATTTCAAGAACCATCTTACATACATTTTCTCCTGTAAATCCAAATTTTTCGTCCAATACTGTATAAGGTGCTGAATAACCAAAATGATTAACCCCATGAATGGTTCCCGCTGTTCCAACCAACCCTAACATATTGACACTCAGGCCAGCAGTCAATCCAAATTTCAACGCGGAAGTAGGTATTATTGATTCTTGATATGTTGCTGATTGATTACGGAATACACCTTCTGATGGCACAGAAACAATACGCAGTTTTTTACTTGTTTTGGTTTTTAATAATTCTACACCTTCAAATAAAGTAGCTACTTCTGAACCATTTGCAACTAACACTACATCGGGGGTACCTTCACAATCTAAAACAATGTATCCACCTTTTTCAGCTTCTAAAGCTTCGTCAAAACGATTACCTGCAGTAGCAATATCTTTTACATTTTGTCTAGATAGAATAAGTCCACTTGGTGAACCTGTATTTTCTAAGCACATTTTCCAAGCGACTGTGGTTTCTGCCCCATCTGCTGGACGTAGCGCTAAAAAACTATTTTCTCCGGAATGATTTTTTAATTTTTCCATCAATCGAATCTGCGTTTCTTGTTCTACAGGTTGATGTGTCGGACCATCCTCACCTACTCTAAACGCATCATGTGTCCAAATAAAAATTACTTGAGTTTCCATTAATGCCGCTACCCTGATAGCTGGTTTCATATAGTCAGAAAACGCAAAAAAGGTAGCACATACTGGAATAACACCACCATGTAGGCCCATCCCTGTACAAAGTGCTGCCATTGTTAATTCAGAAACACCTGCTTGTAAGAATGCACCTGAAAAATCATGATGGCTAAAAGCCGATGATTTTTTTAAAAAGAATTCGGTCTTATCACTATTACTTAAATCTGCAGAAGAGACAATTACGTTTTCTACATTCTCAGCTAAATGGGCTAGAATCACACCTGAGTTATTTCTAGTGGCCGTATTTTCTTTCTGAACGATCCCTTCCCAATTAATCACAGGTGAATCACCTTGCATAAAAGAATCATATTTTAAAGCTAATGCTTCATTGGCTTGAGCCCAATCATCAAATTGCTGCCTCTTAGTTGCCGCATCTGCTCTTTTCTGATCCAATATATAATCGTAATATTCTTTAACCTCGCTTGAAACCTCAAATGGGTCCTGCATATTTGCATTCAGGCCTTTCATGGTTGCTTCATAGGATGCATTACTTTTGCCTAATGGTTGACCATGCAATTCCACTTCTCCTTCAAAGTTAGAATCATCCTCTTTGACAACCCCTTTACCCATAATCGTTTTCCCAATAATTAAACTAGGCTTATTTGTTTCTTCAATACATGCATCAAGCGCTTTTCTTATCGCTGTGTGATCATTTCCATCAATTGTTACTACATGCCATCCCCATGCTGTGTATTTCAATGCTGTATCTTCAGAGGTAACTTCATCTACCGTAGTAGATAATTGAATATCATTTGCATCATAAAACATTGTGATTTGTCCCAAACCCAATGTTCCCGCTATTCTTCCAACCCCTTGACTAATTTCCTCTTGAATCCCTCCATCCGATATATATATGTAGGTTCTATGAGAAACCGCATCACCAAATCTTGCTTGCATAAAACGCTCAGCTATCGAAGACCCAGCTCCAAATGCATGCCCCAAACCTAAAGGGCCCGATGTATTCTCAATGCCTCTTTCAACATCCAATTCGGGATGGCCAGGTGTAGGACTACCCCATTGTCTAAAATTTTTAATATCATCCGTTGAATAGCTACCCAATAAATGCTGGACAGAATACAACATCGAAGACATATGACCAGGATCCAGATAAAATCGATCCCGTAAATACCATCCCATATCATCAGGATCAAACCCCAAATATTCTGCAAATAAAATATGGATAAAATCAGCGCCTCCCATTGGTCCACCTGGGTGTCCCGAATTTGCTTTTTCAACCATAGAGGCTGATAAAACTCGGATCGTATCTGCTGCTTTTTTTGATAAATCAATGGTATTCATAGCCAAATATTTTAAACTATTATATATAAATTATTTAAATATGGTGCAATAATACTCCTACAATTTGGAATCTCATTGGTATCGATTAATTATTTATCTACTTGTTATTAACATTTTTAACCCCATGTGTAGAAACCCTATTTTTTACGCTGAAAAGCACTATTGGAGTACCATTTTGGAACTTCCATAGAATGTGCAATTCGCCATCCAACATTCAAATACAAAGCACCTTCTTGCTCCATACCGCCAATGTTCCATTCTTCAGGATCATACTCATCTGAAGGAGCGTGGTATCGTTCATTTGTATAGGTTTCTGAAAATTCTTTAGCATATACTTTACCTTTTTCGGCATGATCATATTTTCCTTCAGCATAAAGCGCTGGTATTCCCATTTTTGCAAAATTAAAGTGATCACTTCTAAAGTAGTAGCCTTTTTCAGCATCTTCATCAGGGTGTATATATCTACCTTGGTTTGCCGCTTCTTCTCTAGCGATAACGTCCATCGTTGATCGACCGTAACCAACAATCGTTAAATCCTTCATTTTTCCAGCAGGATTAACTCCATCCATATTTAGATTACAAATTGTTTTATTAATTGGAATAACAGGTTTTTCAATGTAAAACTCAGACCCTAATAGTCCTTGTTCTTCTGCTGTTACAAATAAAAAAGCGACAGATCGTTTTGGTTTCTCCTTTGCTTCAGCAAAAGCTTTAGCGATTCCTAAAACGGTGGCAACCCCTGATGCATTATCCAATGCTCCGTTGTAGATTGAATCTCCTTTTACAACTTTACCAAATCCAAGATGGTCCCAGTGAGCTGTATATAAAATATATTCATTAGGATATTCAGAACCTTCAACCATACCAATTACATTTTTTGAAACACATTCTTTTAAAGTACTTGACAATCCCATCGATACTTGTTGATTTAAAGAAATAGCCTTAAAACCGGGTGTTCTCGCTTTTTTCAATGCTTCCTTTATTGTCATACCTGATCTTTCAAAAAGTGATTTTCCTTGATCTAAGGTGATAAAGCCTTTAATACTACAATCATTCGATCGTTCAATCTCTGTTAATGCCTGTTGAGATCCTGACCAACTACTCTCTACAACAAACCAAGGGTAGGAAGCCATATTTTTTTCATGAATAATAATCAATCCATCAGCTCCTGCTCGGTCTGCTTCATCATATTTGTAGTCCCATCGACCAAAATAGGTCATTGTATCTCCTTGAAAAAAGGTTGGATCATCACTTCCATACCCAGGGTCATTAAAAAAGACAACAGCCGTTTTCCCTTTTAAATCAACACCTTCGTAATCATTCCAATTCCTTGAAGGATCCACGATACCATAACCACAGAAAACTAGCTCTGAATCACGCACATCAACTCTTTCTTGTTTACGCTCCGAGTGAATCATAAAGTCTGTACTCAAGGCAAGGGTCTCTGTGCCTTTTTCATGTTTAATGGTCATTGTTTTATCGGGAATACCAAATATATCAAGCAGTCCTACTTCTTGCGTGTAGCTACCATTTACTGGCTTTACGCCAAATGATTTCATCGTATTAATTAGAAAATCAACGGTCTTTTCCTCACCTTCCGTACAAGGCATTCTTCCTTGAAATGCATCAGAAGCTAATGTTTCCAGATAGGATGTAGATGCTTTTAAATCTATGGATGGAGCAACGGGTACTTCTTTTAATGAATGAACTTGTTTTTTAGTATTGGATGCAGGTTGGCAACCAATTACCAATAGACTGACATAAACGGCTAAAATTGATTTTAATACAGACAAATTGTACATAGTTTATTATAATTTAGAATATCACGTTACGAATTTATAAATAAAGATAAAAGAGTTCGAATCAAGGGTAACATATCTATGACTATTAAGGGTCTACATCCAGTATGATACGAACAGAACTCATTGTTTTTTGAGCCAAAATTTCACGTTTGGTTTGTAAGATAACATCTTTAATTTGTCTAATCTTTTGGTTATCCTTCTCCATTTTAACCATTATATGTTGAATGTATCTATTTCGAATCCTAGAAATACCAGGAATCGCTGGACCTACTATTCGTTTACCTAGTTTTTTTATTAAAATAGTAGCCATTTCTTTAGCCACTGCATCCGTTTTTTGAAAGTTGGTATGTTTTATCGTTATTTGAATTAATCGTATAAAAGGAGGATAAAGAAAAGCTTTTCGCTCTTTCAGTTCTCGATCATAATAGTGATCGTAATCGAGTGCTAATGTTTCCTTAAGTACGGCGTGGTCAGGATTAAAGGTTTGGATCATAACCTTGCCTTTTGTTTTGCGTCTTCCAGCTCTTCCAGCTACTTGAGTAAATAACTGAAATGCCCGTTCATTCGCTCTAAAATCAGGGAAATACATAATTTTATCTGCTAATAAAATCCCAACAAGTCCGATATTATCAAAATCCAATCCTTTGGTAACCATTTGGGTGCCAATCAATATATCGGTTTCTTTTGTTTCAAAGCTGTGAAGAATCTCTTCGTATTGATTTTTCGTTCGAGCAGTATCAAAATCCAAACGACGAATATTTGCCTTGGTCAATAATCCTTTTAGTTCGGATTCTATTTGTTCAGTACCAAAACCAATTTGGACAAGTCGCGTATTCCCACACGATGGACATGACGACGGGATTTTTGCTGTAAATCCGCAATAGTGGCAATTCAATTGTGCAAAGAACTTATGTGTTGTAAGACTTACGTCACAATTTGGACATTCGGCATGCCATTGACACAATGTGCATTGCAATGTCGGTGAAAACCCTCGTCGATTCTGAAAAAGCAACACTTGTTCTCCCCTGCTCAAGTTTGCTTTAATTTCTTTTAACAAATCAATACTAAACATGGATTTCATCAACCCATTTTTATACTTATCTCGAAGGTCTACGATTTCTATTTTTGGCATCCCTGCACCCCCATATCGTTCGGATAATATCACCATTCCAAACTTGTTATTCGTCGCATTTAGGTAGGTTTCCAACGAAGGGGTCGCTGAGCCTAAAATTACATTTGCGCCATAAATACTGGCTAAATAAAGTGCTGCATCACGACCATTATACCGTGGTGCAGGTTCCGATTGCTTGTAAGAAGGATCATGTTCTTCATCTACGATAATCAGACCTAAATTTTTAAAAGGAAGAAATATACTGGATCGTGCACCTATAAAAATAGCTTTCCCTTGCAAGGCTGCATTATAAATCTCCACCCGTTGAGATGGATTCATTCTACTGTGATAAATACCAATTTCATCCCCAAATACCTTTTGTAACCGTTGGACCAACTGAGTCGTTAACGCAATCTCAGGAATCAAAAATAATGACTGTTTTCCTTCTGCAATCATTTGTTTTATCAACTCAATGTAAACCCGCGTCTTTCCACTACCCGTAACGCCAAAAAGTAAAATATGTTTTTGTTCCTCAAAGTAAGATCTTGTCAAGGTTAAGGCACCTAATTGTGCTTCTGTTAAATTTCCAGGTTGAATCTTTTTTCCAGTGTAATTCTTAATCCTACTAATTGCAAATGACTCCTTTTCAATAAGTTTCTTCTTCAGTAATGCATTAATAACGGCCGAATCAACGTTTGCTTTTTTATATATCTCTGATTTAAGGATCCATTCATTTTGAGGTGATAAACTCATTATTGCAAGCAATGTATTGGTTTGCTTTTCTGATTTTTGAGTACGCTCAAACGTTTCTTCTTTATTATCAACAAACGATGCAGCAATTCGAAGATAATCGACTTGTTTTGGTTTATATTTTTCAAGTAATTGCTCTCGAACATCAATAATACGCTTTTCAAGCAGTGCTTTTATGGTGGGATATACGGTCTTTTTCCCTAGAATTTGTTGAATTTCATGGATTCCAATTTCATTTTGATTGCTAATAGCTTCTGCAATCATAAACTCATCATCTTTTAATTTGTCCAAATGAGCATCTAAGTTTTCAACAGCGACTATCCTCGTTTCACTATTCAATTTAAGACCTGAAGGAAGCGCAATATTCATAACTTCTCCAATTGTACAACAATAATATTTCGCAATCCATTGCCAAAACGTAAACTGCTTCGTAGAAATAATCGGTGCATCATCAATGATGGAGATAATATCTTTTGCTTTGATCAATGGATTTGTATCGACATCGGTATGAATTACAATTCCAGAATATAATTTTCGTTGAATAGATACTTCTACACGGATTCCGAACTTTATAAACGGTATTAGGTGCTTAGGCACTTTGTAGGAATACATTTTGGGAATTGCCAAAGGCAATAACACATCAATCAAATATGTATTTTCAGGTGAATGCATCAAGCTATAAATCTAGGCAAAATTTGTCTGCAATAAGGACTTAAGCTTAGCATTTAATCTTAAAAATTCAAAGAAAAAATTATCTTAGTTCAAACGAACATCATGGTATTTCAATTTAGACTTTTCCTTTTTATAAGCATTTCCATTTTTGTACTTACCCAATGTGACAAAACTGATCCAGCTGACTTTGCTCCTTCAGAAACGAATATTAAGCTCTCCACACCAGTAAGTTTATCTGATCCATTTTATTTCGGAGAAAATGTCTTATTTAATTTAGATTTAGAGACTAAAGATGACATCGGAGTCGCCCGTTTGGAAATAATAAAAAACGGAAGTCAACCTATTTTCTCTAGTGGTAATTTTGACGCTTCTCAAGAAAAATTTTCGATCGAATATAAAACCATAGAAGAAGATATTGATCAATTCGTTGAGCTATCCTTTGAACTCACAGATAACGATGGGTATAAATCCACGGAAATCATAGGATTTAATGTTATTGAAGAATTTTCATTTTTAATGGAAAATTTTGAAATCAAACCTGCATGGGATTTGATAAACAACTTGCCTGTCAATGACACCTTAAGTTTTAATGCAGATATATCTATTATTACAGAAACAGTATCCTGTGGAACGAACTGCACGCGGTATAAACATACATTGAGTAGTCACAATGGAACTGGATTTTATAGCTTTCCAAATAATTTTGAGTTGAGCCCAGACAATAGAGCACTTAGACAGTCCTTCATTTTAAACGCCATCCAGCATACAAGTAAACAAACTAAAATGGTCGTTTTCAGCTCTTTTGATGAAGATTTAAATAACAACCAGCAGTCATTGTATCTATTACCTATCATTATTCAAATCAGAAATAAACCAGTATTTGTAACTTTCGAACTCATTGAACAGTTTGGCAACTGGAGATATCGTAAACGTTCTGAATTTGAAGGCTTATAGATTCTTACCTTGCAGCTTTGTTTTGAAAAATCCGATAGGTTAGCCAGAGCAGGATTGTACTTTCTTTTTTATCAGCTCTTACATCGGACAATTGAGGATTCAACGCTTCATATCAAAGTTCCAAACCAAACATATTAATTTGACTAAATTAATATGTTTGGGTCAAAATATACCTTATTGATGGTTTAATGCCGACTTAAAGGTATTACAATGGGCATCTATGATATCTGCAATTCTAGGGGAATAACCTCCACCCATACTTACCGCAACTGGAAGGTTTTTTGATGAACAAAATTCAAAAACCATATCATCCCTAGTTTTACATCCTTCTTTTGATACGCTCAACCGACCTAACTTATCTGAAGCTAGAATATCTACACCTGACAAATAAAAGACAAAATCTGGCTTCACCAATTTATCGATTTGGTTCAATGCCTTTTCTAATGAATTTAAATAAATAAGGTCTCCAGTATAATCAGGCAATCCAATATCAAGATCAGAACTTTCTTTTTTTGTTGGATAATTTCGTTCTCCATGCATACTGAATGTAAAAACTGAATCATTTCCTTCAAAAATATGAGCCGTCCCATTCCCTTGATGGACATCCAAATCAATAATCAATATTTGATTCAGATTTGTATCTCTTAAAAGTAAATTTGATGCAATCGCAAAGTCATTAAAAATACAAAAACCTTCTCCTCGATCTCGATAACTATGATGCGTACCTCCAGCTACATTTAAAGAAACACCATCCGTCAATGCATGGTATGCACACTCCAAAGTACCTTGAACAATATGTTTGCCTCGATCAATAAGAGCTTGCCGCACAGGGAAGCCAATTTTCCGAATTTCTTTTGGTGTTAATTTTAGTTGATTTAACTTATCAAGAAATTCTTTTGAATGCGTTAATAAGATATCTTCATCCATCATCTTTTTAGGGTGAAAAAAGGCGGATTGCTCGATGACCCCTTCATAGAGTAATTGCTCAGGAATCAACTCATATTTAGACATTGGGAAACGATGATTTTCCGGAAGATCATATTTGTAAACAGGCGAATAAGCAATCTTTATCATCTAATTAGATAAAAACATAAAAGAAATGAACAATAATATCCCGCTTTTGCTTTCAATAACTATAGATTTTTAAACTTTGTAGTACAAATGTAAATATATGTCAGCACAGCTTAGTGAACAAGAAATTGTAAGAAGAGAAAATTTGCAAAAAATATTGGACTTAGGAATCAACCCATTTCCAAGCGAATTATTTGATGTCAACGTCACTGCCAAGGAAATAAAAGACAACTTTAAAGAAGGTAGCTCTGATTATCAAAAAATTAGTCTTGCAGGTCGCTTAATGAGTCGAAGAGTCATGGGAAAAGCCTCTTTCGCAGGTTTAGAAGATAGCTCGGGGCGAATTCAGTTATATGTCAATAGAGATGAAATATGCCCTGATGAAAATAAAGATCTTTATAACAAAGTCTTTAAAAAACTAATTGATCTTGGTGACTTCATTGGAGTAACAGGATATGCATTTATTACAAAAGTGGGTGAAATTTCCATTCACGTAAGTTCTATCAAAGTGCTATCGAAGTCATTACGACCTCTTCCAGTCGTAAAAACAGATGCCGATGGAAAGGTACATGATGCAGTAACGGATCCAGAATTAAGGTATAGACAACGGTATGTAGATCTTATTGTAAATCCAAATGTACGTGATACGTTTAAAAAACGTACTCAAATGTATACTTCTATGAGGGAGTATTTGAACGCAAAAGATTATATCGAAGTGGAAACTCCGATTTTACAACCTTTGTATGGTGGTGCGGCAGCAAGGCCATTTAAAACCCATCACAACACCTTAGATATGACTCTCTATCTAAGAATCGCAAATGAACTTTATTTAAAGAGACTTATTGTAGGCGGTTTTGAAGGGGTCTATGAGTTTTCTAAAGACTTTAGAAATGAAGGTATGAGTCGTTTCCACAATCCAGAATTTACTCAAATAGAATTGTATGTCGCTTACAAAGATTACAATTGGATGATGGATTTAGTTGAAGAAATGGTTGAAAAAGTCGCTATGGATATGCATGGTACGACTGAAGTTCAAGTGGGAGAACATATAATCAACTTCCAACGCCCTTGGAAACGGTTTACAATGTATGAAGCTATAGAACATTTTACAGGAATAGATATTTCGAACATGGATGAAGAGGAGTTGCGTAAGACAGCAAAAGAACTTCACGTACCGATTGATAAAACAATGGCTAAAGGAAAATTGATTGACGAAATTTTTGGCGAGAAATGCGAAGCACAGTTAATCCAGCCAACTTTTATTACTGACTACCCGATTGAAATGTCTCCATTGGCAAAAAAACATAGAACTAAAGAAGGCCTTGTAGAACGATTTGAAGCTGTATGTAATGGTAAAGAGATTTGTAATGCATTTACAGAATTAAATGATCCGATTGATCAAAGGGAACGATTTGAAGCTCAACTAGAAATTGGAAAAAGAGGAGATGAAGAAGCTATGGTATTGGATGAAGACTTTTTACGAGCTTTAGAGTATGGCATGCCACCTACAGCAGGTCTTGGTATAGGTATGGATCGATTAGCTATGATAATGACAAATTCTAACTCAATTCAAGATGTTTTATTCTTTCCACAAATGAAACCAGAAAATAATGAAGAAAAAAATGTGACCTCATAAGATTTTCTCGTCTAAAAGTTGAGAAACGTTGTTACAAAGTCCTTGTATCAACACCCTATGAGAAAAAAAAGAGTCTTTATGTTTTGCATGAAGGCTCTTTTTTTACACCAATTCCTCTTTACTTTGCCTTCAAACATTACATTTGCATGTAAATGCATCAAAAATAATGACACAAATTTTAGCTTCACTGCGTGCTATCATGATGATTTTATTACTCATCATAATGGTGTCTGCGTATATGATTTCAACCCTATTTTTGGGTCATACCTATAAAAGAGGGTTTAGATTACGTCGTAACTTTTGTCGAGCTACATGCTGGATTTTGAATATCCATTTTGAAAAAACAGGAAATGTAATAAACAAGACAGCCCTGTATGTGGCGAATCATAGAAACTTTATTGACCCAGCCTTATTGTGCTTGTATTTGGATGCGTATGTAGTTGCAAAAGCAGAAATTGAGCAAATGCCAATTATTAACAAAGGAGTCAAAATTACGGGTATTATTTATGTGAAGCGAGAAAGTAGAGATAGTCGATTAGATACGAGGAAAGCACTTGTAAACGCACTATTAGAAGGAAAAAATGTATTGGTCTATCCCGAAGGTACGACCAATAAAGATAAATACATTATGACCTATAAATCAGGGACTTTTAAAGAATCTGTAAAACACAATATTCCAATTGTACCTGTCGTCATAGAATACAAATCAGAAAAAGATGTTTGGCACAAACGAAGTCTTGTTTCTCAGTTTTTCAGACAATTTGGAAAATGGAGAACCGACGCAAAAATAAGTATTGGCCGTCCGTATGAAGAAGATGATGTTGAATTTAGACGCAAATCAATTATGAATTGGACGAACCAACAAATACAACAAATGCATAAAGGATGGGGAAGTCAATTTGATAATAATGAAGAACCCACTATGTTTGAGATACAAAAACCATAGATATTGAATTTACACAATGTCTTGTGTTTTTTGCTGTTAGTCTCTCACCGGTAAAAACATGGCCTAAATGTCCTTTGCAATTCGAACATACAATTTCAACTCTGCGACCATCTGCATCTGCAACCTTCTCAACAGCACCACTTATTTCATCATCAAAAGAAGGCCAACCACATCCTGAACTGAATTTATCTTCCGATCGATATAGCGGAGATTCACATTGTCTACAGATATATGTACCCGGTTCTTTATGATCATCATACTCTCCTGTAAATGGGCGCTCTGTACCTTTTTGCAAAATTACGTACGATTCCTTTTCAGTTAATTTATTATAATTTTCTTTCGCTTTCATTTTATTCCTGTTTGAGTAGTGTTCCGTATTGAGTTTGAAGTTTTTTAACTTTTGGATTTATTACGAAATTACAATAACCTTGAGTCGGATTTTTAGTATAATAATCGTGGTGGTAATCTTCTGCAGGGTAAAAAACAGTTAACGGCTCAATTTCCGTAACGATAGGGTTTTGCCAATTTGATTTTGCTCTTTCAACAGCATCTATGATCCTTGATTTATCTTCTTCGGTGGTATAATAAACACCAGATCGATATTGGGTTCCTACATCATTACCTTGTCGATTCAGCGTTGTTGGATCATGAAAAGCGAAAAACAGATCTAAAAGGATGTCCAATGTAATAATAGATGGATCATATTCAATTTTAATAACTTCATTGTGTCCTGTCATTCCACTACAAACTTCTTTGTAGCTTGGATTTTTTACATGGCCCGCCGTGTATCCAGATTTAACAAAAGATACTCCATTTAATCGATTAAAGACAGCTTCTAGACACCAAAAACAACCGCCACCTACTACAATTTCTTTCGTATTCATAATAAAAATAACAATAGAGTAAGGCAAAAAGTTTAACGTTAAAACCAAATTCAAAACACTTTATAAAAAAAGGGGTAGAAACGATTCTACCCCTTAACATGTTTTCAATATGTTTTTCGATTATCTAGTTGGATTCTTTCCACCTTGTAAAAAATCCTGGTATTCTTCTAAATCATCCCACTTTCCAGCATCAGCAAGTTCTGCTTGTTTTGGCCAAGTCGAAGGATCAGCTAGTTTATATCGATCACCAGCTGCATCGAGTACACCTTGAATTTTAGTAATGGATGTTTCAGCTAATTCTTTCCAAGTTTTAATACCTGCGGCATGGAGTAAACCTTCAATTTTTGGTCCTACACCTTCAACCATTTTTAAATCATCTTTAGACCACTGTTTTAAGATCCCCATTTTTACCATCACCTTTTCTGCTTTGGAATCAGACCCATCAGATTTTTGATGAGCAATCAGTCCATCCCAATTTGCATCAGCAGCAAGTTTACCTTGAATTGGCCATTCTGTTGGATCAATGATTCTATACTTATCACCGTATTTATCTAAAATCGATTTAACCTCAGCTCCTGTTTTTCCACCTAAAACAGCCCAACTAGTAATGCCATTTTCATGCAGTACTGATTCCATTTTTGGTCCTATTCCTTCAATAATCTGAAGATTATCTGATTTTAATTTTGCGTATTTATTCGTTGATGTGCTTTGTGGTACTGGATCAGCGGCTATCGAAGATACAACCGGTGCTGCCGGTTCCGTCGCTGCTATATTTGATACAGCTACATCTCCTTTATCAGCTAAATCCGCATTTAATCTATTTATTTCCGAATCTTTTTCACGAATACGACCTTTTAATAAGGCAATTTCATTTTCTAGATCGGTTCTGCGTTTGCTACAAGCTGCTAAATCATCTTCAGTAGATTTTAATTTTGATTTTAATGAATTGTAATCATCCATTAAAGCATCATATTTCTTTCTCCAATGAGCCCATATTGCCCATCCTAAAGCAAGGCCTAATAAGAAAGGAAGAATCCACCACAACCACCAACAACCACAAAAATCGTTAAATATACTTAGAGTTATCATTTGATCAATTTTAATTTATTATTTAATAATTTGTAATTCTGTACGTCGGTTTTTAGCTCTACCATTGTCCGTATCATTTGATGCAATAGGACTAGCTTCACCTTGTGACGCAGTAATAATTTTATTTGGGGTAACACCTTTCCGAATAAGGTAATCCTTAACAATAGTTGCTCTTCGCTCCCCTAACCTTATGTTAGAGGCACTTGAACCAATATTATCGGTATGACCAGTTAATCGAACTTTTTCTCCGGAATTACGGACTTTTGATGCTACATCATTCAAATAATTTTCAACTTCAGAATCATTCAATTTATTAGTTGAGTTGAAGGGAAAATAAATAGTGGTTTTTGTTTGAATATTATTATTCTCATCTACCACTCTTTCTTCTTTGACGTTATCTGATTTGATCAAATTAGTAAACTGTGCACTTACAAATCGGTTCTCTTTATCTAATCTCGAAGTAGGGACCATTTGCGACTTTAGCTCTGTCCTATTTTCAGCAAGTCCGATGTCGGTTCTTACCTTATCTGCTCTGGCCAATCCTAGATTATTAAACGTGGTGTTGTTTTTCTCCTCTTTGCTGTAAAGGCCAGTAATTTGAAGGATTTGATTAGGTTTTAGACTTGTTTTAATTGAATCGCGATAAGCGTTCCAACCAGAACCATACTTGGGTTTACCGTCAGACCAGTCAAATAATAAAGGTCTATCTGAGGTGTTACTTGTTTCTTTGACCGTACTTGTGGAAACGGCCTCACTAATTCTTTCATCTACGGGACAACAGTCTCTCGATAAAAACCAATAGCCAATACCTAAGAGAATCCAAAGAATAAAAATAAATGCTCTCATTGAATTGTTTTGGTTAATGAATAAAAATTTTGATTAGCTTAAGTTAGGAAAAAAATTGCTAACAAAGCATACATACAAGTGGAATCGAACTTATTTTTTGACGGCTAATTATTAAATAAGTTACAATCTGCGTATATTAATTGTAGAACAACGAACCATTAGAATGAAAATTTTAAGGATAATTCCGTCTATGCGGATATTACTTTCCTATGTCATTGGCATACTTATTTTTAAATATGTGCCAAACCTATATATACCTTTTTCTTTAATTTGTTTTTTAGGTATTGTCACAAGCAGCTATCTCGTTTTTTCACGATATAGATCCAAAATTGGTTATTTGTATTCGATTCCTATTTTAGTTTTTTTTATAGCCTTGGGTATTTACAATTCCTATCATAGCAACCCGCTAAATGATGTTCATCATTTTATCCATACAGATAAAATCAAAACCTTTTATGGCACGTTAGAATCAATAAAAGAAACAAAATCTAAACAAACAAATGCTATAATAAAAGTAACTTCTATTCAAGATTCAACTGGGGCATTTATTGCAGCAAATGGCAAATTACAATGTTACCTAAAAGACACAATACTTGACAAATCACAATTAAAGTCTTGTATTGCGATTCATTCAAAATTTTATCCAATTCAAGATAATCCGAATCCAAATGCTTTTAATTATGCCGATGTACAAAGATCAAAAGGTGTGTTTTTTCAAGCCTATGCTGATCCTAGTGATTGGTCAAGCATTCGAAATCCAAGCAAACAAACGTTTTCTGATTATTTACAACATTCAAAAAACTGGTGCGTAAGGGTTTTTGTAAAATATCTGCCTAACAACCACGCTCAGGCCATAGCATTAGCGATGATCCTTGGCGATAAAAGTAAAATGGATGCATCAATCTATGAAAGCTTTAAAAACACGGGCTCCATCCATGTATTGGCTGTGTCAGGGCTTCATGTTGGTATCATTGCTATGATTATCCTATTTTTATTAAATCAAATTCAAACGTCTTCTCCTTCAATAAAGCTACTTAAGTTAATTATATGCATTAGTTTGATCTGGCTCTATGCTGGTTTGACCGGGGGTGCTCCTGCTGTCTTACGTGCAACCACTATGGCTACCTTTTTTTTTCTTGGTAAATTTCTTTACAGAAATGTCAACATCTATAATATTTTATCTTTTACAGCATTATGCATTTTACTCGTTGATCCAATATTACTTTTTAATCCAGGGTTTCAATTTTCTTTTTTAGCATTATTAAGTATCGTTTATTTTTGTCCAATCCTAGATACCTATTTTTATATTTCTACTCCCGTTTTAAAACAGGTATGCCAATTTATAAATGTTGCGATTGCTGCTCAGATATTAGTCTTGCCTTTAAGCCTATATTACTTTCATAGCTTCCCAATTTACTTTTGGTTAAGTGGAATAATCGTTATACCTGGAGCAGTCGTTATCCTATCCTTAGGGTTACTTATGATGGTTCTTGATTTATGTCATTTATCCATTTTAAACGAATCGTTAATAGCGAATTTACTCACAAATGTTTTAGACCTTTTTTATTATGTAGTTGAATATATTCAAAATTTACCCTTTGGTCTAGTTGAGAATATTTGGCTTGATCCTTACCAAGTATTATTTTGCTTTTTAACCATCTTATTATTGAGTCTTTTTATGCATTTTAGAAAAGCAAAATACCTAATAACATCCCTTCTTGGGTTGGTTTTCTATTTGGGTATCCACATTCATCATACGCACCAACAATTAGAATCTATTAACCTGACGATTTATCATCAAAAGGATATCAGTAACATTGACGTGTTTTACGAAAATAAATTAATTCATATAGCATCAGATACACAAAATTCTACGGACATTTTTACCAATACTTACCACCGAATGAAGCACCGCATAAAAGAAAGTGTAAACGATTTAAAAACAATACCAAACAAGGTTATTGAAGTACGTGAATCCTTTTTTAGAATTAAGAATCGTGTTTTCTTACTAGCACATAATGGCGATATTTCTAAAAAAATGAGTGACTTACCTACAGATTATGTAATTCTTATGAATGATGCTGATGTCGATATTAAAACATTACGAAAACAGTTTGATATTAGAAATGTGATCGTCGATGGATCAAATTCCAATTATTACAAAAAGAAACAAAAAAAACAATGTAGTTATTATAGAATACCATTTTATGACACTAAAACTGAAGCATTTGAATTAACTTTTTAAACCCGTAAATCATGAAACAACTCCAATTTAGTCACAGGGAAAAAGTATCTATTGCTTTTCTCTCATTCATAGTCCTATGCCTATTAATCATTCAGCATTTTGGCAAACCGTCCTATCCTCTAGATCAAGAAACCTTTAAGGAATATGCCGTTTTAGATTTTAAAGAAAAACCAAAAATTGATTATAATTCCTATAAGAAATGGGACAATAAAAAAACGGTAAAAAAAGAATCTAAGTACAAAAAGAAAAATACTTATAAAAGCAATAATGAATACAAATCCAATAACAAAAGGGAGGTAACAAAATCTAAACAAAAACTATTGTCATTGAAGAGATTTGATCCCAATAAAATATCTGAGAAGGATTTACTTGCTATGGGTATTGACGATTTCTTTGTCAAAAATCTAATAAAATTCAGAAATGCTGGTGCTCAATTTAAAAGTATGAAGGATATCGAAAAAGTATATGGTTTGACATATGAATTATCTAATCTACTCCCCTCTTATTTAACGTTCACTGATGTAAAAAAAGATACTGAATTGAGCCGAACAGAAACTAAAATTAGAAAAGATCACGAATTTCCAAAAGAGGCTGCTATCCCTTTAGATATAAATACTGCACAATTTAAAGACTTTATGAGATTAGATTCCATAACCCCAAAAATAGCCGGACGAATTATTAACTTTCGTGACAAACTAGGTGGATTTCACTCAATAGATCAAATCAGACAAGTATATGAGATTGACAAATATTTAGTCGATGCTTGGGAATCAAAGTTAACCATTTCAAAGATCGAGATAGAAACGATAGATATCAATTACGATTCAGACGAAGCTTTAGTCCAACATCCATATCTAAACTGGAAGAAAGTTTCTATTTTAAAAAAATATAGACAAAATCATGGTTTTATTGAAAGCAAAGAAGACTTAAGTGATGTAGGTATTTTTAGCGCAGCAGAAATTGATGCCTTGAATCCATATATTCAATATTATTCAGAGATAAGTCTCGTAAAAGAAAACTGAAATAGAATTTCTAATGTTACATTTGTTGAAAACTTACCAGATTGAAACACTTATTTACCTTAAACAAATATTTCGCAAAATATAAATGGCATTTATTATTAGGTATTTTATGCGTTTCTCTTTCAAAGTACTTTAGTGTTTTAGTGCCTCAAACCATTCGTAAAGCATTGGATTTTGTATTTGAAAAAGTTGAAGCTAATAAAAATGCGGAAGTTCAATTAAGTGATTCATTTTTAGATCTTTACGGCAATGAAATAATGCTATTCTCCGCTAAACTTATTGGATTTTCAATACTGATGGGCATTTTTATGTACTTGATGCGACAGACGATAATTGTTATGTCAAGGCTCATCGAGTTTGATTTAAGAAATGCTATCTTTTCAAAATATGAAATGTTGAATTATCAGTTTTATAAAGTAAATAAAACAGGTGATTTAATGTCCAGGATTACAGAAGATGTTTCTAAAGTAAGAATGTATTTAGGCCCAGGATTGCTTTATGGAATAAACTTAGTATCCCTATTTATCATTGTCATATTTGCGATGTACAGGGTAAGCCCAACGTTGACATTTTACACTTTAATTCCACTTCCTTTCCTTTCTATTAGTATTTATTATATTTCTAGAATTATTAATAAGAAAAGTGAATTAATACAAGAACAACTGGCCAAAATAACTACTGTATCTCAAGAAGTATATTCTGGGATACGAGTTGTAAAGTCCTATGAAAAATCAGACAAATTCAATACTTTTTTTGATGATCAATCAACCATTCATAAAAAGAAATCTTTAGAGTTAGCTCGAGTAAATGCATTGTTTTTTCCCTTAATGATATTACTTATTGGTTTGAGCACCTTACTTACCATCTATATGGGTGGTGTATTAGCAGCAAGAGGAGAAATAACACCTGGTAATATCGCTGAGTTTGTCATTTATGTTAATTACCTCACGTGGCCGTTTACAAGTATAGGTTGGATCGCCTCATTAGTTCAACAAGCAGAAGCATCCCAAAAAAGAATCAATGAATTTCTTAATGCAGATGTTGAGATTAAAGATGATGGTTTGGAAAGTAACACCATTAAAGGTAAAATTGAATTTAGAAATGTAAACTTCCACTATAAAGAGTCCGGCATAAAGGCCATTGATAATCTATCTTTTACTCTAAATCAAGGGGAAAAATTAGCAATCGTCGGTTTAACAGCTTCAGGAAAATCAACCATTGCAGAATTACTACTAAGAACATACGATATTGATGAAGGAGCAATTCTTATTGATGACAAAAATATTACCAAACACAATTTATCGACCTTAAGGAGATCTATAGGTTATGTTCCTCAAGATGTCTTCTTGTTTTCAGATAGCATTTATAACAATATTGGTTTTGGTATGGATAAGATTGATCCAATATCGATTGAAAATGTAGCTAAAAATTGCGCTGTTCACGAAGATATAATCGGATTCGAAAATGGTTATGAAACAGAGGTAGGTGAACGAGGAGTTACTTTATCTGGTGGTCAAAAACAAAGAATTTCGATTGCAAGAGCTCTCATTAAAGATCCAAAAATTGTAATTCTTGATGATAGTCTTTCCGCTGTTGACACAAAGACTGAGAAAAAAATAACGGATTTCTTAGAGACCACATTAAAAGGCAGAACATCCATTTTAATTACACATAGAATGTCATCATTAACAAGCTACAAAAATATTATTGTTTTAGATAAAGGTAAAATTATCGAGCAAGGATCGCATACTGAACTTATTGCCAAAGGTGGTTTCTATTCTGACATGGTCGATATGCAAAAGTATGAATACACAGCTTTATAGCTTACATTTTTTAAACTTCTATCAAACTTTAAATTTATCTATAAATGTTGTATTTGTTTAAAAAATTAATAATTTGGCTATATAATTAGTACAAAACAAAACGGGATGGACGACAATAAGAGATATGAAAGTGTGTATTCTTCTAAAGTGAGAGCAGGTAAAAGAAGAACTTATTTCTTTGATGTAAAAGAAACAAAAGGCGGAGATTACTATATCACGCTAACTGAAAGCACCAAGAAATTTAATGGTGACGGATATGAGAGACATAAAATCTTCTTGTATAAAGAAGACTTTAATCGATTTGTTAAAGGTCTTGATGATGCTGTTA
>CALDTZ010000026.1 GCA_937924805.1 uncultured Saprospiraceae bacterium
TCCAACCCAAATGGTATTTTCATCACTAGGATCGATCGATATACAACCAATAGAATAAGATCCTTGTTGATCAAAAATTGGAGTGTATGTCGTCCCTGCATTGATTGTTTTCCAAACGCCTCCAGAAGAAGTAGCCACATAGTACTCACTAAAGTTATTAGGGTTTACAGCAAAATCTGAAATTCTTCCAGAAGTCATGGAAGGACCAATTGATCTATATTTTAAAGCAGATAATGAATAATCATCCAAGTAATGTTTTGGTGCATCTTTGTTTTTTTTGCTTTGCGCAAATGTGGTTGTTGCGATTCCAATAAAACAGAAACTTAGTAGTAGGAATTTTAAATTCAGCGAAAGGTTCATATCCGTTAAAGTTAGGTTCAAAAATTAAAGATAATTTATTTAATACAATTGTTTTTTACGATTTTGAGAATAAAAAAAAGCCCCATAAATGGAGCTTTTTAATTTGTTTTTTTTTGGATTAAATCCCAAGTGTTACATTCAGTAAGAAATGTCTTCCTGCTTGTGGGAAATAGAAATTTTCTGTAGTCAGAGCACCATCAATTAAATAGGAGTATGTATATCCATTTGATACATATTGAGCTCCTAATACATTATTGATTCTAAATCCAATAGCTAATTTTGTAAAAATGCTAATTGGATAACTGTATCTCATACTAAAATCATTTAATAAATAAGGATCAAGTGTTCGGTTTGGATTCATTGTATTATCTAAATATTGTTGACCTACATATTTTGTATTCCATCCAAGTTCTAGGTTCTCAATAGGGGTATATCGTATGATTCCGTTAACAATTGTATTTGGTGAAAAAGCAATATCTGTATCTAAATAATTATTTTGGATCGTTTGATCGGTAGCATAATCATTAAGTATCTCATTAAAACTCTCGATTTTGTTTTGACTAAAACTAGCATTAGCACCCAAGGTTATATTTTCAAGTATTTGATAATCGATGTCTAACTCTATACCTCGTCGATAACTCTCGTCAACATTTACGCGTAAGTTGGCCCCGACATCATTTAAAGCTCCATTTAAAACTAATTGATCATTATAACGCATGTAATAAATGTTGGCACCAGCCTGTAAAGCATTGTTTTTGAATCGATATCCAATTTCCGTATCTAATAATCTTTCTGCTTTAGGAAGGCTCATTGGGTATTGATTGATGTAGTCATTTCGATCTGGTTCTCTATTTGCTACCGCAACAGAAATAAATGCTTTGTTACTACCTTTTGTATAGGTAATTCCTGCCTTAGGATTAAAAAAGGTAAGATTATCACCTAGCTCTATATCTTTTATTTTGTTGTCATTTCCTTCAATTTTATAGTTAACATTCCTTACTTGCAAATCCAATAAATAAGATAAATGATCGGAAACATTTCCTTTAAATTTCGTATAAAAATGTCGATCATGTTTGATGCCTCTATTCGTATAGTAAGGCAAAAATTTGTCATTGCTTGAAAGCTCAATAATATTAATGACTTCACCAAAATGTTCTCCATTGTAATATTGATACGATCCTCCAAAATCTAATTGATGTCGCTCATTAAAAGCATACTCATTGTTCCATATACCACCAAATAAGTCATTATCAAGCCATCTTCTTCGTACTAAATCTCCGAAAAAAAGCGTGTCTGTCATTCCTCCAGTTTCAACAGTAATATCTTCTATGTTATAAAATTCAAAGTCATCTTGATATCTGTATTCTTCAAAGAAACCAAAACCGTGCGTGTAGTGAGCGATGAATTTTGTTGTTAATCGGTCAGACATCTTTCTAGAATAATGTAATTGGTAATGATCCTGTTGATAATCATCAACCTGTTCGGGATACAGATAATAATTGTAATTTCTATCTGATTCAAATAGATTGATTGAATCTGCTTTTGTATTATATAAATCGCCAATATTTCGTTGATAATGATTCAATAAATCATTTTCATTCCCTGTGATTTTAGCTTCAGGGACACCAAACCATGCTTGGTTTGTTTTTTCCGAGCCAGAAAAAATATCAAATCGTAAACTCGATCGTTGACCAATTCTTGCAAAAGACAACATCCATGATCGAAGGTTACTTTGAGAGCGATCAAGATATCCATCTGAGTTTATGATCGAGAACCTCCCATCAACAGATACTTGATCATTGAGAAGTCCAGTGCCAGCCTTAATGGCCATTTTGTTTGTATTGAAAGTGCCATAACCTAATTGTGCTTCAACGTAAGATTTTGTTTTTACACCATGCGTATTAAATCCGACAGTACCACCAAATGCACCAACTCCATTCGTTGAAGAACCAACACCTCGCTGAACTTGAATATCCTGTGTAGATGCGGCAAAATCTGGTATGTTTACCCAAAATACACCTTGGGATTCTGAATCATTTAGAGGTATTCCGTTTATCGTTACATTGATTCTCGTTGGATCTGATCCTCTAATTCGAATACCTGTATACCCGATTCCGGCTCCAGCATCTGAAGTAACCACTGTTGATGGCATATTTTTTAGTAAGAAGGGAATATCTTGGCCTAGATTTTCTTTTTCGATTTCTTCTTTACCCATAGTAGAATAGGTAAATGGAGCGTCATCTTCCAACCTTGTAGCTTCGATTTCAATTTCATTGAGATCATAAATGGTTCCAGTAAGTATGATATCCAATTCGATGTCCGAGTCAACGGTATAGAAATCTGTATACACTTTGTAACCTAAGTAGGTGGCTTTCATTTCATAATCTCCTGCTTGAATACTATCAATAGAGTATCTTCCGCGTTCATCCGATACTGTTGCATAATCACTTAATCTTAAAAAAATACTGGCACCATCGAGTGGAGTACCTTCTTCATTGGTGATCGTTCCAGAAATTGAAAATTGCGCTTCCGCATTTTGTATTATCAAAAAAGAAACTAAATATAAAAAGATAGAAAAGATTCTTCTCATAATTATGATTGTTCAGATTAGAATTAAAAAATAGAGGGAGAATGAGTCTAAGATATACGCTTTGTCATCATTGGACATTTTTCCCTTAACAGCATTATCTGTTCAGGTTCAATGGGTATAATCTCAGCCTGTTGGCACCCCGAAATACTGAATGTAAATATAGACATTATTTTAATATATCATTTGAAATAATATCGACTACCTCTTGCTTTCTTACAAGTAAATCATTCCCTTTTATAACGTGAAATTTAAATTTATATGATATCAGCAGCTTTTGATACATATCAAAAATAGATTTTCGATTTGAAGGATTTTCTCTTAATGGGTCTGGAGTCCAAGGTAAATCGGGATAACATAAAATATATGTTCGGTTTAAGTAGCTGGATAAGATGGTTTCAATTCGACTATCTAATTTCCCAAACTTATATAATGACCATATCTTTATAGTTAATAGATCAGTATCAAAAATGGCAAAATTTTTCACCTTGGAAGAAATATTAGATTCAATATTTAACTGCCCTTTTGCTATTTCTAATAGATCTTCATAGCCATAATTTTTTCCTTTTGCATTTAAATAGGTACGCGCATACTCATCTTGATACGGTAGTTTAAAATTCGTACATAAGGTTTTAGTCAATGTCGTTTTACCTGTGCTTTCTGGCCCAGTGATGATGAATTTCTTTATTACTTTTGTATCATGCATGATATTGAACCATTTTTTAAATGGAGATCTTATTATATCGCCTCCGAGGATACAAAATCCCCGTTTTATAAAAGGCAATACAATGAATTTAGTTTTACAAACAAAATTTATAATTATTTTATTCACCCACAATGGGATTCGATTGGTTCGCCGACGATGTATGCAAAGATATTGTTTGTAGATTACAATGAGACTATTGCAGTCATAGAACTAATTGGGGAATGGAATGATCTACTGCATAATGACATTATGTTCTTAAAACGTGAACTAATCGATAAGTTAGTTTTCCAAGGGATTCATAAATTTATTTTATTATGTGATAATGTGTTGAACTTTCATGGAGATGATGATAGTTATTATGAAGAATGGTGGGAGGATGTAAAAGAGGAAGGTGGTTGGATCGCTTTTTTAAACTTGAGAGACCATATTGTAAATGAAATGCAGCGAATAAGCGCTCAATATTATGTAAACTTTGGAGAAAATTTTAATGAAATTAACTGGCAATTATTTTTACCTAAAGTATTAATCAAAAATGTGGAAAGTCAGATTTATAACCAAACAAAACAACTAGATTATTAACAATCCAAATCACAAATCAGGTTTCGTCAATATTATTGGGAAACCAAACGCAGGAAAATCAAGTCTCTTAAATGCTTTGTTAGAAGAGAAAATGGTGATCATTAGTCATAAACCACAGACGACAAGACATCGAATTTTTGGTATTTATAATGATGAAAATCATCAAATAGTATTTTCAGACACACCAGGTTTTATTTCTGAAACGAATTATAAAATGCAGGAGGCAATGAATAAATCCGTCATGACGATCTTTGAAGATGCGGATTTGATTTTATTAGTACACGATGTTTTTGTGAATGAAAAGATTGACGAAAATGTCATGAATAAAATAAAGAATTCAAAAATTCCTTGCTTTTTGGTTTTGAATAAAATGGATTTAATTGATGATGGTAGGGGATTGCTAATGATCGAAGAATGGCGTCAATTGCATAATTTTACAGAAATATTTTGCACTTCTGCTACAAATAATGTAGGTGTAGAAGGTTTAATGAAAACGATAATTGGATCTTTACCTGAAGGACCAGCATATTACCCTAAAGATCAATTATCAGATCGACCTCAACGATTTTTTGTAAGTGAATTGATTCGGGAAAATATAATGGAATTATATCATCAAGAAATCCCTTATTCCACAGAAGTAATTGTCACGGAGTATAAAGAAAAGAAAAAGAACGGAAAGCCTATGATCCATATCTATGCCGAGATATATGTCATGCGAAAATCGCAAAAAGGTATCATATTGGGTAAAGGAGGATCTTCAATTAAAAAGCTTGGAACTGAATCTCGAAAGGATATAGAAGCGTACTTAGGTGATCGAGTATTTTTAGAATTGTATGTCAAAATAAAAGAAAAGTGGCGAGATGATGACTCGCTCTTGAAATCTTTCGGATATTTGCAGTAAATATATATACGTATGTCATCAGTAGTGGCCATTGTAGGAAGGCCAAATGTGGGGAAATCGACGCTATTCAATCGTTTAATTGGTGATAGAAAAGCGATCATAGAGGATTTTAGTGGAGTCACTAGAGATCGAATTTATGATATCTCAAATTGGAATGGAAAAGACTTTACTGTAATTGATACAGGGGGATTTGTCCAAGGATCAGATGATGTTTTTGAAGCAGCAATTCGAGAACAAGCATTAATGGCTATTGAGGAATCCACGGCTATTATCTTTATGGTTGATGTAACAACTGGGATTACAGACCTAGATGATAGTTTAGCTAATATTTTGAGAAAATCACCAAAAAAGGTTTTTCTAGCGGTAAATAAAGTAGATAACCATAGTCGCCAACTGATGGCGAATGAATTTTGGTCTTTGGGATTTGAAGAGACACATTTTTTATCGTCGATTTCAGGTAGTGGTAGTGGTGAATTACTGGATGCAGTCGCGGAATGTCTTCCTGATGAAGATGTTGAAAAGTTGGATTATCCTAAAATTGCAATTATAGGTCAGCCAAATGTGGGAAAGTCATCTTTAACCAATGCGTTATTAGGTGAAGAAAGAAATATTGTCACCGATATTGCAGGAACAACGAGAGATTCACTTCATTCTGTTTACGATAAATTTGACAAAAAATTCTTATTGATTGATACAGCTGGGATCCGTAAGAAAGCAAAGGTTCATGAAAATATAGAATTTTATTCTGTATTAAGAGCCATTCACAGTATTGAGGAAGCTGACGTATGTATGTTGCTTATTGACGCAACTAAAGGTGTAGAAGCTCAAGATATGGCCATTTTTGGTCTAGCAAAAAAGCGTAAAAAAGGAATTGTCTTGTTGATTAACAAGTGGGATTTAGTTGAGAAAGAGACCAATACAGCTAGAGATTTTGAAAAGGCAATCAATAAAAAGATATCTCCTTTTGTTGATATTCCTAAGATCTTTATTTCGGTATTAGATAAACAAAGAATTCATAAGGCGGTAGATGCAGCATTAAGTGTTTATGAAAATAAACAGCAACGAATCAAGACATCGGTTTTGAATGATGTGCTTTTACCAATATTTGAAGCTAATCCTGCACCAGCACACAGGGGCGTATTTATACGAATTAAATACATTACTCAATTACCAATGGCTTATCCAGCATTTGCATTATTTTGTAATTATCCGGATCATTTAAAAGGCCCTTACAAAGGGTATGTGGAAAACCAAATTCGCGCACATTTTAATTTTAATGGAGTGCCGTTAACCCTGTTTTTTAGACCAAAATAATTTTTTTTAAATGAAGATAGAATCTACTAAGTTTAAAGATGTATATATAGGTACTCCAGCTGTTTTTGGAGATGAACGTGGGTATTTTATGGAAAGTTTTAATGTCAAGCATTGGAGTGAAGTACTACCATCGTGTTCTTTTGTTCAAGACAATGAATCTTTTTCATCGTATGGAGTATTGAGAGGGTTACATTTCCAAAAACCGCCTCATGCTCAAGCAAAATTAGTCCGAGTTATAAAAGGTAAAGTGCTTGATACTATAGTCGACTTAAGAAAAGATGAACCTACATATGGACAAAGTATAGGTGTCGAATTAAGTGATGAAAACCAGAAACAATTATATGTGCCTAGAGGTTTCGCACATGGTTTTGTTGTCTTAAGTGAAACAGCTTTATTTTCCTACAAGTGTGATAATTATTACAACAAGGAATCTGAGGGTGGACTTTATGCTTTTGATGAAAGTATCAATATTGATTGGGGGGTACCATTGGATAAAATCCAATTGTCAAGTAAGGATGAAATACAGCCAAAATGGGGGAATCATTACCAATTTAATTCAAAAGAACTCTATTAAATATGGCAAAGCCTTTTATCATGTACAATGGCTTGGGTGGTCAAGTTGGAAATAGTATTCAAGCATTGGAAAATGATTACCCACAGTTTGATTTTTTGGGTTTGAGTCATAAAGAATTGGACTTACGTGAAGCAGATAAAATTGATCAATTATTCGAAAAATATAAACCATCTTTTTTTTTGCAAATCGCGGCATATACTGCAGTGGATAAAGCAGAAACAGATATCGACGATTGTCGATTAATCAATGCTATATCAACAAATATTATTGCGAAAGCTTGCAAAAAACATCAAGTCAAAATGGTGTATGTATCATCAGATTATGTCTATCATTCAACAGTAGGTTCACCGATAAAAGAAACGGATGCAAATGAACCTAAAGGGGTATATGCTATAACGAAGTTGGAAGGAGAAATTGCGATCCAAAATAACCTAGATAACTATTACATATTTAGAACTAGTTGGGTGTATGATTCTTTCGGACAGAATTTTGTTAACACGATGGTGCGACTCGGAAACAAATTAGACCATTTGAAAATTGTAAGTGATCAGATCGGCACCCCGACGTATGCACCAGATATTGCAAAATCAATAATGGAAGTGGTACAACAAAATATTGAAAAGTCAGTTAAGCATTATGGAGTGTATAATCTTAGCAACCAGTCTACAACGAACTGGGCAAGTTTTGCTGAGGAAATATTTGTTCGTGAAAAGATTCAATGCGAAATAACGGGGATATCAACAGAAGAATTCGGAGCGAAGGCACCACGACCTAAATGGAGCGTACTAGATTGCACAAAGATTAAACTAACCTTTGGCATAGAACTACCAACATGGAACGAAAGTCTTCAAACTTGTCTAGATAATAGGAGCAAGGAATAACTTTGATATTTTGATATCCTTTTTGTAACTTAATTGTCTTGTATAATTGATATCTAATCATGACTCCAAAAGACAAAAAAACGTTTATATCAAACTATTATTATCATTAAGAATTTATATTTAATCATATCACTTCTATTTTTTTGTTGCTTTACAGCGAATGCAACGCATAATAGAGCAGGAGAAATTAGTTACCAGCAAACAGGCCCGCTAACAATAGAAGCAACCATTACGACCTATACTAAAGCTTCAAGTGTTTCAGCAGATAGAGATACATTAGAGTTGTTTTGGGGTGATGGTACCAGTTCATTCTTGAAACGAACAAACGGAAATGGAACCGAAATCCCTGGCGAAGACATTAAAATCAATTATTATACTTCGACACATACATATGCTAGTAGAGCGACGTACACTTTATCTTTTGAAGACCCAAATCGAGTAAACAATATTCTAAATGTAAATTATCCCAATTCTGTAGAAATACCATTTTATTTAGAAACAACCTTTACCCTGTTAAATTCTCAATTTTCGGGACTTAATAGCTCAGTAAAATTATTGCAGCCCCCGTTAGATTTTGCATGTATTAATCAACGATTTATTCATAACCCAACTGCTTTTGATCCAGACGGTGATAGTATTTCTTATGAGATTATAAAGCCCATGGAGGCCAAAAATATGGCAGTGCCCAATTATTTGTTTCCAGATGAAATTTTACCTACAGGTCCAGATAATAAGATAACATTGAATCCAATTACAGGTGATTTTATATGGGATTCTCCCAAAACAGCAGGGGAATATAATATTGCATTAAAAGTAAATGAACATCGAAATGGAGAAATAATAAGTAGCACGATTAGAGATATGCAAATCTTCGTAGATATTTGTAACAATACCCCACCAATCATTGAAACCATTGACGAGTATTGTATTATTGCTGGCGAACAACTATCAATTGATATTAATATTGATGATCTTGATAAAGGACAAAAAGTATTGTTAACAGCAACAGGAGGCCCCTTTTTAGTAGATGAATCAAAAGCACAAATTATTGGTCCCACTACTTTTTTTGATGTTCCGTTTAACGCAACGTTTATTTGGAACA
The DNA here is from genome assembly GCA_937924805.1 of uncultured Saprospiraceae bacterium. Lineage (GTDB taxonomy): Bacteria > Bacteroidota > Bacteroidia > Chitinophagales > Saprospiraceae > JAHDDO01. Next base: position 9,005 of record CALDTZ010000026.1, read on the forward strand.
CGAAATGCTCTCATATAAGAGAACAATATTATCAAGTCGTGTTAAGAGCAGAAGATGATTTTGGAAATGGCCAAGGTCTTGTAACTTTAAAAACAATACGAATCAAAGTTTTAGGTCCCAAACCTGAAAATGTAACCATTGAAAAATCAGGTGAAGATGTAAAATTGAAGTGGGAAAGATTCTATACTTGTGATACGATCAAAACCCAAAAATTTATAGGTTTTAGTATATGGAGGAAAGAAGGAAGTAATCTCAATGTCCCAGATTCTTGTTTCAATGGGTTAGCAAACACGGGATATACCAAAATTGAATACATAACAGCAAATGTAGAGAATGATAGTTATGTTTATATTGATGATGATATCGATAAGACTAGAATTTATTGTTATCGAATATTAGGTAATTTTGCTCAACTTACAAATAGTGGTATCCCTTTTAATATCGTTGAAAGTATTGCTAGCGACGAAGTTTGTATACAATTGTCAGAAGATGTGCCCTATATGACGAAAGTATCGGTCATTAATACATCACCATCTGCAGGAGGTATGCAAGTAGAATGGATACTTCCTAATCCAGAAAAATATGATACAGTAAGTAATACTGGACCTTTTGAATTTTCCTTGCAAAGAAAAGAAGAGGGAGGGACATTTTCAACCATTCAAGATTGGACTAATGAGCAATTCTCAGATTTTCAAATAGTCAACTTTACGGATTTAAGTTTAAACACCGAAAACTTGCAATATGTCTATCAATTATTGATAAAAAGCAATCAGACAACTAAAAAATCAAGATCTGCAAGTAGTATTTATTTAGATATTAATCCGAATGATAAGCAAAATAGATTGGTGTGGTCAAGCAATGTACCTTGGCAAAATTTTAAATATTATATATACAGAAATGGGCCAGTAAATACTCAATACGAATTAATTGACTCTACTATATCTAATAATTATATTGATTTTGGAATAGAAAATGGAGAAGAATATTGCTATTATATAGAAGGGTTTGGTACTTATGGTATTGATGTTTTTCCGTTTCCATTGATGAATTTATCACAAGAAAATTGTGGTATACCTCAGGACTTAAGTCCACCATGTACCCCAGATTTGCTCTTAACTTCAATTTGTGATATATTGAATGAAAATCCAGAAGCAGAAACATTATTTAATACATTAGAATGGAATGTTTCTTTTACCGATTGCCCAGAAAACGAGGATATTGAAGGGTTTAATATTTATAGTTTAGATGAAGGTTCATCATCTTTTACCCTTGTTGAAACGATAAACGATAAGAATAGTAGGTCCTTTATCGATGAAAGAGAAGATATTTTGTCTTCTTGCTATAAAATTTCTGCTTATGATGAGGTAGGAAACGAAAGTGAATTGTCCGAAGTGGTATGTGGAGATATATGTGCTATATATCAACTGCCAAATACATTTACACCCAATAATGACGGTACAAATGATTTTTTTAAACCCCGAAAAAATCTGTTTATTGATGAAATAAATTTTAAAGTTTATAACAAATGGGGAAATCTAGTTTTTGAAACGAAGGACCCACAAATTAACTGGGATGGAAATGGAATTAATGGCCGTGAAGTAGATAGCGGAACCTATTACTACCATTGCGAAGTTATACAGGCAACAGAGGGTGGTATTTTAGAAACCATCGATACTTTGTCAGGATATATTGAAGTGTTGCGATAACACTAATAAATTACAACGGAATTAATTTTTTTGTATGGAAGAGATGCATTGATTTTTTCTACAATTTGATCCTTCGAAAAGTTTAATTCTTGTTTTAATGGAGCAGAATTTATTTTAATAATTAGGACCTGGTTTTGCATTTTTATAGACTCTGTATAGTTATTTACGGTATCACCAAACGTTTCTTTCCATAATTCGCGAATCGAAAAATTTTGCATTGTATGACTCAATTTATCATTGGATTTGATAAAATCGAGTAAAGATTCAGAAAGTTTTTTTTGATTTGATTTCATAGAACTACTAATGTACAATATTGAAATATAATTCCTACGAAGGATGGATACTTAACATTTGATTTTCAATATGAATGTGCTGATAGGGTATAGAAAGCGCTTTTAAAGTTGAATCTAATCTATTTAATGAAGTGTCTGTAATAAATATTTGACCTTTCCATTTATCAAATACCATTTGCATAATTTGGGCTACCCGTAAATCATCAAGTTTATCAAAAATATCATCAAGTAGAAGTATTGGTGTTTTTTCGGTTTGCTCCATTAGTTTTTCCATTTGAGCAAGTTTTATTGCAAAGAGGAAGGATTTTACTTGGCCTTGAGATCCAATTTGTTTGAGGGTTAAATCATGAATATAAAAGATTAAGTCATCTTTATGAATGCCTCGAGAAGATCGTCCAATCGCAATATCTCTATTGTAAATAGGCTGAACCATTTCCAAGTACGACCCTTCATTCATATGACTTTTGTATTCAAAATGGCATCGTTCTTTTTCACCTGTGATAGAAGTGTGAATGGGGCCAAATAGCTCATTGAGCTCAGTCGTTAAAACTTTTCTTTTTTGATGAATCAATGTCGCAAGAGGCATGATTTGTTGATCAATCGTTTGGAGGTAAGTAATGTCTTTTTTTAGTCCTTCCTGAGCTTTTAACCAAGCAGATCTTTGTTTGATTAATCGATTGTAGCTATTGAGACTTGTTAGATATTCTTTATCATATTGTGATAATGTGTGATCCAATAACTTTCGTCTAAATTCGCTTCCTTCTGTAATAAGTGTTACATCTCCAGGAGCGATACAAATGATTGGACATAAGCCTACATGGTCTGAAAGTCTAGCATTTTTTTTGTCGTTAATTTCCAATACTTTTTTACTTCCTAATGGATATTTACATACCATTTTATAAGCTTCATTTTGAATTGAATACATTCCTTCTAAACGATAGAACTGGGTTTCTTGCTTTACGATGTATCGATCTGAAGAAGAGAAGTAACTTCTTCCAAATGCCAAGCAATGAATCGCATCAATCAAACTTGATTTTCCAGCACCATTAAGACCGGTTATGATATTTAATCTGTCAGAAAAGGAGGCTTGAATCGAGTTGAAATTTCGAAATTGGGTTAATTTAATATGTTTGATAAAATTATTACTCAATGATTGTTGCTTTTTTTTGTTTACAATATTACAATATAAGTTAAGTGCTTTATGTACTTTTGAGAAAATTAAATTTAAGTAGGAATGGCAATCGTTGCAGAAAAATCGACAAAGAAAACAAATACTAAATCTAAATCTACCTTTTCTAAGAAAACCTATTTAGAATGGTATGAGATGATGTTAAGAATCAGAAGGTTTGAAGAAAAAGCATTGTATGCTTATTCGAAGCAATTGATAAGAGGATTTTTACACGTTTATATAGGTCAAGAAGCAATCGGAGCTGGACTACTTTCAGCACTGACAAAGGAAGATAAAATAGTAACCGCTTATAGACAACATGGCATTGGACTTGTCCGTGGATTAAGTTCAAGATCTTGCATGGCTGAGTTATTTGGAAAGTCAACCGGATGTGTTAAAGGTAAAGGAGGATCGATGCACTTCTTTTCGAAAGAGCATAATTATTTTGGTGGGAATGGAATTGTAGGGGCTCAAATACCGATTGGAACAGGAATGGCTCTTGCTGAAAAATATAGAAAGACTAAAAATATTAGTGTTTGTATGTTTGGGGATGGTGCTGCAAGACAAGGAGCATTATATGAATCTTTTAATATGGCTATGACATGGAAGTTACCCGTATTATACATTTGTGAAAACAATGGTTATGCGATGGGTACATCTGTAAGTCGTACAAGTAATGTTCAAGACTTGTATAAAATAGGAGCATCTTTTGAAATGCCTTCAGAACCTGTAGATGGCATGGATCCTGAAGCAGTGCATAAGGCAATAGAAAAAGCGGCGAAACACATTCGAAGTGGGAAAGGACCTTATTATCTCGAAATTAAAACGTACCGATATAAAGGTCATTCTGTTTCAGATCCTGGAAAGTACAGAACTAAAGAAGAACTAAACGACTACAAAGCAAAAGATCCGATTGGTATTATCGAAGATAGAATGCTTAAAAATAAGATAGCATCCAAAAAAGAAATAGCAGGGATCAACACAAAAATCGAAGAGGAAATAGCGGATGCATACCAATTTGCAATAGACTCTCCATTCCCATTAGGATCTGAGTTGTATGATGATAATTATACACAAAAAGATTATCCATTTATTATGGATTAACCAAGTGGGTGGTTTTTTGAATCAATATAAATAATTTTCAGTCATTTATAAATTATACATATTCTATATAATTTGAAGTATGCATATGCTTTTAATATAGAAAGTTTGTTAATTTTGCGGTGATTTTTTAAAAGAGACATTATGGCAATTCGTAGAAATACTAAAAAACAAGAAGAAGAAACATTAGTTGATGTAGTAGAGGTTAAGCAGACTATGCAAGATTATTTTGAGCAGAACAAAGGCTTGGTCTTGGGCGTTCTCGCTGCTTTAGTTCTTTTGGTAGTAGGGTATTCTGCATACAAATTTGCTTATCAGGCTCCTAGAGAAGAAAGCGCCAAGTCTGAACTCTATCGTGCAGAAATGCAATTTGAGAAAGATTCATTTGCACTAGCGTTAGAAAACCCAGGTGGTGGCTTTAGCGGTTTACTAGATATCATTAGTGATTATAGTGGAACGTCTGCAGCAAATACAGCAAAATATTATGCTGGGGTTTCTTATTTACAATTAGGTAGATTTGAAGAGGCTGTTGAATATCTTAAAAAATTCAAGCCGAAAGGTTCTGTAACTCCAATTATGAAGTTTGGAGCGATGGGAGATGCATATTCTGAACTCGGTGAAATGGATAATGCCATTAGTGCTTATAAATCAGCAACTCAAAAGGGAGAGAATTCATTCTTAACTCCTTACTATTTGAATAAATTAGGTTTACTTTTAAAGAAAGAAGGTCAAAATGATGCGGCATTACAGGCATTTAAAACCATCAAATCAAAATTTGGTAAATCAAATGAATCGTTGAAAGCAGACAACTATATTAATGCGCTGCAATCTTAAGTAGCCTAATATGTCGAGTAAAAATAAAAACCTATCATCTGTCAAAAGTGCGGTTTTAATATCCCCAGAAAAATTAAAAGTAGGCGTTATTGTAGCCACATGGAATGAGGAAATAACACACCCACTTTATTTAGGTGCAAATGATTTTCTTTTGGAATCAGGGCTAGTTTCAGAAAATATTACAAAACTAGATGTACCTGGAACCTTTGAACTTCCTGTCGCAGCAAAAATGCTGTTACAACAATTTCCACTCGATGGCATTATCTGTATCGGATGTGTAATAAAAGGGGAAACGAGCCACAATGAATATATTAATCATGCTGTAGCAAATGGATTAACACAATTGTCCATATTGTCTGGAAAGCCTTGTGTCTTTGGAGTATTAACGCCAAATTCTATGCAGCAAGCGATTGAAAGAGCTGGTGGAACTCATGGTAATAAAGGAGTTGAAGCTGCAGCCACGCTTCTTCAAATGATTGAGATCAAACAAGGTTTCAATAAAAAAGGCAACAGCATAGGTTTCTAAATTCAAAAAAAAGAGTAATGAAATTCCATATCATCGAGTCAGGGAAATTTAAGCTGGATGGTGGTGCTATGTTTGGGGTTGTCCCAAAAAGTATGTGGCAACGGTTAAATGAGCCGGATGAAAACAATCTTTGCACATGGAATATGCGATGCTTGTTAATCGAGCACGAGGATAAGCTCATCTTAATTGATGCAGGTCTAGGATACAAACAAAGTGAAAAGTTCTTTTCTCATTTTAAACCTCATGGCCCCTATTCTTTAAAACAATCTATTAATGAGGTAGGTTTTACTTTTGATGATATAACCGACGTTTTAATTACTCATTTGCATTTTGATCATGTTGGTGGTGCTCTTATGCATAATGAAAATGGGCAAATTGTTCCAACATTCCCTAAAGCAAAATATTGGAGTAATAAGAAGCATTTTGATTGGGCATTTAGTCCTAATCCAAGAGAAAAAGCTTCCTTTTTAAAAGAAAATTTTGTTCCCCTAGCAGACTTAGGATTACTTCATTTTATTCCAGAAGATAAAGAATTTAGATGGCTTGATCGATTTGAATTTTTTATAGCTAATGGACATACAAGGTCAATGATGGTTCCTATTATTCATGCAGATCATGGTCAACGGATTATTTATTGTGCAGATTTATTGCCATCTATTCATCATGTCAGAATGCCATATGTAATGAGTTATGATGTTGACCCTCTGCAGACGCTTAAGGAAAAACAAATATTTTATAATAAAATATTAGAAATTCCAGAGACATATTTATTTTTTGAACATGATCCAGAAAATGTAATGGGCAAATTACGAATTAGTGACAAAGGGAGATATTCAATTGAGTTAGAAAAACCTGAAATTTTAGCTAATTTCTAAGATCATTTTTGGAATATCTTTTCTTTGATACCTTACTTTTTAATTGATTTTCAAGATAGGCATTGTATTGAGTCATGTGCAAAGGATTTGAAGAGTCAAACACTTCATTGTAACTGTTTGAATTGATACGTTGTCTCTGTGCTTCAAATAGACTCACAGCGCAAGCTACAGATATATTTAGGCTTTGAACCATACCCATTTGGGGGATGATAAAATTTCCATCACAGAGGGCTAGCATTTCATCGGTCAATCCTGCATGCTCATTTCCAAAAACCAAAGCCATAGATTGAGTAAAATCAACATCATATAAAGATTTACTTTCGCTACCTAAATGGGTGCCAAAAACAAATTCGTACTTTGATTTAACTGCATTCATACATTCGATTAAATCATTGTAGTGATGAATCACCATCCATTTACTAACACCAGTGGAACTTGCTTTTTGAATCCTTTTCTTTTCTTGGACCGCTTTGTTTGTATCTACAATAAAGATTTCTCGAACACCAACGGCATCACAAGAACGAACAACTGCTCCAATATTATGAGAATCGTGAACATTTTCTAAAACAATACTTAAATTTTGTTGTGTTAAAGCAACAATCCTTTTAAGTTTTTCCTCGCGCTGACTTGTTATTTGGATAGCCATTTTAAGGTTTCAACCGAAACGAACCATTCGTAAAGTGAATGATTTGAACTTTGTTATTTAGAAAGTAATTTATATTTTTTGGATCATTTTTATCATCTTCAATATCTACCAAATATCGTTCGACATTATATTTTGAAATAAGATATTTTCTTGTGTCTCGATCTAAAAAGAATTGAAAGTTTTTTCCATTTTTTGATAGATTGTTGCAAACATAATTTGCTAGGTCATAGCCTTGAGCAGCGTCCGATGTTGGTAATGAATTGTATATATTGTAGTACCTGCGTCTAAAATTCTTTACCTCTCTATTTTCTTTGTCGTAGAAGCTTGTCAAAGCAACATGTGTATTAAGATTTGCATAAAGATCATAGGTGATTTTATCTGAATCGGCAACAATCGGCATACCATAAACGATCACTTTTGCATCTCGTTTTTCTACTCTCAATTTTCGCATACATGAATAGATAAAATTCTCATCTTCACTTTTCCAATTAGGAATTACAAAAACCGCCGGCTTGTCCGGCATAAAAAAACTACTATCATAGGCAGTCTCACCATATTTTAACGAATCTTCATTAACAATATACGTATTGAATTCTTTCCCTTTTAAATTTTTTGAAACGGATTGAAAGTATTTGAATCGTGCTTTATCTGATGCCTTACTCCTTCCAACTAGGTATACTTGATCAGGACTGTATTTTTTAAGAATATCTTCCGCAATATTTGTGTAATGGTCCTCAAGGTTAGGTTTCATCTGTACATAATATGCATTTTTATTGGCTATTTTTTTACTAGCCTGCCATGGAGAGATTAATGTTATCTCATTTTTTTCTGCAAAAAAAGCAGCTTCCTTGATATTAGACTTTTGATAAGGGCCAATAATTACATCTGCTTTTTTTACATCACTCTTAGTAAGAACAGATTCGATATTCTTTGATCCACAATCATGTACTGAAACAGAAATATTATTCGCTGAATTACTGGATTCAAGTGCCATTTTCATTCCAGTATAAAAATTCATGAATCTATTTTCTGGTGACCCTGATTGAATTAAGTTTTTACTATTACTATTTTTTGTGTTGAAAGGAATAAGAAGTGCAATATGATAGGAACTCTTTTTCTCATTTACAATCACCTTCTCAGCACCAATTGGTGGTGTTTTCTTTTGATCAACTACGGTCCACTTTCTGGTTTTCACGTTTTTTGAAGCCGATTTTTTTGTAGACTTTTTAGTGCTAGATCTATTGTTATTATTGACTACCTTTTTTTGTGTTCCACATGATGTGAAAATAAAAAGAAGTAAAATAATCAGCGTACTTATTTTATTCCCATTCAATGGTTGCGGGTGGTTTTGTGCTAATATCATATACAACTCTATTTATTCCTTTTACATTATTTATTATTTCATTGGAGATCGAACCTAAAAGATCATACGGTAGGTTGACCCATTCCGCGGTCATTCCATCGGACGAATGTACACATCTTATTGCGAGTGTATATTCATAAGTACGCTCATCTCCCATAACTCCAACGGATTTTACGGGTAATAAAATTGTGCCTGCTTGCCAGACTTTGTCATACCATCCAGAATCTTTGAGTGCTTTTATAAAAATGGCATCTGCTTCTTGATTCAAGCGAATTTTTTCTTTGGTGATTGCTCCTAGTACTCTGATAGCAAGACCGGGTCCTGGGAAAGGATGTCTGTTAAGAATATTAGGTGTTAATTTTAAAAAAGCGCCTACTTTTCTGACTTCATCTTTAAATAACATCCGAAGTGGTTCTACCAATTTGAGTCCCATTTTCTCAGGTAATCCACCAACATTATGATGCGATTTGATGGTTACTGATGGGCCAAGAACAGAGACCGATTCGATAACATCAGGATAAATTGTTCCTTGTGCTAACCATTTAATATTTGATAATTTTTTTGCCTCTCTTTCAAATACTTTTATGAAAACGTTACCAATAATTTTTCGTTTTTTTTCTGGATCGTCGATCCCTTCAAGAGGCTGTAAAAACTCTTCAGACGCATCAACACCGATAACTTGAAGACCCATTCCTTTGTAACTTTCTAAAACTTCCTCAAACTCATTTTTTCGTAGAAGACCATTGTTTACAAAAATTCCAAATAGGTTTTTACCAATGGCTTTATGTAATAAAAGAGCTGCAACACTAGAATCAACGCCACCTGAAAGGCCTAAAATTACTCGATCATTTTGAAGTTTTTCTTTTAGTTCTGCAATCTTATGATTCGCAAATAATTCTGAATGCCATTCTTTTTTACATTTACAAATATCTTCAGCGAAATTTTTAAGGAGTAAACCACCATCCAAGGTATGTGTAACTTCCGGATGAAATTGAATTCCAAAAATGGGGCTTTTTAAAGAGAGATTTTGAAACCCTGCGACAGGAATACTTTTTGTTTTCGATATAATCTCAAAGCCACTTGGTAATGATGAAATTGTATCACTATGTGACATCCAGACCTGTGGATTTTTAATGCCTTTAAAAAGTGGTGAAGAATTTTCAACTTCAATATCGGCATGTCCATATTCTCTTTTATTCGAGGAAACGACATCTCCACCTAAGATCGAAGCTATATATTGAGCTCCGTAACAAATTCCTAAAATTGGAAATTTACCTTTAATTTTATTGATCGGAAAATGAAGAACATTTTCACCTCTCACAGATGCGGGACTACCTGATAAAATGATGCCTTTAATACCTTTGTCAAGATTTGTTATATCAGCATCATATGGATATATGATAGAACAAAAGTTCATATCACGTAATCGTCTGGCTATAAGTTGGGTGTATTGAGAACCAAAATCAAAAATGGCAATTTTTTCCATGTGTAAGCAAAGATAATTATGTTGACCTCATTTTGAAGATAAAAGCGAGTATCATTTGATCTACGATTATCTATTCCGAGGTTGAATTTAATAGATAATGGAAATAATAGATGACAAAAGTTTATTACATTCAATTAATCAACTAAACCTCTACCTGTTTTCTTTATTTCCCCTTCATCTGACAAGTCTTTCATGAGTTTATCTAAAACTCCATTGATAAATTCCTTGCTTTTATCAGTACTATAAGATTTAGAAATTTCTACATATTCATTAATTGTAACTTTCGCCGGAATTGTAGGGAAATGCAGCATTTCACAAAGTGATAGTTTCAGTATGATAGTATCAATAATAGCTAATCTCTCAGAATCCCAATTCTTTAGTACCGCTTCAATTTTAGTCATTAAAGAAGCATCATGTTTATGGACAGTATTTAAAAGCGTAACTCCAAATTCATCCGTTGTTTCAGTATCTGGATAATACGCTAAATACTCTTCAGGATTGCTTTCTAAAACTTTCAGGTACTTTTTAATAACACCAATAATTAATGATTTGTCATCAATCCAACATGGATATTTATCATCTAACGTTTCTTCAAAGTATTCACTTTTTCTACAGAATCTAAAAAATTCTAAAAGAATATCTAGGTGTTGTGTTGATTCTTCCTCAGGAGTTAATATATATTCTTTATAAGCTTCAGTTTTTGAAAAGGCATCATAGATTTTTTTATAAAAATCATCATTTTGAATTTCCGTAAATCCTAAAGTTTTGAACTTTTTTTGTAATCCTTCATTTTCACTTACATTATTAATTATTGGATTATTGTAAAGCTTGTTGGTGAAAGCTTTATCGTAGTCTCCAGGTAAGTGTTTTGACTTTCTATGCTTTTCATCGGCATTACACATTGAGATAATACGCTCTAAGTTATAGACTGCAAATAGAAATAGGTTGTAACTATCGTCTATCGAAGACTTGTATTTTAATTGTACTTCTTTGAAAGTCAATTCACTATCCCTATCCATAGAATAGAGTAGTTGGATGATTTTAATTCTTACGCTCCGTCTGCTTAACATAAAATATCTTTAGCACTATATACTAGAATACAATGCACCGCAAAAATATATGTTTTATACTTAATCCGAACACCCATCCATACTTTTTTTTAAAATTTAATATTTCTAAAAATTAAATATGTTTAAGTCTATAAAGTAGGTGATTTTATTAGATGTAAAATAGTCTATTATCACTTGATTATAAGTGCTTTGTAATGACTTCTTTTGCGGAATTCAATTTATTGATATGCCATTTGTCAATGATTTTTCCGTTGTTCCAATAGACTAAACCTGGATTAGATCTAACAATCGTTTTCAATAATATGTCATCTGCCATACCCATTACAACTTTATCCATGTTAAAATCTTTTTGGATTGCTTCTAATTCTTCGGCACCTGCTCCTCCTGCGATGAAATAAACGGGAATATCTTTTGACGCAATCTCATTTGCTATAGCACCCATTTTTTTCATGTTTTTGCTAAATGTTGGGTCCCAATCAAAAGTCTTTTGTTGGATTGATTTTTCTTCTAAACCTTTAAAGATTTTATTGATAGAAACAATATTTTGATTTTTGAAAATGGTGTCAGCAACAAAAACGGAATCCTTTATAATGCTTTTTTCAATATTCGTTTTTCCATATAATTTGTATGAAACAATCATAAATGATGGGCCTTCACCTTCTAAAAAATCATATGTTAAATCATTCCAATTAGCATCGGTAATTTCAAATTCAGAAATTTTAGTTGCTTTTATCGTTGGTTCAGTTTTTATTTGATCGATAATTTCCCAATCTTTTTTAGGGTAGTTTGTCATCATTTCTTTCATGTAAATGGCATTCGGTAGTTCGACTATTTTCCCATCATTCCTATTTTTCAATTTCCAACTAAGAATTTGAACTGCACCTTGCGCATTTTCTTCAGCAATCCGTGTGGCTCTAATATCTTTTCCTTCGCTAAACGGCCTAAAATCAATGCGCGGAATGTCCCACATAAAATTGCTGATACAATAGATAAGCGTAGCAATAAAAGTTACACCAATTAATATATGTCTTAGACTCCTTGAAAACAGTTGATGCATTTTTGATGACTTTAACAAAAAGAACATCGCAGGGATTAATAAGAATAAATCTTTAAAAAACGAGATTTTAGGCTCTAGTTTTATAAAATCACCAAAGCAACCGCAATCTTTGACTTTCATATTGTTTGCATTATATTCACCCCAACTACCAAAGTTGAAAAAAGTACCCCCTTCTGGAACATAGCCTGTTAAGAAGGTAAATCCCGTCAAAATGGTGAAGAAAATCAATAACCCCCAAAAGAACCAGCTCGTTAATTTTGGTCTAAAACCAATAATCAAAGCTAATCCTAAAATAACTTCTAATATTATCATCGAAACAGATATCCCGGTAGCATATTCAGCTAAAAATGGAAACAAAGGACTTATAAAAGAAACATAAGTTGTTTCAAAAGTTGATTCAAATTCTTTGAAATAATCTTGCATTTTGTAGCCAGTTCCAAGAGGATCTATAGCTTTAACCCACCCCGAGAATACAAACCAAGCTCCGCAGAAATTTTGTAAAAATGACATTAATAGATTATCTTTTTTCTTTAAAACAAAAGCGCTTATAAGCGTCAAGATAAGTCCTGTAATTCCTATATAAATGATTAGAGTAGTTAAGGTCATATGAATTAGGTTATTTATAATATTAATATATCAAAAATACAAAATATGTTTTTTAATACCTTCAAATGTAACCCAATTGTCTGAATGAAAAACCAAATGACTTGTGAATAAAGGCCTAATAATTATAAAAGAGGAATGGCTCTATAGAAACGAGTCTAAAGAGCCATTATTTGATAAATTAATCTATTATTTTACCACTTTATATCATCGCTTAATTTGCGCAATTCTAATTTGGCTTCATTTTTATTAGATGGTAGCCATTCGAGAATGGTATTATTTTTAATAACATATCGATTTCCATTTTTATCTATAAAAGTGGAAGAATTGATCTTTTTGTAATTTGTCCAATATTGTTGCCCTTTAATTTTTGCTTTCATACCGTCCCTTTGACCAAGAATGAGGATATCTTTTTCAAAATTTGAAATTCTCCACGTTCCTTCAAGTCCAGACCCAGATAACCTTTCTTCATTTTTATACGAATTCCTCGATGGTGATTCTTCATAATATTCATCTTGAGTATTATTTGTCTTATGATGATTGTGACGACTTCTTCGTTGATCATTATGATCATTTTCATAAAAACTAAAATGGTCGCAGTTGTTCCTGATTGGCGCTTTTTTAAATACAATTTTTGAGTGCCTAAATCGATCATAAAGATAAACTCGGCCATCTTTTTTTATTTTTATTTTATTATTTCTTTGATCTCGAAATGTGTGATCATTTGACCGTTTGAAGAATACCCGATCATAGCGTTTAATACCTTTTACGTAAATTCCTTTTGGAGCATACGTAATCTCAATCTTTTTTTGTAATTGATTATTTACCCAAACACCTTGAAGGTTTGCGTGACGATGATTTGCTAAAAGTAGCAGCGGAGCTGCAAATAGAACTAGAAATATTTTCAATGTTTTCATAGGTATTGATTTTAACTTCAAATAATAGATTGAAGATCGCACTATGAAATGTTAATTACTATGTACAGATGGTTAAAGGAACTTTAAACTCTAAAAAGATTTATTTTTCTTTTTCAATAATTTCTTCTTCGATTTCAATAGGCGGGTAAACATTATTTTCTAATGAAACATCTGCCATTCTTCCCGTAGGGTCAATTACGATTGATTTAATTTCATCGATAGGTAAGTCTATCGTTGCCAAATATGTAGGATGTGTCCAAGGCCAATCGTTTCCAACGATATAAGATGCTTCAAATAGTTTTTCTTCCTTAATAGCTCTGGTTAACGTTATTGGAATATGATAAACGATTGTACCTTGAGTATTGGTTTCAATAAACAAATCAACGGGAATTGGCATTTCTCCATATTTACCTATTTCGATAGTTGTAGAGTTTTGATCTCCATAGACACTATCAATTGCTAAATCAATAAATTTTGTACTATTAACGAAATATTGATTGTACCAGTCAAGTTCCATTTTCGATGTTTTTTCCATTACTCGAATAAAATCATTTGGCGATGGATGTTTGAATTTCCATTCATTAAAGTATCGTTTGAGTCCTTTTCCAAATGATTCTTGACCAATAATATATTCCAATTGTTTTAAATAAACAGCTCCTTTAACGTATGAACCAACACCATAAGCGGCATTTGACGAATAATGATCTGAATGGGTATTTAAAGATTCTTCCATACCACTCATGGCAAAAGATCCATAACGAACCATGGAATTGAAAATTGGATTATCTTGAACATCACCTTCCATAAGATCTATTGATCTAAGATGATTTAATACCTCGGAACTACCAAAGCTAGTAAAACCTTCATCCATCCACGAGTAAAGGCTTTCATTTGTTGCTAACATCATTTGATACCAACTATGCATCCATTCATGAATCGAAACTCCAATCAAACTTTCGAGGGTTCTTTCGCCTGTTATAAGGGTAATTAATGGATATTCCATACCACCGTCACCACCTTGAATAAAAGTATAAGAAGGATATTGATATTTGCCATACCGCTCATTCATAAATTTTAAAGATGCATCCATGTATGGATGTAGTGCTTTCCAGTTTTCGTCTGTTTTTTCAGATGGTTGATATATATAGTTTACTATGGTTCCATCATAAGCAGTTTCTTTTAAATGAACATATTCTGGATCAGCAGCCCAAGCAAAATCAATGACATTTTTAGCTTCATAAGACCAAGTCGCTTTTTTACCTCTTGGATTATATTTTACTTTATTACCTTTTATTTTTTGACGTAATTTTTTTGGGTTTGTAAGTGTACCTCCAGCCCCAACAATAAAATCTGAATCAATGTTAATATTAACTTCGTAATCACCCCAAATACCATGAAATTCTCTTCCTACGTAAGGATTGGCATGCCATCCCATATGGTCGTATTCACATAGTTTGACGTACCATTGAGTCATTGAATAAGAAATGCCTTCTTTATTATCTCTTCCAGATCTACGAATTTGTACCGGAATTTGACTAAGATATGTTAGTTTAAAAGATACCGTCTGTCCAGGTAAAATTGCATTTGGTAATTGGACTTCAGCAATGGTGTTTTGTACTTCAACACTGCATTCTTTGCCATCAATGCTCATTGATTTAATTTCATGAAATCCAATTTCATTAGGATCAAGCAAAGATATTCTATCGGATACTCTCTTATCTGGATCAGCAATGGTTCTTGACCTCACATCCATCATACTATTTGGCTGGAAAGCATTAAAAAACAGATGGAAAAACACTTGATCTAAGGTGTCCGGCGAATGATTAGTGTAAAGGATCTCTTGATCAACTTCCATTTGATGTTTTTTTACATCTATATCAACATTAATAATATAATCAGCCTCTTGTTGCCAATATTGGGCAGACGTATTTTTAGACAAAAAGACAAAAAGACAGAAAGAGATTAAAAGAATTTGAAATTTCATAAAATTTATTTTAAACAGTGCTTACCGTTTCTGATTTACTAAATAAAACAAATAAAGAAGGCCAATCGTATTTTTTATAACAAATAAAAACAAATATAATGGCTGTAACTATAAACAAGATAGTGGCAAACATAGGATCAAGAACGGACGTTTTAAACAAAGAGTTTGTTTGTAATGCTCCACCTTCATAGGACAAGATAAGGGCCCCAAATATATTAGTGGCTGCATGTACTCCAAGTGCTAAATCCAAACTTTCATCCAATAAAGTAATAAGACCCAAGAATATACCAGCTGAAACATAATAACATTGCATTTGTAATAATCCATAGGCTTCAACTTCGGGATTACTGCTGTGAATAAGTCCAAATAGTAAAGATGTTATAAGTAATGGGATGATCGGTCTAGAAATAGCAGATCCAATCCCTTGCATCAAATATCCTCTAAAAAGAAATTCTTCCATTGAAGTTTGAATCGGCAATAATGTTATTGCAATAATGAATAAAACAGCAAACTTTCTCGCGTTAAAATGAAATGTATAATGGTCCGGTGTAAAGTAAAAAGATATATACTCTGCAAGACATCCAAGCACAAACCAAAGCGTAAATGCGAAGAATATTTTCTTCCAATTAAATTTTCTTTTTGAGGAAATCAAACTAGTAAACGCTCTTTTATGTAGCAATATGAAAATGAAATAAAAACTTGCAAAGGCAAAAACGAAAATTAGAAGCATTAATAGAAGACCAATATTATTGCTTATTCCAATGGTACTCCAATTTGGATTGCTTAAAAAGCTTTCCAAGGTGATATGATTTAAGCTTGGGTCGCTATCTAAAGTTCGCATAACAGCTATAAATAAGGGTACCATACCTAAGTTATAGCCAACGAAGGTTACTAGTACCACTATTGGATACATCCACCATTTATTTATTCCTGAATTGGGTAAATTAAAAAACTGCATGTTTTTTTGTTAGGCACAAATTTAATTATTAAGCTTACAATTATGGAAATATTAAGTCTTTAAATGGATTTTCTATTTTTGATGGATTCTCATATTATAAATATTATCTTTGTTTACAATAAGCTTAAAAAAATGAAAAATAGCAAAGGAATAATTATCACTTTTATTTTAATTCTTGTTGCATCATTGACCAGAATATTGCCTCATCCGCCAAATGTAACCCCATTAGCAGCAATGTGTTTATTTGGTGGTTCAATTTTAGGGTTAAACATAAAAACAATTGGTGTTGCTTTTTCAAGTTTGTTTCTTAGTGATTTTGTTATTAATAACACGTTCATGCGTAGTTTTTACCCAGAAATTTCAGGTCTTGTTTGGTGGAGTGACTATATGTATTGGACTTATGCAGGATTTTTAGGTTTAGTCTTAATGGGAGTTCTTTTAAAGAATAACAAATCTGTAAGTCGACTTTTAATAGTTTCGATAATTGGATCTTGCTTCTTTTTTATGATTACTAATTTCGGTACTTGGATCCAAGGTTTTATTTATCCAAAAACATTATCAGGGCTTACTGCTTGTCTATCAGCAGGAGTGCCATTCTTTCGAAATTCTTTATTATCTACCGTTGGGTTTTCATTTGTTATTTTTTATTCGTACAAATTTATTACCGCTAAAATTCCAAGTTTTAAAATTGCTTAAATAGGAATTTATTCATCATTTTAAGGTATGTTTTTTTTGTTGAAGTTGAGCTTTGATAAAATAAATGTTGATGCTGTTATAAAAGACATTAAATATCTTATATATTGCAGGAACACCTTGAATGTTTGATATAATAGCAAAAACTTAAAACATTATTCTGAATTTTGTGCAAAATGCCAAATGGTAATACATTTGGCTTAAATTCGTACAGGTTAAGTTTTGTGCTAAATATTTCATTTAGTAAAACTGAACCACTTGAGATTCCTACTTATCGTTTTTGCTGTTTTCAGCATATCTAACCAGACTATTGCATCAAATCATTTTAATGGATCAAGTGATTTCAATGAATGGAAGATTAATAATCCAACATCAAACGTTTATCACACTATATGCACTGATTTTCCTCTTAATATTAATGATTTCACCTACATTGACTTAAATTTCAATGGTATTCAAGATCCAGGAGAATCTAGTATTCCAGGCATGGATGTCTCTCTATATAGTCCAACAAATGTATTATTGAGTGAGAAAACAAGTAGTTCTATTGGACAGTATAGTTTTTTAATTTCTGACCCTGTTGAAGGTGTATACGAAATAGAATGGGTGGAACCTGGTGGAGATACTATAATTGTTTATAATCATGTATCTATTTATGCATATAATTATGATGAGGTAACGGATATTATTTGTAAACCTGCAACCTACCAATTACATGGTCAAACATTTACTGAAACGGGGCTATACAATGTAGACTACACTGATGATAATGGATGTCCAGCTTTAACAGTATTAGATTTAACGGTTTATGAAGCGTTAACCATTAGTTGTCCGTCGGATAAATTAAATATAGCAAGCTGCCAAGAACAGGCAATGATTGATAATGATTTTCAAATTTGGTTAGATGGTTTTACATTTCAAAATGGAGGTACAAACCCTGAAGTTTTGTTTCGTGATCAGTATGGGAATACACCGCCTCAACCACCTTCCAATTGTGGAGGTGAAGTAATCGTTACTTATGCAGTATCTTATGATCCAGCCTTTTGTGGACAGAAATTAAATTGTACTGCAACCTATCAAATTGAAGAACAAGAAGAAATAATAATTGAATGTCCGGAAAATTATATCGAAACAAACGCATGCAGTTCTCAAGCAGAAATAGATGCTAACTTTAAAATTTGGTCACAAGAATTTTCTATTCTATCTGGAGGTTGCCAAAATATTGAATCCTTTGTTGATTTGATGGGCAATAATCCTACTATTCCATCAGCTTGTGGTGGTGATATCATAGTCGAGTATCAAGTGGAAGATTTAATGAATTGTAGTACACTTGTTTCTTGCCAACGTACCTTTTCTGTTCCATCTACTATTGAACTCATTGCAAGTTGCCCATTAAGTGTAGTTAGACAAAATTGTCAAACATCGGCTGAAGTAAATGCAGATTTTAAACAATGGTTGTCAGAGTTTGAAGTTTTTGGTGGTTGTAATCCGGAAAGAATTTTATACGATCAAGGTGAAAATTTTCCAATACATCCTGATCCGTGTGGAGGAAGTATTACGGTATATTTATTGGGTATCGATGGTGGAGAAAATTGTCATGAACCAGTAACTTGTAATGCTGTGTATTCTATTTTAGAACCTGAGGAAATAGAAATATTTTGCCCAGAATCAACCTTAATCGAAAGCTGCAATTCGCAGATAGAAATCGATAACCAATTTTATAGTTGGCTTGACGAATTTGAATACATTGGAGGTGGATGTGATCCATCTTATGAATTAGTCAGTAATATCTCTGGAGAAGCACCTGCACCGCCAGATGCATGTGGAGGTATAGAATCTGTTTCACTAGTAATAATTGACGGAGGAGAAGGGTGTCAAGAAATACCACCTTGCGGAGCTAGATTTAGTGTTGGGAGTCCTGAGGTTTTAACATTTGATTGTATGGAGGATCAATTGTCCAATGCTTCATGTCAAAATTTGTTTGATATAGAGTCTGATTTCAGAGAATGGTTAGCAAGTTATCAATTTTCAGGTGGTTGCGATGTTTTAATAGAGCAATTAGATGCAAATAATAATTTGCCAGTAGCTCCCGATCAATGTGGAGGATCCATTACCGTTACAACGACAATTACAGATGGAGGAGAAGGTTGTTTTGAAACATTATCTTGTACGTCTACTTATACCGTATTAGCGCCACAGGTAATTGATTATAAATGTGGAGTACCATTTGAAATGGAGAACTGTGTTTCACAAAATGAAGTAGATGACTTATTTTCAAATTGGTTAAATGAATTTCAAATAATATCTGGCGGTTGTAGTCCAACCAGTTTGCTCTTGGATGAAAATGGGAATTTGCCATTGGCACCTTCAGCATGTGGTGGTGTAACGACAGTAATATTTACGGTCATTGATGGCGACTTACAAGGATCTAATTCTTTTATTAAATGTCAAAATATTGAATCTTGTACCATAAGTTTTTCTGTTTTAGAACCAACATCAATTTCTACATCTTGTCCAGAATCCTTAGAGGTTCAAGCTTGTACTGACCAAAATGAAATTAATGATGAATTTAATAATTGGTTATTGACATTTGCAATCTTAAACGGAGGTTGTTCACCGGAGTTTACACTTGTTGACAGTGAAGGTAATTTACCTACAGCTCCTTTATCATGTGGTGGTATTATTGAAGTATTTTTAGCAACTACAGATGGAGGTGAAGTTTGTCAAGAACCAACTGGATGTAGCTCTACGTTTCAAGTCGTTTCGGATTTAATTGAGCCAACAGTTGATTGCTCTTTGGTAACAGAAACTGAATTAGGTTGTATAGATGAAGCATTAGAGTTGCCGAGCGCTCAGTCTTTTATTGATAATAATTTAATAACAGCTGATGATAATTGTGAAGTTAAATTAGTAAGTGTATTTGATAACGGAAGTCCAGAAGGTTCAGTTTGTAATAGATCTATTTCATATACATATAGCGCATATGATGTTTGCGGTAACAATACAAATCCAGAAGAAAGGTGTTTTGTGATTCTTACTTGGAATACCGATATTGAAGCGCCGCAATTAGTATGTCCAATCGATACGGATGGCGACTTGTTTTTTGAACTTGGGTGCTTAAATATAGAATATGGTGCAATTCCAATAGATATTCCAACGGTGGTAGATTATACAGATAATTGTGATCCAAATGGAAAAACAGGAGATGGAGATTACACGGATAGTGAAGTAACAGAAGTTAATTGCTTATGGAGTATTTCAAGAACATTTACGAAGACCGATAATTGTGGAAATACAGGAATGTGCGAAGTAAATTATACCTGGAGAATCGATAATGTGGCTCCCGCATTAAGTTGTCCTACAGATCCAATAGATGGTGATGATACCTTTGATTTAGGCTGTAACCCAGAAATGACAGGCGGTATCCCAAGTGAAGCTGTAACAAGTGTTAGCTATACGGATGCTTGTGATGGAGAAGGCGTGACAAGTGAATATACTGATGTTGGTCCAACGCAAGATGGTTGCAACTGGAGTCTGACACGAACATTTGTGCATACAGATGACTGTGGCAATGAAGGCGATTGTGAAGTAAATTATACTTGGAAGATAGATAGTGAAGCTCCAGTATTAAGTTGTCCTACAGATCCATTAGATGGTGATGATACTTTTGATTTAGGCTGTAACCCAGAAATGACAGGCGGAATCCCAAGTGAAGCTGTAACAAGTGTTAGCTATACGGATGCTTGTGATGGGGAAGGCGTGACAAGTGAATACTCAGATGTTGGTCCGACTCAAGATGGTTGCAACTGGAGTCTGACACGAACATTTGTGCATACAGATGACTGTGGCAATGAAGGCGATTGTGAAGTAAATTATATATGGAAGATAGATAGTGAAGCTCCAGTATTAAGTTGTCCTACGGACCCATTAGATGGTGATGATACTTTTGATTTAGGCTGTAACCCAGAAATGACAGGGGGTATCCCAAGTGAAGCTGTAACAAGTGTTAGCTATACCGATGCTTGTGATGGGGAAGGCGTGACAAGTGAATATACTGATGTTGGTCCGACTCAAGATGGTTGCAACTGGAGTCTGACACGAACATTTGTGCATACAGATGACTGTGGCAATGAAGGCGATTGTGAAGTAAATTATA
>CALDTZ010000027.1 GCA_937924805.1 uncultured Saprospiraceae bacterium
TAGATGTGGAGATTCTCGATGAATCTGATGGTGGTTGTACTTTAAACTTTGAGGTACACGATACGGGGATTGGTATACCAAAAGATAAATTAGATTTGATTTTTGAAAGTTTTACACAAGCGGAAGCGCATACGACAAAAAAGTATGGAGGTACAGGTTTAGGCCTATCCATTTCTAAAAAATTACTAAAGTTACAAGATAGTGACCTACATGTTCATAGCATTGAAGGACGTGGGACCACTTTTCATTTCATGCTCACGTTTGAAAAATCGAATACCACGAAACAAGAGATTAAACAATTAAAATCAATAGAAATGTCCACCTTAGATGGCTTAAAGGTTTTGGTTGTTGAAGATAATAGTATGAATGTATTAGTCTTACGTAATTTCTTTAAAAAGTGGAATGTATCGTTCGATGTTGCTGAAAATGGACAAATTGGATTGGAGCAAGTTCAAGTCAAAGACTACCAGGTCGTACTTATGGATTTACAAATGCCTGTCATGGATGGATATACTGCGACCAAAGAAATTAGAAATTTAGGAATACCTAAATACGAAAACCTTCCCATTATAGCATTGACAGCAAGTGTTTCAAACAATGTCATTGACAAGGTACACGAATGTGGGGTAAATGATTATTTACCAAAACCATTTGTTCCCAAGGAACTATTTAACAAATTAGCACAACATTTACCACAACTATAAAGGCACCGATTATTAGCTTTAAATTTTTATAATCGTTTGCATAGACTGATTTGAAGCATCTAACATATTAAACTTAATAATATATGTTCCAGCATTTAAATTTGATGTATTAAAGGTTCTTTTACTCCCTTTATTTGATACGTCCAATTCCAATTGCTTGCCATCAAGTGACAACACTTTAATCGTAACATTTTCAAACGATTCACCTTCTATTGTTAACTCATCATTGACTGGATTAGGATATACATTAAACGTTCGCTCATCTAAGTTTACTGTTGTGTTAATCAAAATCTCTCCATCACAGTCCTCATCTATTTCATTGTTAGGGATCTCTTGAGCTCCAGGATTGATCTCTGCATTTGTATCATCACAATCTTCATCCGAATTGTATCCATCACCATCTTCGTCAATCACCTCTGCAATTCCATCACAGTTTTCATCCACATCATTATTTACGATCTCTTCAGCTCCAGGATTGATCTCTGCATTCGTATCATCACAATCTTCATCCGAGTTGTATCCATCCCCATCTTCGTCAATCACTTCGATAATTCCATCACAGTTTTCATCGATATCATTATTTATTATCTCAGTCGCTTCGGGATTTATATCTGCATTCATATCATCACAATCTTCATTTGAATTAAACCCATCGCCATCCAGATCAATGATATCATCTACACCATCACAATTTTCATCAATACCATTATTTGCGATTTCTATTGCACCAGGGTTAATTGCTTCATTCATATCATTACAATCTTCATCCGAATTATATCCATCTCCATCTTCATCAATCATAAGTGTTACACCATCACAATTTTCATCAATATCATTATTAGCTATTTCTTCAACCGCTGGGTTAATATCTGCATTCGTATCGTCGCAATCTTCATCTGAATTATATCCATCTCCATCTTCATCAATTATTAGGACCATACCATCGCAATCCTCATCAACATTGTTATTTGCTACTTCTTGTGCTCCAGGATTGATATTTGCATTCGTATCGTCACAATCCTCATCTGAATTATATCCATCCCCATCTTCATCAATCATCAGCGCAATACCATCACAATCCTCATCAATATCATTGTTTGCAATTTCTTCAGCTTCTGGATTGATATCTGCATTCACATCATCACAATCGTCATCTGAATTAAACCCATCTCCATCTTCATCAATGATTAGGACCATACCGTCGCAGTTCTCATCTATTTCATTGTTCGGGATTTCTTTTGCATTGGGATTAACGAGTGGGTTATCATCATCACAATCCTCATAATATGGAGATCCATCACCGTCATTATCAATAGTAAAGTTAAAATCTGCGACTACAGGCATATGATCAGAAGCAATGACTGAAGTATTTGATTCCAACCCTATAGAATTTAAAAAGGCAGGATCTAAATTGACCGTTGAAAGAGCGAATGCATTTTCAAGTTTTAAAGAAGAACCTGTATAAAAGATATAATCTAATTTCCCTGGATCATAACTTCCATTTGGATTATACCAAGTATAATTAAATGGGAAACCAGTCGTGGTTGGGTTTGCATCTTCAAGAGGGCTTCCGTCCGTATCAGGACCAAAATCAGGCCCAAAAGTTGCATTATCCACAATATCACCGTTGATCATTGATAAAACATCTTGGTTTGAACCAACCATATTCATATCTCCAAGAATTAGCGTTGGCGCATCAGCCGGATAATCAAACCCACCCACATTTTCATCTCGCAACACCCTCAATATCAAGTCAATTTCTTCTTGTCGTTGCTCATCATTTGCACAACAAGGAAGATGCGCATTATAAAGGACCAATGGTCGATCATCTCCAAAAGGGTGAAGTAAAAAAACGCCGTTGCCATCTATTTGGTTTGACCCCATTAAACCTGTTTTTGAAAACACCAAAATATCAGGATTAACACCATCATACTGCCATTGACCTTGCTCTAAAGGCAATATATCATCCAGTACAGCAGCTACTTGTTGAGGTGTATGATCATAGATCTCTTGGAAGGCAATAACATCGGGATCTAAAGCTTTGAGAATGTTTCTTTGAGCCAAACCTGTACCTACATTAAAAAATCCATCTTGCTTCGAATTATAGGATACAACTCGAAGGAATGATTCCTCTTGCTTTTCAAAATCATAGACTTGTGGCTCAAAAGTGATTGAATTATCGAAGGTATATTCAATTCCTCCCATTGTATTGGGGATTGCATCTCCGTTGTTTACTCCATTTTCTAAAAATATTGAAATTGCTCCGTCAAGAAATATAGATCCTGCATTTATTGTAATATTTCTGGCTATTGCAACTTCAAAAGTCGTCGAAGTAACGGTCGGAGCTGAAACTAGATCTAGTAATACAAAGTTTCCACCTTGACTTCCTTCTTCCAAATTAACAAATGCATCTCGCTCTGAAAAGTAATACGTCAACTCAGAACCTAATCCGTTTCTTGGAAAACCTGTTTCTGAATCTTGGTCAGCATCAATAAATAAGCCTAAATCTTCAGCATCGAGGATATCAAGTTGTTGATTGAATTCCATTTTTATATAAAAATAAAGATCATCATTCCAACATTGAACACGTTCAATATCTAAGGTATTTTGAACATCTCCTGCATCATCATATGAAGGCATACTTTCTGTCCAATCCTCAAATCGACCATCTACAAAAATCTGCCCATTTGCCGTAAGGCTAAATATCATCCATCCTATCAACCATCCAATCTTTCTCATATTCTTCATTCATTTTAAAGCGAAATTAAATATAAGGAAGAATACTTAATTCATTTGTTCATTCTCTTTGTTGTAACACATTCACGACTTATTAAATAAGAATACATCCAAAAAAAAAGGGCTATAATGAAAATTATAGCCCTTTTTAACCTTCTTGCCAAAATTATATTTTTACAATATTATAGGCATGACGGGTATTGTTATGATAGAAATATAAGTTATAAACACCGCTTTCATAATTAGAAACATCAAGCATTAATGCTCCTTCTCTGTCTAATGATAGGTTGTCTATCGATTGCATCATCTTTCCAGATTGATCAAAAATTCGGACGAGAACTTTTTCGTCAACTTTTGCATCATCAATTTTTATGGTAATATAATCTATCGTTGGATTTGGATAAACGGATGAAGTTTTGATCGTGCTCGATAAAAAGTTACCCTCATCAAATAATCCTGCATCCAAGTTCCTCATATTTACGGTTTCATCCAAATAGATTAATGGACTCATTCCATTTTCGTTGACATCACTATCAACATCATCATTAATGCCTTCATCTTGTTCTGAATATTCGTAACCAATAGGTGCTACTACTCGCACATAATAATACCCAGGCATCAACCCATCAAATGTATATTCTCCTGCGATGTCCGTAAAGGTTGAGAATAGGACTATTTGATTTTCATCCAATAACTGGACTTCGACATTTGGTAATCCTCGTTCATTGAAATCCAAAAGTCCATTTTTATTCTCATCAAACCAAACCAAAGTCCCTACTGCTGCTGAAGTATGCCTTACTCCTGCATCTATATCTCTATTTATAGAGTTGTAAGGAACATTAATAACATCTGTGTTACCTGATGGATTTACATCACTATCTAAAGCATCGTCTCCAATATCTTTTGGTACAAATTGCAAGAACCATTCTTGTTCAAACATTAAATAGTAATTTCCTGCTAGTAAGTCATCAAATAAATAAGATCCGTCTGCATCTGTCGTTTTAGTATCCATGAGTATCCCATCTTCATTCATTAAATGAACAACCACATCGGATTCTCCAATTTCATCTGAATCTTGCAATCCATTTCCATTAACATCAAACCAAACTCGATCACCCAATGAAGAAGGCAAATAGAAGCCACAATCAATATCAAATGCTTCTATACCTGGAACCAGTTCAAAAATATCTGTACTTCCATCGACAATTGCGTTTGTAACATCAGAGTCAAACGAATCATTATCCCCACTATTTGACGGCACCGTTAAATAACCCGCAGGCACTTCAAAAACTAGGTAATAGAGTCCCGTTTGTATATCTAGAAATTTGTATTCCCCATTTTCATTCGTCATGGTTTCCTCTTGATATATACCGTTCGAATTGTAGAGTGTAACCAATATACCACTTAGGCCTGGTTCTCCTTGTGTCTGAACACCATCTCCATCTAGATCTTCCCAAACGGTATCACCAATATCCGAAGGCTTAGGAATAATACCTATATCCCACGTATTGTCAAACTGACCAGAAGCTACACTAAACTTCATCGTGGTATTGGCTCCGTTTGTATGATCTATATCCGAATCAATGGCATCATTTGCACCTACATTTGGCAGCGTTGGTTCGTATCCAAAATCTAATATTACCTTAAGATAATATTCGCCAGGGGTAAGGTTTTCAAATGATAACTGCCCTTCGGAATTACTAATTTGGGATGACATAACTTGTCCATTATTGTTCACTATATCTACCTCTAGACCAGGACGAATAGATTCTGCTAATTGTTGAAGTCCATCCATATTCTCATCATTCCAAGAATATCCAACCACTTCAGCATACTGATAGAATCCTCCATTTACACCTGTAATAGCATCGCCGAATACAAGCTCAAATTCATCTGTTGTATTAGATCCATTTGCTTGAGTGATATCAGCGTCAATTTGATCATTTGATCCAACATTAGGTAACGTAGTATTAAACGAAGGATCTAAATCGAAGGTCAAATAAAAAGTACCCTCCTCTTCGATCAACAAAGCGTAAGAACCATCACTTGACGTCGTTGTATTATCTACAAGAACTCCCGAAGTATTATAAATGGAAACACCAATACCTTCATATCCCATATCGTCAGTAAGAAATAAACCATCAGCATTCATATCCTCAAATACAAATCCTTGCACAGTTGCTTCCAGTACTGCATCAGGATCAATGTATAAAGCAACATCTATATCTAGATTATTTTCACTTTGACCGACAGTAATAAAATTACTTGTTCCAGCATTCCCTACATTCACTATGATATCCGAATCCTTGGAAGTATCACTTCCTTGAAGTCCATCTGAAAACAAATAATTTTCTGGCAATGTAACATTGATTCTGTATGTCCCAGCCGCTAAATTATTAAATGTGTACTTCCCTGAACTATCCGAATATCTTGTGTCAACAACTGAATTCATATCATTAAATAAGACAACTTCAACACCTTCTATACCAACTTCATTTTCATCTTGAATACCATTCAAATTGACATCATTCCAAACAAAATCACCCATCGAAGCACCACCAATGACTTCTTTAAATAATCCCGCATCATAATATTGAGTATCATCATTTTCAATGATAAAAATCGATGTCTTAAAATCTCCAAAAGCGTTTATAAAGTCTGAATCAATGTTATCATTCATACCTATATTTTCAGGACTTGTTAAATAATCAGACGGCACTTTCACGCTTACAAAGTAGCTACCATCGACTACATCCTCAAATTGGTACGACCCATTTTCATCCGTTGTTACCGTACCAAAAAGAGTATTAACATCATCATAAAGTTCTACTTGAATTCCTTCGATTCCATCTTCATTTGTATTAATACCATCTTGATCTTCATCTAAAAATATGGTTCCTGCAATGGTATTATCATCTATCGGCATCACTGGTTCATCTTCAACACCTGCATTGATTGATGTAATGATCATTTTGGATGCTAAGGTGATTCCATCTGTTAACCCAAACCCATTAAAATCATTGATAACATCTGAATCAAGTGCTTGATCAGGCCCAATATTTGCATCTACAAATAGCGCATTTTCATTTATAAAAAATCCAATATAATACATTTCAGGTCTAAGCATATCGAATGAATATATCCCCTCTGCATTTGTAAGCGTCGAATCTAATAAGTCACCTATTGTATCAATTAAATAAACACGAACATCTGCAATTCCAGCTTCCATATTGGTATCAAATACTTGATTATTTTCGGTGTCTAACCACACCAATCCATTGATCGTCCCGTAGCCAAAAACCCCTGCATCTATATTTTGGGTTACTTCATTTTGTTTGATGTCAAATTCATTCGTTGTTAAAACATTATTTATTTCTTGTATATCAGAATCCTTCGTCGTATCAGTGCCTACTTGGAAATACGTTGGTACAAATGGCTCTTCAAATTCAAACGTTAAATAATAGCTACCTGGTAGTGTTTCAAAACGATACGCTCCCACTTCATTTGTCTGTTGCTCATCAATCAACGTATGGTCTAAATCAAAGATTTGCACCAATACATTTGACAATCGATTTTCTTGTTCGAATACACCGTTTGCATTCAAATCCTCAAAAACGACACCTTCAACAAACCCAAGTTGAACTTCAATTTCTTCTTCATAAATTCCAGCATCAACATCTAATTTTATTTCATTTGACTGAATAAAAAAGAGGTCGGTTTTCCCAATATTTTCTGTAACAAAGGTAATATCTGAATCTAAACTTGAATCTGATAATTGTTCTGCCAGTGTAAATTCATAGGTATCTGCCAAGGTGATCTCAACAGAATAAATACCTGGTTTTAAAGCCGAAAATTGATAGTCTCCATTTGAATCAGTGACCGTTTGATCGATAAGATTATTGTTACTATCAAAAAGTGCTATGGCTACATTTTCTGCACCGCTTTCATTTATATCCTGAACGCCATTTTTGTTAGTATCAACCCAGACAAAATCGCCAACATCACCAAGACGATAAAAACCAGCATCGATTGATTTATCATCATCACCCAATGCAATTTCAAATATTCCCGATGTAACTTTATCATCGGCAAAAATGAAATCAGAATCTAGCAATTCATCCAATCCTACATTATTTTCTGTTAATATCCAAACACTATTTTGACTTGGAATATCGATATAGTAAGAACCCGTGCCATTTACATTAAATGAATAATTTCCATTTTCATCAGTATTTGTAATAGCAACAATACTATGAGTATCATCAAATAAAACAAGATTTACATTAGAAATAGATGTTTCATTAAATGTATATATTCCATCAGCATCAAGATCTTCCCATATTCTACCTGTTACAAACGATTGTTGATTTATAAGACCAATATCAATATTTGTTCGTTCATCTCCAGATTTTATTGTTATTGGATCTGTACTTCCTGTTTGCCCCGTAATATTGTTGATATCTGAATCTATATCATCATTATTCCCCGTATTATCAGCTGTAAATGTAAATTGATTTGGAATCTGTAATCGCACGGTATAGACACCTGGATGTAGATCTGGAAACGTATAATACCCATCAATAATTTCGGTAGAACCAACTTCAAAACCATTCTCATCTAATAATGCTAAGACTAAATCTTTTGCATTGGTATCGCCATCATTGTATATACCATCAAAGTTTTGATCGATCCATACTTGATCACCAATACTACCTAATAAATAAACACCTGCATTAATATTTGCAACTGGTTGAAAGGGTATAATTGTATATTCATTTGTGATCCCAGATGAGCTATTGGTTACATCTGAATCAATTGCTGTATTATTACCAGCGAATGCCTCAGAAAATATGAACTGCTCATTAACTAAAAATTTTAAATACACATCACCTTGCGGAATGGTTTTAAAAGAATAAAAACCTAGAGAGTCCGTTCTGTTATTGGCAACCAATTCATCATTACTATTGAATACCTCTACTCTTATATCTTCTAGTGGTGGTTCATCAAATTCTATAAGTCCATTACCATTTAAATCATGCCATACGACCCCATTTACTTCACCTAAGGTCGTAATATAGCCTGCATTTACACCGACGACCGTTTCGGACGGATTAACTATAAAATAATCTGTAAACCCATTTTCAGTTACGACATCACTATCTGTGAGTTCACTTGATCCGTTAGGCGCCACAAAAATATAATTATCAAGAATTGGAAATTTAACTTGATATTCACCAGGAATTACATTCTCGAATATATACGCTCCCTCCTTTCCAGGAATAGAATATGAAATGGTTTCATCTACGATATTTCCATCTACATCATATAAATAAACGACAACATCAGATTCTCCCCATTCTTCCGCGATTTCAAATGCACCAGTATTATTTTGATCATACCATAGACAACCAACGATCGAACCTACTAAAGGTACCAAACCAGCGTCTATATCTAATCGATCACTCGTAGCTATAACCTCGAAAAGTCCAGTCTCCCCAGATTCGTTTACATCCGAGTTATTGGTTTCATCGATGGTCACTGTTTGAGTAAACGAATAATTTGCTACTTCATCAAACGTGATATAATAACTTCCTGGCCAAATATTTTCAAATAAATAGTAACCGGATCTATTTGTAATTGGATCATTGGTGGTAACTAATTCTTCAACCAACACATTATCCTCATCAAATAATTTAACACTTACTCCATTAAAACCACTTTCATCAGCATCTTGTATTCCATCCGCGTTGGTATCGATCCAAACATAATTACCAACAGACACGGTATTAGTATATCCAGCATCATATAAAACAAATTCATTGGATATTAAACCAAAACAATCGGTGGTACCTGAACCTGTAAGAACATGATCATTGTTTCCTGTAACATCCGAATTTAAATCTATAGGCTCTTGATTTGAAATTGTAAACTCATAACTTTCTACATTATCAAAAACAACGAAATAATCATTTACAATTATTTGGAAGAAAAAGTACTCTCCTACAGAATTTGTAGTCGTTGATTCAATAAAAGTTCCATCACAAGAATATAGATCTACAACAATATTATTAATTCCTTCTTCTCCTGGGTCTTGAATTCCATTTCCATTTACATCATACCAGGCTAAGCCTCTCAATTTTCCAGTATTATAAATAAACCCAAAATCAACCGTTCGATTAATAACGTTTGGTAATAATTCAACCAGATAACTTTTAATTAAATCACCGAACATGGTTGCATCCGAATCTAGTTCAGGATCTCCTGCATTCGTAAAAGTGATTACATAATTGGGATTTATATCCGTAACCTTAACATAATAGTTTCCAGGATAAATATCATCAAAAAAGTAATAGCCATCTTCATCGGTTACAACGCTAGTTAACGCTACACCATCTTCATTCGTCAATGTCATCGTTACACCTTCGATGCCCCATTCATTCGCATCTTGCAAGCCATTAAGATTATCATCAAACCATACATAATCCCCAAGACCTGATAGTTTTACCAATCCAAAATCAATGCTAAGGTCAATCACGTTTGACATTAATTCAAAAGGATCACTTGTGATCAAACCCCCAACCAATGTACCATTCGAATCTAGGGTAGGATCTCCAGTATTAGGAAGGGTGATTGTATAATCCAATTCAATACCTGAAACCGTTACATAATAAGTTCCTGGATAGATACCTTCAAATAAATAATAGCCGTTTTCATCGGTTTGGACATTATCCAATTCATCTCCATTTTCAGCAAACAAAGTCAATGTTACATCGGCAATTCCTAATTCATCATCATCTTGCAATCCATTAGCATTATCATCAAACCAAACATAATCTCCTAATCCAGATAGTTGTACCAGTCCAAAATCAACGTTAGATACATGTTCTCCCATCGATACATAAATGTACCTAGAACAACCTTCATCAATGTTGAAAAAATCATTGTCTTCGTTTTCATCTCCATTCGAATAAATACCAGCTGAATAGCCTTCAGGGATTTCAATTTTAATTTTATATGCACCTCTTTCTAAATCCTCAAAAAGGTATTGACCATTGGCATCTGTTGTGGTCATTCCAATAATAAAACCATGATTGTCTAATAAATAAACCGGTACTCCTTCAAAACCATTTTCTTCTACTTGCTGCTGACCATCTCCATTCATATCAAACCAAACATAGTCCCCTAGAGATCCTGATTCACATGATGAATATTGAAAAGAACGACAGCAAACGTCACTTTCTACACCTTGAGAAGTTGCAGTAGCGCAAATCTCATATATGCCAAATTGATCAGTTGTTCTTCCAACACTTGCAAAAAAAACATCCTCACTGTCATCTAAATGAATAAATCCTTTAGGTAAATCCCATTCGAAGCTTGTCTCATTATCTAGTCCATTTACATAAAACCCTACACATTCATGTTCACAAATATCGTGGATGGCACTATAATTAAAAACAACTTTTATTTCATCAATTCTAACATCAGATATTGTATCTCCTACATTTTGAATACTATATTGAATCCCCAAATCGTCACTATTTAATAGTGCTTGGGATAGGTCCATCCCCCATACTGCATATTTAGACCCATAATGCCATTTACTTTCTGACCATGATGGATTATTAACCGTAACATTTGCTTTATTCGTACTTATTATGTTGTGTATACTATCGGACCAAACTAACTCCAAATCCCTGATATTACCGCCAGAAAAGTCACCTTTAATTAAAACTTGAACACCGTGAATTTCTGCATTATTTGGTATAGTAGCATTCAATTTCGACAAGGAAATCGTATTTGACTGCTCGCCAGGATGTAAAGATATCTCAGCATAAACGCCATCTCTTTTTTGCACTGCTTCAATATTTGTCCATTGAATCCCTTCATCATTTAGCTCATCAATAGAACCTGCTGATCTGACATGAGATACCAATCCTTCTTCGCCAAGAATGGAAATCGGACAAATATCACCTTGGGCATTTATGACAGAAATTGCCATCAAACAAATACTAATAATAAAGGTGGAAGCACTAAAAAAGCTTAGCAAGCCTTTCGATGATGTACGCATAATTTGAATGTATGTAGTTAATTGAATTAGCTTCATATCATTCACAGGTCCACAAATATAATAAATATCAGTTTATATATAAATAATTTTAATGTATAATACCATCAATATTATCTTTTAACATATTTACTATTTTTTAATAACAAAAGCCTGATCAGGCAATTAGGAGCAAATCGTTTGATAGTTATCGTACAAAACCTTCGTAGTGTTTTTTGTATTAAACGTGGCTAGATGATCTAATACTCGATCAGGATCAAGGCTCGAATAATATTTCGTTTCTACCAGAGCAGAGGCAAGTGCCTTTATATTGCCTGGCTCTACATAATGACCGAGTGTCCCTGCCGCCTCTGGCATAGCACTTACCGATGATGTAATTACATGAGTTCCACTTGATAACGCTTCAATAATAGGAATACCAAATCCTTCAGCATAAGAAGGATAAACCAATGCAATGGACTCTTTATACAGTAAAGTCAAATCATCATTGGACACCTGACCAAGAAAAGTAACCCATTGGGATAAATGGTTTTTCGCAACAAAATTTCGTTGTTCAATTTCATATCGTCCTCCAGTACCTACCACTTTCAATGGACGTCGATCTTCGGGTGCCAAAAGTAAAATAGCTGCTAATAATTCCTTTAAGCCTTTTCTTTCATTTAAACCGCTCACAAAAAGGAAGTATTTTTTTTCAACTTGGTCATTCATTGAAAAATTAGTTCCACAGGATTGATATGTGATTTTGACTTTGCTATCATCCACTTGATAATATTTTAAAATATCATGTTTTGTACTCTTACTTATAGCAAAAATGCCATCTGCCTTTCGAATGGCGGATTTCGACTTCATATGATAAATCATGCGATCACTCCAAGCATACTGCTTTTTATAATATTTAAAAATCAAATCATGAATGGTCACGATCCATTTACAATTATTCGATAATCCAAGCAAAGGCAATTCATTACTTAAACCATGAAACAAATCTATCTTTAAGGCATTTATATCTTGTTTTATGCCTATGGATCTCCATTTATTTTTATTCACTGATTTTGGTGGTGCAACAATTTCAATAGCATCCTGAGAAAGAATCCATGCTGTTTCTTTCGTTTCCTTAATCGATGGAGTAAAAAGCACAATTTTGACTTCAGGGTAATAGGTATGTAGGTTTTTAATTAAGGTCCGACCATAATTTCCAAGACCTGTATTATTATGAAAGATCCGTTTAGCATCAAATCCAATTTTCATCCCCATTTGACAAACTTATTATTTTAATCCTGAAAAGCATCTACATTCGTTATGAATTTATCATAAGATTCCATCCGTATAATCCTGTTTAAAAGATTCCAGAAATAATGATCTTTATCATGGAATTAAAAAAAGGGAGAAATTCAATATCATATTAGATAAATATATAATATGTATTAAATCCTTCATGCTTAGTCTAATGCAATAAAAGAAAAAGGTTAAGCCTCTTTTTTACTATTTAAATATGCCTCTGTTAGATTATCCAACATTTCATCAAATGAAGTGTATTGAAAGTTTAAATCTATGATCGATTTTTCATTCGAGTAGGTTACCAATTTCAATGACTTCTTTAAATTCTCTGCACTAAACTGTTTGTTTTTTAAACCAATTAAGGCTTTGATTTTCTCAAGTCTTTCTTTCCATAAAATATGGGAGTCGGTAAGTGCTTTTTGGGGTTTTTTTACACTTAATTTTTCACACAAAGTATCAATAATTGTTTTGTAACTTTTATTATATCCAGAACAAATATATTGAGACCCATTTTTACCTGATGCTAATAATTGCCCTATCATTTTAGCTACATCTTTTGCATAGACAAAACCATTTGATCCTGTTGGGAAATAGGTCAGCCCATTATAAACGGTTTGTATCATTTTGGGAGAACCCTTTGTCCAATCCCCTGCGCCTAAAATCTGGGTAGGATTTAATATGCATGTATTGAGCCCTTCCATGTGACCTCTCCAAACTTCTACTTCAGCCAAATATTTAGAATAGGCATAATGTGATCCATTTTTATCGGGTATTTCCTGATAAGTTTCATCAATAACTTTTACTTCTGTTTTTCCAAAAACACTTGCAGAACTGATGTAAATGAACCTTTCAATATTTGAATTCAACGATAAGTCGATCAAATTTCGTGTTCCCAAAACATTGTTTTCAATGAATGAGTCAAAACTTTCACCTGTGGCACCAATCTCCCCAGCAGCATGGATAATCATATCGCAGCGATCAATAACTTCCTCAAGAGGATGCAAATCTCGAATATCAATATCTACAAATTCTAAATGACTAGAAAATTCAGCTAATGGTTCTAAATTACTTTCTGCTCTTTTCCCTACGATTAAATGATACGCTGGATTATCTAATAAATGCTCCAGGATATATCTACCTAAAAAGCCAGTACCTCCTGTAATAAAGACATTTATTTTTTTACTACTTTCCATTTGCTAAATATAAGCTACCACCAATTGAATCAGAAGATGCTCCTGTTACAGATTCGAGCACATTTGATCGTTTCGTTACTCGAAAAAAACCAATTAAGGCCATCAAAATAGATTCTTTAAAATTTATTATTTCTGTAGATGGCACTTTCAAAACAATTTTTTCTTGTTCTAATTGTTGTTGTAACAATTGTCTCAAATAAAGGTTGTGAATCCCACCTCCAGTGACAAAAACACTTTTGCATTTCGATGCCTTCACACTTCTAACCATCGAATGTACCATAAAATGAACATAGGTATGTAACACATCATTCGTTGCAATCCCAAAAGAATGAATAAAAGGAATATGTTCTTTTTGAATCCAATTATTATCCAAGGATTTAGGATTTGGTAAATGCATATAATCCATTTGTATCAATGCTTGCAATAATGCATTGTTTACCTGACCAATTCTCGCACTTTCTCCATTGTTGTCAAAGGCAAATCCTAATTTCTGGGCAAAATAATTGAGCACTTGATTGGCAGGACAAATATCATAACCTAAAATAGAATCGTGGGTGGTTATAGTGACATTCGCAATACCTCCAATATTTATATATGCATCATATCCTTTATATAAATAGTTGTCAGCTAGAGGAGCTAGTGGTGTTCCTACCCCACCTTTTGCAATATCTTGTAATCTAAAGTTGTCCATTGCATGGATACCCGTTAGAGCCGATATTGTAGCTGCAGATCCCATTTGAAAGGTAATGCCTTTTGCAGGCAAATGCAAAACCGTATGCCCATGAATTGAAAGATAGTCAATTGCAAAATTTTCTTGGATTTTCTTTATTTCTTGACTAATAAATGCAGAATATAGAGCGTCATTTGATAAAATTTGTTCGATTGAATCATCGGCAGTGATACTCAATAATTGTTGAATTGAGGCGGGTAATTTTATTTCAAAATTAGAAACCGTTTCCCAAGTGAAGTCATTGACTTCATCTTTAAAATAGATCAGAGAGGCATCAATACCATCTTTTGAACTTCCAGACATTACTCCTAATATATTCATATTTGAGCCTAAGAATTATGGTTAAAATTAATACATATTTATCCTTCGTAGTCGAAAACTAGAATATTGTAGAAAAAATCAAATAATTAAATGGTATTCAAGCAAAATAATGGTAAGAAACGTATATTTGGAAACTTGATTTACTAACAAAGTTTCCAAAGTTTAATTGGAACATGGTCAATGGATAACAAAATAGTAGAAACAGCCGAGAAACTATTCCTAAAATATGGAATAAGAAGCATCAGTATGGATGATATTTCTAAGGAAATAGGTATCTCCAAAAAAACGCTTTATCAATCTATTGATACCAAAGAAACACTCATCTACAGAGTAGTAAAAAACCATATGAAGCGTGAAAAACACGCTATCAAAGCAATTCTAAATCAGACAACGAATGCCGTTGAGGAAATGATTCTAATTAGTCGATGTCTCTTAACCTTCTTGAAGGGGATGAAGCCAACGCTTACTTACGACCTTAAAAAGTATTACCCTAATGCATGGAATTTAATTGATGAGGAACATATGACTTTCATTTCAAAAGTCATGAAACAAAATATTCATAAAGGAATTCAGCAAGATGTTTATCGAAGTACTATTAATGAGGATGTCATTTGTGATATCTACGTACAAAGTATTTTAAACATCTCTCAAAAAATTTATAGCAATCCTATAGAAATTTACAAAGAACATATCATTTACCACTTGCATGGTATTATGAATGAAAAAGGAATAAAATACTATGAAAACTATCAAAATGTATCCTGATCTAATAAAATTAGGAAGCTTGAGTTTGATATTATTGTTTGTATCAAACGTGTACAGCCAGACAAGTTTGTCATTGGTACAAGCCATCGATTATGCCATCGAACATAACCAAACATTGAAGTTGAATCAACTTGATGCTGTATCTGCAGAAAATAGAGTGAAAGAGATAAAATCGACGGGTATTCCTCAAGTAAATGCTGGGCTAAGTTATAATTACTATTTTGCTGCACCAGTATCACCCGTTGAAGATTTCATTACACCAGCTATCTTTGGTGTATTAGAAGGAACGATGTTACTACCAGAAGGAACATATACTGGTCCTCCAGATGTTTTTGAATTTGGATTTGTACCGAAAAACAATCTTAAAGGAGAATTAAATGCATCATGGTTGATCTTTGATGGTTCTTATATAGTTGCCATTGAAGCAGCAAAATTATATACCGATCTCATTGGTACTGCTGAAGCAAAAACGATCCAAGAAGTTAAAGCGAATGTCACGAAATCTTATTTAAATATTTTGCTAGCGAAAATTAATAAAACGAATATTGAAAACAATATTAAAAATTTATCAAAAACGCTAAATGAAACAAAAGAAATCTATAAAGAAGGATTTATTGAACAGCTTGACGTACAACGACTAGACTTATCACTTGAACGATTGAAAACAGAAAATGAGAAGCTCGACCAATTGATTTTATTATCCGAAAATGTATTGAAGTTTCAACTGAATATGCCTTATGATGAACAAATCGTTTTGACAGAAAATATTGAAATGTTAGTCGAAACATTAAAACTCGAAACCTTAGAAATGCCTGAATTCGACATTTCAAAACGAGCTGAATGGAAAGAAATTGAAATTGGTGAAGAACTTCAAGCATTAAATGTAAAGCGATTTAAAAAGGGCTACTACCCAAGTGTAAGTGCATTTGCATCTGCATCTGAGTCACTCCAACGAAACAGTTTATTTGACAATGACGAAGCTGGTTGGTTACCTACCGCATTGATCGGCATCAACGTAAATATTCCAATCTATGATGGTGGAATGAAAAAAGCTCAAATCCAACAAGCACAAATCGAAGTTGAAAAAGTAAAAATTCAAAAAGAAGAGTTTAGAAAAGGAATTGAGTTTCAAGTAAGTAATGCAAAAATTCAATTTTCGAATGCCAAAAAAAGTTTGAGTTTAGCAGAAAAAAACCTTGAATTAAGTGAAAACATTTACAGCATCAGTCAAATAAAATATAAAGAAGGTGTCGGATCAAGCTTAGAATTGTCACAAGCTGAATCTGCTGTATATGCAGCTCAATCAGAATATATGAATGCTATTTATAACCTAGTTTCAGCAAAAGCAGAAATCGATATAGCCCTAGGAAATCTATAAACAAAATGAAAAATCAGATCATGAAAAATATCCTATTTTTACTTACCACACTGATTATTATTTCTTGTGGAAGCCCACAATCAACCACTAAAGAATTACCTACAGATCTTGAAGGTTTGCGAACGCTTCTTTCTGAAAAGAAAACAGAAATGCGTACGCTAACCAATGAAATCAAAGAATTAAATGCGAAAGTTGACAAATTGGCGCCACCTTCCAAAAAGAAGAAAACGAATGTTAAATCCGCTATCGTAGCTACATCAACATTTCAATCCAAAGCGAAAATCCAAGGAGCTGTTATGTCGGATAAATTTGCTTCGGCAACAAGTGAAACTGGAGGTCGTATCACAAGTTTATTAGTCGACGAAGGAGATTTTGTCTCACAAGGTCAACTAATCGCTACCGTGGATCTTTCAACCATCGAAAACCAAAAAACAGAAATACAAACATCACTAAGTTTAGCTAAAAATGTATTTGAAAGACAAGAACGATTGTGGAAACAAAATATTGGTTCAGAACTACAATATCTTGAAGCTAAAAATACAGTAGAAAGACTAGAAAAGTCTTTAACAACCATTCAATCCACTATCGCAAAAAAGAATGTTACAGCACCCATTACAGGGGTTATAGATCGTAAGATTCTTTCACAAGGAGAGTTAGCAGGGCCAGGAGTACCCATCGTTCAGATTCTTAATACGAATTCATTAAAAATTGTTGCAGACGTTCCAGAAACCTATTTAACTTCAACAAAGAGAGGTCAATCAGTAGATATATACTTCCCTGCCTTGGACAAAAAAATAACGAAAAAAATAAGTATGGTTGGACGAAGCATTGATCCTTCAAACAGAACCTACAAAGTAGAAATCAACACCTCTAGTTTAGGAAATTCATTGAAGCCTAATTTATTAGCTGAAGTAGAATTTGTAGAGCAAACATTGAAAAATGTAATTGTTATTAGTCCGTCAATTATCAAAGATGAAGTCAGTGGTAAAAAATATGTATTTACAAATAATGACGGAAAAGCAAGAAAAAATTACATCGAAACAGGTGAATCAAATGATGAAAACATTGTAATCCTTAGTGGATTAGAAGCTGGCCAAGAGGTGATTACAGAAGGTGGCTTTTTACTTACAGACGGAGATTTGATAAATATTGATAAATCTGAAGAAGAATAATTATGTCTAAAATTGAAAAAATAGTCGACAACCTTCGAGAATTTAAATTATCAACACTTGCCGTAGATAATGGTACAAGTGTTTTTTTGGTTGCTTTTATGATCATGCTTTTTGGTTTTAGATCATATAATTCAATGCCTAAAGAATTGTATCCTGAGGCTTCATTACCTACGGTCTACGTCAATACACCTTACTTTGGGAATTCTGCCCAAGAAATAGAAAATTTTGTTTCAAGACCACTTGAAAAAGAAATGGAACAATTAACAGGCATTAAATATGTAACTTCTACATCCGTCCAAGATTTTTCTGTAATTATTGCGGAATTTGATGCAGACATAGATATGACTGTCGCTGTTAATCGTATTAAAGATGCGGTAGACTTAGCGAAAAGCGAGTTGCCAAGTGACTTAACATCAGAGCCCCAAGTATTAGAAATCGTATTCTCGGAGCTTCCTATTATGACCATTAATGTTTCGGGTAACTACAGCAATGATGAGTTGAAAGGATATGCTGAATACCTTAAAGAAAAAGTCGAAACCTTACGACAAATATCAGAAGTTGATATGAAAGGTGATCGTGAAAGAGAAATTAGAATTGATGTCGATCTTTTAAAAATGCAAGCAGTAAAAGTTTCGTTTAGCGATATTGAAAATGCTTTCAAAAGTGAAAACCTAACAATGTCAGGTGGCGAAATTTTGAAAAATAAATTTAAAAGAGCCGTTCGTATTATCGGTCAGTTTGACGATGTTAAAGAGATGTCAGAAATGATTGTAAAAAGTGAGAATCAGCGGCCTATTTATCTTAAAGATATTGCAGATGTTAGCTTTAACTATAAAGATCTTACATCCATTGCTCGGTCAGATAAGCTACCTGTTATCTCTCTTGATGTTATAAAACGTAGAGGTGGAAACTTATTAGATGCAGCCAGTGAAATCAAGCAAGTGATTGCGGAAGCCGAATCATTTCTGCCTAAAGATTTAAAAATTTCTTTGTTTAATGATCAATCCTTACAGACACAAGAACAAGTGGATAGTCTTTTAAATTCTATTATTTCTGGTGTTATTCTTGTTGTTTTGATTTTACTCTTTTTCCTTGGATTAAGAAATGCCGCTTTTGTTGGATTAGCGATTCCCCTGTCAATGCTTATGGGAATTCTATTTCTTAATATAACGGGAACATCGCTTAATCTTGTCGTTTTATTTTCACTCATTTTAGCCCTAGGTCTACTAGTCGATAATGCAATCGTTGTCGTAGAAAATATTTACCGATATATGCAAAATGGGTACAGTGGTAAAGATGCTTCAAAATATGGTGCAGGGGAAGTAGCACTGCCTATCATCGCATCTACTGCTACAACCTTAGCGGCCTTTCTTCCTTTAGCTTTTTGGCCTGGATTGATGGGTGAATTTCTTTTTTATATGCCATTGACGCTAATTATTGTATTGGGTTCTTCCCTATTTGTTGCTTTAGTTATCAGCCCTGTATTTACGGCTAGTTTAATGAAGGTAGATACCCAAGAAAATGACAAATCCATCATTAAAAGAAAACGTCAAAGTATCATTGTAGGAAGTTTTATGATGCTACTCGGTGCTGTGTTAAGTCATTTTGCTGGCATACTATGGTTAAGAAATATATTGGTGATGGCTATGATATTAACCTTGGTCAATTTTTTCTTTTTCAGACCTGCTTCATTCTATTTTCAAAATCGAATTTTACCTATTCTAGAAAGAGGATATGATACGTTTATACGTTTTGTTTTAGGCGGTATTAAACCGACACTTACTTTAATAGGAACTTTCTTTTTGTTGATTGCTGCAATTATGATCCTTGCGTTGAATTTGCCAAAAATCATATTTTTTCCAAGTGCCGATCCTTTATATGTCAATGTATTTGTAGAATTACCGCTAGGAAAAGATATCTCTGCAACCGATGAATTAATGGCCAATATTGAATCAGAAATTATAGATATTCTTGAGCCCAATTCAGAAATTGTAGAAGCGGTATTGACACAAATAGGAGAAAATACGTCAGATCCAAACTCACCTCCTGAACCTGGTGTCACCCCAAATAAAGGTCGGATTACCGTATCCTTTGTTCAAAGCAAGGATAGAGGTGGCAAGTCCACAAAGAAAATCATGGAAGAAATTCGGGAAGCCATGAAAGATTATGCAGGTGTACAAATTTCTGTTGATAAAAATGCAGATGGACCACCTGTTGGAAAAGCGATAAGTATTGAAGTCAGATGTGATGATATTGATTCATTATTAGTCACTTCTGACAATATTATAAAATTCATCAACCGGCAAGGAATAGAAGGAATTGAAGAACTGAAAGCAGATGTAAAGTTGGGTAAACCTGAACTGCTTGTCAATATTGACCGAGAAGCGGCTAGACGATATGAACTTTCAACTTATAGTATCGCCGATGCACTAAGGACTTCCATTTTTGGAAAAGAAGTCTCCAAATTTAAAAAAGGAGAGGATGAATATCCGATTATGCTTCGACTTGATGATAGTTACAAAAACAATATTTCCGATTTAATGAATCAAAAAGTAACCTTTAGGAATCCTGCTAATGGTCAAATTGCTCAAGTACCGATTTCAGCTGTCAGTAACGCAGAATATGGAAGTACCTATAGCTCTATTAAGCGAAAAGATGGAAAACGAATGGTGACAATTGCTTCAAATGTATTAGCAGGATATAATCCCAATGAGGTCGTAGCTAGTATAAAAGAATCATTGTTAGACTACCCTCTTTCAGAAATTACGACGTATGAATTTACAGGAGAGCAACAACAGCAAGCAGAAGATACTGCCTTTTTAGGTAATTCATTTTTGATTGCATTATTTATGATCTTTATCATTATTGTAGCTCAATTTAATTCATTAACATCTCCATTTATCATTATCATTTCTATTCTATTTAGTACGATTGGTGTTTTCCTTGGATATGCATTTACCGGAAGGGATATCACTGTTATTTTTACGGGTGTCGGTATCATCTCTCTAGCCGGAATTGTCGTAAACAATGCCATTGTTTTAATCGATTATACCAATCTGGTGATTAAACGAAAACTAGAAGAAATGGGCCTTGAAAAAATGTCTGATATGCCATTTGCCGTAATTAAGGAATGTATCATTGAAGGTGGAGCTACTAGATTAAGACCTGTACTTCTTACAGCAATAACCACAATATTAGGTTTGATTCCTCTTGCGATTGGTTTTAATTTCAACTTTTTTACTTGGATCAGCGATCTAGACCCTGATATTTTTATTGGAGGTGATAATACGGCGATATGGGGACCTATGGCTTGGACCATTATTTACGGATTGACATTTGCTACCTTCTTAACGCTGGTCGTTATTCCAGTTATGTATTGGTTAGCCTTCAGGACTAAATTTAGATTTTCTTCATTATTTTCAAAAAAGAAATAAGCTTTGGCTCAAGACCCAATCGAAGCATTAAGAATACAATATTTGAAGGGTTCACTGAATCGAGTGGACCTTCATCAAAATCCAATCGTACAATTTAAAGATTGGTGGAATCAAGCCTTGGATGCTAAGGTCTATGAAGCCAATGCAATGATCTTATCAACCGTTGTTGATAATGTTCCGTCATCGAGGACCGTCCTTATTAAGGGAATTACGGATCAAGGTCTTCTATTTTATACAAATTACGACAGTGACAAGGGTAAAGCCATTGCCAACAACCCAAATGTAGCTGTATGCTTTCTATGGAAAGAATTGCAACGACAAGTGCGAATTGAAGGTACGGCTCACAAAATTTCAAGAGAAAAATCTCAAGCATATTTTCAATCAAGACCTCGAGGTAGTCAACTCTCCGCATGGACATCCCCACAAAGTCAAATTGTATCAAATAGGGACGTTTTACACGAATGGAGAGATCGAATTGAAATGAAATTTGATGGTCAAGAAATTCTCCCTGTACCAGCATTTTGGGGTGGATACGAAATTGTAATTAATCAAATTGAATGTTGGCAAGGTCGGGCAAATCGACTTCACGATCGTTTTCGATATTCCCGCCGTGATGGAGAGTGGCAATTGGATCGATTGGCGCCCTAAAATCTATCGTTAATTACACCTATTATCCCATACCTAGACGTTCGGTCGCGTTATACTAATCGAACGTTAGATATATTTATAATGCGCTCAATATTTACAAAATTATAAAGGAATAAAATCATTTTTATAAAGTTATGAACTCCTTAGTCAAAATGATGTTTACTTACATCTAACCCTTTTAATTATCCACTTCATGCTGATCGTATGAATCGATGATCGGATGATCAGAATGCTAATAAATAATGGGAACGGAATGAATATGAATATAGAAAAACTAGACAGAGATTATCCAAATAAACCTTATTTGATAGCAGGACCATGCAGTGCTGAAACTGAAGAACAAGTTATGACAACAGCAAAAGCATTAGCATCCCAAAAGATTGAGCTTTTTCGTGCTGGAATTTGGAAACCAAGAACGCGGCCCAATTCTTTTGAAGGAGTAGGTATTCCTGGTCTCACTTGGTTACAAAGTGTAAAACAAGAAACAGGACTAAAAGTGACCACTGAGGTCGCAAATAATAAGCATGTCGATTTAGCCCTCA
Source organism: uncultured Saprospiraceae bacterium (assembly GCA_937924805.1). Taxonomy (GTDB): domain Bacteria; phylum Bacteroidota; class Bacteroidia; order Chitinophagales; family Saprospiraceae; genus JAHDDO01. Next base: position 22,967 of record CALDTZ010000027.1, read on the forward strand.
AGCACAATATTGATGTTTTATGGATTGGAGCTAGAACTACCGTAAATCCATTTTCGGTTCAAGAAATCGCTAATTCACTAGTTGGTGTTAATATTCCTGTACTAATAAAAAATCCAATTAATCCAGATTTAAAATTATGGATGGGCGCTATTGAGCGTATATATAAAGCGGGGATCACTAAAATTGGATTAATCCATAGAGGTTTTTCTGTGTATGGTAAATCTCCATTTAGAAATATTCCTAGATGGCAAATACCCATTGAACTTAAAAAGGAATTTCCTGAAATCATGCTACTCTGTGACAATAGTCACATCTGTGGACGTACAGATACTTTGCAAGAAGTCGCACAAAAAGCACTCGATTTGAATTTTGACGGCCTTATGACTGAAATACATCCAGATCCAGATAATGCCTGGTCAGATGCAGCCCAACAAATAACTCCAAAGCAATACGATACGTTACAAAACAATTTAGTTTTACGTAAAGAAGGAAATGCTAAAATACAAGATGGGCTAACTTCACTACGTGGTCAAATTGATCTTCTAGATGATGAAATCTTAAATATTTTAGGTCGAAGAATGGGTGTAGCTGAAGAAATTGGTCTATATAAGAAAAAGGAAGGTATTTCTATTCTACAAGCTAAACGATGGGCTGAAATACTGGAAAGATCACTTATTAAAGGAAAAACCAACAACCTCAGCGAACATTTTATTAATGCTTTATTAAAAGCGATCCACGACGAATCGATAGACCATCAAAATCAGATCATGAATAAATAAGTTTTATATAAATTCCATTCGTGAATAGCTTTTTTGTTCGGTAAAGAGACAACCATTGAATAAACACATCCTGATGATATGAATGGTATAAGAAGATAAAGTAGGAACATTATAAGTTGGTTTAGAAGCACATTTGATTATTCGTGATAAGTATTTATTGCCTATTCTTTCTGAAGGAACTCGTACGATAAAAGTGCTTCAAACATACTTGCAGACAACCTAATCGATGGAGAATAATATTCGATGTAACAAACAGAAAGACATCAAATAACCAATACCATGTATATACATGTATGATATTTCATTCACCAAACACCAATATCAGACATAACGTATGAATAATCATACATTCATAAGTTGACACAACAATAATTATTATCTATATTTGTATTAAATATCATTCATTACATATAAAATAAATACATTATGACTGATAAATCATACATAAAATGGCATTCAATGAGCGATACAGCCATTGAAATAGAAATCGGTCGCTTTATAAAACACATGCGCCAACAAAAAGGGAAAACCCAGCAACAGCTTGCTGATGCATCCAATATAAGTAGATCTACCTTAAGTCTACTAGAACGCGGTGATTCAGGGAATCTTAAAACTCTAATTCAAGTCTTACGCGTACTTGATCAACTTCAAATCCTCCAAGCATTTGAATACAAAACACCAATTAGTCCATTAGCCTTAGCTAAAGCTCAATATAAACCCAGAAAACGTATCAAACCATCGAAACAAAAAAAAGTATCAAATCCTAAACGAAAATCCGATTGGTAATGATAACAACAGCCTTTGTAAAAATATGGGATGTCCTCGTTGGAGCGGTCGCTTGGGACCAAGAAAATCAACTGGCAAATTTCGAATATGATCCAGATTTTATAGAAAAAAACTGGGACCTCTCCCCGATCAAAATGCCCATATCAGCTGGCGCAAAGATCTACAACTTCCCTAATCTTAGAGTCGGACGAGAAAGTGTCTATGACACCTTCAAAGGATTGCCAGGTCTACTCGCAGATATGCTTCCCGATAAATATGGTAATCAACTAATAGATACATGGCTAGCCCAGCAAGGTAGGCCTGTAGATTCTATGAACCCAATAGAAAAACTATGCTTTATTGGCTCGCGAGGAATGGGAGCTATCGAATTTGAGCCAACACAAATAAAAGGAAAAAAAATCGCCTACAAAATAGAGGTTTCCTCCCTAGTCGAAATGTCGCAAAAGATGCTTCAAAAAAGGATAAAATTCGAAACCAACATAGATACAGATGAACGAAAAGCAATGCTCGACATTCTACGAATAGGAACATCCGCAGGAGGTGCACGCCCTAAAGCAGTCATTGCTTACAACGAAAAAACTGGTGAAGTAAGATCAGGACAAGCAAAAGCCCCAAAAGGGTTTAATCACTGGCTGATCAAATTAGATGGTGTAAGTGAAGCCCAATTTGGAGAATCCAAAGGCTATGGCAGAGTAGAAATGGCCTACTATCTTATGGCCAAAGACTGCGGAATTGACATGATGGAAAGTCGACTATTGGAAGAAAATGGTCGAGCCCACTTTATGACCAAACGTTATGATCGAGAAGGTGGTCAAATCCGACATCATGTTCAAACATGGTGTGCAATGAATCACTATGATTTTAATGATATGAACAGTTACAGCTATGAACAACTGTTTCAAACAATGCGAAGGTTAGGCCTTGATTACAAGGAAGCAGAACAAATGTTTACACGTATGGTCTTTAATGTGCTTGCACGAAATTGTGATGACCACACTAAGAATTTTTCTTTTAGAATGAAAAAAGATGAATATTGGACATTAACACCCGCTTATGATATATGTCATGCTTATGATCCTAAAAGTATTTGGGTAAGTCAGCACGCACTCAGCATTAATGGAAAAAGAAAGGGACAAACAAAAAAAGATCTACTAACAATCGCAAAATCAATGAATATAAAAAAGGCTACATCAATTATAGATAAAATCCAGACCATCGTAAAAAACTGGAAATTCTATGCAGACAAAGTACATGTAAACAAAGGAAAAAGAGAAGAAATCGCCGCTACACATATTCAAGTCTAACCCCCTCTTAGAAACCAAGACAAATAGAATAGCCAATAATCTCCATTCACCTTAACTAAAGAAGTCTCTTTACTATAATAAAGAGTAACTCGAAAACCTATCAATAAAAAATACCTTCTTTTTCAACAATTAACAATTCAATCTTGTTATCCCTTTAGTGAATATAATACATGACAGACAGAGATCTAGATAGAATCATAGAAATGGCATGGGAAGACCGCACGCCATTCGAAGCAATAGACATTCAATTTGGCTTACCCGAAGCAGCCGTCATTAAATTGATGCGTAAAGAATTAAAAGAAAGTTCATTTAAGCGGTGGAGAAAAAGAGTCAATAGTGGCGTCAGTAAAAAGCATCTCAAAAAAAGGAGTGCCGAAATTACTCGATTCAAATGCTCAAGACAAAAAAGTATCTCCAATAATAAGATAGCGAAACGATAATCACTAACCAACTTAAATGGAGCTGAGGATAATGCCCACGAATCTACGATCTATCAATACCAATGAACTAGCCAGTACCAAACCCTATTCTTGACCACATGAAGGAAAACTTGAATATCGTCTGGTTAAAAAGAGATCTTAGATTGCAAGATCATGCACCTTTTTATTTTGCTGAAGAAGCACCCCATGATTATATAAGTATTTACATCTTTGAACCTTCCATGATGTCATACCCTGACACATCATTAAGGCACTTACAGTTTATTTACCATTCGATTCAATCCATGAATCAACAATTGGAAAAATACAACAGAAAAGTGATCGTATTCTACGCAGAAGCAGTCGATGTTTTTGAACTATTAAAAAATAACTATAAAATAAACAAGATATTTTCTTACCAAGAAAGTGGCACAAGACACACATGGAATCGAGATAAAGCATCTAAACAATATTTTAAAGAAAACAAGATTCAATGGCTCGAATTCCAAAAAGATGGTGTTATTCGAGGCATAAAAAATCGAAAAAACTGGGACAAACAATGGCAACAGTTTATAACAAAAAAATCAATAAACAACAGCTATACTAGAAGCAATCTTACCCCGCTAAATCACTCGTTGACCTTAGAGCCAAGGTTGAAAAAGACATTGGCACTTTATCCTAAAGAATTTCAACAACCCGGAGAAGAAAATGCATGGAAATATCTTATTTCATTTTGTCATGAACGTGGAAAAAACTACCAAACGTATATTTCAAAACCAATGGAATCTAGAAAATCTTGCGGACGTATCTCCCCATATTTAGCATGGGGCAATCTAACGATAAAGCAAGCTTTTCAATTTGTATCTAGTCATTCCAACTTCAAAAAACATCGTCGAAGTTTCAGTGGCTTGCTCACACGGCTTAAATGGCATTGTCACTTTATTCAAAAATTTGAGGTTGAATGTGACTATGAAACAAAATGTGTAAATCCAGGCTATGAATTACTTATTTATTCAAATAATGAAAAAAGAATAAGCGCTTGGAAAGATGGCAAAACAGGAATCCCACTCGTTGATGCTTGTATGCGATGTTTGCATTCAACTGGGTGGATCAATTTTAGAATGAGAGCTATGTTAGTATCTGTTTTTTGTCACCATTTTGATTGTGATTGGAGAAAAGGGACATATCATCTTGCAAAATTGTTTCTTGATTATGAACCTGGCATTCATTATCCACAATTTCAAATGCAAGCAGGAACAACAGGTATTAATACAATACGAATGTACAACCCAATAAAACAATCACAGGATCATGATCCACATGGTAACTTTATAAAAAAATGGGTGCCAGAATTAAAAAACGTACCCATTGAATTTATCCATGAACCATGGAGAATGACGGTTATGGAACGAGAATTTAACAATATAGATCCCGCCTATCCAAAACCAATCATTAACATAATTGATAGTGGCAAAGCAGCAAGAATAAAAATCTGGGGGCACCGAAATCACCCATCTGTCAAAAAAGAAAACCATCGAATCATACAATTACATACTAGAAACAATGGAGTTAGAAAAAACGAATATAAAAGAACTTGATCGCACATACAGATTGAATTTAATCAATTCAATTACAGGCATAAAACCAGCAAACCTCATAGGTACTCGATCTAAAAATCAAATAGACAATGTCGCTATTTTCTCTTCTGTTGTACATTTAGGTTCTAATCCTGCACAAATAGGTTTTGTCGTCCGACCAAAGAAAAAAACACCTAGAGATACTTTTGTTAATATAAATGAAACAGGATATTATACAATAAATCATATAACACAATCTATGATTCATAGAGCACATGCCACTTCGGCAAATGTTGACAGTCAAATTTCAGAATTTGACCTAATGAAAATGGATCGAATGTTTATCAAAGGATTTCTAGCTCCTTTTGTAAAAGAAAGTCCAGTAAAAATTGGTATGAAACATATTCAAAATGTGCCTCTACCTAATGGAACAACCTTTATAATCGGATCTGTTGAAAATATCATTATTCCAGATGAATCCATCAATGACCTTGGTGAACTAGATTTATCAACCTACGATTGTGCGGGCATTTCAGGGCTTAATACCTATTACAATATGCAAATGGTTAATCGTTTTCCATATATTAAAGCAAATGAAATCCCTTCATTCGAATGAAAAAAAGCGAATTACCATTTAAAGTTTGCCAAGTCTGCAAAAAACCATTCAACTGGAGAAAAAAATGGGCAAAAAACTGGGACGATGTAAAGTATTGTAGTGAACGTTGTCGTCGAAATAAAAACAAATGAGTTATTCTATAAATATCATATTTCCACATCAATTATTTCAAGAAAGCCCACTTCTAGAAAATGGGCATAAAGTATATTTGATTGAAGAATATTTATACTTTTCCCAGTATAAATTCCACAAACAAAAAATCGCTTTCCATAGAGCTTCTATGAAGTATTATCAAGGATTCCTTGAAAATAAAGGCATTCGTGTCGAATACATTGATGCTCAAGACAAAAGATCAGATATTCGTATTTTCAATCAAGAAATTAGAAAGAAAAAAATTACGTCGATCTACTATATAGACCCCGTAGATAATTGGCTTTCTAAAAGATTAAATAAATCATGCCTAGAGATTGAAACCTATGAATTGCCCACTCAGCAATTTATAAACTCAAATGAATCCTTACTACCTTTTTTTCGAAAGGATAAAAAATCTTATTTCCAAACGACCTTTTACAAGCAGCAACGTAAAAAACTAGACATCTTACTCAATGAAGACGGCAGTCCTTCAGGAGGAAAATGGACATATGATATTGAGAACAGAAAAAAATATCCAAAAGGTAAAACTCCTCCCTCGATCCATATGCCCGAGCAATCAGCTTATTGGAAGGAAGCAAACACCTATGTACAAACCCACTTTGATAGTAACCCGGGGTTATTGACCGAATACCCAATTTATCCAATGACACATAGTGAAGCGAATCAATGGTTTATACAATTCTTGGATTTTAGGTTTCATGATTTTGGAACTTATGAAGATGCGATCGTAAAACATCAATCTATTTTACATCATAGTGTTTTATCACCGTTGCTGAATAGTGGTTTATTGATGCCCGAGAAAGTGGTCTCAAAAAGTCTTGCCTATTCTCAGGAAGCCAATATTCCAATCAATTCCACAGAAGGATTTATTAGACAAATCATTGGCTGGAGAGAATTTATTCGGGGGATGTATCAATGCAAAGGGTCTTTTTCAAGAACCGCGAATTTTTGGAATTTTTCTCGCCCAATACCTCCTTCTTTTTACAATGGCACAACTGGGATAGCTCCAGTAGATGAAACCATAAAAATGGTCTTAAAGACTGGTTATTGTCATCATATCGAACGATTAATGATCCTTGGTAATTTTATGCTGTTGTGTGAATTTAATCCAGACGAAGTCTACCAATGGTTTATGGAGTTATTTATTGATGCTTATGATTGGGTAATGGTACCAAATGTCTATGGAATGAGCCAATTTGCGGATGGTGGCACCTTTGCAACTAAACCATACATAGGAGGCTCCAATTACATTAAAAAAATGAGTAATTATCCTTCAGGTAAATGGACCGAAATCTGGGATGGGTTATTCTGGCGTTTTATATCAAATCATGCTTCTTTTTTTAAATCTAACCCAAGAACTTCCATGATGCATCACACACTTAATCGGATGTCTGATGAAAAACGAAATTTACATTTAAAAAACGCAAATAATTTTTTACAAAAACTAGAATCAGCATCTACTTAATGATAAATTAGTTTTGATTGTTTGATTCAATTTAGAAGACTAACTTTCATTTTTTATTGATAGTTACTTCATAAAAGTTCTGCGTTTTATTTATATTAGGAACAAGATGCTATCGACAATTAGACCTATTTTTATCCTTACATTTTTTTGCGTTCATTTAGCTGCTGTAGGGCAAGAATGCGAAAATCTAGAAGTAAGCATCCAAAACGACACGACGCTTTGTAGTCCAGGCTGCGTAGATCTTAATGGGCAAGTTACTGGCGATTATCTTTTTTTTAGGTGGAGTGATCCTACTGGGTATATTAATTACTTTGACCTTAACCCTTGTATTGATGTAAGCGGGCCTAATCTTTTCACCTTAGAAGTCGCTCAATTGAATTCAACTAATTTAATTGATAATGGTCATTTTGAAGGAGGAAATGCAAGTTTTACCTCCGATTACGGATATGTTGATCTGAGTTCCGCTGGATGCCCACTTCCAGTTATTCTTTGTGATGGAAATTATAGTGTGACAGATAATCCAAATCCATTGAATCCTTCTTTTATAGATTGTGATGATGTAACCTTAGGTCCAGGCAATATGGCTGTTTTCAATGGGGCCAGTTCACCTCAAAACATTTGGTGCCAAAATATTACAGTCAATCCAAATAAACCACATATTATAAGTTCATTTGCAACCTCTTTTGGTTTTCCGTTTCCTAGATTACAATACACGATTGATGGAACACCCATTGGAAATGAATTTACTGTATTTACGACAGGATGCAATTGGTTTCCACTTAATTTAGAATGGAATAGTGGCGCTAATACAAATGTGGAAATTTGTATTCAAAATAATGAAGTTTCTTCTAGTGGAAATGATTTCGCCCTTGATGACATTGGTTTTTATGAACTGTGTATTGATAGTAAAAGTTTTTCTGTTGATATCGGCTCGCCATCCGTTTTTATTGATGAAAGCCAAACATTGATAAATTGCACCAATCCTGAAATTGAACTTTCTTCCATTGTCCTACCAATCACGTCGACAGTTGATTATGAATGGTCAACACAGGATGGAACGATTATATCATCAATCGATGAAAGCAATATTATCATTGGAGATGGCGGTGAATATATGATATCTGTTATTGACGAAAACGGGTGTAGTGATGTAACCTTCATCTCTATCGATGTAGATACTATCAAACCTATGATTGCCCCATTAAACTTTGACACTCTAACGTGTACATTAGATTCTACGATGCTATCGATTGAAGCGATAAACAATGTCAGTTATAGTTGGTATAATAGCCTTGGCCAGATTTCGAATCAAACGTCCAATTCAATCGAAGTAGATACTTCTGATCTATTTTATATTCTTGTAACTGGTACGAATGGTTGTATTGATTCTTTTGCATTTGATGTAAAAGAGAATAAACAAAATCCCAATATCGATTTGATTGGTATCGATACGCTAACATGCTTGGACACTCAATTAATCCTAACCGTTGTATCTGATAGTATGATTACTGGATATTATTGGAACACTGGAGATTCACTTAGCCAACAAATTATTACTGAATCAGGTGTTTATGAAGTGACAATCACCTCCAACAATGGCTGCCAAGCTAATGAATCTTTTGAAATCTTCAAAGATCAAGATAAACCTTCTATTTCCATTATCAATGATAGTTTATTGACTTGTTTAGTCGATTCCATTGAAGTCATGACAAATGTGGATTCATCCATTGCCGACATTCAATGGAGCCAAACCGATACTCAAATTAATACTGTTATTTATAATCCTGGCGAATATTTTGTAACGGTAACAGGATTAAATGGATGCACCCAGATTGATAGCATTACAATTCTTGAAGATAAGACCAAGCCAAATATAAATATCGAAGGTGTACAAATACTAACCTGCTTAGATACTTCAATTACAGTAGTTGCAAGTTCCACTTTTGAAAATGTAGTTTTTGATTGGAACGGAGGAAATATAAATGATAGCATATCAATAAATAATCCAGGACTTTACACCTTGGTTGCTACAGCTCCTAATGGATGCAAAAGAGATTCATTTATCGAGATAAACCAACAAACAGATGCACCAGGTATCATTTCTATGTCAAATGGGGATTTAAACTGTAAAGAAAAAGAAACTAAGATATGGGTTGAATCGGACACACCCAATGCACAGTATCTATGGAACAACCTTGTTGAAGATTCTGTTTTTATTGCAAATCAACAAGGTCAATATACGGTTCAAGTTATAAGTCCTGAGGGGTGCATTTCTTTTGATACTGTCATTATCAACTATGATTCTATTTATATTGACATTATGCTTGAAAATGGGATGTTGAATTGCTTTACCCCCCAGTATGATTATAATCCATTGGAGTCCATAAATTATGATAGTGTCTATTGGACGTTACCAGATATGACCATATCAGAATTAGCAACCGTTGAAATATCCAATGCAGGGTCTTATTATGTATCTTTCCTTGATTCCTTAGGATGTATTCACAATGATTCACTTGAAATAACAATCGATACGATCTCTCCTACATTTACATATTCCGTAGATACCATTCGATGTAATAATGATGGTGAAATACAATTGTTTGATGTTGATCAATATGAAATTGAATGGATTGTAGGTGATATTTCTATTTCAGAACAATCATCTTTTGAAACAGACACAGCTGTCAATGTACAACTTCAATTAACGGGTATTAATGGCTGTATCACGGTAGATACTATATCAATCCCAAACCTGAGTACTACCCCCATGTACTCAATACAAACCAATGATATTACATGTAAAAACACTTCGGGTTCAATCGAAATTGAAGGCGACAATGCACTCATGATTGATTGGGAAGGAGATGATTTTATGATTATTGATTCTTTGTCAATGACAACAAGCTCCCCAGGAAATTATTACATTACCGTTACAGACGATCATTTATGCACTAGTTTTGATACCTTGTCAATTTCTATTGATACAATAGCTCCTATGCTAGTATATAATTTTAACAATATTACTTGCATGGAACCGAATGCAACCCTCGAAATAGCACTCATCGATCCTTCTGTCAGTTACTATTGGATAAACGGAATAGATACGATACTAAATACTCAGATTGTTACTATGGATCCTGGAACCTATACAGCCTTGGTTCAAAATGAGGCAAATGGATGTATAACAAGCGAAGAGATAATTGTAGAAATAGATACTACTTCTCCTGAAATCCAACTAAATGCAAGCAGTTTCAACTGTTTTAATGATTCTGCTTTTATCTCACTTATGACACAAAATGAAAATGTACAAATTGATTGGTTTCATCAAAATACTTGGATCAATGATTCGAAAGATTCAATAATAGTTGGGCTACCTGGAATTTACACAGTAAACGCTGTTGATACACTTAATGGCTGCACCTCAGACCAAAACATACAAATTGATACATATATACCTTTATCTTTCGAATTTTCGATTGTTCAACCTACATGTATTGATACATTAGGTCAAATTTCAATTTTATCGATAGAAGGCGGTATCGGTGATTATAAATGGTCGTTAGATGGAGGGATAACCATTGAACCCAATAATATCGTACAATCTCTACTACCAGGCGTGTATTCAATTTGGATTTCGGACGCCGAAGAATGTGTAATAATCCAAGAAGTAGAAATCTTTGAAGTAGAAGGACTCAACTTATCTATACTTGAAGAATTATTTATAAGCCCCAATGAGCAAATTGAAGTAAACCCCGTAATCAATGGGAATGAGATTCTGAATATTGAATGGTTCCCATCAGACATACTAAGCTGTTCAGATTGTTGGAATCCTTCCTATCTTTTTAATCAAGATACGATCTTAACTATAACAATAACAGATATTAATGGATGCATGGATAGTGCCATTGTAAACATTTTTATTGAAGAAGAAGAAGAAGAAGAAGCCGATCAGGATATTTTTATACCCAATATATTCTCTCCTTCAAATGGAGAAAATGGTAATCAAACATTTAACCTATTCACAAGCGCATCGAATAATGTAACCATTGATTATTTATCAATCTATGACCGATGGGGAAACCTTGTATTTCATCAAAAAGACTACCTCTCAAATGATCCTTCTCTAGGGTGGGATGGCAAATATAATGGCCAAGATGCAAATCAAGGGGTTTATGTTTATTCTTGCAAAATAACATTCATGGATGGAAGTGAAAAGATATTTATCGGTGATATATTACTTGTTAAATAAGACTACCCTTACTTTCAAAAAAAGCGGAAATCATCATGTTGACAATTTCCGCTACCAATTTTAGAGGTAATATATTTTACTTGTTCACTTTCACAAACTTTTTCGTCTTGTAAATTCCTTCTGAAGTAAGCCTTACGGTATAAGGTCCTTCCTCTAAGGTAGAAATATCAAGATTATAGTATGGCACTGTTTGTTGACTTACTTGTGTTTTCATCATTAAATTTCCTAACATATTAAAGACTTGAATTTCAATACTTGCACTTGGAAGTTCTTTAATATCTAGCATAATTGAATTTTCTGCTGGATTTGGAAATACATCATATTCAATCATATTACTTTGAGTAATACCAAATCCTATGCATGAAGGCCCCATGTCTACTCGATTGACCGTAATGTAATTTGAAGAAACCATCGCACATGCGTCTGATAAAGATGCAGTCGTTATATCATCACCAATTACGGCAATAAAGTCCCCAACATAAGTTACACCCCACACTCTACATTCCCCCGTGGGTGCGTTTTCAAAATCTGCACTTGTTCCTCCAGGTAAACCTATGATTATATTATTTTCATCTGTAATAACCCATTGGTATGGATTTGCCGTACTATTTGTAAAAAAAGGTAATACATCGGGTGCTCCATCTCCTACGCAAACTTCAAGTTCTGTTACACCTTCTGAAGAATACACTTCACCTGCATTTAACTTATTTGAACATTCCGAAGTGATCACAATGTCATCCAAATCCCATGCTGTAGCTGGACCTTGTGCACCAATCAAACAATACCCAAGCAACTCAAAAGAGAAAACAGCTTGTTCTGTTGTCGTAAAGTCAGGGTTATCACTAAAGTCAAAAGCTTCTTGTGACCATTCAAAAGAAGTCGGGTTATTATCTTGTCTAAATATTTCTACACCATCTTTTAAAACTCTAATCGCATATTTTGTCGGATAGTTATTAGGACCAGAACTTCCATTTATCCAAGAAAATTCTTCGGGTGCTTTTTCGAAAAATTCTATTCCACTTAGGTTTGCCATTCCACTTAATCCTGGAGTAACCAAAACATCAATTTTAACTGGATAATCTGTATTCGGATCATAGGCACAACTATTATATGAACTTACGCACATCGCTGTTGATTGTTGCACGCCTTCTGTACACGAATGCTTATTTACCGTTGGATTATCTCTATATAAATGACCTCCAAAAACCTCTAGTGTTGCACAGCCTGCTGAATTATCAATGGTGGCTGTAAATTCTTCATAACTGCAATCTTGACTCGTTTCAATATCTGCTTCACAATTTTCCATATTGAAAAACAATCGAGACTCACCTTCCCCTTCAACATCTAATTTTGTAATTACGATAGGATTTGAAAAATCGTAACATCCAGTTATAGTTCCAATATTTCTTCCAATATCAAAATTTACAATCCCGTCTTCATAACTAATATGATAAATTACACAAACACCAAACCCAGTGTCTTCAAAATCAAAAGTGGACGTTTCACTAATTGTTAATATATCTCCATCTGTATCTGTGATAATCCAACTCGAATTAGCTCCAAAATTTCCATTTACTGAAGCGGTTAAAAGATCTGCTAAGCAGTCTCCAACACACACATTCGCTGCATCAGTACCATCTTCTAAAGAAATATTTCCACCTTCATCCATGAATCGATTTACGGTTATTGCATTTGACAAGTTATAGCACCCAATTAAATCAGTTGCCTGCCCACCGACCGTAAGTCCAGCTAAACCTTCTTCATAACTCACATGCCATATTAAACAAACACCCGCTCCTGCATTTTCCAAATTAAATGGTGGGCCAGAAGGAATTTCTAAGATATTACCTGAAGCGTCAGTAATAAACCACGAAGAAAAGCTACCTTCTTCATTTTCCAAATCAACATTTATGAGATCATCAATATCATCACCGACGCAAATAGTCAAAGGACTATTTGAGGTAATTGATCCACCGTTAACTGAATTTCTTGTAACCATTAAAGCATTTGAAAGTGCGTAACATCCTTCAATATTGTTAATATTTGAACCAATGATAACGTTCGAAGTCGTCGATGTCATACTCAAATGATAGATCAGACATATTCCACCACCTGCATTCTCAAAATTAAATGGAGGGGCAAGCGGCATATCTAAAATTGTTCCATCCATACTGGTAATTAACCAAGCCGAAGATTCACCTTCATCACCAGATACATTAACATTAATCAAATCATCTAATCCATCACCTACACAAAGTTCCAAATTATCCGATGAAACAATCATGCCCCCATCCGCATCTATTCGCGTTATCGCGATCGAATTTGACAAATCAAAACACCCCGTTAGATTCGCTACATTTTCTCCAAGATCTAAACCTACAATACCAGATTCAAATCCAATGTATCGAACGTAACAAACCCCTGGTTCAGCACCAGAAAAATCAATCTCAGGGCTATCTTGAATATTTAATAGTATTCCTGACTCATCGGTTACCGTCCATGCTCGATTTGAACCATCCGCATTTAAAACAGAAAATAAGATTGTATTATCTTCATCGACCAAACATATTGTAGTTGGATCATTGGTTTCAATGATTCCTCCATCTACATTGGTTCGAATAATTTCTATCGGTGTCGAAATACTAAAACATCCCTCTAGATCATCTATATTTTCTCCAATTTCATTCCCGTTTAGTAATCCATTATAGCTTACATAAGAAATATAACAAGTACCTTCTCCAGCTCCATTAAAGTCAATCACACCATCCGCTGACATATTTAAAATCGTTCCAGTATCATCTGTAATTAAATACGTATGACCTTCTCCTATTGCCTCTGACACATTTACTGTTACGATTGTATTACTCCCATTTCCAAAGCAAATATCTGTTGGATCCGTTGTTGAAATAGAACCACTGCTAACTTCATTTCTAGTTACAGTAATAGCATTTGATAGTGCAAAACAACCTTGTAGATCTCCTGCATTTAACCCAACTTCAGCACCTTCAAGTCCTGTTTCAAAACTTAAATGCCATAGTAAACAAATACCGCCTGGAGCACCTTCAAAATTGAAGTTTCCATCCGTATTAAACTCTAAAATAGTAAGGGCTTCATCCGTAACTACCCAAGTATTATTGGCACCTGTATTGCCACTTACTGTCGCTGAAATGATATCTTCATTGCCATCACCAACACAAATAGAAATTGGATCTTGCGTAGTTATGATACCACCAGCTACTTCTGATCTCGTTATCGTAATTTCATTTGAAAAATTGAAACAACCTTCTAAATCATCTATATTTTCATTGACAACTAAACCTGATAAATCTGTATAACTAAGGTGGCGAATAATGCACACACCAGTGCCTGCTCCTTCAAAATCAAAGGGCGGAGCCACATCAAATTCCAAAATATTTCCAGTATCATCTGTAATTACCCAAGTAGAAAAAGTACCAACTTCTTCTGTTAATTGAATATTAACAACATCTGCAAGACCATCTCCGACACAAATGTTTACAAAATCTGCTGTTTCAATCAAACCTCCATGTACTTCATTTCGAAGAACTGTAATTGCATTTGATAGTGCAAAACAACCAGTAAGGTCATTGATGTTATTTCCCGATTCAAGGTTTTCTATTTCATTGATTGATACATGATAAAACAAACACGTACCTCCTGGTAAACCTTCAAGATCAAATGGAGGAAAAAATCCTTCACTTAATATATTTCCTGATTCATCTGTTACAATCCAATTTTCAGTGAGTCCTTCTGCGCCTGTCTGACTAATGTCTAAAATATCATTTATGCCATCACCTGTACATATTTCCGTCGGACTGACAGTAGAGATCAATCCTGGAGATATAGCATTACGCGTTACAACAATCCTGTTAGATAAAGCAAAACATCCTTGTAAAAAACTTGAACTTTCACCAATTGTTAATCCTTCAAGAGATTCATAACTAATTGCAAAAATCCAGCATTCTCCAGCTTCTGCACCTTCAAAATCAAAAGGAGGGCCCGATGGTATATCAATGATAATTCCTGCATCATCTGTTATCATCCAAGCTATTTCAGAAGACATTGCATTTGATAAGGTCACATCAATCAAATCTGAAATGCCATCACCTGAACATACATTTACTGGATCCATCGTCGTTAACTGACCGCCATCTACTACATTTCGAGTTACCATAATGCGATTAGAAAAATCGTAACAACCTGTAATATCATTTATATTTAAATCAATTGCTAAACCTTCAATTGCCCCTTCAAAAGCAAGGTGATAAATAAAACAAATCCCAGATCCAGCTTGATCAAAATCAAAAGGTGGACCAGCAGGTAAGCCAATAATATCCCCAATATTATTTGTAAGAACCCATGCGGTATTACTCCCTTCCACATTCATTAAATCTACATTAATTAAATCTTCAACACCATTATCTGCACATACTTCTGTGGGATCCAACGTTGAGATTACACCTCCATCAACCTTTGTTCGATTTACGGTTATTGGGTTTGATAAATGGTAGCACCCCAGTAAATCATCAACATTCAAACCAACAGAATAACCACTCAGTCCTTCTTCAAAACTGATATGATATATAAGACAAGTGCCAGTAATTGCTCCTTCAAAATCAAAGGGTGGTGCTAAAGGTAAAGCTTCTATATTTCCTTCTAAGGTAGTGATGATCCATCCAGAATTAGCACCTACGTTATCTGTCAGGTTAACACTGACTAAATCTGCAATACCATCACCTGAACAAATGTTAATAGGATCTATTGTCGTAATTAAACCACCATTAATACCTATTCGAATAATTTCGAGTCCATTTGAAATACTAACACAACCTCCAAGACTAAATACACTACTTCCAATTTCTATTCCTTCTACGGTATCATCATGACTAATGTGGTAAATATAACAAGTGCCAGATTCAGCACCTTCAAAATTAAAGGTAGCATTATCATTAATTGCTACAATATCACCTAGTTCATTGGTGACAACCCACGTTTCTTCATCAATCACTTGATTGACAATCGACACATTTACAATATCATCATTGCCATCACCTGTACAAATTGTTGTTTCGTCATTCGTTGAAATCAACCCACCTTTTACATCGCAAAATGCACAACATGAAAGAATTTCTAAGTCATCAATATCCCAAGCAGATACCCATGCACCATTTCCTACAACACAATATGGTAATAATTCAAAAGCAAATTCCGTGGTTTCACTAACTGTAAATGCTGCTAAATCACTAAAATCAAAGGTTTCCAGTGTCCATTCTGTAGTCGTCGGTATATCTATGGATTGAAAGACAACCCCTCCATTTACCAATACTCTCAAACCATACATTTGTGGATAATTATTAAGACCAGTATCTCCATCAATCCAAGAAAATTCTTCTGGGGCTTTTTCAAAAAATTGAATACCTGACAAAGTAGAAATTTGATCATTTTCAGGTGTTACTGTAATCTCAAATTTTACCGTTTTGCCATGTCCTGGAGAATATTCACATTCTGGATAACTTCCAACACACATTGCTATTGAACCGTCAACTCCTTCGGTACAACTATGTTGATTTAAAATAGGATTAGATCGATAAACATTGGACCCTGAAAAGTTTGAACATAAATTGTCTTCCATATAAAATGGAGTAAATTCACTATAATCAAAACTTGATTCTCCTACAATAGATTGACAATTATCAAAATCATACTGAACGAGGATAAAAGGATTTTCACATAGAGGCAAAAGAAGATCATCACCCGATGTAGAAGGATTCGTGTTTGTCGCATTCACTGTCACTATTGATATTACAAATACGCATAGTAAAGTGAATAATTGTGTGTAGTTTCTCATTATTCAACCGTTTATTAAAAGTCTATTAACGGTAAAGTTACATATAATAAATTATATTATATAAAACTTTAATATATAATTTAATGTTAACTACTTAGATACCTATTAAGAGAAATCATAATAGGTAAGTTCAGATTAGTATTCGATAATATTTAGCCTCCGTGTTCTCATTTTTTCACCAGAAGGCGAAAAGAGAGAATAGATATACGCTCCTTTTTGAGAATTAGGAATTATTAATTTTGTATTCGATTGGTTTTTTAAGTGATTAATCTTTGTTGACCACACTTCTTGTCCAACTATATTTTTTAATGTGAAGGTGTAATCCCCAAGCTCTTCTTGATTCAAATAAATATTAAAATCCCCAAAACTAGGATTTGGATAGACTTGAAACTGATCATCTCTTATTTTACATTTCCGAAGATCAACTTTATAAATCGAAGGGTTTAATATATTAACTTCAACAATATCCGCTTTTGTCAGTACTAAATGTGCAAGCCAAACACCTCTATACGAATTAAAAATATCTATATACGTATATTTCTTTCGATCGATATATAAATTCAAATAATTAATAATATTGTTTGGTTTAAATTTCTCACGTTCAGATGATATTACATCGAGTATTTCAAATGTAAACGAGGTTTCAATTGGAAAAGCCAACCGTTCTCCGTAAGGGAAATTCATTTTTTGTTGGTCAAAAACAGTGGTTTTAATATGAACAATGAAATCAATAGTTACAAAGCCTTTTTTGGGTAATAGACTTGATATTTCTGGTGGAAAATCTTCAACAGCCATGGTCAAACTTCCATTCCCATCTTTTTCGATAGATGTTGATTCCGTCACAGGTAATGGTATAATCTTACATGCATTATCAAATGTTACAACCTGTTTTAAACCGAACATAAATTCAGGAAATTCCATTCGTCGAATAAATAAACCGTTTGATGGTTGAGAAATATATTCGGTTTTTAGTGATCCTTTTTGAACTAAATATTCTGGAGACTCCGATGCTGATTTTGTAAAATACCATTGCTTTGTACAAGCTGCTTTTACACTTATAAGATCAAATTTGGTATTCCCTTGCTCATCAACAAACATTATATTTTCAGGAAGAAATTCTTGAGTTACCTGGACAGAATCTTGCAATTCTCCTAACAATATGCTGTTTAATGTTTCTTGACCATAAGTATAGCTTGATAAGCAGAATAAAATTAAAGTGATCAGATGGTGCCTCATTAATTGATGTTTTGAATATCAATATAATCACGATAAATTTCATTTTCTAGAGCCAAAACTTCGTGACGTCCACTTCCGACCACTTTGCCTTTATCAAAAACATAAATAATATCAGCATCTTGAATAGTTGATAATCTGTGAGCGACGACGATCGATGTTCGATCTTCGGTTGCACTTTGAAGTGCTTTGCTTACAATTTGTTCGGCTTGAGGATCGAGGGCTGATGTCGGTTCATCTAAAAATATAATTTCTGGATCACTTAGTAATGCCCTTGCGATTGAAATTCGCTGTTTCTCTCCACCACTTAATTTTGATCCTTGTTCTCCTACAATACTATCATAGCTTAATGGCAAAGATTCAATAAAACGGCTTGCGTTTGCCAAAACACTTGCTTTACGGATATCTTCATTCGAAAATTGACTTCGACCAAATCGAATATTTTCTTTGATTGTTTCATGATATAGAAATGCATCTTGAGTAACCCATGCGCTTTGTTGTCTCCAAATTTGTGGATGCATATCAAGAATATCTTTATTATCAACTAAAATTACTCCAGAATAACTCCTATAAAATTGCAACAAGATCTTCATCATTGTTGATTTACCAGATCCAGATCCTCCCACAAAAGCAACTTTTTGCCCTTTATTAATAACTAGGTTAATATTATGTAAAACTTGCTCTCCATTAGGGTAGGTAAAATTTAGATCTTTTACTTCGATCTTTTCATTAAACAAAACACTCGGTGCTTTTACCGTTTCAATTAATGAATGGTCATCGGGTTCAGCCATTACAGCATCAATTCTTTCTAACGCTCCTAATCCTTTTTGAATGTTATAATAAGCATTTGAAAAAGATTTTGAAGGATCAATTATTTGATAAAAAGCAAATATGAAGGAAAAGAAAACGGCAGGAGTCATACTTCCATCAAATACTTGCTTTGATCCTACATAAAGCAAAACTGCTACTACGGTTATTCCCAAGAATTCAGAAATTGGGGATGATAAATCTTTACGTCTAATTAGGCTTGTCATATCCTTACGAAAAGACTCATTCATACGACCAAAAAGATCCAACCAAAAGTGATGAGCATTGTATGATTTGATGACAGGCATTCCACTAATACTTTCTTCTAAAATTACATTTAGATTACCCAATTTACCTTGAACTGCTTTAGATTCTCTTTTTAGTGTTCTTGAAATGGTTCCAATAATTACGCCTGTAAATACGATTAAGATGAAGACAAAAAAAGTCAACTTAACATTTATATAGAGCATATAAGTAACGGCACCTACAATCATAATTGGAGATTTGAAGGTGGCCAAAAGAAATTGTAAAATACTTGATTCGACTTCTTGAACATCACCACTCATTCGTGTCAGCAAATCACCTTTTTTTTCATGTTGAAAATAGTAGATAGGCAAACTTAGGTATTTATGAAATAATTGATCCCTTAGGTCTGCAACAACTCCATTTCTGACATAAGCCATAAAATATAAATTTAAGTATCTACATACATTTTTAAGTAGGAAAACACCAACTATAAATAAGCACATAAATAAAAGTGCAGACTCTTTTGAATGAGTAAGAACAGAATTTGTAAAGTTATATTTAATGGTTTCAATAAAAGAAGCATTAAGACCAGGATCTGGTGTTAATGTAATTTCGCTTCCAAATAAGATTTCAAAAAAAGGAACCAACAAAGGAATACTAACAAGAGCAAATACGGCTTCAAGAACAATAAAAAGTATACTTAAATATACTTTGCCCTTAAAGGGTTTTAATTTAGATATTAGGTTCCAAAATGATGCCATAGGATTGTAACGATAAAGTACCTTATCACATTTCCTTCAGCTCAAAGTCATTCATAAATCCGGTATTAAAATTACCGGATAAAAACGATTCGTCTTGCATTAATTGCTTATGAAATGGAATCGTCGTTTTAATCCCTTCTATGATAAATTCATCCAATGCTCTTCGCATCTTTTTAATACACTCTTCACGAGTTTGAGCTCTACAAATAAGCTTAGCAATCATGGAGTCATAATAAGGAGGCACCGAATATCCAGCATACACATGAGTATCTACTCTTACGCCATGTCCTTTTGCGCTATGAAATGAAGATATGTGTCCAGGACTTGGCCTGAAATCTTTATACACATCTTCTGCGTTAATTCGAACTTCCATAGCATGTAGTAATGGAACACGATTTGAGCCTTCAATATCAATTCCTGCTGCTACTTTTATTTGTTCTTTGATCAAATCATGATCAATCACCTCTTCTGTAACGGTATGTTCCACCTGAATTCTGGTGTTCATTTCCATGAAGTAAAAATTCCGATGTTTATCTACAAGAAACTCTACCGTTCCTACACCTTCATATTTAATTGATTCACCTGCTTTGATCGCAGCTTCACCCATTTCTTTTCTTAATTTTTTGGTCATAAAAGGTGAAGGGCTTTCTTCAACAAGCTTTTGGTGTCTCCGTTGAATCGAACAATCTCTTTCTGACAAATGGATTACTTTACCTTTTTTATCCCCAATAATTTGAATTTCGATATGCCTTGGCTCCTCGATAAATTTTTCAGCATAAATACCATCATTCGTAAAGGATGCTTTTGCTTCAATTTTAGCATTGTTATAATTCTCCTCAAACTCGGAAGGTTCCCATACAATCCTCATTCCTTTTCCACCTCCACCAGCAGTCGCTTTGAGTATAATCGGATAACCAATTGTTTCTGCTATTGCTAGTCCTTCTGTAACATTTTTTATAAGTCCATCTGATCCAGGTACAACAGGTACTCCTGCTTTTATCATTGTTTCTTTAGCAGTGATTTTATCTCCCATTTTACGTATCATGGTAGCCGTGGGACCAATAAATTTTATTCCATATTCTTCACATACTTCCGCAAAATCTGCATTTTCAGCTAAGAAACCATATCCAGGATGTATTGCATCGGCATTCGTGATTTCCACTGTTGCCATAATTTTTGGAATATTAAGGTATGATTCAGCAGAGCTTGGTGGTCCGATGCAAACTGCTTCATCAGCAAATCTTACATGAAGACTTTCTTTGTCTGCTGTAGAATATATCGCTACGGTTTTTATGCCCATCTCCTTACATGTACGAATAATACGCAATGCAATTTCACCTCTATTGGCTATCAATATTTTTTTAAACATCAGGTAAGTTTAGGAATTTAGAATACTATTTAAGCAGGTTCTACTAAGTAGAGTACTTGATCGTATTCTACTGGACTAGCATCATCGATCAATACTTTTACAATTGTTCCAGCAATTTCACTTTCAATCTCATTAAAAAGTTTCATAGCCTCCACTATACAGACAACAGAACCTACTTCGATCGTATCTCCAACTTTTACAAATGGAGGTTTATCTGGCGAAGCTGATCTGTAAAATGTACCTACGATTGGCGATTTTACTTCTAAATAATTACCCGCTGCTTCCGCTTTTGGAGCCTCTACCTTCGGAGCTTCTTTTGGTGCAACCGGAGCAGGAGCAGGTGCAGGTGTTGCCATGATAGACTGAACCGGCGCTGATGTTACGACTTGGGATTTAGAATATTCTTTATTTCTCAATGAAATTTCAAAATCTTTCTGTTTAATTTTGACTTCACCTAAGTCTGATTTATTGACAAGTTTAATTAATTCTTGTATCTCTTTGAATGTCATATCTTATCTTTTTACTCTTTCAATATAATTTCCAGTACTTGTTTCTATTTTCACATTATCACCTTCATTGATAAATAATGGAACTCTAATTTCCGCACCAGACTCAATTTTTGCAGGCTTTTGAGCATTCGTTGCTGTATTGCCCTTTTCTCCTGGCTCAGTATATGTAATCTTTTGAATTACATATTGAGGAAGATCTGCTGTTAGCGGCGTATCGTTTTCAGAATTAAATAATACATCAATTGTATCACCTTCTTTCATAAATTGATGGTTATCTATTAGAGCAGCATCCAATGTTACTTGATTAAACGTTTCATTATCCATGAAATTAAAACCCATATCATCAGAATACAAATATTGAAATTTTCTTCTTTCTACTCTGACTACTTCTATTTTGTGTCCTGCAGGAAAGGTATTATCGACTACTTTTCCGTTGGTAAGTGATTTCATTTTTGTTCGAACAAAAGCAGGACCTTTACCTGGCTTAACATGTAAAAACTCTACTACTTTGTAGATATCATGATTGTATTTAAGGCACAAACCATTTTTAATATCTGAAGTACTTGCCATAATTCTATTTCTTAGTTAGGTTACAAATATAAATAAAAAAGTACGCGAGCAAAACTAAAGTTCACCATCGTAAGCCCAGGTCAAATAAATTGAACCCCAAGTAAATCCGCCACCAAATGCTGTCAATATAATTTTATCTCCTTTTTTCAATTTAGATTCGTAATCATTTAAACACAAAGGAATCGTAGCAGCAGTCGTATTGCCATAATTCTCGATGGTTTGCATGACTTTTTCTAAAGGAAAATCAAGTTGATCAGCCACTGAATTAATAATTCTCATGTTTGCTTGATGAGGAACAATCCAATCCAATTCTGAACTTACCAAATTGTTGTTCGCTAAGACTTGTTTTACCGTTCTAGACATTCCTTGGACTGCTCTTTTAAAAACAGGTCTTCCATCTTGAAATACATATTGATCGCCAGAGTCTATATTTTCTTTTGTTATTGGGTTTAATGCTCCCCCATTCTTCATATGAAGAAATTCTATTCCAGAACCATCTCCTCGTAAAACTTGATCTTTTATTCCATTCCCTTCGACATTTGCCTCAAGCAAGGTTGCTCCAGCACCATCACCAAAAATAATGCAGGTGGATCGGTCTTCATAATTTAGGATTGACGACATTGTATCTACACCAACGACAATTACCTTTTTGTACATTCCAGATTTTATATATGCAACGCCAGTTGCTAACGAAAATAAAAAACCAGAACATGCTGCATTTACATCAAATCCAAAAGCATTTGTAGCACCTATATTATGTGCAACTGCATTTGCTGTATCTGGAAATCTAAGATCAGGAGTAATAGTACCACATATAATAAGATCTATTTCTAAAGGATCAAGTCCTCTTTTAGCGATTAATTGCTCTACTGCCTTTGTTGCCATATAGGTTGTTACCTCACCATCTTCCTTATTGGCAATCCTACGCTCTTTGATTCCTGTTCTCGTGGTTATCCATTCATCATTCGTATCCACCATTTTCTCCAAATCCTTATTCGTCAGTCTTTGTTCTGGTAGATACTTACCTAATGCTGTGATTGCTACATCGATCATATATAATAGTTTTCAAGATTATTGCAATGAAGCCGCAAGGTAATAAATCCATCTGACCAAGTCGCCTAAATTAAGATGAATAGAAAATTACCCTCCTAATTGTTAGAGATCAAAAAGGAAGTCAGTTTAACATTATTTAACACATATTATTATTATTTATAATATGTTGGCACGGTACTTGCAATTAGTTAATCATCGTAAATACATTTAGTTACATATCAAAATAAAATTCAATATGAGACTCTTACATTCAAATATCAAACTAGCATTCTTACTAACTTGGATGTGTTTATCCGTTAATGTTCATGCCTCTAACTTTTTAGAAAAAACGGTTAGTTTTTATAATGGAAGTTTTGATGCTGCCAAAACAAAAGCCATTGGTGAAGATAAATATCTATTTGTTGATTTCTACGCTGATTGGTGTACACCTTGTAAATGGATGGAAGAAACAACCTTTCAGGATATTGAAATCATTAAGGTGTTGGATAAAGACTTTATCGCTTATAAAGTAGACATCGACAAACCTGAGGGATATGAAATAAAGAATAAATATGACATTAAAATGTTACCTACACTATTGATTTTCAATCAAAAAGGTGATTTAGTCGAGCGAATTGAAGAAACACTTGATTCTAAAAAATTAATGTCTGTTCTTAATTATCATTTACAATTTGATGTTAAGAAAATCAACAATTCACCCAACGTAAGTCCTAAAGATGGATCAAACGCAGCTGATCAACAATATTTAGATCAATTGTATAAAGATTACAAAGAACAGCTGGCTATGAATTCTAGGTTATTTAACGCTCAAGTTGGCTTATTTGACAATTACCAAGCCGCTTTTTCAGAAGTAAATGATTTGAAAGAGAAATTCTTAGAGCAAGTCATTGTTATTACAGAATACAAAGAAGGAAAAACACAGTATAAAGTATTACTTGGAGAATTTACCACTATAGAAGAAGCCAATAGTTTCTGTGCAGTTCTTCAAAAGAAACATAATATGAATGCCATAGTGCATTAAACTTTTAAATGCGATTTTTAAGACTGTTCCATCCCAAAAACACAGACTTATTGAAAGCATTGAAAACACTTGTACTTACGAAAGGTTGTATCTTAACAGATACAACCTTTTTTGTATTTCAGTATAAAATTTCAAAAATAATACGCTCCGTTTTATGCAATCCATTGAATATTTATAAAAGCTAAAAACAAATCCTGACTATTGCGCAACAAAATTTCAATTTAGTGACTATATAGATTGTGAACACTTGGAATTAAAAAATTAAATTTTAATAAAATTAATAATAACAAAACCTCGTTTTAATTCACTAATTCGTTATTTAATGTAGCGCCTTCCTAATGTCTTTGTAGTATATTTGCGGGCATATTAAAAAAAGGAATTCTTAAAGGAACTCTATGAACAACACGCTTTTACACTTTATTAGTTTTTGCATTCTATCTTTTTGGCCTTCTCAATTGATATTAGCTCAAGATTGTGATGACTTTATGCCTTCTATACAGATGGAGGGAACTCAAGAATTTAATGTAGGAGAAGAAGCTTGTTTTAGATTTGTTACAGATGGATTTGATGATGTTTTTTCTTTTCAATTTGCAATAACATTTGATCCTTCTGTATTCTGTATGGTTAATCCTCCTGGTGGTTTTATTGATCTTGGAGGAGGACTTAATGGTCCCATTTTCTCTGCTCAAGTACCTGAATCAGGTTTATTTACAATTATCTATTCGTCACAAACCAAAAATGGAACTACCCTACCCGATGGGACTCCATTGTTTCAGATCTGCTTGAAAGCAATTGGGGAGCCAGGTGAATGCTCGAATATATATACAACTGTTTTCAACAATTTAGGATCTATAGAATTTACAAACAATACAGGTTGTATCTACGAACCAGAACCAACCACTATTGATCAAGCCTGTATCGTGAGTAATGATATGAATATCATTTCGGGTGCTTGTAATACTGAAACCAATACAGGAAGTGTAACTACAAAAGTATATAACGGGTCCGCGCCTTATGATGTGGAATTAAAAGATGTCACACAATCCGTAATACAATCAACCACGATTACAAATGAACTTGAAGAGCATATTTTTACAAACTTGAGTCCCGGTAATTATACAATATGTGTCACTGATTCCAACGGAACAGAAACAACTGAAAATGTGGCGATCGACAATACTCCAGCTTTAACGGTTTCTCTTTCTTGCATGGCACCTTCTTGTTGGAATTTCAACAATGGACATATTGCAACGAATGTAGAAGGTGGATTTCCAGGGGCTTATTCATATGAATGGTCAAATCAGCAATTTCTAGATTCAATATATAAACTAACAACTGGATTGTATGAACTTACGGTCACTGATGAATCAGGCTGTGAAGTAACGGCAAGTAAGGAATTAATTAAACCAGAACTGGTGGT
The DNA here is from genome assembly GCA_937924805.1 of uncultured Saprospiraceae bacterium. GTDB lineage: Bacteria > Bacteroidota > Bacteroidia > Chitinophagales > Saprospiraceae > JAHDDO01. Next base: position 49,173 of record CALDTZ010000027.1, read on the forward strand.
AGACATAAATACAACCCAAGCAAGTTGTTGTGAAATTGGAGATGGTAGCATTGAAGTAACTTGCTCTGGCGGAACTCCATTTGCAGGAAATGAATATACAATTTCAATAAAGCCATTAATTGTCCTAAATTTCATGGGCGATAATTTACTTCAGCAAAATCTACCAAAAGGAGATTACCAAGTACTTGTTGTCGATGCTGATGGTTGTACTTTTAGAGACTCTGTCTTTATTACTCCCGCCATAGATAGTGTAACTACTTCAGATTTTGTAGTGGTAAATAATGAGTGTTTTGGAGATTCAACAGGATCTGTTCTTTTTGATTTTGAACAGCAGGGTCCGTATACTTCTGGAAGTTTAGAAAGCAATGGTGTTATTTATACTCCATCCAATACAGATGCACTTAATGGTATTTTTGAGTTCGATGGTTTACCTAATGGAACATATAATTGGAGTGCCGTTATTACTTCCAATCAATGCTCTTTTGATACAACCTTTACGATTGATTCGCCACCAAAACTTGTCCTTTCTGGCGGAAGTTTAATGGATAACACAAGTTGCACCCTACCAAATGGTAATGTGACCGTAAGTGCCATGGGAGGTTTTGGAAATTATATGTACAACTGGAATCCGGATGTAACCAATGATTTTATTTTTGATAATGCAACAGCGGGTGAGTATAAAATAACCGTAACAGATGAATATGGTTGTCAAGATTCTACTACCGTTATCGTTGATGGCACACAAATTTTTGATGTTGGTATCATTGTCGACAGTGCTATTGGTTGTAACGGAACCGCGCTTGGTGGATTAACAGGAGTGATTAGTGATCTTTTGAATAAAGATTATACATGGACAAAAGAACTAGAACCAACCTTTTTAGAAAGCACTCTAAGTATTGGAGGCCTAGATGAAGGTACTTATATATTTACCGTTATTGATGTAATCACAGGGTGTGAAAATGCAGATACCATAACGTTAAATCAAGTAGTTGACTTGTCTTTATCAACCAGTCAATCAAATCCTTCTTGTGCCAACTCAGATGATGGATTACTTTCTATTTCTGTAGTCGGAGGTGAAGAACCTTATTCGGCAATGTGGGCAGATTTTGTATCCAATGAATTAACGATTGATACTGCCGGTTGTGGTACATTTAATGTTACAATAACGGACTTAGTTGGATGTACAGCTGACACCTTTATTACATTAGATTGCCCACCAGCAATAACGATAGATACTTCAGGATCTGCAGGTGTTACATGCTTTGATTCATTTGAAGGAATGATGACTGCAACAAGTGCTGGCGGAATTTCACCTGGTGGACCCTATAATTATTATTGGTCTTCAAATATTTGCCAAGAACTAGGTGTTGTCTCAAGTACGTGCAATGGTTTACCAAAAGGCCTAGGATGGGTTGTTTCAGAAGATGGTAATGGTTGTTTGTCAGATACTCTATTTTTTATTATTGATGGCCCAGATGAATTAACGTTGAGTTCAGATACAGATATATCCTCTCCTGCTTGCAAAGGAGAATGCGATGGAGCTGTCAATTTAGATATTACAGGAGGCACATTAGGAGTCACTGGCTATTCAGTATTATGGCCAGATGGCAATATGGATATAAATAGAACAGGATTATGTGCAGGTTCCTATACTTTAACCCTTACAGACGGTGCTTTATGTACCAGTGAAGTTACTATTGAATTGGATGAACCAGCCATGCCATTTGTAGTAGAAATTGACTCTTTGATTTCTGCAAACATCTCTTGCCCAGGGGATTTGGATGGTCGAATTCGACTAAAGGTAGAAGGTGGGTCAGGAAATCCAGGTAATTTCACATATGAGTGGTTTCCAGATGTTTCAGATAATATTTCGGCAATAAATTTACCTGCCAGTAATTATTCAATTACTGTTACTGACGAATTAGGCTGTGCCAAAATTGTAGATTTTGAGATTCAAAGTCCTGACGCTCTATCATTAGATATTGATGATATAGATCCAATAAGTTGTGCTGGAGGAAATACATGTATTCGTTTAACCAATATTGCTGGTGGCACTGGACCTGGTTATCAATTTCAATTAAATAATCAAGCGCCATTATTACCCATTGACACTTGTTTAAACATATTTGCCGGTAATTATTTAGTATCCCTTTTTGACGAATTAGGATGCTCCACTGATACTATTATTATGGTAAACGAGCCAAATGCTATTGAAGTAGACCTAGGTGATGATTTTACATTAGATCTTGGTGCAGACACTATTCTAACTGCAGATATTGATAGTGATTTATCTATAATAAACTTCCAATGGTCTGATAATGAAGACATTAATTGCGAAGCTATTGATTGCAGCTCAGTTAGTATTCTACCTCCTAATAATCAATTGTATAGTGTCACCGTAACCGATGAAAATAACTGTATTGGATCAGATGAAATCTTTATCACTTTAAGCGAAGTTAGAGATATCTTCCAGCCAAATATTTTTAGTCCAATCATGGATGGCCCAAACAGTAAATTAATGATTCAAGTTGGCAAAGGAGTAGAAAGTATCAACTACTTTAAAGTTTATGATCGTTGGGGAACCATGGTTTATTCTATCGAAAATATAGACCCAAATGACGTAAATCTATATGGTTGGGATGGTAGTTTTAATGGAAAAGAACTGAATGTTGGTGTTTATGTTTACACTGCAAGCATTCAATTTATTGATGGCAAAGAATATATTTTCACCCAAGATGTGACACTTGTTCGGTAAGTTTTAGTTTTTTATTGAATCAATGCTGGCTTCAATATCTTCTTCAACTTCTTCCTTTAGCTTTTCTAAAACAGTACCTTTTAATTTCAAAATAAATGGTTCTTCTTGGATATTGGTATAGACTTCAACTTGAGGATCTTGAAAACCTGACTTCCCAACACTATTGTACGTAACACCAATAAAGCCGCTTTCTCCAGACGATAAAGGAATAAAAGGATAACTAGGTAAAGTGCAGCCACAAGATGGTACTGCTTTAATGATTTCTAATTCCTGTTGACCAATATTTTTAAATACAAATTTAAAATCCTTTTTGTCACCTTCATAAATTTCACCAAAATCAAACACCTCTTGTTCAAACGAGATTTGAGGTCCACTTTTAACTACCACTTTCTCCTTTTTAACTACCTTTTCTTTTTCTATAACTGGCTTTTCTTGCTTGACTATTTTTTTATTTATGTCCTTTTCTTTCTTTTGCGTAATAGGTGCTTTCTTAGTGGGTTTCTCAACTTTAACTTGTGTATTATTCTTTTTCTCGATTTCGTTGTTATTGACCTGTCTTTCTACTTGGTCCTTTGATGTTAAAGATTTTTTTGGGCCAATTCCAAAATCGTAATATTTTTTTGGTTTTTTAACGGACTCTTCAGTTACCGTTTCTTTTACGTCTTCTGAAGTCTTAATATTAGTATTAACTATTTCCTCCTTTTCTTCAACCTTAGTTAAGGGTTTAATTTGTGAAGAATCTGCTGCTTTAATTTTAGAATCTTGAATTGTATCAAGATTTGAAATTTCTTTAGCGGGTGTGCTAAGATGTACAGATTTTATGGTTTTCTCCGAATGTTGACAGCTGACAATCAGCAACAAAGAAGTAGTAATCAGGGTCAATGGAAGATAAAAGTTGCGGTTATTCAAGTAGATCATACAATTAAAATATTAACATTTTGACGTAAGTCTGTTTAAAAGTAATGAAAACAGAGCAAGTAAAATATTAAAAAAGCCAAGATTATCACCTCATTAAGGAAAATGACCCTTGTTTTGAATAGGTTTCATTCTGACAAGTATATTCAATTTTATAAATAAACATTCCAGTAGAAATTTCATCTCCATTATAAAAACCATCCCAATTTTCAGACTTTTCGCTTGTTTCGAATAGCTTACCTCCCCATCGATCAAATATTTCAAAAGAAATGAGTTCTTCCACTAAAAATCCATTACTTATGCCAAAAACATCATTAACACTATCATTATTTGGAGTAAAAACATTGGGTAAAATCAAATCGGAACATTGCAAATCATCTTCATCAACAACATTAATTTGGATCTGATCGGTTACTTGACATCCTCCATGATCAACCGTATACGTATAGACTGTAGTCTCACTCGGACTAACGGTAGGCATCGTAGTATTTTCTCCAAGCATATCTGTTGTTGGTGACCAAGAAAACGTATTTGAACAAGTATTTCCTGTCATTATTTCAACGGAATTCCCTTCAAAGATTGTTGTATCCATAGTAATAATCTGATCGGCAAAATAATCGGAGTTTCTTATTTCTGCAAATGACCATGCTCGGCGATCAAGGAATATTTCATCAATTTTACCTTCAAATAAACTATCTAAAATCCCTACACAAGGTGAAGTTCCTAAATATACCTTTGCCAACGCTGATAGTGGTGATACTTTTAAATTATCAAACGCTTCTACGAATATATTATCAATATAATAATTATAGATATTCCCTTCCTTCGTTAAAACAAATCGATGCCAACATAAATTATCATTTAACTCCGTTCTAGAATTCCATTGTGTCCCTGTACGCTCTGAAACGTTTAATTCCATTTGATTTATGGAAGGAATATATCTCAGTGTAATCGTTGAATCTTTGTCACAAGAATCTTTAATCGCAAAAAGTGGTTGATTTCCAATGTTAGAATCTAACCAAAAATTAAATCCAAACGTAAAATCATCAAGAAACATCGATTTAACGGTGTCTGGCAAGATATAATAATCGTTTACCCCATCAAACAATAAGGATTGATCTAGCACTCCGCAAACACAAGTTGTATCGTTATTCGCAACTATATTCGGAATTTCTCCACCCATTTCGGCTAAAGAACAATTATCAAACCCAAAGTAAAACCCTTGACTAAATGCGCAAGAAGCAAGATGTAAAAAAAATAAAATTTGAAACGTTATCCTCTTCATTCTAAATTATTAAAATAAATCTTTTAAGCCATTTAAATCCATTCCCCCAGGTAGCATATCATTTACAAGTGAAGCTTGAATCTCAGCTTGTTTATCATCCGCTTTATTCTTCGCTCTACGTAATACTTCTACTAACAAATCTTCAACAATTTCAATGTCAGAAAAGTCGATTTTATCTTTATCGATCGAAAGATTAATAACATCTCCTTTGGCATTCATCTCCACTGTAATCGAATGGTTCTCGATAGACTCCGAAATGATGTATTCTTGAAGTTTTAATTCAATCTCTTCTTGTTTCTTTTTTAAATCTCCAAACATTATATTAAATAAATTTTATATATGTAATAACTCTATTGAGATAAATGAACTATATAATAAACGTAAAAAGTGATAAGCATTGCGCCTTCCCACCTAGTTACTTTTTTAGATAAGGTAACAATTGCGAATAATATCGTAGCTAAAATCATAAATGGAAGTCCAAATGACAAAATACCATCAGGAATAGCAAGTGGTCCTAAAAATGAAGGAATAGCCATGACAGCATAAGTGTTAAAAATATTCGAACCTAAAACATTACCAACAGCAATCGCATGTTTTCCTTTTCGTGCTGCAGCGATAGACACAAATACCTCAGGTAGTGATGTCCCTAGTGCTACCACCGTTAATGCAATTAATTCAGCATTAATGTTTAACGCCGTACTTACTTTCTGGATGGATAAAATCGTATAATGAGCTCCTAAAAAAACGAAAAATATTCCAACGAAAACAACAAGAAAATCTTTCCAATTAGAAGTAGGTCTATCTTCTTTGTCTTGCTTCTGACCTTGTACAGAGTTGTATAGAAATATCCCTAAAGCCACCAAGAACAAGATAGCCTCAGGCATCGTCACAATCTGATCTTGGAGTACAAAATATAAAAAGAAGGCAGACATTAGAAGCAATGGCATATCGACGTCCATAATGTCAAAATCCATCTTAAATTCTTTTCCAATAACGGCTGTAACGCCCAAAACCAATAAAATATTCGTAATGTTAGATCCTACGACATTACCAATTACAACTTCAGAAGAACCTGCAAATACAGAGGCAATGGAAGTGGCTAATTCAGGTAATGAGGTACCAAAAGCGACAATCGTGACTCCAATTATAAATGGAGATATCCCCCAAGATAATCCAATCTTCTCTGCTGAATCAATAAATTTATCAGATGCTATTAAAAGCACAGCTAAACTTACAAAAAACAAAATAGTGTAGGTAAGGATTATACTCAAGTTTGATTAGGTTTAATTCAATTACAAATGTAGTAAATATATATACGAGAGAAGTGTGTCATCCAACTTAATACTCATTATCTTTGTTAAATATTGTAAATCGCGAACATCAAATGCCAAATATCGTAAAACCAAAGAAAATTGAAAAGGAAATGAATTTCCTTGATCATCTAGAAGAACTACGATGGCACCTTGTCCGATCCGTTTTAAGCGTTACGATTATCGGAATTGGTGTCTTTTCAGCTAAAACATTTGTATTTGAAAATATCATTTTTGGTCCAAAAAAAGATTGGTTTCCTACCTATCGCTTTTTTTGTTCATTAGGTGAAAATATTTGTTTTAACCCACCTACGTTCGATTTGATTACCCGAGAAATGGGTGAACAATTTTTTGTTCACTTAAAAGTTTCCTTCTGGTTAGCTCTAATTGTTGCTTTTCCATATATTTTTTGGGAATTCTGGCGCTTTATTAAACCTGGTCTTTATGAAAAAGAACAAAAAGCGGCGAGCGGAATTGTTGTCATTTGTTCGCTACTATTTTTATCGGGTGTTCTTTTTGGATATTTCGTCATTGCACCATTTGCAATTACATTTTTAGCCAATTATCAAGTCGGAGTTGATGCTATTACAAGCCCAACTTTATCGTCATATGTAGGCTATCTAACGATGTTTACAATCCCAACTGGAATTGTATTCCAACTACCAATTGTTGTGTATTTCTTAGCAAAAATAGGTTTGGTAACAGCTGAATTTATGCGTCAATATAGACGTCATGCGGTTATCATCATTTTAGTACTTGCAGCAATTATAACGCCCCCTGATGTAATCACTCAATTTCTTATAGGTGTTCCAATATTTATCTTATATGAAATAAGTATTATCATTGCAAAAAGAACACAAAAAAATAACCAAGCTGACTCATAAATCTATGTTTAGACTTTCGTCAAATGCAACCCTAGTACTAAAAATTTTCATTCCTACTTTTTGGACTGTATTTTTCGGAATGCTTGTTCTCGCTATATTTATTAGTGACCATGAAGATATATTGCTATTAAACAATCCCTATGTAAAATATGGGTCCTTAGCTTTTTTTGTCTGCTTTTTTACGCTCTTTTACTTTACGATTATGACGTTAAAAAGAGTCGATATTGATCAAAACAATATTTACATTTCTAATTATTTCAAAACATACCGCTACCCTTTCAAAGATATTCTTAGAACAAAAGAAATAGATTTTGCACTATTCACGGTTCTAAAAACAGAACTAAAAAACAAAGGATCATTGGGTAAAAAATTTACCTATATATTAAATAAAGCAAGCTTCAATCATTATTTATCCAAGTATCCAGAAAATGCAAAATATTTTACCGGGGACTTAAATAAACAATAGGACAAATAACTTCTTCTAATGATATTCCTCCATGTTGAAAAGTATCATAATAGAACTTATTATAATGTTGATAGTTATTAGGATATAAAAAATAGTGATCTTCTTTCGCAAAAATAAATGAAGAGCTAATGTTTGGTTTTGGAAGACCTACTTCATTTGGATTATCAAAGGAAAGAACATCATTTTTCTCAAACCTTAAATTTCTGCCTAGCTTATATCTTAGATTTGTCGTGGTTTCTCTATCACCAATAACTTTTGATGGCGTTTTTACTCGAATTGTTCCGTGATCCGTAGATATTACTAAACGAACATCTTTTTCTGCCAATTTTTGCAATGCACCCCATAATGGTGAATTTAAAAACCACGATTTTGTTAACGACCGGTAAGCTGTTTCATCTTTTGCAAGTTCTTTTAAAACTTCCATTTCTGTCCTTGCATGAGAGAGCATATCAATAAAATTATAAACAATCGCAGTGAAGTCATTATTTAATACATTCAATATATTTTCTGTTAATTGCTTTGCCGCATTCACATTCGTTATTTTGATATATTGATTTTTAACTTTTCTCTTAAATATTCTTTCAATTTGGGCATTAAGAAAGGTTCCTTCATGCATATTTTTGCCACCTTGTTCGTGGTCGTGAACCCAGAGTTCTGGTGTTCTTTTATTTATCTCTGAAGGCAACATACCCGCAAATATTGCATTTCTACTATACTGAGTAGATGTAGGTAATATGGAATAAAAAGAATCTTCTTTATCTATTTTAAATAACTCATTGATAATGGGTTCAATTATTTTCCATTGATCAAAACGAAGATTATCTAGAAGCAAAAATACGGTTGGTTTATCTTCCTTAATCTGATCAGCTATTTTCTTTCGGAATAGCTCGTGACTCTGCACAGGACCATCCTCTGAAGTAATCCAATGTTTGTAATTTTTCGAAATAAATCGACTAAACTCTCTATTTGCTTCCGCTTTTTGAATACTTAAAATTTCAAAGAGACTACTATTATCTGATTGATCTAATTTTAACTCCCACCCAATAATTTTTTTATATAAATCTACCCAAGATTCATGGTTCAGATTACTACTAATATCCAAACTTATATTCCTAAATTCCTGTTGGTAATTTTGAGCCGTTTTTTCTGATACTAATCGCTTATTATCAACTATTTTCTTTAGTGTTAGTAATATTTGATTAGGGTTTACTGGCTTGATAAGATAGTCTGCAATTTCACTACCTATGGCTTCTTCCATTATATTTTCAGCTTCATTCTTTGTAATCATGACAACTGGCAAATTAGGCTTATCAACTTTTAATCGTTCTAATGTTTCCAACCCAGTAATACCAGGCATCGATTCATCCAAAAAAACAACATCAATCGTATTATCTTCTTTTATGATCTCAAGTGCATCATGTCCATTTGTAACCGTAACAACTTCATAGCCTTTCTTTTCAAGAAAAAACAATTGAGGTTTTAATAAGTCAATTTCATCGTCTGCCCACAGTATTCGGATTGATGCCATAAATATTATTTATTTTAATTTATTTGATAAAGTTCTATTTAATCTACGGATAATTGATTATTTCGTATAATTAAATTTTAAGAGATAACAATTAACGATCGTAAATCTTACATTATTTCCTACACCTATGAATAAGAAGAAATTATTTAATGATCCGATTTATGGCTTTATTACATTTTCAGATGATATCCTTTATGATATCATTGATCATCCTAATTTCCAAAGGTTGAGAAGAATTTCACAATTAGGATTAACAAATTACGTGTACCCTGGAGCTACTCATACCCGATTCCATCATTCCTTGGGTGCCTGCCATTTGATGCATAAAGCTTTGAATACATTATTATATAAAGGTGTATCTATAACTAAAGAAGAGATCCTAGGTGCAAAATTAGCAATCTTACTCCATGATATAGGACATGGGCCATTTTCGCATGTACTTGAAAATACGTTGGTAAAAACCTCCCATGAAGAAATATCTCTAGCTATTATGCAAAAGTTGAACAAACAATTTAGCGGACAATTAGATGTTTGTATCTCTATTTTTAAGAAAGAGTACCCAAAAACATTTTTATCACAACTTGTTTCTGGGGAATTAGACGTAGATCGACTAGATTATTTAACAAGAGATAGTTTTTATACCGGCGTTGCAGAAGGAATTATTGGATATGATAGAATATTGCAAATGATCAATGTTCACGAAGGAAAATTGGTGGTAGAGGAAAAAGGTAAATATTCTATAGAAAAATTTCTGCTTGCTCGCAAAATTATGTTTGGTCAAGTCTATTTACATAAAACTGTTATCGCAGCTGATCAGATGTTAATTAGCTTTCTTGAAAGGTATAAAGAGTTGTATAATATTGGAAAAATCAAAGAAAATAATACCTTTACATCACTATTTGACTTATATGTAAATAATTTACAATCATTAGATACATTTGTGCTGATCGATGATGTAGATATTTTGTATCTAATTAAAAGGTGTGCTAAACATTCAGACGACGAAATATTAAAATTTCTCTCTAAAGGGTTGTTAAATAGACACTTATTTAAGATTAAAATATCGGACACTCCATTTGATAGTGACTTTGTTAAACAAGTCCGTCAGAAAGTTAGTGAAAAGTTAAATCTACCAAATGATAATACCGTAGATTTTCTTGTTAGAACCGGAATAGAAACTAGTAATACAAATAAAAGTAAAGACGAAATTTGTATATTAGATAAAACGAAAAGCGTAAAACCAGTCTCAGAGTATCTCTTGAATCTCTCCATGGGAGCTAATATTAATAAATATTACCTAAGCTACCCTCGAATTTTTCAATAGCTCCACGGCTGTTTTAAGCATTTTATATTTTTGTAATTAAATTTTATTATTAAACCGTAATTAAATCATGAGGAAACTTAACTCGATTTTAACATCATTGTTGGTGATGTTGGCTATAACGGCCTATGCTCAGCCAGAGTCTGGAATGCCTTCAGAACCAGGAAAGTGTTACGCAAAATGTCTTATTCAAGATGTGTACGAAACTGTAACTGAAGAAATTCAAACTCAAGCAGCTTCCACAAGAGTTAATATTGTTGCAGAACAATATGAAACTGTTACCGAAGAAGTACTAGCTAAAGAAGCTGGAACAACTTTATCTACTGCGCCAGCTCAATTTGAAACTATTTCAGAAGAAGTGCTTAAAAAAGAAGCTTCTACTGTTCTTCAAGTTGTACCTGCTCAGTACGAAACAATTACTGAAGAAGTTTTAACTAAAGAAGCATCTACAGCATTATCTGCTGTTCCTGCTCAGTACGAAACGATTTCAGAAGAAGTATTAGCTAAAGAAGCTTCTACTATTTTATCAGTAACACAACCTCAATTTGAGACTGTAACTGAAGAAGTATTAACGAAAGATGCAGGAAAAACTGTAACTCCAGTTGCTGCTCAATTCGAATCTGTTAGTGAACAAGTGTTAGCTAAAGAACTAGCTCCAACGCTTACTGCTACAAGTGCACAATTTGAAACAGTAACAGAAGAAGTACTTTTAAAGGAAGCTTATACTGAACTTAGAATCGTTCCTGCTCAATTTGAGACAGTGACAGAAGAAGTTTTAGTACAGGATTCTTACGAAACTATCCAAGTAGTACCAGCTGTTTATGAAACATTAACAGAAGAAGTACTTGCTAAAGATGCTTACACTACTGTACAAACGATTCCAGCAGTTACTGATTTGAATGGTTTATTAAACATGGCTAATAGCGGTGGAAACACAGTTGTTATCTCCGCAGGTGGAAGAATCGTTGGTGGTGACGGATTTGGTGGATCAGGAAATGGTTCAAACAATGGTAACGGAACTGGAAATGGTTCTGGTAATGGTTCAAACAACGGAAACGGTGTTGGTGGCGGAGTAGCTCCTAACTCTGGAAACGGAACATTTACAAGAGTTTTCACATCAGAAGAAATTGCAGCAATCAAAAGCCTACAAGGATCAAACGCAACATTAAGTGCAGATCAATATGGTAATGTATATGCTACAATGTCTGAGCAAGTACTAGAAAAAGATGGATATAATACTCTATCTGTAATTGCAGCTCAATACGAAACAATAAGTGAAGAAGTATTAGTTAAAGAAGCTTCATCTTCAATCAGAACGATTCCTGCTGTGTATGAAACAGTAACAGAAGAAGTTCTTGAGAAAGAAGCATCTACGATTATTACAACGGTACCTGCTGTATACGAAACAGTAACAGAAGAGGTAATGGAAAAAGAAGCTTATAATACTTTATCAGTCGTTCCTGCTCAATATGAGTCAGTAAGCGAAGAAGTATTAGTTAAAGAAGCTGGATCTAGAATCGAAAAGCAACCAGCTAAATATGAGACGCAAACAGAAACAATTGTTACTGCTCCTGCATCTCAACGATGGGAAAAGAAGAAAGCGGACAAAAACTGTCTTTCTGCAGATCCTAACGATTGTTTAGTATGGTGTTTAGTTGAAATCCCACAGCAAACACGAACAATCTCTAAGCAAGTTAGAGTTGGTTGTGCTGACGGATATCAAGATATGGGAAGCGATTGTGTAAGAACAATTGAAGTACCTGCTCAATACAAAACTAGAACATACCAAAGATTAGTATCACCAGCTACAACTACATCTGTAGAAGTACCTGCTAAATATGGTACTAGATCTTACCAAAGATTAGTAACACCTGCAACTACAAATTCTGTAGAAGTACCTGCTAAATATGGTACTAGATCTTACCAAAGATTGGTAACCCCTGCTACTTCTGAGTCAGTAGAAATACCAGCTAAATATACGACAAGAACTTACCAACGATTATCTAGCCCAGCAACAACAACTTCAAATGATGTTGCCGCTAAATATGGTACAAGAACATACCAGAGACTAATTTTCTCTGCTGCAACTGCAACTGTAAACATTGATGCTCAATACCAAACTAGATCTTACCAGCGAGTAGCTACTCCTGCAACATCTACATCAACTACAGTACCAGCAAGATACGAAACTAGAACTTATTCTAGATTAGCATCTCCAGCAACTACTGAAACGGTAACTATCCCAGCTAAATATGGTACAAGATCTTACAAAAGATTAGTATCAGGTGCTGCGGTTAAAGAAGGACCATGTGGTGCGACAGGAAGTAGTTCAACTAACTTAGCTGTAAACTTCGAATCAGGATCAGCAGTACTTACAAGTTCTTCAAGTGGAGAAATTGCAAGAGTTGCAAGTATGCTTAAAAGTTCAGGTGAATCTGCAAGAATTGTAGGACATACTGATAGCGATGGTTCAGAAGCAAGCAACATGGATCTTTCAACAAGAAGAGCTAAGGCTGTATACGATGCTTTAGTAGCTCAAGGTGTATCTGCTTCACAATTAAGTTCTAACGGTATGGGTGAATCTAGCCCAATCGCAAGTAACGGAACGGCAGCAGGAAAGAGACAAAATAGAAGAACAGAAATGATTACTAGCGGTGGATCAAGCACAGGTGGTGGAGATTGTAATGTATACACTACAAGAACATACCAAAGACTTGTAAGCCCTGCAACGTATACTGAAACTGATATTCCAGCTAAATACGGAACTAGATCTTACCAAAGATTATCTTCGCCTGCAACTACAAATTCAGTAGATGTACCGGCTAAATATGAAACTAGATCTTACCAAAGATTAGCTTCACCAGCAACAACTACTTCAGTTGATATTCCTGCAACGTACGGAACTAGATCTTACCAAAGATTGGCTTCACCTGCAACAACTACTTCTTCTGAAATAGCTGCTCAGTATGGAACTAGATCTTACCAAAGATTAGCTTCACCTGCAACAACGAATTCAAGTGAAATACCTGCTAAATATGAAACTAGATCTTACCAAAGACTAGCTTCACCAGCAACTACAAATTCAAGTGAAATACCTGCTAAATACCAAACAATCTCTAAGAGACAATTGGCTCAAGCTGGTGGATTTACTGAGTGGAAAGAAGTTGTATGTGACGGTGATGTAACTACTGAACTAGTAAGAAGAGTACAAAATGCTCTTATCTCTAGAGGTTATAGCGTTGGAACAGGAGGAGCTGATAACTCAATGGGACCATCAACTAAAGCTGCTTTAGTTAAATTCCAGAAAGATAACGGTCTTCCAATAGGACAATTAGACTACGAAACATTGAGAGCATTAGGCATTCAATAATAGATAATAGTAAAATTTACTATACAAAAACCCTCGCTTCTTGAAGCGGGGGTTTTTTTATTTACCTATACTTTGTCCTATTAAAATGTTTCCTATTTTTATAGCAATTAAACATTAGATTTTGAGAGACCAAAGAATATTTGATTTAATAGGTGAAGAAGTAAATAGACAAACAAAAGGCGTAGAACTTATTGCATCCGAAAACTACGTAAGTAGACAAGTAATGGAAGCCATGGGCTCTGAACTTACAAATAAATATGCTGAAGGCTATCCAGGAAAAAGATATTATGGTGGTTGCGAAATAATAGATCAGGTCGAAAGTCTTGCAATAGAACGATTAAAATCTCTTTTCGGGGCTTCATACGCAAATGTCCAACCTCATTCGGGTGCTCAAGCAAATGCAGCTATATTCCTATCATGCCTACAACCAGGAGATACTATTCTAGGTTTTAATCTATCTCATGGTGGGCATCTTTCACACGGATCTACTGTTAATTATTCTGGTAAAGTATACGATCCTATCTTCTATGGTGTCGAAGAAGATACAGGCATCATTGATATGAATAAGGTCGACACACTTGCCAAGCTTCATAAACCAAAAATGATTATTTGTGGTGCTTCTGCATATTCACAGGATTGGGATTACAAAACCTTTCGACGCATAGCAGATAGCATAGGTGCTATATTATTAGCTGATATCTCTCACCCTGCTGGTCTAATTTCTAAAGGTTTGTTAAATGACCCAATACCACATTGTCATATCGTAAGCTCAACCACCCATAAAACACTTCGAGGACCTAGAGGTGGTGTTATTATGATGGGAGAAGATTTCGAAAATCCTTGGAATAAAAAAACGAAAAAAGGAAATCCGATTAAAATGTCTTCAATCTTAAATAGTGGTGTATTTCCTGGAATGCAAGGTGGTCCACTAGAACACATTATTGCATCAAAAGCAATCGCTTTTTATGAAGCTTTACAACCTAGTTATGAAGCATATGCAAAACAAGTAATAAAAAATGCGAATGTAATGGCAAATGCCCTTATCGAGAAAGGATATAAAATAGTCTCTGGAAGTACGGTAAATCATTCTATGCTCATTGATTTAAGACAAAATCTACCTATAAACGGAAAAGAAGCAGATAAAGCATTGGGTGAGGCACACATAACGGTAAATAAAAATATGGTTCCATATGATGATAAAAGCCCATTTATAACTTCTGGAATACGTATTGGATCATCAGCAATTACAAGTCGAGGTTTGATGGAAGATGATTGTATCCAAGTTGTTGAATGGATGGACAAAGTATTAAAAAACACAACAAACCAATCTATAATTTCAAGCGTAAAAAAAGAAGTCGAAGAAAAAATGGAACGTTTTTCTATCTATCCAGAAATATAGACGAAGGGTATTGAATATCATCTAAAAACAACCCTTCGCCTGGTACGCTCCAATTAGGGTTTAATCTTGACTTGTTTTCTACTGCATGTTTTACTTGGTCAAACGTTAATTTTCCTCTATGCACATTTAAATACATTCCTACCAGCAATCGAATCATACCACGTAGAAATCGATTAGAAGTAATTCTAAACTGATACTGCCCATTGCCTAAAGAATGCCAATTAACCTCTTTTATATCACATAAAAAATGGGCATTCCCACTATTCGTTTTACAAAAACTTTCAAAATCTTTTGTTGATTTAATAAGCGTATTTAATCTATCAAATTTTTGCAAATCCAATGCCGCTTCCCATCCATAATAGTAGGACTCCCCTCGCCCAAATGGCGATTTAATCGTATGAATATTATAATAATACGATCGTGAAGTAGCATCAAATCGAGCATGTGCATCTGGTTTTACGGACGCATATTTAATTACAACAATATCTGGAGGTAATAACGAATTTAGCTTATATATCAAATCTATATTCGACAAGGATACGGCATCAAAATGTAAAACATAATGGTATGCATGGACGCCAGCGTCGGTGCGACCACAACCTACAACGCTAATCGGTACCCGCAGTAGCATCGATAGCTTCTCTTCAATCACTTCTTGAATAGAAATGGCATTAGGTTGGGATTGCCACCCAAAGTATTGTGTGCCCAAATAACGAAGATATAAGAAGTACCGAGTCGATGACAATGCTTATGGATTTATAAGGTAACTTGACGTAATAGTACAAGACTTTTCAAGCATTTTTGCGACTGAACAGTACTTTTCTAAAGAAGAATCAATCGCCTGCTTCACTTTTTCATCTTTTAGTGCCCCAAATACTGAATAGATAAGTTTTATTTCATGAAAAACCCTTGGATGATCATCCACTCTTTCTCCGACAACATCTACTGATATATTATCAATGGGTTGCCTCATTTTTTTCAAAATCATCACAATATCAATGGTACTGCAACCGGCGATAGACATGAGGATTGCTTGCATCGGCCCTACTTCGTCGGGCGTAGAACCAAGAGTAATAGACGCTCCATTAGGCGTAGTACAAACGAATTTATCTAAATTGCCTTGTGTTGCTATTTTTATATTCATCCTTTTATTTTCTTTGGTTTCTTTTCAATACTTCTTTTTCTCGACATTAACATCGAGTTCAAAACAATTAGTGCCTAAGCTATCTAAATTTATTACATTTTTGAATTATCTTGATTCAATAATTCAAAGAAATGAAATATACTGTCTTAGTTCCAATCTTTTTTGCTGCAATTGTAATCTGTTTTACTTTTCAAAACAAGAAAACAGAGGACATCTACCCGAAGCCAACCCATTTGCTCGAGCAACAAAATGAAAATGATAATAAGCAACGAAGAGCAGAATGGATTGAATCCATCCACACTGCAGAACCCGATATAGATTGGAGAAAAATAGAACACAAAAATCGAATTAAAAGAAGTCTAGAACAAAAAGATATTTTGAAAAATGGAGCTATAGAATGCAATGATGTCCTGAATTATGCAGATGGTAATCTTTTTGGCAAGTGGATTGAGAAAGGAAGCAATGATCAAGCAGGAAGTGTGTTTGATACCGAATACTATGCTCCAACCGATGAAATATTCTTAATTTCTGCCGGTGGTTCTATTTTTAAAGGTCCTCGTATTGGAAATGAATGGGAAATTGTGAATCAAAATTTCAGGTTTGGAACTGGATATCTTGCGGTTTTAAGTAAGGATAACAATAAAAGAATAATTGCTCCACTAAATCGATCACCGCACTATTCTGATGATGAAGGGGTTACCTGGAACCCAACTATGGGCTTTGAAAATCTTGGAAATGGAAGTGTTAAAGATTTTACTGTTTTAAAAGAAACGGATGATAAAATATTTTTTCTTGGGCAATCTTCAGGTGTACACAAAGTATCACTAATGAGATCCGAAAATAAAGGTTCTTCTGTTGAAAAAGCATTCGAATTTGACAGTCCAGCACTTTCACGTATTGAATTAGTAAATCCACACAATTCAAATGATCTGTATATTATAGAAGCTGCAGGTTCGAATACAACCGTTATGCAGTGGAATGATCTTACAAATTCCATGGATACCATTACGACAAATCCTGATTCGCCCATATTTAGCACCAATAGTAGCCAAAATTTAGTCGCTGTAGAAAAAGATGATGTTACCATTTTCTTTAGATATGATGTAAACAATGTCCTATATAAGTCCACTGATTTTGCTGCTTCATGGATAGAATTAGGCCCTCTACCAGCAAACCCTTGGAATGTAGGAATTTTTGTTTCACCTTCAAATCCTGACTTACTATTGATGGGTGAAGTCAATTGCTATAAAAGTTTGAATGGAGGAAAAGATTGGGAATTACAAAACGAATGGTGGGAATACTACGACAATGTAATTGGAAAACTACATGCAGATATTATGCACTTCAATGAATTTGTAGATAACGACGGTAACAATTGTCTCTTAATCAGTAATCATGGAGGACTTAACATTTCTACGGATGATATGGAAACTGTTTTTAATTTAAGTTTAGAATCATTGAATGTAAGTCAATATTATAGTGTCAGAACAAGTGATGCATACCCTAATACAGTATTTGCAGGATCACAAGATCAAGGATTTCAACGTGGATATACTGAAAATCCTGATGCCATTATTAATTTTGAACAAATCATCTCTGGGGATTATGGTCATATTGTTTTTACAAATGAACAGCGAAATATGTGGACTAATTACCCTGGAGGATGGGTATCTATGTATAAACAAGCAAATGTAGGAGGTATCGATTTAAATTATACGATTGAATCTGAAGACGAGCTGGTCTGGATGCCCTATATGATTGCTTCGCCAAACCCATCAGAAGATATTATTTACGTTGCAGGAGGAAGTGTTGATGGTGGACCAGGATCATATATTATTAAACTGATTGATAATTTTAGTGAAATTGAAGCTGTAAACTTGCCCTTTAACTTCATGCAAGCAAGTGGTGGGTCGCTTGTTTCAGCTATTGGAATATCCAAATTAAATCAAAATAAATTCTTTGCAGTGACTGAAAATGGTGCTGCATTTTATTCAAATGATAAAGGACTATCGTGGGAAAAATCAACCATGAATACCATTTCTGGATCCTATTTGTATGGTCAAGATATCTATACTTCTGAAATCGATGAAAATACATTGTGGGTGGCAGGAAGTGGTTATAGTACACCAGGTGTACTGATGTCTACAGATGGTGGGGTAACCTTTAATTCAATGACGAATGGACTACCACCAACGCTTGTCTATGATATCGTTGCAAATGAAGAGGAAACAATGTTATTTGCTGCAACTGAAAATGGACCTTACGTTTATATTGTTGAAGAGGATATGTGGCATGATCTTACAGGTACTTGTGCCCCTGCGAACGTTTACTGGTCGGTTGAATACATAAAAAACATAAAAACAGTCCGTTTTGGAACTTATGGGCGAGGAATTTGGGACTTTAGTATACAAACTAAACCTTCAAGTAATGAAGATCTAGTAAGTGATAAAAATACAATAACGGTCTATCCAAATCCAGCATCAGATTATGTAAATATCCGTTTGAATAAACCACATGGACCTTTAAGTATCCAATTATTTGATTTTCTTGGACATTCGGTATTATCAGAAAAAGTCAAAAAGGGTAATATGAATGAAGTTCAATTGGAAATCAATCATTTGCCTACAGGCCAATATGTATTAGTGATAAAGGAAGGCAAAAAATACTCAACGCAAAAAATAATTATTGATTAGTAACTAGGCCACCATTTTTAAAACGTTTTAAAAAACCAAATTCATATAGAAAAACGAATAGCACAATTCCATATTCAAGAACCAAAAACAACGTATGTTCTTGAAAAGGTTGAGTATCATATGCACTATAGGATAGAAAAATGAGAAAACTCCAAACCCAGATAAATTGATACCTCAAAAAACAATTTAAAAGTAATATCGAAGCTAGATACCAAGGGTGTATGGTTGTTGCTAAGATTAAGTATAAAATAAAACTAAATGTCATTACTTTGATTAACCCTAATACATGACTCTCCTTATTCTTAATAGCCAACCCTATAATAAATAAACAGGCTAATAAACCCAAACTTGGGCCAAGAATCGCAATTTGATTATATCCATAAATTTTAAAAAACAAACTTCGAAGCAAATAATAAATACTGGCATTGAATTCGAAAGATTGAAAGTATAAATCGATCGAAGACATTAAATTAGAAAAAGTCGAATAAAACAACGGAATAAACATGATGAGTAAGGATAGTAAACATGCCGAAAATAAAGCTATTAAGCTTTTAGTTTGCTTTCGAAGATAAAAGAAGATCGCAGGCACGAATAGCAATGGGACCAACTTTGTGGCAACAGACAAGGATAAAGACACACCAGCCAACACGTATTTTGAGCGAACTAAATAGTATAAAAATCCAGCCAAGAAAGTAATCATGATACTTTCAAAATGTAGATTTCCTATTAATTCTATTAATACCAAAGGGTTAAGTAGATAATAAAGACTATACCCTTTTGGCAAACCTAAGAATTTTAATGTATTCACTAAATAATAAGCCGTTAATACATTAAACAGAAAGAACAGTCCTTTAATCAACCATACGGATTGCACTACACTTTTTGAAAAGGTGCCCAAAAAGAAAACCCCTTGGCAAACTGGAGGATATATAGAATAATATCCTTGAGAGTTCATTTTATCGAATAGATAATACGCTTTATCCGAAGAAAATAAATCAAATTCTAATACTTGTTCTGGTGTGTGTAGAAAGGGATGTATCCCATCATGCCATAGTAAACCATCCCAAACAAAACGATACAAATCATTAGACAAATTTGGAAATATAAAAATGATACAACCTTGAATAAAAAAGGAAACACCAACGAAAAACATGAAACTTCGATCATGTTGAAAAAAAGGTGTTAGAAAGGTATATCCGAAGAAAGATATGGAAACCCCTAAATAGATATATTCAAATTGTGATTGAGCAGGAAATAATAGTGTCCCAAGGATTCCGGCTACCAATAAAACCAAACCGATAGACCGTTTTATATTGAGCTTGTATTCCAACGCTAATTATTTTTTTAATGCCAAATGTTTCACTGAGATCAAAAAAATAGACCCATAACCAAAAGCTAAAAGCATATGGAATATCATAAATGCTCGATTTCCAGATTTTACTGCATAATAAACGGCCCAAAGAAAAAATAAAAACATTAAACCTTCCATAATCGTCATTGGAGAAAATTTTAACGTAAGGTAGTTTTTCATTTTTATACGATCCCCGACTCCTTTTACATTAAACTTTGGCGTACGGATGAACGCTGATTTTTTCCCCATATATCCTTGAATGACGGCAAACGAATTATGCAAAGAAAGCCCCATGGATAGCGCCAAAAACATTGGGAATAAAAGTAAAAACTTTAACGTCAATTTTATTTTTGATCCATCTTCAATGTCATTAAAAACATTGGCTACGAAATAAACAGATATAATGGCAAGTGTACTTACCATAAATGTGCTTAAATAATGAATCGGAATATTTAAAGGGCGTACAAAAAACAATAAGGGTACACTCAAAAAGCCTAAAAGGTATACAAATAAGAAAATTGAGCTACTCAACAAATGAATGCTCCCATGAATTTTTTGCATAAATGGAATATTCGCATGCCACACCGTTGGAAGTAACTTTCTAGCTGTTTCCGCACCACCTTTCATCCAACGAAATTGCTGGGATTTTAAACCACCCATTTCAGCTGGCAACTCTGCAGGAGAAATAACATTTTCAAGATATCTTATTTTCCATCCTTTAATTTGAGCTCTATAACTCAAATCCAAATCTTCCGTTAAAGTATCTGCTTCCCAACCACCAGCTTCTTCTATACAATCCCTCCTCCAAATACCTGCAGTACCATTAAATTGCAAAAGAAAATTTCCGTTTTCTCTTCCACATTGCTCGATAGTAAAATGTACATTCAATTGAAATGCTTGAAGTCTTGTAAGAATAGAATAATCTTCATTAATATGTCCCCATCTAGTTTGAACAACCCCAATTTTAGGATCATTAAAAAAAGGAATTGCTTTCTTTAAAAAGTCTTTTTTAGGTAAAAAATCAGCGTCAAAAATAGCGATAAAATCACCCTGAGCAACCTTGGTCGCAGCTTTCAAAGCCCCAGCTTTATATCCTGTTCGGTCTGTTCTTGCGTGAAGCGAAATATTAAAACCTTTGGCTTTATAAAAATCCACTCTTTCTTTCGAGATTGCTAGTGTATCATCCGTCGAATCATCAAGAACTTGTATTTCAATCTTATCTTTTGGGTAGTCCATTTCCACGATGTTATCAATCAATCGCTGGACAACATACATTTCATTGAAAATAGGAAGTTGAATCGTGACTAATGGATAATCTTCCATCCCATCCTCTTTTAATTTGGTCTTTTTTCTAGTAAGAAAATGCCAAAGCAAATGAAATTGCATCAAACAAAATATGGTTACTAAGCTCATAACTGAGACATAGATAAATAGAAGTACGTAACCAAGAATAACCATCTAACCTGTTGTTAATTAATTTGTTAAATATTACAATAATTTAAATATAGTCCATAAAATCTTATGCCCAGCTAATATGGTCCCTTTCACTGTTCCTGACACTTTTGATGTGCCTATCCTCTTTCTATAGTCTACGGCAACTTCTTTACATCGCAGTTTGTATTTAGCTGCTTTTACTTGCATTTCTACAGTCCAACCAAAATCTCGATCTTCCATCGCTATTTTTTCTAATGATGTATACCGAATGGCTCTAAATGGTCCTAAATCTGAAAACTCAACTTTATAAATCCATTTTATTAATGAAGTGGCCAACCAATTACCAAATATTTGTTGCGGCATCATCGCTCCTTTTTCTAATTTACCTAATGCCCTACTTCCTATGACTAGGTCCGCTTGATCCTTAATTATTGGATTGACAACCAAAGGTAATTGCTCTGGAAAATCAGAATAATCACCATCAATAAAAAGTATAATGTCAGGTTTTATCGACTTCGCAGCAATATACTCCATCGCCTTTAGACAAGCATTTCCATAGCCCTTAACAGGCTGAAAAACCACAGTAGCACCCATTGACCTAGCAGCCTCAGCAGTATTATCTTCGCTCCCATTGTCTGCTACCACAATATCTCGAACCCAATTTTTAGGAATATCTCGAACCACTTTTGCAATTGCCTCCTCCTCGTTGTATGCAGGAATAATAACATCAATATTACGTGAATGTGGTCGGTTGTCTTCTTTCATCGCGACGCAAAAGTAGAATAATTGAGGGCAAAAACTTGTTATAATGCAGACAATCCAAATAATTCACTATTCTTGCAGTAGATTCATAATTATGGCGACAACAAAATCAATCTTTAGTTGTGTTTTTATCGTACTTTTTTCTATTCTGCTTACCCAATGCAGGGTTGATGATAACTATTTTGAAGGTGATACACCTCAGCTTCGGTATTCATTAGATACCTTAACCTTTGACACTGTATTTACGAGCGTTGGATCTACGACAAAATTTCTAAAAATATTCAATAATGAAGATCAACGAGTGCTTATTGATAAAATAAGTTTGGGTGATTCTTTTTCTACTTTTTTTAGGCTTAATGTTGATGGTACTGCTGTTCAAAAAGAAATTGAAGAAGTAACTATCCTTCCCAATGATAGTATCTACATATTTGTAGAAACTACAA
The DNA here is from genome assembly GCA_937924805.1 of uncultured Saprospiraceae bacterium. Taxonomy (GTDB): domain Bacteria; phylum Bacteroidota; class Bacteroidia; order Chitinophagales; family Saprospiraceae; genus JAHDDO01. Next base: position 72,233 of record CALDTZ010000027.1, read on the forward strand.
TTGATCCTGATCAAGATATTTCCATTTCTCCCTTTATTATTGAAAACTGGTTACAAATCAAAACAGGGAATAAAACGCATCAAATACTATTAGAAGCGTGGGGCCAAAACGCAAATTATATTCCTAATATTCAGGGCAATTCAAGAATATCATATTATAGCTGTGATTTTGGAAATTGGGAATGGAATGATCCAAAACCTTACGTTGTTTATGGTTCATTAATCGTGGATAGTTGTAACCTTATTATACCCGCTGGCACAAAAGTTTATTTTCATGGTGGGATTGCTAATAATGACTTTGGTATTTATAATGATGGATTACTGATCATCCGATCAGGTGCTCGATTGATGACTTTTGGATCAGCAGATGACAAAGTTGAATTTCGTACAGACCGATTGGAAGAAGAGTACCAAGATATTGGAGGTCAGTGGGCGGGAATAATCCTATCAGCGGGATCAAAAAACAATCAACTTACGCATACCAAATTATTTAATTCAATCGTCGGAATCCGAGTAGATTCGAGTTCATCCGTAACCCTTAATCAATGTGAAATAGGCCACAATTCTGGCAACAATATTTTAGCAAGTCATGCATCCGTGAGAGCCGATAATTGTCTTTTCCACAATGCTAATGACCATGGATTACTCTTTTTTCAAGGAGGAGATTATACATTAAATTATTGTACTGTTTTTAATGAAGCGAGTCAAAAGCATGCTTTACTCATGAATAACTTTAGGTGTACAGATCCATTATGCCAAGAAGAAATATTACTAAATGTAGCTCAAGGGAATTTCACCAATTGTATTTTTACTGGCTACAATGAAGATGAAATATGGCTTCAAGATATTACAAAGAATCAAAACGGGCTTTTTTACTCTTTTGACCATTGTATGTTTTCAGCAGACGAATTATTAGACGTTGAAAATCAACCTACCTTATTTGAAAATGTTACAGAAGGACTTAATCAACAATTTGAAGACACCTTATTTATCGATTTTGAAAGCTATGATTTTCATTTGGATACGTTTGCAGTCGCGATTGATATGGCTAGAACAATTATGATCGACCAAACGGATTTAGATGGCAATATGCGAGGGTCTATGCCTGATTTGGGTTGTTATGAATTCCAGGATTAAGATAGGCTTCATTAAACTTAACAAAAAACATAAAAACCATTCCGATTACAAATAAAACACTCAGTGCTAATACCGAATAGCGCATATTGTGGGTCATTGCTTCTACAAAACCAAAAATGAATGTTCCAGAAACAATGGCCAAATTTCTTAAGAATTCATAAAAACTAAAAAACGACGCTACATCTTCTTCTCCTTCAATCATTTTAGAATAACTTGATCGAGAAAGCGATTGGATTCCACCAATCACCAAACCAACAAACCCTGCAATTGTAAAAAACATCAAACGGCTATTGGTAAAATAGGCAGCAACACAAATCCCAATCCAAATCATTAACATTATATAAATAGAATTTTTATTGCCCATCAATTTTGAAGCGTAAGCAAATAAATAGGCTCCACCGATCGCTACAATCTGAATGATTAGAACCGTGATTATCATTTCTGTAGATTGAAAGTTTAATTCACTTTCTGCAAATATGGTAGCCACATAAATGACTGTATTTACTCCCGCGATATAAAAGAAAAATGAAGCTAAAAATAATTTAATCATTTTTTGCTTTATCAGTTTTCGAAACGCCTTAATTAATTCTCCATAACCTTTTCTTATTGCTCCTTTTTCAAGAGGTCCTGCTTTATCCTGGGGTAGATGTTTGAATGGAATAATCGCAAATCCCATCCACCATAATCCAACCATAATAAATCCAAGTCTTGCCGGCAATGTAGAATCTGTGATACCAAATTGTTCTTGAAATAAAACAAGGATTAATACCATTATCAATAAAATGACGGATCCTACATAACCAAATGCATATCCTTGAGCACTAACTTTATCTACATTTTTTTCAGAAGCAATCAAGGGTAAATATGCATTATAAAAAACCATGCTACCTGCATAACCTATCGTACTAATAAGAAATAAGGTTGAGCCTAACCAAACGCCAGAAGGGCCTTTGAAAAAAAACATGGCAAGACATGAAATACTGCCAATAGCGGTAAATATCTTTAGAAAGAGCATTCGTTTACCTCCATAATCAGCAATCCCTGAAAGCAACGGAGATATGAAAGCTATGATCAAATAACCAAAGGATACAATGAAAGAATACAATGCTGTATTCTCGATTCCGATCCCAAAAATATCTATGACATCATCCGTATTTGCTGTAAAATATGGTGGAAATATAGCTGTCGCCACTACCAAGGTATAAGCAGAGTTCGCCCAATCAAAAAATGCCCACGAACGAATCGTTTTCTTATCATCTATCTTAATTGATTGCGCCATAAAACCAAGATAGGAAATAGAAAACAATTACCATAAAAAACATTTTTTACCATCAAAGTCTAAAATTGGTTAAAAAGTCAACTTACCGTCCAATTTCAACTCAGAAATCGGAACTAAATTTATTAGGATAATGTATATTACAATGTGAATATTATTATACTTTCAAGAAGTGCTTCCCTCTATAGTACGCAAAGCCTTATTCAGGCTGCTAGAAAAAGAAATCATTTTGTTCGAGTGATTGATTATCAAAATTGTGATCTCATTTTAGGAAATAAACCCCAGGTAAGTTATTACGGAGATCTAATCAAAAATGCCGATGCTATTATCCCTAGGATAGGATCATCTTTTACTAAATATGGTGCTGCCGTTATCAAGCAGTTTGAATCAATGAAGGTAGCAAGCGTTTTAAGTTCCAATGCACTTTTGACCGCAAGAGATAAGTTGATGTGTCTTCAAGTTTTAGCCCAACATGGCCTTAAAGTTCCTCGTACCATCGCTTCCAATAATCAGGTGATGTATGAAGACCTGATTAAGTCTTTTGGATTCCACCCCATTATTTTAAAATTAATAAATGGGACCCATGGAATTGGTGTATTAAAAGCCGACACACATAGTCAGGCCGTCACCTTGATGGAGACCTTCAATAAAACAAATCAAAAAACCATATTACAAGAGTTCATAAAAGAAGCAAATGGTGCAGATATTCGTATTTTTGTTGTAAATGGAGAGGTAATCGCGACAATGAAGCGACAAGCAAAAGCTGGCGAATTTAGATCAAATCTTCATCGAGGAGGTCATGCAGAAATGATCAACATCTCTGATGAGGAAAGAGCATGTGCACTTAAAGCGGTAAAAATTTTGGGTTTAGAAGTAGCAGGTGTAGATTTATTACAATCAAAAAATGGCCCACAAATATTGGAAGTAAACGCCTCTCCTGGATTAGAAGGAATTGAAAAAACAACCAACATCGACATAGCAAGTAAAATTATCGATTTGGTAGAGCAAAAAGTTAAAGAGGGAAAAAATGCAAGACACCATAATCATTGATGGTCATGAGATATCATCCAATGAAAACAAAGAACTTCAATTAAACGTAGGCACCTTGCCTTCCGATACGGTAATATCCATTCATGCACACATCTATAGAGGAAAAGAAGATGGCCCCACCCTTTTGTTTTTAGGCGGAGTACATGGTGATGAAATCAACGGTGTCGAAAGTATAAGACATTGTATTGAAGAAGGCTATTTTGAAAAAATTACGAAGGGTACCATTATCGCAATTCCGCTTCTAAATGTTTTTGGATTTATAAACTTTAGTAGAGAAGTACCAGATGGGAAGGATGTAAATCGAAGTTTTCCCGGTACAACACTCGGTTCTTTAGCCTCAAGAGTTGCTCGTACATTGACAAAAAAGATTCTACCACATGTTGATTATGCTTTTGACTTTCATACTGGAGGTGCTTCAAGATATAATTACCCACAAATAAGGTACACCAAAGATGATATGGCATCATTAGAATTAGCGAAAGTCTTTAATGCTCCTTTCACCATCATGAAAGCTACCATACCTAATTCATTTCGAAGGTCCTGTAAAGATTTAAACATCCCAGCAATAATCTTTGAAGGAGGTGAATCTATACGCTTAGACGGGTTTGCTATTTCCGCTGCTGTTAGAGGAATTATTAATATTCTTCGACATTTCAAATGCACGAATAATGAAATTGATTCGGGGAAAATTCGAAACATTCACATTAAAAAAACAACATGGGAAAGGGCTGCTTTCTCCGGTTTGTTTACATGGTCTAAAAAATCAGGTACAAAAATTCAAATTGGAGAACCTCTAGGAACGATTAAAAATCCATTTGGAACTAAAACGGCAACCGTTATTTCAAGAAGAAATGGATATATCATTGGACACAACAATGCATCTGTTGTTAATCAAGGAGATGCTTTATTTCATATAGGATATGAGGCTGAAGAAATATAAATCATTATACATATTATTGATAGGTATTCTATCTATCACGGCATCAGAAGCGCAATCTTCATTGCAGTCAGGTATGGAGCGTATTATGAACTCCAGAGAACTCACACATAGCAGTATTAGCTTTAGTGTACTGGACATGGAATCTGGTGATCTCTTAGCTTCAATGCGTCCCAATACGAGCTTAACTCCAGCATCTTCGATAAAAGTATTGACTACGCTAACTGCAATAACCGTACTGGGAGAATCATACCAATTTAGCACTAAAGTAGGTTATGAAGGGACTCTGGAAGCTGATGGTACACTGCAGGGTGACTTAATGATCTATGGTTGCGGTGATCCTACGTTAGGCAGTGGTTCATTTACTGGCTACCCTAATTTTGAGCAATTGCTGGACCAAATAACAAAAATGGTAAAGGATGCGGGTATCACCTGCATAGATGGAGATATCATTGCTGATGAATCATTGTTTAATTCCTTCCCAATCTCTCCATCTTGGCAATGGAATGATTTGGGTAATTACTATGCAAGTGGAGCATGGGGAATTAATGTAAATGAAAATGAATATATTATTTACTTTGATAAAAGAGGTACCGTTGGACGAAGGCCAAATATTAAATCTTACTACCCCACCATTCCTAAACTTAACCTATCCAATGAGTTGGCTGTAGATAGTGCTGGAACGGGAGACAATGCATATATCTTTGGAGGTCCTTATAATTATACCAAAAGAATCGTAGGCACAATACCCGCAGGTCAAGGTACCTTCTCTATAAAAGGTTCAATCCCTGACCCTCCGTACTTTTTAGCGCATCACATTTCGAAAGAACTAGAAAAAAGTAAAATCAAGACGGCTAATTATAGAGCTAAATTTAGTAGAACCAAACCGAATCATGATAAAGTAATTATTGGTGAATTTAAATCACCGCCATTATCAGATATTGTACGCAAAGCTAATTTTGAAAGTAATAATCTATATTGTGAAGCACTTTTAAAAACGCTCGGACTCAAGGTTCGTAAATCAGCTAGTGGTCAACTTGGAATATCGGCCATCCGTCGATTCCTCAAAAAACTAAAAGTTAAAAGTGGTGGGCTTAATATGGAAGATGGTAGTGGATTATCCGCCCGATCATATGTGCCTAGTTATTTATTAGCCGACTTTCTTCGTGCCTATGCCAACCAATATGGTGTAGAAGCCGCAACCAAATATTTACCGAAAGGTGGCGTATCAGGTACAGTAAGAGGAATGTTTAAAAATACGAAAGCAGCTGGACACATTTGGGCAAAAAGTGGAAGTATGATTGACGTAATAAGCTACACCGGATTTGTTCAAGCCAAATCAGGTAAATGGCGAACGTTCTCCATTATCATCAATGCTTACGATGTTAAAAACAAAACGATGCGTTCCAAAATGGAAAAAATGATGAAAGAAATTTACTTCAACTCATAAGCCTTTCCTTATTTAAAGAGAACGATTCATTTCCGATTTCCCGGCTGATTTATTTTTAAAATTTATCTTTTTTAACTGCCCAAAATTATACATGACCGAGAGTCTAAAATACTCCGTGTTACGTTGCCTCTCAAAAAAGATATCCGTTTCTCCTACAGAATAATAACCGGATGGACCACCTGCCCCAAAGATATCGTTAACCGACAATCTACATAAAAGAGATTTATTGAGAAATGATTTCTCTAGAGTAACCGCTGTATTTGCCATATCCTCCCTATGTGTAACCCCTTCATATTTATTACCCCAATACCAAAATAAAAACTCCGCCTTAAATGATTTACCAATATCAAAAATATGATTTGAATAAAAGTAGATATGTGGTCTAGGTCTTTGTATTGCATTCTTAAAAACATTTTCTCTGATATCTGTATAACTAAGTGTTATACTATTATTAGACGTATACCAATCAAATTGAAACCCGCGAGAAAGATCCAAATACCCATAATGTTTAAATTGAAAATTCACGGGCTTTAGGACATAACTATATTCAGTATCCCCAGGTAATGCACTTCCTCCTAATGGATCAATCGTATAATTATAACCTAATTTTACATTCGTTTTAAACCATTCACTTGCCGCCTCAACACTATGCGTTTTTTGAGGTACCAATTCTGTATTCCCTTGAATAGACGTATACGGATCTTGATAATACAAACTTGGATTCAAACTGTGATATGAGGGTCTCCTAATACTTGAAGTATAGGATATACTCAATGGCCGATTATTAGGTAATAATATATTTATATTCAAATATGGAAACAAGTTAACAAATTGGTCATTTACATCTCCTACTACCCCATTTACTTTAACTTGGTACGTTGTAATTTCATTTCTTAATCCAATGCTCAGTTTTATTTTATCATTAGCATGAAAATGATGATTTGCATAGACAGACCATATATTTTCTTGATAACCAAAAGCATTCGACAATGTACTATCCCGCAAATATTCCCCTGAACCCATCTTTGTAGAAAAATCTAGAAATGCATCGTTATTTACTTGACTCCACTTGGTACCCAACTCAAAAAAGGTACGACTACTCAGGTATTTTGAATAATCTAATTGGCCTGCATAAATTCCGATATTGTAACCATTATTACTTTGCAGATCTCGCATGGCTAGTTCATTTTTTTCGAAGCTTGTTTCATCAATTAGATTAAATCTTGTATTCATAATTTTTGAATATTGAATACCCATAAATAATCGGGTACCAAGTGTATCTATGGCCCTATTATAGTTCATCGATGTAGATTGATTTCTTAATTGCTGAGATCCATTAATTACACTTTCGTACCAATTAATATATTCACTATCCGTAATCGTATTATTACTCGTCTGAATAACATTCGATTGCTGCAGTTGATCACTATATTCTAAGGAGATATAATTCTTATCATTGATATCATAATGTAGGCCAATCAATCCATTGGGACTTGGTTTGTTTTTTGTCTCCCAATCAGTGGTTAAATCCGTCAATAAGAACACTTCCTTTTTCAATCGATCTCTCGTCGTATGCAATATTTCACGATCATCTCCTTGAAAAAAGCCTATACTTCCGGTGAGCTTAAAAGGTCCTTTTGTGAAATTCGCATTCACTGAAGAGCGGAAATTTGTTCCAAAAAAATAAGAATCAGAAATATTTTGTTTTAGTCGAATTTGATAGCCATCTTCTTGTTTTGATATCGTTTTAATATGAATGACCGCACCACCATCAGCATCATACTTTGCTGATGGATTACGAATAATCTCAATGGATTTAATCGTACCTGGATCAATAAAACTTACATTTTCAGGCGCTATCCGTTGACCATTTTGATAAATAATCGTCGTCTCTTTACCAATCACAGAAATGCCTTCGTCATCGATAATAACCCCGGGCAATTGCATAACGATTTCTTGAAAAGAATTACTGGAAGCCAGCGATGTTTGTGCCACATTTAATTCGATTGTACCATTCTCTCGTTGAATAATTCTTGGCAATTTCCCTTTTATAATAACCTCATCCATTTCTATCCCTTGATTATCCATGATAAATCTTCCGATATCCACTTGATCCTTTCCTTGATATTCAATGTCTATAAAACGATCTGCAAATCCTAGTGAAGTCAACTTTAAAAGCACTCGTGGTCGATTTATACTTTCAAGGATGAAGTCTTCTTCAAAAAAGGAAGTACCAAGAACAAAACTAGAATCCTGAAGATCTAATAAAATAGCATTACCAATAAGTTGGTTTTCATTTTCATCTACCACCGATCCTTTAATGGATTGAATGTTTTGCGTAAACCCAATTGAATGATATCCAATAATATAAAGCGTAATAAAAAGTGATTTAACGGCCATTTCCATAGTATGAGTATTCATTTAAATCTAAGGTATTTGCTTAAAAGACGTTTTTATCGAAAAGTAGATGAATCGTTCATAAACGTATAAGAAGATTTGCTAAACGATCAAACAACCCGTTTTTCTTATTCTTATACAGATCTTTCCCGTTTGTATACAAAACATAATCTCTTCTAAATTACTACGTATCTTTAATCTATGCCTACAAATAAAAAACATATCCTATTTTGGGTTATTATATATGTAGCTTGGACTTTTATGAAATCTTCAGGTGGTGGAAATATAGGTATGTACCTCATTATTAACTTAGTGAACATTCCCATCTTCATGGCGGCCTTTTATTTCCTCAAACACTACCAGTTACCTTATTTATACAATCAAAAGAAATGGATACTATTTATTATCAGTATGCTATTCAGCACGTTTACCCTCTATTTTATTTGGAGAATTGCAGGTGTTTTATGGTTTGATTGTATGCGTAATTTGGAAGGTATTTCATTTATGAGGTTTGACAGATATCTAGTTTATGCTGTCCAATTCTATTCTCCAGGACTTTTATTATTAGCATGGGAAATGCAGGAAGAAAAAAGAATAGAACTAGAACGATTGAATGCTTTGACACAACAAAAGTTGGAAACTGAATTAAAGTTTTTAAAGTCTCAACTTAACCCACATTTTCTTTTTAACACCTTCAATAATCTATACTCACTAGTGATCACGGGTAATCCCAAAGCACCAAATATGATCCTTCAGTTGTCTTCTATTTTAGAATTTGTGCTCTATAAAAGCCAATTAAAAACAGTTGCATTAACTGAAGAAATTGACGTTGTTCAGAAATATATAGAACTAGAAAAAATACGGTATGGTGATCATCTCAACATTGAAACGGTTACTGAAGGTAACCTAGCAAATCCGGTCGCTCCTTTATTGATTCTTTCCTTAGTTGAAAATGCATTCAAACATGGAGCTAGTACAGATTTAGATAATCCTACCATAAAGATTAACATCAAATCCAAACAACATCAAATAAAGGTTAGCATTTGGAATTCAAAATCAAGCCACAAAGGGGAATCAAAAGATATTCATAAAGAAGGCTTAGGTCTCAAAAATATCAATCGACAACTGGAACTTCAATATCCAAATATGCATACTTTAACCATATTCGATAGAGAAAACAATTACGAAGTATCACTAATTATAAATGTAACAGATGCGTAAAATATCGTGCTTTATTATTGATGATGAGCCGCCAGCGATTCAATTACTTAATAAGTATTGTTCAATGGTGGATCAGTTGGAAGTGGTCGATACTTTTGGGAGTGCCATTCAAGCTTTTGACAAACTCAATGAAACAACGATTGATTTACTTTTTCTTGATATTCAAATGCCTATCATTAATGGGTTGGCATTTCTTAAATCATTACAAAATCCACCAAGTGTCATTCTTACCACGGCCTACCGCGAATATGCGGTTGAAGCCTATGATTTGGATATTATTGATTACTTATTAAAACCGATTCCTTTTGATCGTTTTTTAAAATCAATTGACCGATATAAAGAAAAAGGGAAACTCAGTCAAGATCTTAATGAAAAACGAGAAGAAAGTCCTTTTATCTTTTTCAATATCAATAAAAAACAACACAAGGTGGTCATCGATGACATCACTTATCTTGAAAGCTTAAAAGATTATGTACGTATACATACATTAAATGAAACGCTCGTAGTAAAAGGTAATCTAGGTTCCATATTCGAAAAATTTCCTATCGATAAATTTATACGAATCCACCGATCCTATGCGATTGCGATTCGTTCATTAAAAAGTTACAATCAAAAAGTAGTCGACCTTAATGGCATAACATTACCCATTGGTGAAAGTTACAAATCAGCTTTCATGGATCGATTTAAAATTTAAAATAATAATATTAACACTCCGTAAAATCTAGAATATTGTAAATAAGGAAATCATTTAAATAAAATCTTTATTTTTATTAAAAAGTCATTACTACTCCTTAAAAAACGTGATTGTGAGAAATTTCTTAATTATATTTTTCTTTATCCTGACCATAGTTAATTTAAATAGTCAAACTGTTATCAGCGGAGGAATTCATAATGACACGACTTTAGCTTATACTAATAGCCCATATATTGTTACAGATGATTTAGTATTATTCCCAGAACATACTATGACCATTGAAAAAGGTGTGGAATTAAGATTCGAACAAGGTGTATCTTTTGAGGTACGTGGCATACTAAATGCAATTGGAACGAAAGAAGATAGTATCGTATTTACTACAAACCTAGATGTAAATGGTTTCGCTGCCTGGAAAGGAATTAAAATTATGAACGAATTAGGGGCAGCTGCTGATTTCAAATTTTGTAAATTTTCACATGCATTCGAATCTAATTCAGCTCAATGTTGTCATGAAGGTGGTCCAATAAATTATTCAAACTGTGTTTTCAAACGCAATTCATTTGCGATGATCGGTTATACCGGGGATTGGAATATAATGATTGATAGCTGCTCATTTATCGACAACAAAGTTGGAATTACCGGAGCTGATAAAACAATTACAAATAACCTTTTTTATGGAAATAATACTTCAATTGAGGGTTCAAGATTGATTATCGATAATTGTGAATTTCGACAAAATGGTTTAGGAGTACTTTGCAGTCAATGTGTAGTCCAAAATTCAAAAATCATTGGTAATGTCGTAGGAATCGAACAAGGTAAATACTGTACTATTAATAACAACAATATTTTGAAAAATAAAATAGGGCTTGAAATCAATGTATATGACAATGAAAAAGTAAAAATTGTAAATAATAAGATATGTGATAACAGTGAATTTAACGTAAAAAATCTTGACGAATGGAATCGAGACTTGACAAGCAATTGCTGGTGTACAACAGATGAAACGCTTATTGATCTCAAAATATGGGATGGCTATGACAACGTGGACCTTGGACTAGTTTCGTATGATACCAATATTTCTTGTTTTGAAACCTGTGTGTCTTTTTCTGCTTGTTCCCAAGCTGAAATTGATGATTATTTTTGTGAGCGTTTGGATGAATTTAAAATTGATTCTTTTGACTGCACAGATATTAATAGTCTTACGAATCTTAAATATCTAAAAGAAGCGAATAAAATATATATACAAAGTAAATTAGACGCTACAAGTATAAATTTCGAGCGATTAGAATCTGTTACAGAAATTTATATTTCGTCAAATAACTTAACTTTATTAA